>NZ_JCBDGO010000008.1:0-769496 GCF_059834045.1 Vibrio sp. R12-SG2-ISO1 | reverse complement strand
ACTTCGGGAGAAGGTACGCTCTTGACGGTGAAATCCCTCGCGGATGGAGCTATTGAGAGTCGCAGATACCAGGTGGCTGCAACTGTTTATTAAAAACACAGCACTGTGCAAAATCGTAAGATGACGTATACGGTGTGACGCCTGCCCGGTGCCGGAAGGTTAATTGATGGGGTTAGACTTCGGTCGAAGCTCTTGATCGAAGCCCCGGTAAACGGCGGCCGTAACTATAACGGTCCTAAGGTAGCGAAATTCCTTGTCGGGTAAGTTCCGACCTGCACGAATGGCGTAATGATGGCCACGCTGTCTCCACCCGAGACTCAGTGAAATTGAAATCGCTGTGAAGATGCAGTGTACCCGCGGCTAGACGGAAAGACCCCGTGAACCTTTACTACAGCTTGGCACTGAACATTGAGCCTACATGTGTAGGATAGGTGGGAGGCTTTGAAGCAGGTACGCCAGTATCTGTGGAGCCGACCTTGAAATACCACCCTTGTATGTTTGATGTTCTAACTTAGCCCCGTTATCCGGGGTGAGGACAGTGCCTGGTGGGTAGTTTGACTGGGGCGGTCTCCTCCCAAAGAGTAACGGAGGAGCACGAAGGTGGGCTAATCACGGTTGGACATCGTGAGGTTAGTGCAATGGCATAAGCCCGCTTGACTGCGAGAATGACAATTCGAGCAGGTGCGAAAGCAGGTCATAGTGATCCGGTGGTTCTGAATGGAAGGGCCATCGCTCAACGGATAAAAGGTACTCCGGGGATAACAGGCTGATACCGCCCAAGAGTTCATATCGACGGCGGTGTTTGGCACCTCGATGTCGGCTCATCACATCCTGGGGCTGAAGTCGGTCCCAAGGGTATGGCTGTTCGCCATTTAAAGTGGTACGCGAGCTGGGTTTAGAACGTCGTGAGACAGTTCGGTCCCTATCTGCCGTGGGCGTTGGAAGATTGAAGGGGGCTGCTCCTAGTACGAGAGGACCGGAGTGGACGAACCTCTGGTGTTCGGGTTGTGATGCCAATCGCATTGCCCGGTAGCTAAGTTCGGAATCGATAACCGCTGAAAGCATCTAAGCGGGAAGCGAGCCCTGAGATGAGTCTTCCCTGGCACTTTAAGTGCCCTTAAGGGTTGTTCGAGACTAGAACGTTGATAGGCAGGGTGTGTAAGCGCTGTGAGGCGTTGAGCTAACCTGTACTAATTGCCCGTGAGGCTTAACCATACAACACCCAAAGGGTTTTGATGGACTCAATGAAAGAACATTGAATGTGTAAAAGAGACGAGTGACTAGTTCCTAGTAGCTAGAAACGATAAACACAGCTTTCCGAATTATTAAGTTCTAGGAACTAGGCACTAGAGACTAGGAACTTAAACAAAATTTGCTTGGCGACCATAGCGATTTGGACCCACCTGATTCCATGCCGAACTCAGAAGTGAAACGAATTAGCGCCGATGGTAGTGTGGGGCTTCCCCATGTGAGAGTAGGACATCGCCAGGCTTCCAATTTCTTTTCATTTTTTATAGAAAAATGAAGACAAAGGTAAGACCTCTGATTTTTAGAACAAGGTATCTAAAAATAAAGAGAGCCCGTTGTTAGACGGGTTTTTTTAGTCCACCGACACAAGATTTTGTGTGCTGATATAGCTCAGGTGGTAGAGCGCATCCTTGGTAAGGATGAGGTCCCCAGTTCGAGTCTGGGTATCAGCACCAGTTATTCGTCTCACTCATCATGGTGAGTAGACAACAAAATTTGCTTGGCGACCATAGCGATTTGGACCCACCTGATTCCATGCCGAACTCAGAAGTGAAACGAATTAGCGCCGATGGTAGTGTGGGGCTTCCCCATGTGAGAGTAGGACATCGCCAGGCTTAAATACTCAAACGCCCAGCTAATTCAGCTGGGCGTTTCTCGTTTTTACTCTTGTTGTTCTCGACTACTCTTTTCGTTCGTTCAGTTGCCAATCGTAATCGTAGCGTATTTTGCCTGAAAACTCGGCCAGTTCCGGGCGGTAGTGGGTTAGGTGATCAAACAGCGCTTCTTTGTCGCCAAAGTCAGCGGCAAACCAATCATAAATTGAGGAGAGCGTGAGTGTCTCACCTTGTATCTCTGCTCCTTTACGACTATTGATAAATGCCTCTGCGGCTTGTTCTAGCAGCGCTTCAGTATTCTCTGCGGTGAACGCAGACGCCTGCAAGTTTGGACAGCCAAGACTGGCGCAATTGACGGCGTAGTGAGTACGAGGATCCTGCCAGATTGGGCGTAAAATGCGGTGCTCGATATCGTTGAGAGTGACCTCTTGGCCATTGATCGTCAGGACATCTTGATCCCAAGGGCCAAAGCTAAATAGCCCACCGAGTTTCGTTATGGATGATACGGGGTAGTGGTCGATGATGAGTTTAACGGTGACGGCATTGTACAGGTTTACCCAATAGGCATATTGCTGGTTCTGGCGTAATTGACGAGGGTCGAGCGTCTCCAATGACTCGATATATCGATTGAGTTTGAGTGTGTCTTGAGGCTCAAACGCGCCATAACGCAACAGATGGTCTTCGCCTTGCACAACCAGATATTTATCAAGGAGCTCTTGCCATGCTTGATGAGAGATTGACTCTGCGTGTTCCGGGTTGCTTGTGTTCCAATATGCCCAAAGTTTTGATTCGGGTGCAGCCAACGCGGAGATAGGGGCGAGCAGAAGAAGTGCAGCGAGCGATGTTTTCATCTTATACCTTTACAAATCTGATCTGACAAATCGTACATAGTGATTGAGACCCTCCGAGTGCCTGATATATTTCATCTTCAGAGTGATCAAAAAAAAGCTGGCAGGTTGCCAGCTTTATGGTAAGCGCGAGATTAACGCAAGAACTCGGGGATATTCGCCTCAAAAGCGGCGATCTTCTCTTCGTGTTGTAAGGTCAAACCGATGTTGTCGAGTCCATTGAGCAAGCAATGACGACGGAACTCATCGATCTCGAAACTGTACTCTTTGCCGTTAGCACGCACTTTCATCGCTTCTAAGTCCACTTCCACTTCCGCGCCTTCAGTGGCCTCAACAAATTGAAAAATCTCGTCGACTTCTTGTTCTGCTAAGCGTACAGGGACCATTTGGTTGTTGATCGAGTTGCCGTAAAAAATATCGGCAAAGCTCGGCGCGATCATGGCTTTGATACCGTAGTCGGCTAACGCCCAAGGAGCATGTTCACGTGATGAACCACAACCAAAGTTCTCGCGTGCGAGCAGGATTGAGGCCCCTTTATAACGCGGAGCGTTGAGGACGAAATCTGGGTTAGGCTGTTCACCGGCATCATCTAGAAAGCGCCAATCATGAAAGAGATGCTTGCCAAACCCTAAGCGTGACACCTTTTGCAGGAACTGCTTAGGAATGATTGCATCAGTGTCGACATTCGCTGCATCGAGAGGCACAACCAAGCCGGTATGTTGTTTAAATCCTGACATGTGGTGTCTCCTTAGTTTAACTCACGAATATCAACAAAGTGGCCAGCAATGGCGGCAGCTGCGGCCATGGCAGGGCTGACTAGATGGGTACGACCCCCACGGCCTTGTCGACCTTCAAAATTTCGGTTTGATGTGGAGGCGCAACGCTCTCCTGGCCCTAAGCGGTCATTGTTCATGGCAAGACACATAGAGCAACCAGGTAAGCGCCATTCAAAGCCAGCTTCTTTGAAGATGACATCAAGCCCTTCAGCTTCGGCTTGCGCTTTCACTTGCTCGGAACCTGGTACGATCAACGCTTGCACATGAGCCGCCACTTTGCGTCCTTTCGCCACAGCGGCAGCGGCGCGCATATCCTCGATACGAGAGTTGGTACAAGAACCAACGAACACTTTATCGACGGA
Organism: Vibrio sp. R12-SG2-ISO1; assembly: GCF_059834045.1. Lineage (NCBI taxonomy): Bacteria > Pseudomonadati > Pseudomonadota > Gammaproteobacteria > Vibrionales > Vibrionaceae > Vibrio > Vibrio sp. R12-SG2-ISO1. The sequence continues at coordinate 765,648 of NZ_JCBDGO010000008.1, read as the reverse complement.
GTAGTCAGACAGTGCTTTGCCAGCTTCTAGTCCCATGTAGGCAAGGGCTTTCTCAGCAGAGGCTTTCTCGATAGGGTCTTGAAAGCTCTCGGGCGTAGGGATTGGACTATCGACGGCGATCACTTGTCCTGGGTTTGTCCCCCATGTGACTTGTGGTTTGATGTCTGCACCATTTAGCGTAACGACTGCGTCAAACTTGGCGTCATCGTCGGTTTTCAGGGTTTGCCAATACTCTACAGCAGCGTCCCAGTTGGCGCCCGTAGGCGCAAATTTACGACCTTTGATGTAATCGAAAGTGGTTTGATCGGGTGCAATCAGGCCTGCTTTTGCGCCCAATTCAATCGCCATGTTACACACCGTCATGCGACCTTCCATCGACAGATCTCGGATCGCTTCACCGCAGAACTCGACCACGTAACCCGTGCCGCCCGCGGCAGTGGTCTTCCCTATGATGGCAAGTACGATGTCTTTTGCCGTGATGCCAGGGGCGACCTTGCCTTTGACTTCAATCTTCATTGTTTTGGCGCGCGCTTGCTTCAAGGTTTGAGTGGCAAGCACATGCTCAACTTCTGAGGTGCCGATACCGAATGCCAAGGAACCAAAGGCGCCGTGCGTTGCGGTATGTGAGTCACCACATACGATGGTCATACCCGGAAGCGTAATACCGAGCTCAGGGCCCATTACGTGGACAATGCCTTGGTATTTGTGGTTGATGTCATACAGTGTGACGCCAAATTCTTCACAGTTTTTGGACAGCGTTTCCATCTGGATTCGCGCCATTTCACCGGATGCATTGATGTCTTTGGTGGTGGTTGAGACGTTGTGATCCATGGTTGCGAAGGTCTTGCTGACTTGACGCACGGTGCGTCCTTTTTCACGCAAGCCGTCAAACGCCTGTGGTGAGGTCACTTCATGCACTAAGTGACGATCAATATAAAGGATAGGGTTTTCACCCTCGGCTTCGACGGCGATATGTGCGTCATACACCTTTTCGTATAATGTTTTACCCATTGCTCTTCCTCGTCGTCCTTGTCGATAAACCCGCCAATGCCAAGCGGCGATTGGCGGTGTCATGACGACTTATAGTCTGTTGTGTTTGGTCTGTCTATTACGAGTTTAAAATGTATCCAGCGATTTTGTCGCCCATCTCTGAGGTCGTCAGAGCGGGGTTGTTACCGGCAAGGTCTGCGGTAAGTTCACCAGCGGCTAGCGCTTTAGATACGGCATGTTCAATATCTTGCGCTGCTGCTTCTTCGCCTAGGCTGTAACGCAGCATGAGCGCTGCTGACAGAATTTGCGCTACTGGGTTGGCGATGTTTTTGCCTGCGATGTCCGGGGCACTACCGCCAGCGGGTTCATACAGACCAAACTTGCTCTCATTGAGACTGGCAGAAGGGAGCATACCCATTGAGCCGGTGATCATCGCACATTCATCTGAGATGATGTCGCCAAAAATATTCGAGCACAGCATGACATCAAACTGAGCCGGATCTTTGATAAGCTGCATCGTGGCGTTATCGATGTACATGTGAGAAAGCTCAACATCTGGGTACTCTTTAGCGATCTCTTCCACTACTTCTCGCCAAAGAATAGAGCTTTGCAGTACGTTCGCTTTATCAATTGAGCACACTTTCTTGCGGCGCAGCTGCGCAGACTCAAACGCAATACGCGCAATGCGCTCGATTTCAAAGCGGTGATACACTTCCGTATCAAACGCTTTCTCGTTAGCACCCTCTCCTTCACGTCCTTTCGGTTGACCGAAGTAGATGCCGCCAGTCAGCTCACGCACGACGACGATATCAAAGCCACGCTCAGAGATGTCTGCGCGCAGTGGTGAGAAGGCTTCCAGTCCAGAATGGATTTGAGCTGGGCGCAGGTTGCAAAAGAGTTGGAAATGTTTACGTAGCGGCAGTAACGCACCACGTTCAGGTTGATCGTTTGGCGGTAGATGTTCCCATTTCGGACCACCTACTGAGCCAAATAGAACGGCATCGGACTCTTCACACGCCTTCACCGTGCTCTCTGGGAGTGGCGTACCGTGGTTGTCGATGGCGATGCCACCCACATCATGCTGTTCACGCTCAAAGCGGATTCCGTGCTTACTCTCAATCGCATCCAGTACTTTATTGGCTTGCGCCATTACTTCTGGGCCGATGCCGTCACCAGGGAGAACGGCAATGTTGTACGTTTTGTCTGTCATGTTAATCCTTTAATTTTAATTATCGTGAAGCCTTGAGACCGGAGTCTCAGGCGTCTTATACGGTTGCGATTTTTTTCTGTTTGATTTCAGCAATTTGGTTTGCACGGTGAATGCTGTTGATCACGTGAAGAAGGGCTTGGCCGGAGGCTTCGACAATGTCCGTTGAAACGCCGGTACCGTGATATTTTCGGCCTTTGTAGTTGGCGATAATATCCGCTTGGCCCAAACCATCTTCCCCTTCACCTTTGGCGGTTAAGTCAAACTTATCCAGCACAATATCATACCCAGTGACGCGATAGATACACTGGTACAAGGCATCCACCGGGCCATTGCCGACGGCCGCTTCGCAGCGCTCTTCATCACCGCACTGCAACTTGATACTGGTGGTGGCCATTACGCTACCAGATTGCACGCTGAGATAGTTCAACTTGTAGTAGTCATCTTCTTCGCGCAAGTTAGAGAAGTGCATCAAGGCTTCCAAATCGTAGTCAAACACTTGCCCCTTGCGGTCAGCCAGCTTCAAGAAATCTTCGTACAACGCATCTAGGTTGTACTCTTCGCTCTTGTAGCCCATTGAGTCCATATGGCTCTTCACAGCGGCACGTCCACTGCGACTGGTTAGGTTCAACGCTTGGTTTTTCAATCCAATCGACTCTGGCGTCATGATTTCGTAAGTGTTCTTATTCTTCAGCATGCCATCTTGGTGAATGCCGGAAGAGTGGCTAAACGCGTTGGCGCCGACGATCGCTTTGTTGGATTGAATCGGCATATTGCACAATTGGCTGACGAGTTTACTGGTGCGATGGATTTCGTCGTGTTTAAGGCCAGTGTGAACGCCAAGCAGTTCTTGACGAGTTTTGATGATCATCGCGATCTCTTCGAGAGAGCAGTTGCCCGCTCGCTCTCCGATGCCATTAATGGTGCCTTCAATTTGACGTGCACCTGCTTGAACCGCTGCAATTGAGTTGGCAACAGACATACCAAGGTCATCGTGACAGTGAACAGAGATAATCGCTTTATTGATGTTTGGCACGCGGTTGAATAGAGTTTGAATAATGCCGCCAAACTCGTTGGGCACCGTGTAGCCTACGGTGTCAGGGATATTGATCGTACTGGCACCAGCATCGATCGCCGCTTCGACCATACGACATAGGTTGTCAATTGGAGTACGGCCAGCGTCTTCACATGAGAACTCGACATCATCGGTATAGTTACGCGCATGTTTAACCGCTTTGACACCCATTTCGACTACATCGTCGTAGCTGCGGCGAAGCTTGTCTTGAACGTGCACTGTAGAGGTCGAAATGAAGGTATGGATACGGAATTGGTCGGCGACCTTTAACGCTTCAGCGGCCGCATCGATGTCTTTCGCTACTGCACGAGAAAGCGCACAGATTCGGCTATTCTTGATGTTGCGAGCAATCGCTTGGACGGATTCAAAATCACCCGGAGACGATACAGGGAAGCCTGCTTCAATAACATCAACGCCGAGCCTTTCAAGCGCGTAGGCAATCTGCAGTTTCTCTTTAACTGTCAAACTTGCTGACAACGCTTGTTCGCCATCACGCAATGTGGTGTCGAAAATAATGACTTGATCGTTCATGTTTGCTTCCTTAGTGATTTCTACACATTTGAGTGAGTGAATCGATGACTTCCGGTTTCGTTATAGTAAAAAAAAGCCCGCATATTGATGCGGGCTTTTTGAATCTGTGTGGTGGTTTTTCGTCCACAGCCTACCCGCGCGATTTGGTCACGATAAGGAGGAGGCTCAGCAGGAGAGAAAAACGCATATACATGATTAACGTGTCCTTAAAGGTCGTTATATATCCACAAAATTAAGTTAACAAATTAGTACCGTACTCAACCGCCTAGGTCAACCCTAAAGTGCAAGTTTTCTCCTCTTTCTTGTTTTCTTTATTTTCAACAGACGCAAAGGTTTGCGTTTTCTACTGAGTGTTGATGTCACGCAACTACAGTGAAACGTTCACGAACCTGTCACCAAGAACGCTTAGTTTGTCATCAATACCGTCATGGAAAGGAGTCGGTCATGCGTACTATCGAACCTATCGCAAAGTTAGATTTGGCGTTCTCATTGTTTTGCTTGCAGCACAAGTTTTCTTGGCCTGTGTCTCGCTTGAGCAAAGCCGTCTCTCACACAGGTGATGGACACCTTTATGTGTTATTTGGCGCTCTAGCGTGGGGCTGGGGTGGCGATACTGGGGCTTGGTTTCTGCTTGCTGGTTTAACGGCGTTTCTTATCGAGCTTCCGATTTACTGGACGTTGAAAAACTTATTTAAGCGCCGCCGTCCGCAGGAGTTGTCAGATCTGGTGCCCTCTTTTATTACTCCATCCGATCGCTACAGTTTACCCTCTGGGCATACGGCAGCGGCGTTCTTAATGGCCACCTTGATCGGACACTTTTATCCAGGCTTGGCGGTCATCGCGTTAGTCTGGGCCTGTTTTATCGCCTTATCTCGTATCTTGTTGGGTGTCCATTTTCTCACTGATGTGTTGTTAGGCGCAGTCTTGGGCATGATGTGTGCTCAAGCTGCCCTCACCCTGATTGGAGGTTAATGAGTGAAAATACTGTATGGCGTTCAAGGCACTGGTAATGGTCATATCGCACGTGCAAGAGCAATGGCACAGTGTTTAAAAAAGAGCGGGTTGGAGGTGCAGTTTCTCTTTTCTGGCCGAGAAAAGTCTAAGTACTTCTCTATGGAGGAGTTTGGCGACTATCAAACTCGGCAAGGCTTTTCATTTGTGACCAATAAAGGCCAGGTGGATTACCTAAAAACCGCCTTGAGCAATAACCCCTGGCATTTTTGGCGAGAAGTCAAACAGCTCGATTTGTCTCAGTACGATCTCGTCCTCAATGATTTCGAGCCTGTGTCTGCTTGGGCCGCACGGCAACAAAACATCCCATCGATTAGCATCAGCCACCAAAACGCCTTTCGCTACCCTGTCCCTTTACGTGGCGCGAGTTGGTTTGATAAACAAGTCATCGAGCATTTTGCCCCAGCCAATTATCACATCGGGCTGCATTGGTATCATTTTGATCAACCCATTTTGCCACCCATTGTGCATACGCATAGAGAAGAGGTGGCAGAAGAAGCGTTTATTTTGGTTTATTTGCCGTTTGAAAGCACCGCCGACATTTCGGAGTTGTTGCTTCGTTTTGTTAACCATCGCTTTATCTGTTATCACCCAGAAATCATCGAACCTGAATTGATCGACAATATCGAGTTTATGCCACTCAGCGTCTCCTCTTTTCATTACCATCTCAATCGATGCGGTGGGGTGATTGCCAATGGTGGTTTTGAGCTGCCGTCAGAAGCGTTGACGTTGGGTAAGAAGCTGCTACTCAAGCCCTTGAGTGGGCAGTTTGAGCAACTAAGCAATGTGGCAACATTAGAGGATCTTGGGTTGGCGTCGTCGATGGAGATGCTGGATGCCTCGATTGTTCGTCGTTGGCTCGATGAGCCTGGAGCAGAGAGTGTGAATTACCCCGATGTCGCACAGGCAATTGTGGCGTGGATTGAAAAAGGGCGTTGGGATGATCAGTTGGCGTTGACCGGTGAACTATGGGAGCGAGTGGATTTTCCAAGTTATGTTACCCCCTCCTAGCGTTGAGATAGGCGCTACGTTGATTCGACAAAAACAGCATCAGTTATTGATGCTGTTTTTGTATCCGCGAGAGTAACTATTGATTCCCTCCATAATAGCGGCGCGATATGGAAATGCGTGAGGTATATGAAATATTTGTATATTTCTATAAAAAACAGCGTTTTAGTTATTTTTACATGTGGCTTAATGTTTTGATTCGTAAGGCCTTTCTGATTTGTATGATAAAAAATACTGATTAAATATCAATCTAGTTGATAAGCGCAGTTTGATTCGTTGATAGTAGTAATGCGTTAGGAAATATCTGACTTAGAAATACGAGTGCCATCCCGTGCCACGGCTTTCTGTTCCCCACCTATTCGCATCAAAAATATTGAATGAATTTGACGAATTTTAATGAGGCTTGCCAAATGAATGACAAGAAAGAATCGGTTAGCGCTATGTCTAGCTACCGTATGGAAAGTACGTTACGTGGAGTGGATCTCAACCTATTAACTGTGTTTGATGCGGTGATGCAAGAGCAAAACATCACACGCGCTGCGCATAACTTGGGCATGTCCCAACCTGCAGTGAGCAACGCTGTCGCACGCCTAAAAGTGATGTTTAATGACGAACTCTTTATGCGTCAAGGTCGCGGTATCCAACCGACTCAACGCGCTCGCCAACTGTTTGGCCCTGTGCGTCAAGCGTTGCAACTGATCCGTAACGAGCTGCCAAGTTCTGTGTTTTCTCCTGAAACGTCAACACGTCTTTTCAAGCTTGGTATTTGCAGCCCTTGTGACATGCGTTTTGCACCCAAAATCATGGCAACGATTCACGAGTTGGCACCGAATGTCCAACTGCACCTCGATGCGGAATTTGACCGCCAATTAGCTGAGCGCATGCGTTATCAAGAAATTGATTTTGTGATTGATTACGCCCGTTTTGATGAGCAAGGTTTCTCAAGCACAGAAATCTTCCAAGACGAATTGGTTGTCGTCGCATCAAAAGCACACTCGCGCATTAACGGCAGCGTGAGCGCAGATGACTTGCTGCGTGAGCGTCATGCAAAACTGTCTAAAATTCATGGTCAGCGTAGCTTCTCTGAGCAAGCTTATCGTGATCTAGACTTACAAGCGTACTATGAAGGTACGAGCTTGAGTAACGTGCTGTACGTGGTCGGTCAGTCAGAGCTCGTGACTATCGCACCGCGTTGGATGGTTGAAAATGCCGCCAACAAAGAGCAGCTACAAGTACTTGAGTTCCCGTTTGAGAACGCCAGTATCAGTGGCTACCTCAGCTGGCACGAGTCGAGTGAAAAAGACAAAGGCCACATCTGGTTGCGTGATCAACTGATGATGGTGTGCGGTGAAGTGGTCGCTTTAAACTAATTGACACACTTTTCTTGTATTAAAAAACCTTGGGTGGCTCTCGCCTCCCGAGGTTTTTTACTATTTAGCGGCAGAAGTTTGATGAGTGTCAGTTGCCTTTTCAAACTTGAAATGTACACTTGTGCGCTGAAATAAGGCTTACAGGTGTAAGCTAAAGGTAGAAGTGATGGCCAATTTAGATTTTCATATCGTACAACGAATTCGAGACAGAATTGCACAAGGCGCCGATCGCGCCGCGCTCAAGCACAAAGTGAACGGTGCTTGGCAAGACATCAGTTGGAAGCAGTTCGGTCAGCAAGTGGACGCCGTGTCGCTTGCACTATTGGCTCAAGGATTGAGAATACAAGATAAAGTCGGCATTTTTTCCAACAACATGCCGCAATGGACCATCGCTGATATCGGTGCGCTGCAAGCCCGTATCGTGACCGTTCCTATTTATCCGACCAACACCGCTGCCCAGTCCGCATATATCGTAGAAAACGCGGATGTGAAAGTGCTGTTTGTTGGCGAGCAAACTCAGTTTGATGCGGCGTTAGAGATCACGACATTGTGCCCTCAGCTTGAGTTGATTGTCGCTATGTCCGATGACATCGAATTAGGGGATGCGCCGAACGCGATGAGCTGGAAAGGCTTTATTGCCAGCGGCAGCGAAGCGCACCAAGCGGAGCTTGACGCGCGTTTAAGCCAATCAAACGCCGATGATCTGCTCACACTGATTTACACCTCAGGTACTACCGGTCAACCGAAAGGCGTGATGCTCGATTACGCTAACATTGCCGCGCAACTCGAAGGGCATGACAAACGTCTGAGCCTCTCTCAAGATGATGTGTCGCTCTGTTTCTTGCCGTTGTCTCACGTGTTTGAGCGGGCGTGGACTTACTACGTGCTCTACAAAGGCGCGACCAACTGTTATCTGCAAGACACCATGCAAGTGCGTGATGCCTTAGGCGAAGTGCGCCCTACTGTGATGTGTGCGGTGCCAAGATTTTACGAGAAAATCTTCTCGGCCATTCATGAGAAAGTGTCTAAAGCTCCACTGATTCGCAAAGTGCTGTTCACCTGGGCGGTGAATATGGGCGCCAAGGTGTCGGCGTGTCATCAAGAGGGACGAGAGCCTTCTTTGCTACTGAAAAAGTCACATGCGCTTGCGGATAAATTGGTCCTGTCGAAGCTGCGTGCTTTATTGGGTGGTCGCATCAACTTTATGCCTTGTGGCGGCGCAAAGCTTGATGAAACCATTGGCCGTTTTTTCCATGCTTTAGGCATTAACGTCAAGTTAGGCTACGGTATGACGGAAACCACCGCGACGGTGTCATGCTGGAGCGATACCGGTTTTAACCCTGACTCCATTGGTGTCACTATGCCCGGTGCGCAAGTGAAAATCGGAGAGAACAACGAGATTCTCGTCCGTGGCCCTATGGTCATGCGTGGTTATTACAAAATGCCCGAGGAGACAGCGAAGAGTTTTGACGAGCAAGGCTTCTTGAAGACAGGAGATGCGGGGCATATTGATGAGGATGGCCATCTCTTTATTACCGACCGTATCAAAGAGCTGATGAAAACCTCCGGCGGTAAATACATTGCGCCTCAAGTGGTCGAAGGGGCGATCGGCAAAGATCACTTCATTGAGCAGGTGGCGGTGATTGCCGATACGCGCAAATTTGTCTCCGCTCTGATTGTGCCTTGTTTTGACAGCTTGGAAGAGTACGCCAAAGAGTTGAACATTAAGTATCACGACAGGGTCGAGCTGATAAAACACCACCAAGTGGTCGAAATGCTGGAAAAGCGAGTCAAAGATCTGCAAAAAGAGTTGGCCAATTTTGAGCAAGTGAAGAAGTTCAAACTGCTGCCTAAAGCCTTCTCAATGGACGATGGCGAGCTAACGCCCACTCAAAAACTGCGCAGAAAAGTGATCAATGATAAATATCAGGACGAAATCGAAGAAATGTACAGTGATAAGCCGGAACACAAGTAGTTCCGCGCTAGGATAATTTTTCGATTGATGAAAAATCCCTCAATGACATACATGAGTCATTGAGGGATTTTTTTTGCGCTTTACTCATCAGCTTTAGCCAATGAGATGAGGATGACGAGAAGTGATGAAACAATATATATGACTAAAATTTTCCATTACTTTAATGCCTTGTATTGCTTTGGTGCCACTCGGTGAGTATTTAAGGCCCTGTTTCCTTGTTTAGTAGCATCTTGTCAATTTTGCGAGGTAAATCGCATTAGACCTGGTGCTAATTAAACGTTACATTTGTTGCGTTACCTTGCTTTTTGTTACGACAGAGCAGGACATAGCCGAAAAAGTGTATGTATTTCGATTAGGCTACGAATAAGACCTAGACTATGTAAAACCAGCTCAATTGATTGACCTTATTGATTGAGGTACTGGTAAGGAGAAAAATATGGCAGCAATGTTGTCCGGAGCAGAGATGGTGGTGCAATCTCTGATCGAAGAAGGCGTTGAACAGATCTTTGGATACCCAGGTGGTTCCGTTCTTGATATCTATGATGCGCTGCACGCCAAAACCGACCAAATCAAGCACGTTCTCGTGCGTCACGAACAAGCCGCTACCCACATGGCCGACGGCTATGCAAGAGCAACGGGCAACCCAGGTGTGGTGCTTGTCTGTTCTGGACCTGGAGCGACCAATACCATTACGGGGATCGCGACGGCGTACATGGATTCTATCCCGATGATCGTCATTTCCGGCAACGTGCCTAATAACCTGATTGGTAACGATGCGTTCCAAGAGTGTGACATTGTTGGCGTCTCTCGCCCTGTGGTAAAGCACAGCTTTTTGGTGAAAAAAGCGGAAGATATTCCTGAAACGGTCAAAAAAGCCTTTTATATTGCCACTACCGGGCGACCAGGTCCTGTGGTGATTGATTTGCCTAAGGATGTGATGAATCCTTTGGTGAAGCTGCCTTACGAGTATCCTTCATCCATTTCAATGCGCTCTTATAAGCCGACAACCAGCGGCCACAAAGGGCAGATCAAAAAGGCGCTGAAAGCGCTGCTCGACGCGAAAAAGCCGGTTCTTTATGTCGGTGGTGGCGCGGTGATCGCCGAAGCAGATAAACCGCTGCTTAAATTGGCAGAAGCGCTGAATTTGCCGGTTGTTAGCACACTGATGGGACTAGGGGCTTTTCCTGGCACACACAAAAATGCGCTCGGTATGCTCGGGATGCATGGCGTGTATGAAGCAAACATGGCGATGCATAACGCCGATCTGATCTTTGGTGTTGGGGTTCGCTTTGATGATCGCACCACCAACAATCTAGAGAAATATTGTCCCGATGCGAAAGTTATGCATGTCGACATTGATCCCTCATCCATCTCTAAAAACGTCAAAGCGGATCTGCCGATCGTCGGCTCTGCGGACAAAGTACTGCAAGCTATGGTGGATCTGCTAGAAGATCAACAAGCATCCAACGATCAACAAGCATTGACTCGCTGGTGGGACGACATTCAAACATGGCGCGATCGCGCTTGCTTAGCGTATGAAACCTCTCCAGAGCGGATTAAGCCTCAGCAAGTTATCGAGACACTGCACAAGCTGACGAATGGCGACGCTTATGTGGCTTCTGATGTTGGTCAGCACCAGATGTTTGCCGCGCTCTACTACCCGTTTAATAAACCTCGCCGCTGGATCAATTCTGGTGGTCTAGGCACGATGGGCTTTGGCCTTCCTGCGGGTATGGGGGTGAAATTTGCTAAGCCGAATGAAGAAGTGGTTGTCGTGACGGGCGATGGCAGTATTCAGATGAACATCCAAGAGCTCTCTACGGCGATGCAGTATGATATTCCGGTGAAGATCATTAACCTCAACAACCGTTTCTTGGGCATGGTCAAACAGTGGCAAGACATTATCTACCAAGGGCGACACTCCAACTCCTACATGAGTTCTGTTCCTGACTTTGCAGCCATTGCACAGGCGTATGGGCATGTGGGTATCCGTATCGAAACCCCCGATCAGCTGGAAGCGGGCCTAAAGCAAGCTTTGGATATGAAAGATCGTTTGGTGTTTGTGGATATCAATGTCGATGAAACAGAGCACGTTTACCCAATGCAGATCAAAGGCGAGGGTATGGACAAAATGTGGTTGAGCAAAACGGAGAGAACCTAATTATGCGACATATTATTTCACTACTACTGGAAAACCAGCCGGGTGCCTTGTCTCGCGTGGTGGGGCTATTCTCTCAGCGTGGCTATAACATTGAGTCATTGACGGTATCACCGACAGACGATGAGACCTTATCACGCCTCAACATTACGACCATTTCAGATAACATGCAGCTTGAACAGATTCAAAAGCAACTGCACAAGCTGATTGACGTGCTGAAAGTGCAAGAAGTCACCGAGTTTGAGCATATCGAACGCGAACTGATGATGGTGAAAGTCAAAGCCAGTGGCTTTGCTCGCGCTGAAGTGAAGCGCACGGCGGATATTTTCCGCGGTCAAATTGTCGATGTGACCTCTTCGCAATACACCGTTCAGTTGGCTGGGACCAGTGACAAACTGGATGCCTTCATTCAAGCGATTTCTGAAGTGACGGATGTGATTGAAGTGGCGCGAAGTGGCGTGGTAGGCATTGCTCGCGGAGAGCGAACGCTCAAGCCATAAACCCATCTTTAATTAAGTTTATCCCAATAAAAAACCACCTAGCGGTGGTTTTTTATTGCTGCTCAACGAACCATTAGTGCAGGATTCGCGCGCGAATGGTGCCTTCAATGCTTTTTAGCTTCTCAAGCGCCTCTTCAGAGCGGCCCGTTTCAACGTCAATCACCACGTAGCCGATCTCTGCGCTGGTTTGCAGGTACTGAGCCGCGATGTTGATGCCATCTTCTGCGAAGATGGTGTTAATTTGCGTCAGGATGCCAGGACGGTTTTTGTGAATGTGCAGCAAACGCGAACAGTCACGGTGTTCAGGCAGCGACACCTCAGGGAAGTTAACACTCGATAGGGTTGACCCGTTGTCTGAGTATTTCGCTAACTTACCCGCGACTTCCACGCCGATGTTCTCTTGCGCTTCTTGTGTCGAACCGCCGACGTGAGGGGTGAGGATAACGTTGTCAAACTTCTGTAATGGCGATTCAAATAGGTCCGCATTGGTCTTTGGTTCCACCGGGAACACATCAATCGCCGCGCCAGCTAGGTGGCCTGATTCCATTGCATGGCACAGCGCTTCAATATCCACCACGGTACCACGAGCGGCGTTGATGAAGATTGAGCCTGGCTTCATGCGAGCAAACTCTTCAGCGCCCATCATGTTTTTGGTTTCTGGCGTTTCTGGTACGTGCAGAGAAATGACATCACACTTATTGAGAAGCTCACTCATGGTGTGGACTTGTGTCGCGTTGCCAAGAGAGAGTTTGTTTTCAATGTCGTAGTAGTAGACGCGCATACCCAAGTTTTCAGCGATGATGCCAAGCTGGGTACCGATGTGACCGTAACCAATGATGCCAAGGCGTTTACCGCGCGCTTCGTAAGAGTGATCAGCACTCTTCTTCCAAATGCCACGGTGGGCAAGGGCATTCTTTTCAGGGATACCGCGAAGGAGTAGGAGAACTTGACCTAGCACCAACTCTGCCACACTGCGCGTGTTCGAGAATGGGGCATTAAACACTGGAATACCGCGAACGGACGCCGCATTAAGATCCACTTGGTTGGTACCAATACAAAAACAGCCAATCGCGACTAACTTTTCAGCAGCATCAATTACTTCCTTGGAGAGGTTGGTGCGCGAGCGAATACCAATAAAGTGTGCATCTTTAACGGCTTCTAGAAGCTCATCTTCTGCAAGGGAACCTTTATGGTACTCAATGTTGGAGTAGCCAGCGGCTTGCAAAACTTCGACCGACGATGGGTGAAGGCCTTCTAGGAGTAGAATCTTAATTTTGTCTTTTTCCAGTGAAACTTTGGCCATTATGTTCATCCTTATAATGGGAAATTGGGGCTTAACTGGCGCACATGTTAAATGACAACGTTTTTTCGACACTTAGTGTGACGCAAACGTTTTCCTTGTGCGTCTTCTGCTCACTAAGTTAACAAAAAAAATACAGCTTGGGTAAGAAAATTACGGAATAAGGAATAATTTTTATCGGGCTAAAAAGAAAAACGGCACCTAAAGGCGCCGTTTGTAAGGAAATAACTAAATTAAGTCGTTTTATGCCTCGATTTGGGCTCCGTTTGGTGTCCCGGTGATCACGACATCCGCGCCGCGATGAGCGAACAGGCCAACGGTCACGACGCCCGCGATGGCATTGATCTGATCTTCGGTCTTTTTAGGTTCAACAATCTTCATATTGTGAACGTCGAGAATGATGTTGCCATTGTCGGTCAGAACACCTTCACGGTAGACAGGCTCACCACCAAGTTTAACCAGTTCACGTGCAACGTAAGCGCGAGCCATAGGGATGACTTCAACGGGCAATGGGAATTGACCAAGAACCTCAACGGCTTTGGTGTTGTCGACAATACAGATGAACTTGTCGGAAATCGCCGCGACGATCTTTTCGCGAGTCAGTGCCGCGCCGCCACCTTTGATCATTTCACGTGCTGGGTTGATTTCATCCGCGCCATCGACGTAGACATCCAGTTTGGTCACGTCATTGCAATCAAACACTTCGATACCGAGTCCTTTGAGTTTCTCGGTGGAAGCTTCAGAGCTGGATACGGCACCTTTGATGTCGTCTTTCATAGTGCCCAATGCATCGATGAAGTGATTCACAGTGGAGCCCGTACCCACACCGACAATGCTGCCTTTTTCGACATATTGTAGTGCAGCCCAGCCGGCTTCTTTTTTCATTTCATCTTGAGTCATGCCCATCTCCTAAATGCGGTGTAAATATCGGTGAATTGCGCGCGATTATAGCCGCAAATGGCGTCTATTCCCAATCCCATATCCGGCTTGGGGTCACTATTTTTGGAAGTGGCACGTCCCATTGCTCAGCAGGTAGGACATCAACGTGTTGGCAATCATGGGCTAAGCCAATTGGCTTTGCGCCTTGCGAGCAGGCAAACCATTTGGCTAAGGTACGATCGTAGTAGCCGCCGCCCATGCCAAGACGTTGGCCACTGGAGTCAAAACCGACCAAAGGTGTGCAGATTAAATCCAGTTTTTCTACCGGGATGACTTGAGTTTGGTCAAGCTTGGGCTCTGGAATGTAGAAGCGGTTTTCCACTAACGGCGTGTTGGCGTGATAGTGCAAAAACAGCAGGTGGCCTTTGGAAAAAGGATGCAGCACAGGGAGATAGGTTTTTTTACCTTGTTGCCATAGCCATTCGATTAACGGCATGGTGTCAATTTCGCCGTCCGTTGAGAGATAAAGTGCGATGTGCTCGGCAGAGGTGAGCTCTGGAAGTGATGAAAACTGACGCACGAGATCAAGCGCGGCGAGGTGTTGCACATCACTGGCAAGTTGCTGTCGTTTTTGGCGGATGGTTTGACGAAATTGTTGTCGAGACTCAGACATGCTGCGTTACCCCTATCAAAGGGTAAATCCAACGCATGTTGCGCAAGGAGGATACCCCAGAGTGCCGTTGGAGATGTTGACCCTTGAACCAGCTGGTTCAAGGCGGATCAGCAATGATAACCGTAGGCTTCTCGGTGCATGCCGAGCTTGCTCAATAGCTATCAAGTACCGACCCTTGGGTATTGCTTATCGGCTCAGGGACTAATCCCCTCACGCACACTCCAGGGTAAATTCTTGATTATTGCTGTCCTGGCTTTACTTTATTCAATGCATCGTCAATCGATGCGGTGAGCAATTCCATGCGCTCACACATGTGATTCTGTTGCTCTTCCACAGTATCACGGGTTTCGAGTTCATGACAGAAGTTCAACGCGACGAAGGTCAACAATTGCACTTCATTGGTCATTTTGGTTTTTGCGGTCATCTCTTTTAGGCTTTCATCAAGGCGCTTTGCAGCTCGACGTAGTGAGTCTTCTTGTCCCGCAGGGCAATTCACTCTCGTCAGCTTTCCTAAAATTTCGACATCTACCGCTTGATTACTCATATCAATTCAAATATTCCGATTAAGATGACAATCCAGCGCCCTACGCAATGTCACCGAGGAGGAAACTATAGGAAAAGCCTAGATAAGATTCAAGCTTTTCACGACCGACTCGAGTGTAAAAAGACACGAAATGGACAATTTGCGTAAAAGCTATTCACTATTGTCGATTCGTGCGTTTTCGCCAGGTGTGGTAAGTGTTAGGATTAGTCCAATTCCTGTAAAATTTGGGTCATTTCTATGAGCAATAAATCCCTACCAGATTACCTCTCTCTCGCTAGCGAACTGCAAAGTGCCGGACTGGCTGTGAACCCTTCTGAGCTACACGGCTTATTGACGGGCATGCTCAGCGGTGGTTTGAGTCTGACTGATAAAAGCTGGCAACCGATGCTGTTTGACTACACCAACGAAGGCATGGGATGGCCAACCAGTGCGTTAGCACACGCGCAAAAGACGTTGGATGTGACGGTTGCAGATATGACCAGCGCCAGCTTAGAGATGGCCTTGCTATTGCCCGATGAGGAGGCCAGTGCCTCGTTGTTTGATGTGGCTGATGGTGTGGCCGATTGGGTAAACCATTTTATCTCTGGGCTTGGCTTGGTCGGCACCAATTTGAAAAAAGCGTCTCAAGAGTGCAAAGAAGCCCTTGCGGATCTTGAGGAGATCTCGAAATTGGGGATCGACGAAGATGATGATCTGCAAGAGCAAGCGGATCTGCTTCTGCAAGTGATCGAGCACATCAAAGCGTGCGTACTGACGATTCATGCCGAGTTCGGTCAAAAACCGAGTACGCCCGAGCGCGCACCTACGATCCATTAATTCGTCAGTAAGGAATCAGGATGAAGCAGTATGATGTGGTGATATCAGGGGGAGCCATGGCGGGAATGACGCTGGCTCTCGCGCTGGATACTCTGTGTCATGGTGAGTTGTCGATTGCGGTTGTGGAGTCTTTCGAGTCCGATCACAGTCGACACCCTGGCTTTGATTCGCGCTCTATCGCGCTCTCTTATGGCAGTGCGAAGCAGTTGAAGCAGTGGGGGCTGTGGTCAGCCATCGCGCCAGTGGCAACGAGCATCAATCATATCCATGTCTCTGATCGCGGCCATGCAGGCATGACGTCGATCAGCAGAGAAGAGATCGGTGATCAAGCGTTGGGCTACGTTGTCGAGTTGGCCGATGTTGGGCGTATTTATCACCAACTGGTCAGTGAGCGCCCCGCGATTGCGCTTTACTGCCCAGATTCTGTGCTACAACTGGAGAGAAGTGCTCAGCACGTTGAGATTATCCTGTCTAGTGGTGAGCACATTCGAAGTCGATTGCTGGTTGCGGCAGACGGTGCGTTATCATCGAGCTGCGATCAAGTGGGGCTGACCCTCAATGAGCATGACTTTGATCAAGTGGCAATCATTGCCAATATTCGTGCTCAGCAGCCACATCATGGACAGGCATTTGAACGCTTCACTGAAACCGGCCCTTTGGCGCTGTTACCTATGTCGCAAGAGCGGTTGTCTTTGGTGTGGTGCGTCAAACCTGATCGCGCTAGCGAGTTGCTTTCCCTCACTGACCGCGCGTTTTTAGCTCAGCTACAAACGGCGTTTGGCTGGCGACTTGGCCAGTTGCAACAGGCTGGCCAACGCGCCAGCTATCCACTGATTTTGCGTACACGTCGACAAACGATCGCCCATCGTATCGCGGTGGTGGGCAACGCAGCGCAAACCTTGCACCCTATCGCAGGGCAAGGATTTAACTTGGGTATCCGAGATGTGGCGACACTGGCTGAGCTGATCGCGGGCGCACCCAACGATCCTGGGCACTATGATCTTTTGTCCAAATATCGCCAGCGTCGAGAAGCGGATCGTGAGCAAACCATTGCGTTGACCGCCGGTCTGGTTCATACCTTCTCGAACGATTACTTAGCCATGCGAATTGGTCGAAACCTAGGACTGGCGGTAATGGAGTGGGCGCCGCCAGTGAAAAAGCCACTTTTACAACGCACATTGGGTTTGGTGGCACGTTAACCGGCCATCACATCGTAGAAAAGAAAGGACAGTTCATGCAAAGTGTTGATATTGCTATCGTTGGTGGCGGAATGGTTGGTCTAGCGTTGGCCGCAGCGCTCAAAGAGACCGATTTGCGGATTGCCGTGATTGAAAGTCAGCAACCCGAGCCTGAGCTAGGAGCATTGCCGGACGTGCGCGTCTCTGCGCTCAGTCGTTCCAGTGAACTTCTATTGCGCAATATTGGCGCTTGGGATGGCATTATTTCAAGACGTGCAGCGCCTTATCAAGCGATGGAAGTGTGGGAGCAAGACAGCTTTGCACGTATCGAGTTTGATGCCACGCAGCTCGCCCAGCCCGATCTCGGCCATATTGTTGAAAACCGAGTCATACAGCTCGCGTTGCTTGAGAAAGTGACGCAGCAAGCCAATGTATCAATGTTTATGCCGGCCAAGTGTCAAACCCTTGCGGTCGGTGAAAGCGAAGCGTGGTTGACGTTGGATGATGGTCAAGCATTGACGGCCAAGCTGGTGGTTGGCGCAGATGGCGCGAACTCTTGGGTTCGACAGCAGCAAGATATTCCATTGACCAATTGGGATTATGGCCATAGTGCGGTGGTGGCGAATGTCGTCACAGAAGATGAGCATCAAAGAGTCGCTCGGCAGATTTTTACTGCGCAAGGGCCGCTTGCGTTTCTTCCCCTTAATGATAGCAAGATGAGCTCGATTGTCTGGTCCACCGATCCGAACCGAGCTCAGCGCTTAGTTGAGATGAGTGACAGCGAGTTCAACAAGCAGTTGATGGTTGAGTTTGACGGGCGGCTAGGGCTATGTGAAGTGCAAGGTGAACGCTTTGCTTTTCCTCTTAAAATGCGTTACGCACGAGACTTTGTTGCTGAGCGTATCGCCTTAGTGGGCGATGCCGCGCACACCATTCATCCATTGGCCGGTCAAGGCGTGAACTTGGGCTTGCTGGATGCAGCTAGCCTAGCGCAAGAGATCGTCGAGATTTGGCAGCGCGGTGAAGATATTGGCCGCAAGCGCAATTTGCGCGCCTATGAACGCTGGCGGAAAGCGGAAGCGGCGAAAATGATTGCCGCCATGCAAGGATTTAAAGATCTGTTTTCCGGCGACAACCCTGCGAAGAAACTGGTGCGAGGGATTGGTATGTCTTTGTTGGGGCAACTACCGGGCGCAAAAGATGAAGTGATGAAGCGCGCCCTTGGGCTTAAAGGCAATCTCCCTGAGTTGGCCAAACGGGCTCGAACACTCCAACCCGATTAAGCTCACTCCGACCCTGTAAATAATTCTGTGTAACTGTCGGGGGTTACATGTATTCAGTGAGTCGGTCTTCGAACATAATCATAAAGCGGTTTAGAGCTTGTCGCCAGTTTCTAATCGGCATCGTCCACTTCTTGGAAGCATCTCGGATAGCCAGGTAGATCACCTTTCTAGCTGATTCATCCGTTGGGAAGAGCTTGCGCTTCTTGATCGCTTTTCTAATAACGCTGTTGAGGGATTCAATGGCGTTAGTCGTGTAAATGGCTCGGCGAATATCCTCTGGGTAGTTAAACAGGGTGTTGAGGTTGTCCCAATGCGCCGTCCAAGAGCGACTGATTTGAGGATACTTACTATCCCATCGTTCAGAGAACTGCTCTAAAGCGAGCAGTGCCTCATCTTCTGTGGCTGATTGGTAGATTTTCTTCAGGTCAGCCGTCACCGCTTTGTAGTCTTTCCAAGGGACGTATTTGACCGAGTTTCGCACCATGTGGACGATACAGAGCTGTATTTGCGTCTCTGGGAACGCAGTATTGATGGCGTCAGGAAAACCTTTTAGTCCGTCAACGCAAGCGATAAGGATGTCTTTTACCCCACGGTTTTGAAGCTCTGTCAGCACGTTAAGCCAGAACTTGGCGCCTTCCGTTTCAGAGAGCCACATGCCGAGCAGTTCTTTCTGGCCTTCCATGTTGACGCCTAACGCAAGATAGACCGCTTTGTTGATGACTTGCTTGTCTTGACGCACCTTAACCACGATGCAATCGAGATAGACGATAGGGTAAATTTCGTCGAGAGGTCGCGACTGCCATTCAATCACTTGCTCGAGTACCGAGTCGGTCACCTTTGATATCAGCGTTGGTGAGACGTCTGCATCATACATTTCCTTGAACGTTGCGACGATTTCACGTGTGGTCATGCCTTTCGCATATAGGCTTAATATCTTGTCGTCCATGGATTGGAATCGAGTTTGGTGCTTGCGGACGAGTTGAGGTTCAAAGCTAGCTTCACGATCGCGAGGGACGTCGATATCGACTTCTCCATCATCGGTGATGATTGATTTACCCGAGTAGCCATTGCGGGAGTTGGAGCTAGTTCTAGGTTGGTGTTTTTGATACCCAAGGTGCTCATCGAGTTCAGCGTTTAACGCCGTTTCAACGGTCACCTTGGTTAACATTTTTCGGAAGTCATCAAGATCAGATTCAGTCTTAATTGACTTTGCTGCTTCACGAGCAAAAGCTTCGAGTGCTTTCTTATCCATATTGTCCATCCTTAGCCTTTAAGGCTTAAGTCTAGACAGTTACACAGAATTCAGGACACTCTCCTCACTCCGTGTGTTTATCAAGCGTCCATAGCCGCGAAAACCATAGCCGGGAAAATAATAAAGGGTTGGCCACTAGCCAACCCTTTTACTTTATCTCTTTGAGTGTTCCACCCGCGCTCATTGGCGGTATGGTAACGCTCAAGCGTACGCGCAACGGAGCTTCATAATTTCTTGATTCACTTCCTTCACCGCTTTGAAGTGTTTGCTTTCTGCTTTTGCGGGTAGGATGAGCTTGCCATTATCAAACTCAAAACCTCCGACTCCGTAGATGTAGATTCTTCCCTTAAATAGCCGACTCACGTGTTTAGCAATCATACTTGGTGTATAGCGCTTAAACAGTCTCATACGTTGTTCCTTTTCTTTAGCAAGCACTGCGAATCATACTAAATTCCCCAATTAGAATGTGTGATTGTTATGGGGGAATATGCAGTTAAAGTCTTTCTATTTGGATATTTGTGTTGCTGTAGGCAAATTTACGGATAAATATCCAAATTGGTGTGATTGTTACCTCATTTATGTTCTGTCGATTCTGTTCGGTTTGGGGTTTCTCAACGCCGGAAATTAAGCCAGAGCAATATGACAGAAATAAGAATAGCCCAAACTAATAGGAAAGTGTTAGAAAATTGTTAATTGCCAGAAAAAATGCCCGCACAAGGCGGGCGAATAGTCACAGATGCATTACACAAAAAGTGGATGTCCTGAAACAATCAGTGGATTCACTTTTTTGTTGGAGAAGGATTACACTACGCGCTTTACACTAGGTGAATAAAATCGCAGTGCCAAGCAATACATCTTAATTCGCTCGATTCTTAAACCAACGCGAGCAGGATACTGCATTTTATTTCTTGTGACTATATATGCTTTAAAAATGAATAAAAATTTTTAATTAGTGATTGCTAATTGCGATCTTTATCACAAAATCTCTGAAAGTGAGAGCTGTGTATCATGTATGAATGATATCTGATACCAAGGGTTGGCAAAGCTTAAGCAGGTCGTCGCACTGAAGAGCGATACCTGCAAGGGGAGAACCACTACTAATGGTGACAATGGGTTCATTAAGAATGTGAGCATCGAACAGTATCGGCATTTCCTGAGCGAGCAGTAAAGGTACGACAGCTCCGATAGGGTAGCCGGTGATAGTGGGGACTTCGTCTATCGGAACGCAAGTCATGCGGCGCCAATTGAGCTGCGCTCTCACTTTTTTCGGGTCAACGCGGCAGTGCCCAGGGGCGCACGCCAAGGCGTAGCGATCGCTCATATCACGCAGCAAAATAGACTTAACCATTTGGGCTGGGCGCACGCCACGTTGCCGTGCTGCCTCGTCAATTGTGATCGCTTCGCTCTCGTGAGGCAGCAAGCGATAAGACACCTGCTGCTGCTCTAGAAACTGCGTGACTTGAGTGCGGATATGCTTACGCCTCGTCAAGTGAGTATGGCAACGGTGCAAACGTCAGACGAGAGTGCTCAAGGTGCTTGAAACGAAAGGGCGTCTCTGCCTCTAGGTTATTTGGCAGCACCGCTAACGCGAGACACACGCCATCGGTGTATTGGTAGCTCGCCAATACATGGCCCGCACTGCGCCAGTTGTCACCGACCGCACGTTCAAGTTCCGCGTTTTCTTCCAGCGCTACATCGCACTGGCCTTTTAAAATAAACAGGGCTCGCTTGTTGATGCCACGGTATTTCGCTCTTGCTACGGTTTCTTGTCCGGTGTAGCAGCCTTTTGTGAAGCTAATCCCGCCGAGAGCTTGAAGGTTCAGCGCTTGAGGAATGTGCTCATTTTGCTGCGCTTGAGTAAGGCTAGGGCTGGCCGATTGAATGTCGTACAGGCGCCACAGTGACTCATCGCTCTTTTGCCCTTCAAAGGTATCGACGATTTGAAATGCCGTCTCTTCATTGGTGATCACAACCCAGCGCTGCTGGCCGATACGTACCGCGCTACCTTCGTGTAGCAAACGCACATCACCGCGCTCTTGAGTCAAAGCATCAATAAATGCATCGGCGGCACTGCCCATCACGCCCAGGAGTGTTAGCGAACTTTCACTGAACTCCACTTTGGAAAAAATGGCGTATTTTTTTAACTCGGCGATCTCTTTCTCAACTAAAGCCTTAGGCTGAAACATCCCATAGCCTTGTTGGTGATGAAAGAGATGAAACGCACTCCATACCTTACCTTTCGCATCGCAATGGGCGCCGAGGCGAACTTCATCTTGCGCCAGAGTCACGACGTCACAGGTCAACTGCCCTTGCAGGTAAGACTTACTGTCTTGGCCGGTTGCCTGAATCAGCGCCCAAGACTCCAGTGGCGCTATGGCAAGCGAAGGAAGAGCGTCTTGCGAAGAGAGTGGGAGTGGCGAAAATGTCGTGTTCCAGTCCATAGTTGACTACCTAATGAGTAATGAAGGTGACTTAATTTGGCTATCATAATGCCCCTCTGCGCCCTGAAACAACCTTTGTCTTCAACAGCAAGCGTTCGGACTGTGACTGAGTTAGTAGTTGCAAAGTGCTTTGCTTGTTACACTCGGCGAAAACAACCGACAAGGTGAGGAATAAATAGAATGTACACCGCGGAAGAGAAAGCGCGTATCAAATGGGGATGTCGCCGAGGAATGTTGGAGCTGGATGTGGTCATCATGCCGTTTTTCGAAGAGTGCTTTGATAGCCTGCAAGAAAACGAACAGCGCGATTTTGTGTCACTGTTGGAGTGTGATGATCCGGACTTGTTCACCTGGATAATGGGGCACGGTCGCAGTGAAAACCTAGGTCATGCAGCAATGGTGGACAAAATTGTCGCCCACAACCTCAGTAAGGTACGTTAACTCCCCTTCATCCATGAGCGTTTGCGCTCATCCTTCTTTTATGGCCGCTCAAGTCAATGTCATTGTATCGATGTTGACTTGCTGCCTGCTCATCACAAGCGCCTTACCTTTAGTCGTAACGCCTATTGTGTTGTTGTCTCTGTTTCTATGGGCCAACTCAGGCGGGATGCTCCATGATTCTCTAAAGGGGGCTATCACATTTGATGCTGATTTTTGCTATCACTACCAAGGTCGACAGTTTGGGATTAAAGCAGTCTCCACCGCTTTGTCTGCGTGGGCGCTATGTTTGACGCGTAGTGACGGTAAGCGTGTGTTGTTGTGGCGAGACAGTCTGCCCGATGGGCAATATCGGCATTTGCTGGTGGCGTTGCGTCAAACTAAGTTGCAGCAAACAAAAAGGGAGCAGCGCGCTCCCTAATGTTAATTTTTGATCGACTGACGTTTATCGGGCACGAGAATGGTCGGGCCGCTGTCTTTGGCCAGTTCAGGGTAATCGAGGGTGTAATGCAAGCCGCGACTCTCTTTACGTTGCATGGCACAGCGCACCATTAACTCAGCCACTTGGAGTAGATTTCGCAATTCCAACAGGTTATTCGAGACTTTAAAGTTGCTGTAGTACTCGTGTGTCTCTTGCTGAAGCAGTTGGATACGGCGCATGGCGCGCTCTAAGCGTTTGTCGGTACGGACAATGCCCATGTAATCCCACATGAACAGGCGCAGTTCATGCCAGTTATGTTGGATCACCACCTCTTCGTCAGAGCAGCTGACTTGGCTTTCATCCCAAGCCGGTAAGTTCGAGGCCAGTGTCGCCGATGGCAGTTTCTCAATGATGTCTTGTGAGGCAGACCACGCATACACCACGCACTCGAGCAGAGAGTTCGAGGCCATGCGGTTGGCACCATGCAAGCCGGTGTAACTCACTTCACCGATCGCATAAAGCTGCGCCAAATCGGTTTGACCGTTGAAGTCGACCATCACGCCACCACAAGTGTAGTGAGCAGCCGGAACGACAGGAATCGGCTCTTTGGTCATATCAATACCAAGATCGAGCAAACGCATATTGATGGTTGGGAAATGCTTCTCGATAAAGTCTGCCGGTTTGTGGCTAATGTCGAGATACATGCAATCGGCACCTAGGCGTTTCATCTCGAAGTCGATAGCGCGAGCAACCACATCTCGAGGGGCCAGCTCTTCTCGCTCATCGAAATCGGGCATAAAGCGAGAACCATCGGGGCGGCGCAAGTACGCACCTTCACCACGCAGTGCTTCAGTGAGCAAGAAGTTTCGCGCCTCTGGATGATAGAGACAGGTTGGGTGGAATTGGTTGAACTCTAAGTTCGCCACTCGGCAGCCTGCACGCCACGCCATTGCGATACCGTCACCGGATGAGACGTCAGGGTTTGAGGTGTATTGGTAGACTTTGGAGGCGCCGCCGGTGGCTAACACCACAAACTTTGCGCGCACGGTTTCGACGTGTTCTTGGTTACGGTTCCAAATATAGGCGCCGATGACTTTGTCTTTATCACCGCCTATTTTATCTTCTGTGATGAGGTCGAGCGCGTTATGGCGTTCGAGCACCGTGATGTTTGGGTGGTTGTGAGCGTTGTCTTGCAGCGACGTTTGCATCGCCATGCCCGTCGCATCGGCAGCGTGCAAAATACGTCTGTGGCTGTGGCCGCCTTCTCGCGTGAGATGGTAGCGAGGCGATTCGCCATTGCCGTCGTCATCTTCTTTGTCGAACGGTACACCACCATCAATCAACCACTGTACGCATTTTTTTGCATTTTCGGCGATAAATTTGACGCTTTCCTCTTCGCACAATCCTGCACCAGCGATGAGGGTGTCTTGGACATGGGATTCAATACTGTCTGATTCGTCGAAAACGGCGGCAATGCCTCCTTGTGCATAGTAAGTCGCGCCTTCGCTACGCGGTCCTTTGCTCAATACAATGACTTTGCCATGCTCCGCCACTCTAAGCGCCAATGAAAGACCCGCAGCGCCGCTGCCCACCACTAACACATCACATTGATGTTCACGGTTTGTGTTCATAAAACTGTTACGTTCCCGAGTTAATTTGTACCCGACAAAATCCATCCGCCACGGTCAGCTGTCGCGTACGGGTAGCCATGAATTGCAATAAAAGCTTGCTCTGGCTTGCTATCATAGCACCGCCAGTGGTGCAATTCTTCGTAAATTACATTGCTTTTCCCCTTGGCACTGCGCACAATCAAATCGTCTTCGTGGCAAGGGCATCACTTCTCAAAAAATAGTGAAATTTGTTTTGAACTTTATTTTTATTACTAGGTCACAATAGTGCTCAAGTAAGCAGTGGTGTCAATACTACATTTTGCATAATTAATGCTCATATCTGAGAGGATAAGAGTCGATAACAATAGGAGTACCCGCTCGAATGAACGAGCAGCTGACCGATCAAGTATTAATTGAGCGAGTTCAGAATGGAGATAAGCAAGCGTTCAACCTGTTGGTGATTCGCTATCAAAACAAAGTCTGTAATCTTATCTCCCGCTACATCAATAACCCAGGGGATGTCCCGGATGTAGCACAAGAAGCATTTATTAAGGCGTATCGAGCCATCCCAAGTTTTCGAGGCGAGAGCGCGTTTTACACTTGGTTGTATCGAATAGCCGTTAATACTGCGAAAAACCATATTGTTGCCCAAGGTCGCAGACCACCCGCGCAAGATGTGGATACTGAAGAAGCTGAATATTACGAAAACGGTAGTGCACTGAAAGAAATATCGAACCCTGAGAATTTAACGTTGTCCAATGAATTGAAACACGTTGTTTTCAGTGCGATTGAAGCACTGCCTGATGATTTAAAAACCGCGATGACGTTGCGTGAGCTCGACGGCTTGAGCTATGAAGAGATTGCTGGGGTTATGGATTGCCCAGTAGGAACCGTACGTTCGAGAATATTCCGTGCTCGAGAGGCGGTGGAGAAGAAAATCCAACCGCTAATGCAACGTCAATGATAGGTAAATGACAACCCTAATGCCTGATAGATAGGATTAATGGTGAATGATAATGGCTGACAAAGAGAAACTTTCAGCGCTCATGGATGGAGAGTTGGTGGACAAAGGTCTGATTGCAGAGCTCGAGCAAGATGCGTCCAGCCAACAAGCTTGGAAGCATTACCATCTCATTGGTGATGTCATGCGTGGCGATGCGCCGCAAAAGCCTGAATGGAATATCGCAGACAGTGTCGCTTTGGCTTTGGAGTCTGAGCCTACGCATTCGATTCTGCAAGATACGTCAGTGCGAGAGATCAAAGAGACCGAGGTAGAGTCGCAGCCGACGCCTGCTCAAGCCCGTCGTCAGTTGCCTGCATGGCTCAATCAGTTTGGCCAAGTCGCGGTCGCGGCTTGCGTATCGCTGGCCGTTATTTTAGGCGTTCAGCAATACGGCGGGTCTGATGCCGCCGCGCCAGAATCAGACCAGTTACCTGTTTTGCAAACCATTCCGTTTGCGGGCAGTGCAGAGCCGGTCAGCTTGACGCGTTCGTCGGTTGAGCCGCAATCCAGTACGGCGAGTCAAGTCGATGTGCAAGAGCAACGCCGTCGCATTAACGCTATGCTGCAAGATTATGAACTTCAGCTGCGTCTGAACAGTAAAACAGAGCAGATGAATGACCACCCAGAAATGGTAGTTGAATGAGAAAAATCCTGATCAGTGCGCTGGCACTGTTCAGTTTGAATACACCAATCGCCTTTGCAGCCGATGACGCTGCGAAGGCGTTGTTGGATCAAATGAACGATGCCAGCCAGCACCTCAATTACGAGCTTTCTTACATCCTGATCAAGAAAAACAGTATTGAGCCTTTGCTGTACCGTCACGCGCGAGCGGACGACCAACAACTTGCCCACCTTGTCTATCTCAGTGGGCCTATCCGTGAAGTGATTCGCCGTGGCAATGAAGTCAGCTACATTGAGCCTGGTGTCGAACCGTTTACGATTGAGTCGGGTGAAATTGTCGCCCCCACCATCCCTTTGCTTAATGCCGATGTTGACGAATTAAGCCAGTACTACGATTTCGTCCAAGTGGGCCGAGCTCGCGAGGCCGGTACGGCGTGCCAAGTGCTGCGTGTTGTACCCAAAGACGGATTGCGTTACTCCTACGTGCTGTGGGTCGATGAGAAAACGCATTTGCCTCTAAGAGCGGATCTGGTGGATCGTGATGGCGAAGTGTTAGAGCAATATCGCACCATTTCCTATAGCGTCAACGACCATATCGGCACGATTTTAAGTGGTTTGAATGAGGTAAAATTGCCAGAGGTTCTCTCACTGCCCAAAGGCAGTTTAGACAATCCTAATTGGCATGCAGACTGGATTCCAAACGGCTTTGAGCCCAAAGAGCTCAACCGTTATCGTATGGCGAACACTGAGCGCATGGTGGAGAGTCAAATGTACAGCGACGGTCTGTTCAGCTTCTCGATTTATGTCTCCGACAGTGACAACTTGTCACTAAAAGGGCAGCTTGTTCGTCAAGGACGAAGAACGTTGCACAGTTTTGTCAGTGGTTCAGCGGAAATCTCTGTGATTGGTGATATTCCTCCTGCGACGGCGAAACGCATCGCTCAGTCCGTCACGATTGATGCTTCAAGGCACAACCAATGATGACGGCACTGGCGACCGTCTCCTCGGTCAAGGCGCACCATGGCGGATTTCACGTCGAGCTGAGCTGTGAGCAGCAGACCAGTTGCAACAGTTGCTCGTCGCAAAAAAGCTGCGGCACGGGGATTGTGTCGAAAGCGGTTGGCAATAAATCACTCTACTGGCACTTAGAGACCAAACAAGCGGTACGTGAAGGGCAGGTGGTGGAAATTGGCCTGCCTGAGAAACGCGTGTTGCAGTCGGCCGCGCTGGTCTATCTGCTACCATTGTTTGGTTTGATCTTGGGGGCTTGGCTTGGCTCCGCTCTCATCGCGCCTTGGTTTGGCCTTGGCGAGGGCGTCGTCATTTTGTGCTCCGCACTGGCAACGGCAGCGGGTATCCTCTTTGCCAAGACGTTCGCCTCTCATCTTGAGCGACAATCGTCGCGACAAGTCACTTTGATACGGATTCTCGGTGAGCCAATTAGCTAGTGCGTAGCGCTTAGAAATTGGGTAGAATCTGCCAACTTGTTTGAAATGCCGTCAGATGACGGCTTTCTCATACCAATCTGGATAACTCTCTGAACTGAACTGCTCGGCAGAGGGTTATTTCGATTGGTATTTCGTCCCTATTTGAAAGAGTTTAGTCACACCAAATCATGAAGCACATTCGTAACTTTTCGATCATTGCCCATATCGACCACGGTAAGTCGACCCTATCAGACCGTTTAATCCAAGTTTGTGGTGGTTTAAGCGACCGTGAAATGGCCGCTCAGGTTCTCGACTCAATGGATCTGGAGCGTGAGCGTGGTATCACCATCAAATCGCAGAGTGTGACACTGAACTACACCGCTAAAGACGGTGAAACTTATCAGCTCAACTTTATCGACACTCCAGGGCACGTTGACTTTGCCTACGAGGTGTCGCGCTCTTTGGCTGCTTGTGAAGGTGCGCTGTTGGTGGTAGATGCCGGTCAAGGCGTTGAAGCACAAACCCTAGCGAACTGCTACACCGCGATCGAAATGGATCTGGAAGTTGTGCCTATTCTGAACAAGATTGACTTGCCTGCCGCTGATCCTGAGCGCGTTGCCGAAGAGATCGAAGAGATCGTCGGGATTGATGCGATGGAGGCCACTCGCTGCTCAGCGAAGACGGGTCTAGGTGTGGACGATGTGCTGGAAAACATCGTTGCTGCGATTCCAGCGCCAGAAGGCGATCCCGATGCACCTCTGCAAGCGTTGATCATCGACTCTTGGTTTGACAACTACTTAGGTGTCGTCTCTTTGGTGCGCATCAAGAACGGTCAATTGAAAAAGAACGACAAGATCAAAGTGATGAGCACAGGTCAAACTTGGGGGGTGGATCGTTTAGGTATTTTCACTCCAAAACAAGTCGATACCGACATTCTTCGCACTGGCGAAGTCGGTTGGGTTGTGTGTGGTATCAAAGACATCTTGGGCGCGCCTGTTGGTGATACGCTGACGTTGGCGAAAAACGGCAGCGAAAAACCACTACCGGGCTTTAAGAAAGTCAAACCTCAGGTGTATGCGGGTCTCTTCCCTGTCTCCTCAGACGATTACGAAAACTTCCGTGACGCGCTAGGTAAACTGAGTTTGAACGATGCCTCTTTGTTCTACGAGCCAGAAAACTCGGCGGCACTGGGCTTTGGCTTCCGTTGTGGTTTCCTTGGCATGCTGCACATGGAGATCATTCAAGAGCGTCTAGAGCGTGAATACGATCTTGATCTTATCACCACTGCGCCAACCGTAGTGTACGAAGTGGAAAAGACCGACGACACGCTGATCTATGTGGATAGCCCAGCAAAACTGCCGGCGATCAACGATATCGAAGAGATTCGTGAGCCAATTGCACGTTGTAATATTTTGGTGCCTTCTGATTACTTAGGTAACGTGATTACCTTGTGTGTTGAAAAGCGCGGCGTTCAAGTGGATATGGTGTACCACGGCAACCAGGTAGCGGTGACTTACGATATCCCGATGGCAGAGGTGGTGCTTGATTTCTTCGACCGCTTGAAGTCTACCTCACGTGGTTACGCTTCTCTGGATTACAACTTCCAACGCTTTGAAGCGTCTAACATGGTACGCGTGGATGTACTGCTCAACGGTGATAAAGTCGACGCGCTGGCGCTAATCACGCACAAAGATCAATCGCAAACTCGCGGCCGCCAGCTGGTGGAAAAAATGAAAGAGTTCATTCCACGTCAGATGTTTGATATTGCGATTCAAGCGGCGATCGGTAATCACATTATTGCTCGCTCTACGGTGAAGCAGCTGCGTAAAAACGTTATCGCTAAGTGTTACGGTGGTGACGTGAGTCGTAAGAAGAAACTACTGAAGAAGCAAAAAGAGGGTAAGAAGCGTATGAAGCAGATCGGTAACGTCGAGCTGCCACAAGAAGCGTTCCTTGCTATTCTGCACGTAGGCAAAGATTAAGTTTGCCCACCGGTAAAGATTGAGCGCGCTAGTGGGTCGGCGATGTTGACTTGCTTTGGCGCCAACGTTTTGAGTGAAAGGGGTTACCCTTTCACTTTCGTATTTTTGAGATAAGGGAAGTCAATGGCGAACACATTTTCACTCATCCTAGTCATCGTCACTTTGGTGACAGGTATTGTTTGGCTACTGGAGAAGCTGGTTTTTGCTAAGCAGCGTCAACGCCAAGTGATGGATATCGAAGCGCAAACCACAGGTTTGGATGACGCGACGTTAGCCAAAGTGAAAAAGCAGCCTTGGTGGATCGAAAACAGTGTTTCCATCTTCCCAGTGATTGCGATTGTGTTGGTGCTGCGTTCGTTCATTTATGAGCCGTTTCAGATTCCATCAGGCTCCATGATGCCAACGCTATTAGTCGGCGACTTTATCCTGGTTGAGAAATACGCTTATGGACTCAAAGATCCCGTTTGGCGTACACAACTGGTGGAAACAGGCAAACCGGAGCGCGGTGATACGGTCGTCTTTAAGTATCCACCACAACCGAGCATCGATTACATCAAACGTGTGGTCGGCCTTCCGGGTGATACCGTGCGTTACAGCAGCAAAAAAGAGATCTGCATTCAGCCACAAGGTGAGAGCACTTGCCGCCAAGTGGGATTATCGAATGTGGTAGAGAGTCCGTTTATTCAAGACGGCGTACCACTTATCCAACTGAATGAAGAGTTGGGTGAAGTGGAGCATCAAATTTTGGTTAACCCTCTTCGTCGTGATCGCG
Source organism: Vibrio sp. R12-SG2-ISO1 (assembly GCF_059834045.1). Classification (NCBI taxonomy): domain Bacteria; kingdom Pseudomonadati; phylum Pseudomonadota; class Gammaproteobacteria; order Vibrionales; family Vibrionaceae; genus Vibrio; species Vibrio sp. R12-SG2-ISO1. The sequence goes on along the minus strand of NZ_JCBDGO010000008.1, from coordinate 735,183 downwards.
TGTCGGCGTATCAGCCACGCAGTGGTGTGAACGAGTGGGTCGTACCGCAAGGGCACTATTTTGTCATGGGTGATAACCGTGACAACAGTGCTGACAGCCGCTACTGGGGCTTTGTTCCAGAGGCCAACCTCGTTGGCAAGGCCGTTGCAATTTGGATCAGTTTTGAGTTTGATCGTGATGCAGACAGTGTCTTACCGACTTGGATTCCAACTGGTGTGCGTTTTAACCGCATTGGTGGCATTAACTAGCTTGTTTAAAGCACAAACTATCGAGAGAGCATGAATTCTCCAATCACTAATCTAGAAAACAGACTCGGCTATCCGTTCAACGATGCCGAGTTACTCCAACTTGCGTTGACACACCGCAGCGCAAATGGAAAACACAATGAGCGTCTTGAGTTTCTGGGCGATTCAATTTTAAGTTTTGTCATTGCTGACGATCTTTATCACCGCTTCCCTAAAGTGAACGAAGGGGACATGAGCCGTATGCGTGCGACCTTAGTGCGTGGCAATACGCTGGCGGAACTGGGTCGAGAATTCGAACTCGGAGATCACTTAAAATTAGGTCCAGGTGAGTTAAAAAGTGGCGGTTTCCGTCGTGATTCCATTCTTGCCGATGCTGTAGAGGCGATCATTGGGGCGATATACTTGGATAGCGATATTGAAGTAGTCCGTAGGATTATACTCAGCTGGTACCAGAGTCGTTTGGATGCCATTAAGCCGGGGGTATCGCAAAAAGATCCCAAGACGCGTTTGCAAGAATTTCTGCAAGGGCGAAGAAAACCGCTTCCTGTCTATACAGTGACTACTATTAAAGGTGAAGCACACAACCAGCAATTTACGGTTTCGTGTGAAGTGGCAGGCATCGGAGATCCTGTCATTGGCAAAGGCACCAGCCGCCGCAAGGCAGAACAAGCGGCTGCGGAATTAGCGCTAGAGCAACTTAACAATGACTGACTCAACTGACAACAACGAATTTGATATCGATGCGTTCTTTTCATCAAGTGGTGAAACCGCGTCGCCAGAGAACCAACACTGTGGTTTTATTGCCATTGTTGGCCGACCGAATGTTGGCAAATCGACACTACTGAATCGCATTCTAGGTCAAAAAATTTCGATAACTTCACGTAAACCTCAGACCACGCGCCACCGTATTATGGGGGTGGACACAGAAGGGGATTACCAAGCGATTTATGTCGATACCCCAGGGCTACACATTGAAGAGAAACGCGCCATCAACCGTTTGATGAATCGCGCGGCCAACTCTTCATTGAGTGATGTCAATCTGGTGTTTTTCCTCGTTGATGGCACCCACTGGACCAAAGACGATGAGATGGTGCTCACCAAGTTGCAGAAGTCGAACTTCCCTGTTGTGCTTTGTGTCAACAAAGTCGACAACGTTCAAGATCGCAACGAAGTGATGCTGCACATGATGGATCTGTCGAAGAAGATGGAATTCGTCGATGTGGTACCGATTTCGGCCAAACACGGTAAAAACATTGATGTGCTGCGTAAGCATGTCCGTGAACACTTACCTAAAGCGGCCCATCACTTCCCTGAAGAGTATGTGACTGACCGCTCTCAGCGCTTTATGGCGTCTGAAATTGTGCGTGAAAAGTTGATGCGCTTTACTGGCGAAGAGTTACCTTATTCGGTGACGGTGGAAATCGAGCGTTTCGATTACAATCCAGACACCGACGGTTTCCACATCAACGCACTGATCTTGGTGGAACGCAGTGGCCAGAAGAAAATGGTCATCGGCAAAGGCGGCGAGAAAATCAAGACGATTGGTCGCGAAGCGCGCCTCGATATGGAAGAACTGTTTGGCCGTAAGGTCTACTTAGAAACGTGGGTCAAAGTGAAATCGGGTTGGGCGGATGACGAGCGCGCACTACGCTCTCTCGGTTACATCGACGATCTTTAACCGTTGGCTCTCTTAGCGCCTCGCTAAGAGAGCATTCTCCTCACTGGGTTGACGAAGGATCGTAACCTCGTGTCTGTTGTGATCAAAGGCTATGTCATCAGAAGGTTTACAACGCTGCTTTGTACTTCATCGCCGACCCTATAGTGAATCGAGCCTGATTCTTGACGTCTTCAGTGAAGAGTATGGCCGCATCACCTTGATGGCAAAAGGTGCACGCAGCAAACGTTCTAACCTCAAAGGGGCGCTGCAACCCTTCACACCACTGCTATTGAAATGGTCAGGCAAAGGTTCAATGAAAACACTGCGCCAAGCCGAGCCGATCAGTTTAGGTCTCCCTCTCTTTGGTATTAATCTCTATTCTGCTATGTACGTCAATGAGTTGATTGGCCGAGTGTTAATGGCCGAAGTGGCGATGCCCGCCCTGTTTCATGACTACCTGCATGCGTTGACGGAGTTGGCGCAAAGCGAGAATCCAGAGCCTGCTTTGCGCCGCTTTGAGTTGGCGCTGCTGTCGGCGATGGGGTATGGCGTGGATTTTTTACACTGTGCGGGCAGTGGCGAGCCAGTCTCACCGGAGATGACCTATCGCTATCGCGAGCAGAAAGGATTCATTGCCTCAGTGAGAAACGACAACCTGACGTTTTTAGGCAATGAACTGATCGCGATCAGCGAGCGTCGCTTCACCACAAAAGAACAACTCAAAGCGGCAAAACGCTTTACACGACTGGCCTTAAAGCCGTATCTTGGCGGCAAACCTTTAAAAAGCAGGGAACTTTTCATCGCAAGGGTTCCCAGAGCACGGAGTATGGAATAATGAGCTCAATCTACCTTGGCGTGAACATCGATCACATCGCAACTCTACGTAACGCACGCGGGACAAAATACCCAGACCCTGTCCATGCCGCAGAAGTGGCTGAGCGCGCCGGTGCAGATGGGATCACCATCCACCTACGCGAAGATCGCCGTCACATCAACGATCGTGATGTTCGTATCTTACGTGAAACGATTCAAACGCGAATGAATCTGGAAATGGCCGTTACCGATGAAATGGTCGAGATTGCGCTGCAAACCCAGCCAGAGTATGTCTGCTTGGTGCCAGAGAAACGCGAAGAGCTGACCACAGAAGGTGGTCTGGATGTGGTGGGGCAACTTGAGAAAATCAAAGCGGCGACCCAAAAACTCACCGATGCCGGCATTAAAGTCTCTCTGTTCATTGATGCCGATCGCCAGCAAATCGACGCCGCAAAAGCGTGTGGCGCACCGTACATTGAACTGCACACCGGCCACTATGCCGATGCAACCAATGATGCAGACCAACAAGACGAATTGAAAAAGATCGCCGCAGGCGCCAGCTATGCCGCCGATCTCGGCATTACCGTGAATGCCGGGCATGGCCTCACCTATCACAATGTGGCACCGATTGCGGCCATTCCAGAAATGTACGAGTTGAACATTGGTCACTCAATTATCGGCCGCGCGGCCTTTGATGGTTTGGCAAAAGCCGTGGCTGACATGAAGGCCATTATGGTTGAAGCTAGAAAGTAGTCACTATGGCGATCGTAGGATTAGGCACAGACATTGCGGAAATCGAGCGAGTGGAAAAAGCCCTCGCTCGCAGTGGTGATGCGTTTGCCCAGCGAATCTTAACGCCGCCTGAGCTCGATACGTTTCATGCCATTAAACAGAAGGCGCGTTTTCTCGCCAAACGCTTCGCTGCGAAAGAAGCCGCGTCAAAAGCATTGGGAACGGGAATCGCGCTCGGCGTGACCTTTCAAGACTTTACCATCAGCAATGACGAACTCGGTGCGCCCGTCCTGACGCTGGCGAATAAAGCTTTAGCATTGGCGAATCAAAAACAGGTGGCGCATGTCCACCTGTCGATCTCTGATGAGCGCCACTATGCGATGGCGACGGTAATTTACGAATCGGCCTGATGTCAGGCCGAGACCTAATTAAGTGCTAGGTAGTGGGCCGACATCTCGGTCACTTTTTCCATCTCATCTTGCAACTCAAACAGCTCCGGCTCCACCTCTTCAATACTCGCGTCTGAGCGCAGCGCTTTCTCTAATGTCGCGCAAATCAACTTAAGACGTGGCACACCGCAATATGAACTGCTGCCATGCAGTTTGTGGACATGATGAATCAGATTCGCTCGAGCTTCTTCATTCCCATCCCCCGTGAGCGCCTGTTCAACAACCGAATTGACCTCGGGGATGTAGTCGACCAGCATTTGCAGCATCTCTTTGGCGAGCGAGGCTTTGTTGGCAGATTGCTTCAGCGCGGCGGGCCAGTCAATGACGATTTGGCTATCACTCGCGGACGGTGTGCTCGGCACGTCCGGTGTTGTGTGGACTGAAAGATCGAGCTTTTCCAACTCTTGCACAGTGGCATTGGGGTTCCAGTGCATCAACACCTGCTGCAATACATGCTCTTCTATTGGTTTGGTGAGGTAGTCATCCATGCCGGCTTTAAGTAGGCGGTCGCGCTCGCCTAGCATGGCATGAGCGGTGACAGCGATCACCGGAGTCTGCTCATTGAGCGGCAGTTTTTTGATCGCTTTGGAGGCGGTAACCCCATCCATTTTCGGCATTTGAATGTCCATAAGGATCATATCGAAATGCTGATGTTCCGCCTGTGCGACGGCGTCTTCACCATTGCTACAGGTGATCACTCGCTCAACGCGCTCTTTGAGCAGAGCGGTGATGAGTTTCAAGTTCGCGGGGTTATCATCCACCGCCATCACCGTCAGTGGTAATTTATCGGTGCTGACAGGCGTGTTGGGCTCCAATATAGGCAGCGCCTCTTGGTTGGCGGCTAACGTCTGTAGAAGCTTACGGCGTGACAATGGTTTGGTGATGCAGTGAACTTGATACTTTTGAATCAAGTGATCAGACAAAGCGAGGGCGGTACTTGGCATGCCGAGGACAACGTGCGGCGCGTAGGCCATGGCGCGTTCCACCAAGCTTTCCACTTCGCTAACGGTGTTATCTTGGCTCGGAGCCAGATTAAGCAGCACGTAATCATAGTTGGCGGCTTCTTCAGGCATCGACGAGCGGTAAGTGACCGACAACCCTTCGCGAGTCAACATGTTTTGTACGATCGAGGCCGCTTGCATATTAGGTTCAATTAGTAGCAACTGGCGCTGCGCTAGGGTTTGCGCTTCGATGAGATCGCTCACCGGCATATCGGTGACATGCAATCTCAGGGTAAACCAGAAGGTAGAACCTTGGTGCAAGCGACTGGTTAGGCTGATTTCACCGCCCATTTGACTGACGAGTTTCTGCGTGATGACTAGCCCAAGCCCGGTGCCACCATAGCGGCGCGAGATGCTGGCGTCTGCTTGACTAAAGGCTTGGAAAAGCTGCGCTTGTTGACGCTCTGAAATACCGATACCCGTGTCGCGCACCATAAATTGCAACTCAACCACGTCATCGCGCTGTGAGCGAAGTTCGACGCTGATATCGATGTTGCCACGCTCAGTAAACTTGATGGAGTTGCCCACCAGGTTGGTCAACACTTGTTGGATGCGCAGCGGATCGCCAGCGAGACCCGCCGGAATTTTCGGATCCACTTTGAGCGTCAACTCTAGCCCTTTCTCATGGGCGCTGGTGGCTTGCAGGCTAACCACCTCTTCCAGCGACTCTTGGAACTCAAAAGGAATATTCTCTAGCGCCAGCTTACCCGCTTCAAGTTTCGAGAAATCAAGAATGTCATTGATGATGTTGAGCAAGTTGTTAGCGGAACGCTCGATGGTCTGCAAGTAATCGGTTTGGCTGTTGGTGAGTTTGGTTTTCAACATCTGGCGAGTAAAACCTATCACACCATTTAGCGGCGTTCTTAGCTCGTGTGACATGTTTGCCAGAAACTCGGATTTCACTCGCGCTGCTTCTTGCGCGCGTTTTTTCGCAATATCGAGCTCGACGTTTTGGATCTCAAGCTGCTCAAGGGTTTCGCGCAGATCGGAAGTGGCTTGGTCGATGCTGTGCTGCATTTCCACGTGGTATTCCGACAGCGAGACCGCCATTGCGTTGATGCCGTTTTTCAACGAGTCGAGCTCGCCGTGCATTTTGCCTTCGATACGTACATCCAAATGCCCGCGACGAATGCGATCCACCATGTTTTTCATGTGAGAGATCGGACGGGTCACGTCGTACATCAAGCGGTAGGCGAAGACGGCGGATAGGCCGAGTCCGACGAGCAACACTAACGCAGCGGCAAAAATTTCTTGATACTGCTGCAAGCGCAGCGAAGAGAGATCGAGCTCAATCGAGACATAGCCGAGTGCTGGTGTGGTGCTTTGCCCTTCGAGTGTCGCGGTTAAGCCCGCTTCAGAGATAACGGGTGCGCGAAGAATTAAGGTGTTGTCGCGCAAATCAGAGGTGAGTAGCAGCGGGATGGGCTCTTGTTTTGGAAAGGTCAGCGACTCGAAGTTTGGGTGAAAGTTCGAGGTCACGAACAGATCGTGCTTGTAATCAAACACGGCAATACTGCGGACAAATTTCGAGTTCTTACGATGCGCAAAGCTGATGATACGCCTGACAGCTTCGCGGCTGTTGTTGCGAAGCCCATCTTCACTGGCAATTGCTAAAGGCTCAACGATATTTAAACCTGAATTGATGACCTGAGTTTCCAAATCGTGATAGCGATTAAAGGAAAAGAAGGCGGTCAGCAGAAGCCCGATGATCAAGGTGGGGGCGAGAGTAAGAGAAATAACGCGGGCGCGTAAGCCATATCTGGTCATTATTGTCTAAACATCGTGGTGTGGATATGGGAAAATAACTTCCATAAATAGAAGCCGCCGAAGGTTTAAGCATAATCAACTCGGTCGGCTCACACAATGATTCTGCTGTAAAAGCGGGAATCGACACTGTAATTAGAGCAAATACAGTCTGTTGACTGCGAAATAGGCACGGCACATGGCGCGTTTCTTCCAACCTAAAAAGAAAACTCAACTCAATACTAAGCATCAATCTGTTCTGGTCGAGAAACTCGATCACCACGGTGCGGGCATGGCATACCAAAATAAAAAGCCGATTTTTATTGAAGGCGCTCTGCCTAAAGAAGAGGTATTGATTCAACTGACGGAAAGCAAAGCCAAGTACGCGCGTGCCAAATTGATCAAAGTTCTCACGCCTAGCCCAGAGCGTATTGCGCCATTTTGCCCGCATTATGACATGTGTGGCGGCTGTAACATGCAGCACCTCTCTAGCGCCGATCAACAAGCGCATAAATCGCGCACCTTGGCGCAGTTGATGCGCAAATTCAGCGGACAGGATGCAGCGCTCTCAGCCCTGATTTCTGGCGATGAGCAAGGCTATCGGCGCCGCGCGCGCATCAGTATCAAGTGGGATAAAAAGCAGCGTCAGTTACAGTTCGGTTTTCGTAAAAAACAGAGCCAAGAGATCATCACACTGACCGATTGCCCAGTATTAGCGCCAGAGCTGAGCGCGTTAATGGCACCGCTGTATGGCTTGTTGTCGGAGTTCAGTCAGCCAGAGCACCTTGGCCATGTGGAATTGGTGAAGGGAGACAACGTTAATATCTTGGTGGTGAGACATCTCAAGCCGCTGACCGAGAATGAAGAAGCGGCGTTGATCGCCTTTGCGACCACTCACCACATCACGCTTTACTTGATGCCGGAAAGTCATCAGTTGACGTTGGTGAGGGGCGAGGCTGGGGTCTACCAAGAAGCAGGCGTGACTATTGCGTTTGAACCAAATAACTTTATTCAGGTCAATCAGAAGGTCAACGCGCAAATGGTCCAACAGGCGATGGCGTGGCTAACGTTGAGCGACAGCGATCGTGTGTTGGATCTGTTTTGCGGTCTAGGCAACTTTAGCTTGCCAATCGCTAAGCATGTAGCGCATGTGGTTGGTGTTGAAGGTGTGGAGGCGATGGTTGAGAAAGCGGCGAACAATGCGGCGCTCAATCAACTCTCCAATGTCGAGTTTTTCCAAGCGAATTTGGAGCTGCCCATCGCAAATAACGCCTGGGCGGGTGAAAAGTTCGATAAAGTGTTGCTCGACCCAGCACGAGCGGGCGCGAGCGGCATCGTAGAACAACTTTCTGCCTTGGGTGCGACTCGTGTCGTTTATGTTTCTTGCAATCCTGCTACCCTAGCAAGGGATTCGCAAAGCCTTCTCGAGCAGGGCTACCAATTAGAAAAACTCGCGATGTTGGATATGTTCCCCCATACCAGCCATTTAGAATCAATGGCGTTATTTGTTAAGGATTAGACCCGCCCGCTGGGCGAGGTTAAAAAAATAAAAAACTAGGACGATAGAGATGGTTGCGGTAAGAAGCGCACACTTAAATCAAGACGAACAGTTTGAGCTAGAAAAATGGATTGCGAGCCTTAATCAGGACGCAAAAATTGCCCAGCGCTTAAAAGAAGTGTACCGCCAGTGCGAAAAGGTACTTGAGGGTAATGAACAAGGCCCACTGCTGTTATGGCGTGGCCGTGAAATGATCGAAATTTTAATCACGCTGTCGATGGACAAAGCTACCTTAGTGGCGGCGTTGCTGTTTCCGCTCGTCTCGGCTGGCGCCTACGCGCGTGATGCCTTTGAAGAAGACTTTGGCAAAGAAACCATCAAACTGATTGATGGCGTAGAAGAGATGGCGGCACTTGGCCAGCTCAACATTACCATGGAAGGCAGCGCTGCATCGGCGCAGGTGGACAATGTCCGCCGAATGCTACTGGCGATGGTTGATGACTTTCGCTGCGTAATCATTAAGTTAGCTGAGCGAATTTGCAACCTCATTGAAGTAAAGAAAGCGCCCGATGAAGTGCGCCGTGCTGCAGCGAAAGAGTGTGCGAATATCTACGCACCACTGGCCAACCGTTTGGGTATCGGTCAGTTGAAGTGGGAAATTGAAGACTACGCCTTTCGTTACCAGCAACCGGAAACCTACAAACAGATTGCAAAGCAGCTCTCTGAGCGACGCATTGTCCGTGAGCAGTACATCAAAGATTTTGTCGATGATCTCTCCGATGAAATGAAAGAGGCGGGCATCAACGCCGAAGTGAGCGGGCGTCCCAAGCACATCTACAGCATCTGGCGCAAAATGCAGAAGAAAAATTTGGCGTTCGATGAGCTGTTTGACGTGCGCGCAGTGCGCATCATCGCCGACAAACTGCAAGACTGTTACGCCGCGCTGGGGATGGTGCACACCAAATACAAACACCTGCCCAGTGAGTTTGATGACTACGTTGCAAACCCAAAACCAAATGGCTACCAATCCATTCACACCGTGATCCTCGGCCCGGAAGGCAAAACCATCGAGATTCAGATCCGCACCAAGCAGATGCACGAAGATTCTGAACTTGGGGTGGCCGCGCACTGGAAGTACAAAGAGGGCGGCGCTGGTCGCAGTGGGTACGATGAGAAAATTACCTGGCTACGCAAACTGCTTGATTGGCAAGAGGAGATGTCCGACTCGGGTGAGATGTTGGATGAAGTGCGCAGCCAAGTGTTTGATGACCGCGTCTATGCCTTTACTCCGCGTGGCGATGTCGTCGACTTACCGATGGGCGCGACTCCACTCGATTTTGCTTACCACATTCACTCGGAAGTGGGGCATCGCTGTATTGGTGCCAAAGTAGCGGGCCGTATCGTGCCTTTTACCCATAAATTGTCGATGGGCGATCAAGTTGAGATCATTACTGCTAAAGAGCCCAATCCATCGCGCGACTGGTTAAATCCGTCGATGGGGTTTGTGACCTCAGGGCGAGCACGCGCGAAGATCAATGCTTGGTTCCGCAAGCAATCTCGTGAGAAAAACCTCGAGGCGGGGCGCGAGATTCTCGAGGTGGAACTGGCGAAAATTGGTGCGACGTTAAAAGATGCCGAGCGTTATTCGCTGAAGCGCTTTAACGTCAACTCGACCGATGAACTGTTTGTTGGGGTGGGCAGCGGTGATTTGCGGATTAACCAAATCATCAATCATATCAATGCGTTGGTGAATAAGCCCACCGCAGAAGAAGAAGACAAGCAAGCCCTAGAAAAGCTCCAAGAAGCAGAGCACAAAGCGCCGGCTCAGAGCCGCCCTAAGAAGGATGCGGTTGTGGTCGAAGGGGTCGACAACTTGATGACCCACCTCGCTCGATGCTGTCAGCCAATCCCGGGCGATGAAATCTGCGGTTATATCACCCAAGGCCGTGGCATTTCAGTGCATCGCGCCGATTGTGAGCAGCTTGATGAGTTAAGGCACCATGCGCCAGAACGTATTATTGATACCGTTTGGGGCAGCGGCTTTGTGGGCTCCTACATTCTCACTGTCCGTGTTGAGGCGATGGAGCGCGGTGGGCTGTTAAAAGACATCACTACGCTGTTTGCCAATGAGAAAATCAAAGTGACCAGCATGAAGAGTCGCGTCGACTACCGTAAACAGTTATCGATCATGGATTTTGATCTTGAAGTGAACAACATCGAGGTGTTATCACGGGTGATCAAACGTGTGGAACAGATCCGAGACGTGATGAGCGTTAAACGTTTGGGCTAAGCGGAATCGGTAGCAATTATTGACAATGCGCGTCAAGCGCGACTAACAGTTAGAAGGTGAGTGGTTATGCTGCTCACCTTTTCATTTTGTGAGGGAGAGGCATGAGTCATCCAATTGAACAATTAGAGCAAATTATGGCCAAGCTGCGTGATCCAGAACACGGCTGTCCATGGGATTTAAAGCAGTCTTTCGACACCATAGTGCCGCACACCATTGAAGAAACCTATGAAGTGGTGGATGCGATTCACAACCGCGATTGGACCAATCTAAAAGAAGAGCTTGGCGATCTGTTGTTCCAGGTGATTTTCTACAGTCAACTGGCTAAAGAGCAGCAATTGTTTGATTTTTCTGAGGTGGTCGACACAGTGAATGAAAAACTCACGCGCCGTCACCCGCATGTCTTTGGCCAAGCGGAGTTTGCCAGCGACGAGGAAATTAACGCCAATTGGGAGGCGGAAAAAGCCAAAGAGAAAGCGCAACTAGGCAAAAATGAACAAAGTATCCTAGACTCAATACCAGCTTCTCTACCGGCGCTTTCTCGTGCTACAAAAATTCAGAAAAAGTGCGCCAAAGTGGGCTTTGATTGGGACACTTTAGGACCCGTGGTGGATAAAGTGCGCGAGGAGGTCGATGAAGTCGTCTCGGAAGCGGTTCAAGTCTCGGTGCAAGATGACAAGGTCGAGATGGAGCTCGGTGATTTGCTGTTTGCGGTGGTGAATCTTGCTCGTCACCTAGGTCATGACCCTGAAGCGGCATTGAGCAAGGCGAATCTTAAGTTTGTGCGTCGCTTTAAAGGCTTAGAATCACGTGTTGCAGCGCAGAATAAGACGCTAGAACAGTTACCCTTAGAGGCGCTTGATGCACTGTGGGATGAAGCAAAAGCAGCGGAAAAATAGACTCGCTCAGAGTAATCACGCGAATTCGTCTGAGTACAGTCAGCCGTCGCGTGAATTTGATTTGAAGCAAAAAAGAAAAAATGACACTGTGATAGATTTCACGTTGTGGCGGTTAGGGTCTTCTGGTATATTTTCGTCCCGTCCAGAAGAATTCCATTTCCCTCATTCAACCAATTTCAGGTTAAACATGACGACAAATTACATTTTTGTTACTGGCGGGGTTGTATCCTCTCTAGGTAAAGGTATTGCAGCTGCATCTCTAGCCGCTATTCTAGAAGCTCGTGGTCTTAAAGTGACCATGATGAAGCTTGACCCTTACATCAACGTTGACCCGGGCACCATGAGCCCAACTCAGCACGGTGAAGTGTTCGTCACGGAAGATGGCGCAGAGACCGACCTAGACCTTGGTCACTATGAGCGTTTCATTCGCACCAAGATGACTAAGCGCAATAACTTTACTGCCGGTCGTGTTTACGCAGACGTGCTTCGCAAAGAGCGTCGTGGTGACTACCTAGGCGCCACCATTCAAGTTATCCCTCACATCACTAACGCCATTAAAGACCGTGTTATTGCCGGTTCTGAAGGGCACGATGTGGCTATCGTTGAAGTTGGTGGTACGGTCGGTGACATCGAGTCATTGCCATTTATGGAAGCGATTCGTCAGCTTGCTGTTGAACTCGGCCGTGAACGTGCGATGTTCATGCACTTGACGCTAGTCCCTTACCTTGCTGCGGCGGGTGAAGTGAAAACTAAGCCGACTCAGCACTCAGTGAAAGAGTTGCTCTCTATCGGTATCCAACCTGATATTCTGGTTTGTCGTAGCGATCGCATGATCCCAGCGAACGAGCGTAAGAAAATTGCCCTTTTCTGTAACGTTCCTGAGAAAGCGGTGATTTCGATGAAGGATGTGGATTCGATCTACAAGATCCCTCAACTGATCAAATCGCAAGGTCTTGATGATCTTGTGTGTGCACGTTTTGGTATCGACGCTCCAGAAGCAGACCTGTCTGAATGGGAACAGGTTATCTATGAAGAAGCGAACCCAACGGGCGAAGTGACTATTGGTATGATCGGTAAATACATCGAACTGCCGGACGCGTACAAATCAGTCAACGAAGCGCTTAAGCATGCTGGCTTGAAAAACCGCTTGAACGTCACCATTAAATACGTAGATTCACAAGATGTTGAGACTAAAGGCGTTGAAGTGCTTGCCGGTCTTGACGCTATTCTAGTACCGGGCGGTTTTGGTGACCGTGGTATCGAAGGTAAGATTCGCGCAGCGCAATACGCGCGTGAAAACAATGTCCCTTACCTTGGTATCTGTCTTGGTATGCAAGTCGCGCTGATTGAATACGCTCGTAACGTCGCGGGTATGGAAGGCGCGCATTCAACAGAATTTAATAAAGAGACGAAATACCCTGTGGTAGGCTTGATCACTGAGTGGGTCGACGGTGAAGGTAAAGTTGAAGAACGTACCGAAACTTCGGATCTTGGTGGTACTATGCGTCTTGGCTCTCAGCTATGTCACTTAGAGAAAGGAACTAAGGCTCGCGAGCTTTACGGTAGCGCGACGATTCATGAACGTCACCGTCACCGTTACGAAGTGAACAACGTCCTTCGACCACAAATTGAAAAAGCGGGCTTGAAGGTCTCTGGTCTTTCTGCAGACAAGAAGCTGGTGGAAATGATTGAAAACCCTGCGCACCCATGGTTCGTTGCGGCTCAGTTCCACCCAGAATTCACATCGACGCCTCGTGATGGTCACCCATTATTCGCAGGTTTCGTGAAAGCCGCTGGTCAGCACTCACGCGGCGAGTTTGAGAAGTAAGTAAAAAGGATACGGGCGGCGGCGAAGGTTGTGCTGCTGCCTTTTAAATTTGACATTTATATTTGAACGAGAGGAAACATTAATGTCTAAGATCGTTAAAGTTCTAGGTCGTGAAATCATCGACTCACGTGGTAACCCAACTGTAGAAGCTGAAGTACACCTAGAAGGCGGTTTCGTAGGTATGGCTGCTGCTCCATCTGGCGCATCTACTGGTTCTCGCGAAGCTCTTGAGCTACGTGACGGTGACAAAGCACGTTTCCTAGGTAAAGGTGTTCTTAAAGCTGTTGAAGCAGTAAACGGCGAAATCGCAACTGCTCTAACAGGTAAAGACGCGAAAGACCAAGCGGCTATCGACGCAATCATGATCGAGCTAGACGGCACTGAGAACAAATCTAAGTTCGGTGCAAACGCAATCCTAGCAGTTTCTCTAGCGAACGCTAAAGCTGCTGCAGCAGCGAAAGGCATGCCTCTATACGAGCACATCGCTGAGCTAAACGGTACTGCTGGTCAGTTCTCTATGCCTCTACCAATGATGAACATCATCAACGGTGGTGAGCACGCAGACAACAACGTTGACATCCAAGAGTTCATGATCCAACCAGTTGGCGCTAAGACTCTTAAAGAAGGTCTACGTATCGGTGCTGAAGTATTCCACAACCTAGCTAAAGTTCTTAAGTCTAAAGGCTACAGCACTGCAGTGGGTGACGAAGGTGGTTTCGCTCCAAACCTTAAGTCTAACGCTGAAGCTCTAGAAGTGATCGCAGAAGCGGTTGCAGCGGCAGGTTACGAACTAGGTAAAGACGTGACTCTAGCTATGGACTGTGCTGCATCTGAGTTCTTCGACAAAGAAGCTGGCATCTACAACATGAAAGGCGAAGGCAAAACCTTCACTTCTGAAGAGTTCAACCACTACCTAGCTGAGCTAGCAAGCAAGTTCCCAATCGTTTCTATCGAAGATGGTCTAGACGAGTCTGACTGGACTGGCTTCAAGCACCAAACTGAACTACTAGGTGACAAGCTTCAACTAGTAGGTGACGATCTATTCGTTACTAACACTAAGATCCTTGCTGAAGGTATCGAGAAAGGCGTAGCTAACTCTATCCTTATCAAGTTCAACCAAATCGGTTCTCTAACTGAGACTCTAGCTGCAATCAAGATGGCTAAAGACGCAGGTTACACAGCTGTAATCTCTCACCGCAGCGGCGAAACTGAAGATGCAACTATCGCTGATCTAGCGGTAGGTACTGCTGCAGGTCAAATCAAGACGGGTTCTATGAGCCGTTCTGACCGTGTTGCTAAGTACAACCAGCTAATCCGTATCGAGGAAGCGCTAGGTGAGCGTGCACCTTTCAACGGTCTTAAAGAAGTAAAAGGTCAAGCTTAATTCTTTATTGAATAAGGCTTAGCTTTAACGCTTTTTAGAAACGCTCCACTTCGGTGGAGCGTTTTTTTTGGGAAGCGCTTGGTGAGCGTGCACCTCCATATTTCAAGGAAGCGGTCTTAAAGAAGTAAAAGGCCAAACTTAGTTCTTTGTTGAATAAGGTCTAGCTTTAAAGCTCTTTAGAAACGCTCCACTTCGGTGGAGCGTTTTTGTTTTTCTATCCACAATATCAATGATATTTACGACCTGTTTACATTATTGCTCATTATGCACTCAGTTCTATAACTAAAGTTTCTAGATAATGGAAATTGAGTATTTTCTATTTTTCCAACAAACCGTTACCGTATTTGTCTTACATTATTCAAATAACAACGTTGGTTAAAAAGGAAACATCATGAGTGTCGCAGTGATTGCAAATTTAGTGGTATTTGCAGCGCTTCTTTTCTTCTTGAATCTTCAGCAAAGAAAAGGCGCAACACTATCAAGACAAGTGCTGATTGGATTGGTGCTAGGTAGTGGATTTGGTTTAGCGTTACAGCTGATTTACGGGGAAGGTAGCCTAGCGATTGGTGCGAGCCTAGACTGGATCAATGTGGTTGGCCGCGGTTATGTTGGTTTGCTGCAAATGGTCATCATGCCTTTGGTGTTGGTCTCAATGTTTGCAGCGGTAGTGAAGCTTGAGAACTCGGCCTCCCTTGGCAAAATTAGTGGCTTAACCATTGGCGTGCTGCTGTTTACCACCGCGATTTCTGCTTTGATTGGTATTGCAGTGACGCAAGGCTTTGGTCTTTCTGCTGAAGGGTTAACAGAAGGTTCGCGTGAAGCGGCGCGTCTGTCTGCCTTAGAAGGTCGAATGGATCGTGTCAGTGACCTGACGATTCCCCAGATGCTAGTCAGCTTTATTCCAACCAACCCCTTTGCTGATCTGACGGGTGCGCGTTCGACCTCGATTATCGCCGTGGTGATCTTCGGTATCCTTTCTGGCGTTGCCGCGCGTAAGGTGATGTTGGAAAAAACCGAACTGGCGGCGCCGATTCGTACCTTTGTTGAAGCTGTGCAATCCATTGTCATGCGCCTAGTGAAAATGATCATGGCTCTCACGCCTTACGGTATTGCCGCTTTGATGGCCAAAGTGGTCGCGACCTCAAGTGCGAGTGATATTCTTAATCTGCTGGGCTTTATCATCGCCTCTTACTTTGCAATTGCGTTGATGTTCCTTGTGCACGGTGTGTTGGTCTCTTTTGTTGGCGTGAGCCCGAAAGAGTACTTCACTAAGATCTGGCCAGTGTTGACCTTTGCTTTCACGTCACGCAGCTCGGCAGCGACCATTCCATTGAATGTTGAAGCGCAAATCAGCAAATTAAAAGTGCCGCCTGCGATTGCCAACTTATCCGCCTCATTTGGTGCCACCATTGGTCAAAATGGCTGTGCGGGTATCTATCCGGCGATGTTGGCTGTGATGGTCGCGCCGACGGTTGGTATCAACCCAATGGACATCAATTTTATACTGTCGTTGGTGGCGATCATTACTATTAGCTCATTCGGTATTGCTGGTGTAGGTGGCGGCGCGACCTTTGCTGCGCTGATTGTGTTGCCTGCGATGGGGCTGCCAGTGACGATTGCTGCACTATTGATCTCGATTGAGCCTTTGATTGATATGGCCCGTACGGCGCTCAATGTCTCAGGCGCAATGACAGCCGGTACGATCACCAGCCGCTTGTTAAAACAGAAAGCGGATGAGCCGGAACTCAATGAGCAAAGCGCATAACCGTTACTCTGTGTAGAGTGCAAAGCCTAAGCCTAGTTGCTTAGGCTTTTTCGTTTGGGTGACGATTTTTCTTTTAAGCATCTACTCTTCGTTTCGGTCACTAGAGAGACGTTTCGCTTTGCTTTGGGCAATCGCTTCGATGCGGCGTTGATTGAGCGCTTGGCGAATCTCTGCACCTTGATAACCAGCGGCAATGATGTCTTTCACTTCAACGCTCAGCGCCGCTTGGTAGGCTTGTTCGAACCAGATTTTTTGTGGATAGGGTTCGGCTTCAAAGCCTTTTCTTCCCTGGCTATCTGCCATGCAGCAGAGCAGGATATCGTCTAATCGTTCAGGCTTTCGCCAGACGTCAAAGGCATCGAGCACTTTGAGTAACGTTGCCGGCTTGAGCTCAGCGGCGCGATGAATATTGGAGTGGTATTGGCAGACGAGCAAGGCCAAATCGCGGTATTCATTGGGAATCTTTACCCGCTCACATAGATCTCTAATCAACTTGAGCCCCGTATGACAGTGCAGTTTGTGACTCGGCCACTCATTTTTCGGCGTGACCCCTTTGCCGAGATCGTGCACTTGAGCGGCAAAACGCACGCTTGCAGAAGGCGACAAGCGCGCCGCACGTTCAGCGACCATTAACGTGTGGATGCCAGTATCGATTTCTGGATGCCATTGCTCCGGTTGCGGTACGCCAAACAGGGCGTCAAATTCGGGCAGCACGACTGCGAGCGCGCCACATTCGCGCAGTACGGAAAGAAAAATGTGCGGGTTTTCTGTGGTGAGCGACTTTTGCCACTCCAGCCAGATTCGCTCAGGGGTAAGTTGAGACAGTTCTCCCGACTCGGCAATGGAGCGCATCAAGTCCAGCGTCTCTTGAGCGACCTCAAAGCCTAAATGATGGAGTTTTGCTGCAAATCGAGCGACTCTTAACACGCGCAGCGGATCTTCCACAAACGCCTCTGAGACATGACGAAGTTGGCGCAGTTCGATATCGTTTAGGCCACCGTAGGGATCAATCAGATGTCCCTCACTGTCTTGCGCGATGGCGTTAATGGTCAAATCGCGGCGGCGTAAATCCTCTTCGAGCGTGACATCTGGTGCGAAGTAGCAATCAAAGCCAGTGTAGCCCGCACCGGTTTTCCGCTCTGTACGTGCAAGCGCGTACTCTTGCTTCGTCTTAGGGTGAAGAAAGACAGGGAACTCTTTACCTACGGGGGTGTAGCCTTGCGCGATAAGATCATCGGGTGTGGCCCCAACGATCACCCAATCCTGATCGTAAACGTCAATATTGAGCAGGTGATCGCGTACCGCGCCACCGACAAGGTATCGTTTCATGGCCACTCCTTCTCATTTTAAAACATAGCCGTTGGCTAATTGGGTGTGCAATGGTACTTTTCTTATCAACAAATGCCCAGCAACAAATAGTCGCCACCCACTCAGAGACGAGATGCATGTACAAACACCACTTTGCTTTTCATGAGCTCCCTTTCTCGATTGTGCCTAGCTCTCGTTTTCTCTATCTCAGCCAGCGTCACAAGGAAGCGATCTTTCGCCTTACCTCTGGTTTAGGGGAAGGGGGCGGTTTTGCCATGTTAACCGGAGAAGTGGGGACGGGCAAAACCACAGTGGCCAAGGCGATGTTGAATGACTTGGATGCGATCGTCGATCAAGGACGTCTGCAAGCTGGTTTTATACTCAACCCAACCTTTTCCGAATCAGAGTTGCTAGAAGCCATCTGTGATGAGTTCTCCATTGCCTATTCTGAGGACGCCTCACTGAAGCAGTTGAGTCAGGCCATCCACCAGTTTTTAATTGAGAGTTACGCGCAAGGTCGACAAACCTTGTTGGTGATTGATGAAGCTCAGCACCTCAGTGCGCAAGTGCTTGAGCAGCTGCGCCTGTTGACCAATCTTGAAACCGAGCAGCACAAGCTATTGAAAGTGTTATTAATTGGTCAGCCTGAGTTGCAGCAAAAATTGCAAATGCCGATCTTGCGTCAGTTGGCGCAAAGGATCACGGGCCGCTATCACTTGCTCCCTCTAGACAGCGCCGAAACCGCGAACTATGTCCGTCATCGGCTGACACTCGCCGGCGGCGATCCTGAACTCTTCTCTTCGCGCTCGCTCAAGTGGATCGCCACCCAAACGCAAGGGATCCCAAGGTTGATCAACTTGGTGTGTGACGCGGCGCTGCGTCATGCCTACTCGAGGGGTGAGCTAAAGCCTAGCCATGACAGTGTGCAGCGTGCCTGTGATGAGGTGATGAGCTTCCAGTCCTCGTTTCAAATCACTTCTCCTCGCCATTCGACAAGATCATCCGGTGCACCTTATTGGTTTGCGGCTGCAATAGGTATCGCGTTGAGTGTTGTGGGTTATCAAAGTGCGGCGCTTTGGGCTGATGATCTGATTATGCAGCAAGTCGCCCGCAGTCACCCTATCCAGCACCGTGAACCGACCGTGAACCACGTGCTGCCAGATACGCTGAAAACGGCACTCGACTCCGCCATTAATCTTGAGCAAGGTTTGGCGAACTTGTATCGCGTCTGGGGCTACCAGGCGTCTGTGTTGGATAAGCTCTGTTTGGAGAATGAGCAAAGCGTGTTTCAATGCCAACTGACTCAAGGGGATTTAGCCACTTTGGTGCAAGCCAATCGCCCAGTGCTGCTCACGTTGGGGGAGGCAGACTCTCCACGTTATGTGGTGTTGTATCAACTCGATTCAGAGCACGCGACGCTGCTGCTTGACGGGCAGTTGTACACCTTGCCCAGCACCGAACTGGAGAGGCGTTGGAATGGCGAGTATCGACATATTTGGCGGCGCTATTGGGGAGGCACGCTCAAGCCTGGCATGGAAGGGGAGGCCATTGCCGCGCTCGACGCTCATCTCTCCTCAATTCTTGACCAACCCTCAACACAAAGTGCACGCTTTGATGAGGCGCTAGAGCAAAAAGTGAGATTGTTCCAACGTTGGCAGGGGCTCACGGTTGATGGGATTGCTGGCTCGAAAACGCTGCGTAAAATTGAGCAGATGAGTCTGCATGAGGCTCCGCGGTTAGATACCCGGATGGTCATGGCCAATCACAGCGCAGATGCGCAGGAGAACCGCTGATGTCACAAATGATGAAAGCGTTGAAGGCGTCCCAGCATCGCTATCAAGCTGCATCTGCAGCTGACGATGTCAACAACTCGCCGATAGACAGCGTTGCAACGCGCCCAAGTATGATGGTCATCAGCTTGCTGATATTGCTGCCTGCCTCGCTAGGAGTAGGGTTGGGTGTTGAGCGTCACTACCGTCAAGTGGAAGCCGATTGGCTCCTCAAGCAAACGGCGTCGCCTAGTGTCATTGAGCGCCCTGTCGAGTTCAGCGTTACCCCTTGGCGAGACGAGCAGGCGTTAGCCATGACGTACGAACTCACTCTTTATGACGCAGAAGCCTTACCGAGCGATCCTCGTAGCAATGAGGCCGAGGATAGCCAACTGATGGATACACCGCCGGTATCTCCCCAACCTAATGTACAAGCTTCGCCTCAACCTTTCATTGATGACTTAGATCTCTCTCAGCTATCGCCCGAGTTAGCCCTTCGCGTGCAAAGTGCCCTCAAACCATCGTCAACACCCACTCCGACGTCGAATGTCAGTCAACTCGCGCAGCAAGGTCTCAAGTGGGCGGGGCAGTTACCCGCGCTCAATTTCCAAACTCATGTCTATTCAAGCAAGCCAGATAAACGCTGGGTTAAGGTCAATGGTGTCGAGTATCAAGAGGGAGACTGGATCGCAACCGGCGTTCAACTGGTGTCAATTGAACCGCAGCACTGTATGGTGAGTTTCTCGGGTGAGCAGATTGAAATCCCAGCCTTGTATGATTGGCAAGGGTAGCCCTAGGGCTGGTGTAAAAAACAGAGGGAAAAGAAAAGGTCGCATTGGCGACCTTTTCGTTATCTTGGTTAGGGGATTACGCCCAGCCCGATGGTGAACGCTTTCTGCGCGGGATAATGTGCGGCAGAATCAAACCCAACAGCAAGCCAATACCAGCCACGCCACCGCCGTACATAAAGTACTTGAGTAGCAAGTCGTCTTTTTGGGTGTCAAGCTGTGCTCTTAGCTTGCGTACCTCTTCTTGAGAAGCCGTCAGTTGCTGGCTCATCTCACTGTATCCGCTTTCTAGGTCGGCGATTTGGCGGTTGCGTGTTTCAAGAGAATCGACCAAGCCCGCTTTTTCTTGATCAGAGTTTGCGCGCGCATTGGCAAGCTTCTCTTTCACTTCTGCCAGCTCTTTTTCTACGCGAGGTAAGCGCAGTGTCACGCTCTCTTGTGAGGTCACGAAACGGCTTTCGACCCATCCTCGGCGTCCTTTCGAGTCTTGGATGTGACTGTAACCGGAATCTTTATTGGACTCGATAAACGTCACTTTTTCGCCCGCATCGACACTACCAATAATACGAAATTGATTACTTGGTCCTGAGTGCATGTAAGTAAACAATTGATCAGAGATGTAGCGGTCTTGAGCAAACGCGGCAGGGGCCGCCACAATCGATGCCAAAAGCAGGTAAACCCATTTTTTCACGGTAAATCCTTTAACAGTTTTTTGTGTCTAATTTTTACTAGGGCAAATAGTAAGAATTTTCTAGGGGCTTCGCAACAAAGAAGGGAGGCTGAGCCTCCCTTTCTGCGGTATTGAGTCAATAATGACAGTGTATTAACAGAAGTAAGAATCCACTAACACAGTACTGACAGATGACTTAGACAAACATTGCTTGAATCGCGTAGTAGAACACCACGGCCAGCAGTGCACCGGCTGGGAGTGTCACAATCCACGACGCAACGATGTTACGTACCACGCCTAGGTTCAATGCTGCGATGCCGCGAGCAAAGCCGACACCCAGTACCGCGCCGACCAGTGTTTGAGTGGTCGAAATAGGCAGACCAGTACCCGATGCTAATACCACAGTACATGCCGTTGCGAGCTGCGCAGCGAAGCCGCGACTTGGCGTCAATTCGGTAATGCCGGTACCTACCGTTGCCATCACTTTGTGACCCAATGTCGCAAGACCGACCACAATACCAAAGCCACCTAGCGGAAGAATCCACCAAGCAATGGTGCTCTTGCCAGTGATTTCACCCATGTGCTCGACCGTAGAGACGACCGCAGACAGTGGACCAATCGCGTTGGCGACGTCGTTCGAACCGTGTGCAAACGCCATCGCACACGCAGTAATGACCATCAGGACACTGAAGATGCCTTCAACGCCGGCAAATCCGTGGTCATCTTCGCGGCTCGCAAATTTCTTCTGGATGTAGAGGTAGCCACCAATCATGACCAGCCCTGAGAAGCCAGCTGACCACATCCACGCTTCGCTGTTCGATAGGTGAAGACCGACGTGCTTTAGGCCTTTCTTAATGGTCACAAGCGCAATCACCATGGTGGTGATGAACATGTAGACAGGCACAAAACGTTTGGCGTTGATCAGCGGTTTTTCAGTATCGAAAATCAGGCGCTGAGCACTGACGAAAATAACGTAAGCAAAGAAACCAGAGATGACAGGGGTAACGATCCAACTGCCGACAATGCCTTTCACACTGCCCCAGTCCACTGCTTCTGTGCCAACAGAGACACAAGCAAAACCGATGATGGCGCCGATAATAGAGTGAGTTGTCGATACTGGCCAACCCATATAAGAGGCTAGCAGCAACCATGTACCCGCTGCTAATAACGCAGACATCATGCCGTAGACAAGAACGTCAGGTTGATTGGCAAACAGAGAAGTTTCGATTACGCCTTTGCGGATCGTATCCGTCACTTCACCGCCGGCTAAATAGGCACCGGCAAATTCAAAGATCATCGCGATAATGATCGCTTGTTTTACGGTGAGTGCTTTTGAACCTACCGAGGTACCCATGGCGTTCGCGACGTCATTCGCGCCGATACCAATCGCCATTAAAAAGCCGAAGGCTGCTGCAATAATAATCAGGACAGTGCCGTAATTCGCAAGGATATCCATCGTAATACCTAGTTGTTGATAACAAGCGGAGCAAATTGGACACGACAAAACCCCACAGCGAATTCAGTGTAGCTCGCTTACTGGGGTGTGCTTATAAAATGCTCTTCGTTATTTGGTTAACTTATGTTTATGAGCGAGACAGCATGAGTTCAAGACGCGCACCAACACGCTGAGCTTGATCTGCAATACCACCGACCCATTCAAGAATCTTGTAAAGGAACATCACATCAATCGGATTCAAATCGCTTTCGATCGCCATCAGTTGTTGGCGAAGTTGGATTTGCATCGCGTCTGTGTCGTCCTCAATCACATCCAGTTGATGGATCATTTCAGCCACGAGAGTCACTTCGCGACCTTTAAATCCAGTTTCCAATAACTCATCGAGCTCATTGATGACTTCTTGCGCTTGGTTTGCGGCGTCGAGACAACGCTTCACGTAAGCAATGAAGTTTTCTTGAAGAGGCTCAGGAATAGTCAGTTGTCGGCCGTAGACACGACCAGCAATATCTTTGGCTAGGTTGGCCAGTTTGTCTTGTTGAGTCAGCAGCTCCAGCATGTCGCTGCGGTCGACTGGCAAAAACAAACCACGAGGAAGTTTGAGACGGATCTCGCGCTTTAGTACGTCGGCTTCTTTCTCTAGGTGAGAAATTTGTGCACGGATTTCTGCGGCTTTCTCCCAGTCACCCTTTGAACTGACTTCAAAGAAGTTCACTAGGTGCGAGCAACATTCGTTCACACACACAACGTGGCGCTGCAAAGGTTTGATAGGGGACTTTGCAAATAACCCCATAATTGTATTTACTGGCATGGTCATTCAACCCAATTAATATAACCTAGAAAAAACAGACACCAATAAGAATGGTGAAATGTTGAGCGATGGCTATAAAGGCGCGCATGTTAACCCATTAAAGTGTGCATTTAAACTGTTTTAGATCATCAATGGGGCGATATTTCTCTCTTGCCGAGTAAGAAAATAGGCAATATCCTTTGGCTATCTGCGTTAAAAGGTAACACTATGGAAACCGAGATAGAACTGAAGTTTTTTGTTTCACCTGAATTTTCAGAGACGTTAAGAGAAAAAATAGCGTTAACAAAAGTACTTCAGCACAGTTGTCGTGAGTTAGGGAATACTTACTTTGACACCCCGGACAACTGGCTACGTCAACATGATATTGGATTAAGAATTCGTCGTTATGATGATGTGTTCGTGCAAACGGTCAAAACCGCAGGACGTGTGGTCGCCGGACTTCATCAAAGACCGGAATACAATGCAGAGCATAACAGCAATGATCCCGTCCTTACCTTACATCCGCAAGACATCTGGCCCGATGGCCGCGCGATTGAGGAACTGCAATCTCAAATCGCTCCTCTCTTCTCGACCAACTTTACCCGTGAGCAGTGGCTGGTTGGCATGCCAGATGGCAGCCAAATTGAAGTGGCGTTTGATTTAGGCTGTGTCGAGTCAGGGGACTTAACCGCGCCGATTTGCGAAGTGGAACTGGAGCTGAAATCAGGCCAGACTGATGCCCTCTTTACCTTAGCGCGTAGCTTGTCAGAGCAAGGAGGGATGCGCTTAGGCAACTTAAGCAAAGCGGCCAAAGGTTATCGCTTAGCATCAGGCTACCAAGGTGACGAAGTGAAACCGCTAAGTTTGGTTGAGACACAGCAAAAAGACAGCGTAGAGACCTGTTTTGTCCAGTCGCTTGAGCATGCGTTGTCGCACTGGCACTACCATGAGCAGATTTACTCTGAGCGCGAGTCGATTGATGCGCTACATGAAATCAAAAACGCCATCAGTTTTATTCGCCAAGTATTGACCGTCTATGGCGATGTGGTGCCACGTCGTGCCAGCGCCCTGGTTCGACAAGAGCTCAAATGGCTTGAACAAAGCTTAGAGTGGCTTAAGCAGTACGATTACCTTGAAGAGCTGCTGGAAGATAAAGGGCACGCGTTACGTAAACTAGAGGCACGTAAGTTCCTTGTCGCAGAGCTGAAAGAGATTCAGCAGCAGTTGCCTGACAGAGAAGAGATGTTGGCTCTGATTCATTCCGCCCGCTACGCCGGTTTGCTGCTGGATTTAAGCCGTTGGATTTTGACTCGCGGCTGGCAGCCGTTTTTAGATGAGAAAGCCCGTGAAGAGATGGCTGAGGGTGTAGAGCGCTTTGCTGTCGCCCAGCTCGATAAAACCTGGTCACAGTTGCTTGAGGTGTTCTCGCCTGAGCAAGATCTCAACGCGCCGGCGTATGTGGAGCAGCAGTACCATCTGATGCGCAATCTATACACAGGGGTGAGTTTTGCTAGCTTGTTCAATGTCGATGAGCGCAACAGCTTCCGCTTGCCTTGGAGTGACTTGCTGCATGGCATCGATGATTTGCTGACCCTTGAAACGCTGGATCAACTCAGCAACAAATTAGAGGGTGAGCAGCGCGAGCAACTGTTGCGTTGGCTAACTCGCCAAGAAAACTCCATTTTGCATGCGATGGAGCAGACGCGAATCATCTGCTTAGAGGCTCAGCCTTATTGGCGCCACTGATCTCGCATCATCACCATCACTAGGGAGCTTAAAGCTCCCTTTTTGTTGTCTGAGAAGTGGCTTCTTGCGCTTTATTCTCCAATGTATCGAGCCGTTTAATGATGGCTCGTTGATTGGCGAGAATCTCTTTGAGTAGTTGTTCTTTGTGCTCAGATCGTTTGGCTTGCAACTTGGACGGCGAGGTGATCAACGAAGTGATAAGCCCTGAGATCATACCGAACAAGCCTACTCCACAGATGATCAGGGCCGACGCTAAGATCTTACCGCCGTGGGTGACGGGAAAGTGATCGCCATAGCCAACGGTAGAGATGGTGACCAATGCCCACCACAGGGCATCCCCACCGGATTGAATATTGGCGTGATCCGAACCTCCCTCAATCAACAACATCATACTTGAACCAACCGTAAGTAAAACGATCAACAGCAATAAGATCGACGCTAAGGTCATTTCATGACGATTACTTAAGATCTGACGCAAGATGTGCTTACTGGCGCGGATCACCAAGATCACGCGCATGATGTGAAACAGACGTGCGTAGCGCAGGGGTTCAATCATCGGGATGCTGGCGACAAAATCGATCCAATGGCGTTTCATGTATTTCACGCGATCTGTTGCACGGATCAAATCTATGCTCAACTGCAGGATAAATATGCTACAGATTGCGAAATCCAAGCCGATAAGGACTTGTCGAGTTTCTTGACTGACTGGAAAGAACAATAAGCCTGAAATCACAAATAGTGCGACGAAAGACAAAATTAGTGACAGTAAGCTCATTGGTTTCGTATCGTCTTTGGTATCATCTCTTTTCATACGAGGCTCGAAATAAATAATATGAGTGCGACCGTTCCCTCGCGGTAGGCAGCGATAAGCATTAAGTGTCTGATAAGTACTCAATCACACCGTATCATAGTTGACTTAGCGGAGAACGAACAATGACCAAAATGGCATTTAAGCCATGGGAGAGAGCGATAACGAACGTCCGTTTGATTCCCAAAATGGTGCTACTGATGGTATTCAGTACCGTCCTTATCGTGGCTAAACAGTTGTGGGATGCCAGCACTTTCCACGACGCCCTGCTCGCCGCCACTCAAAATGCCCAAGTGGCACAAGCGCATTATCAAGCTTATTTAGTGCAAGTGGCTTGGCAAACCGTACTTCTGATAGGGGTCTTTGTCGTTATTTTGCTCTTTGCTGCTCGTATTATGCTGCGCCAAACTCAGTATTTGAATGATTCAATCAAACAAATGGCGAATCGCGATCTCTCCAATCCGATTGAAATGGACTGCAAAGATGAATATGGCGATGTGGCGCGTGAGCTAGAAAAAACACGCCGTCAGTTGCAAGAGGTGATCAAACTGCAAGTAGAGGCCTCGCAAGAGCTCTCAACGATGACTGAAGTGATGACTCTTAGCATGTCTGAGACGAAAGAGTCGGCGCAAGAAGAGTTTAATGAAATTGACCAATTAGCCACGGCGATGAGTGAAATGACCTCAACGGTGCAAACCGTAGCTGATCATGCACAGAATGCTTCTGCACTGACGGAAAGTGCCACAGGGCAAGCGCAAAGCGGCCAACACTTTGTGAAAGGTACGGTCGATAAAATCAGTGCGTTGTCGAAAGATATCGCTGCCTCAGCGCAGGCCGTTAACGAGGTCGAAGAGAGCGTTGAAGCCATCGGCAGTGTTGTCGGCACCATTCAAGGAATCTCAGAGCAAACCAACCTTTTGGCATTGAACGCGGCGATTGAAGCGGCGCGTGCCGGCGAAGCCGGGCGCGGTTTTGCTGTGGTTGCGGATGAAGTCCGTAATCTGGCGCAGCGCACACAGCAAGCGACGGTCGAGATCCAAGATATGATTTCTCAGTTGCAAAGCAGCGCATCCTCGGCGGTTGAGTTGATGGAAAAGAGTGTTGTTGAAGCGGCAGAAGGGGTGGAATTGGTCACCAATGCTGGCGGTGAGCTGGATGGTATCGTATCGCAAGTTAACCAAATCAATGATATGAACTTCCAAATTGCGACGGCAGCGGGCCAACAAAGCAGCGTGGCGGAAGAGATGAACCAGAACCTGACCAATGTTCGTGAGCTGGTGGAAGCCTCTGTGGTGGTGGTAACGGAACTGCTTGAGACGTCAGAAATGATGCAGCGCAATGCCGAAGAGTTGGATGAGAAAATTACCTCTTTCCGTGTCTGACGAATAAATCGCGCAACGACCAATAAAATTGATTGAACCAACGCCCATCGCCTACGCATGGGCGTTTTTTATTGACGCAAGTCTGGTATAACTAACGTCTTCGGTTTTTTATGCATTCGATTGTAAGGACTCCTCATGCATTTGCCTTCCTCGTTGTCTCCTCTTAGTGATAAAGCGTTCGCGGCGCTGCCCAGTGAGGCATTGGCGCAATGGCCTGCCGCGTTGCTCGAGTCGCTCAAGTACGTCCTAGGGTTAAGTCAGTTCGTTGCAGATAATCTGACCAAAGATGAGTCACTGCTGCGCCAGCTGCCAGCGATGCTTGCTGAGCAGGATCGCAAGCAGCACTATCGTGCAGATCTTTGCGCGCAACTGGAAACCTGTTCCGATGAGATGCAAGGACAGCGAGTCTTAAGACAGTTTCGTCGTCGTGAAATGACCTACATCGCTTGGCGAGACTTTTGTCAGAGTTGGACATTAGAAGAGAGCCTGAGTCACCTTTCGGAACTGGCTGAGGCGATGATTGTTGAAACCTATCAATGGCAATACAAAGCCTGTTGCGAATTGTGGGGTACGCCTTGTGATGAGACGGGGAAGCCACAGCCGATGTTGATCATTGGTATGGGTAAGCTTGGCGGTGGTGAGCTCAACTTCTCATCCGATATTGATCTGATTTTTACCTATCCAGAAAACGGGGAAACCCAAGGCGCCCGTCGTTCGATTGCTAACGCTCAGTTTTTTACCCGTTTGGGCCAGCGCATTATCAAAGCGCTCGATCAACACACCTTTGACGGTTTTTGTTACCGCGTTGACATGCGCTTGCGCCCTTTCGGCGAAAGTGGCCCTTTGGTGATGAGTTTTGCCGCGCTGGAAGATTACTACCAAGAGCAAGGGCGTGACTGGGAACGCTACGCGATGATCAAAGCGCGAGTGATGGGGCGAGAGATGTATCCCGAATATCAAGCGCTGCGAGAGATGTTACGACCCTTTGTTTTCCGTCGTTACATCGATTTTAGTGCCATTCAATCGCTGCGCCGAATGAAATCCATGATCAGCAGTGAAGTACGCCGCCGTGGGCTGAGCAACAATATCAAGCTAGGGGCTGGTGGTATCCGCGAAATCGAATTTATCGCCCAAGTGTTCCAGTTGATCCGTGGGGGCCGAGAGCCGAGCTTAAGGCAGCGTGGATTGTTAGTCACCTTAGAGGGGATTGAAGCACTGGCGTTGCTCTCAAGGGATGAAGTGGCCCATCTCACTCAGGCGTATCATTTTCTGCGTCGTTTAGAGAATCTGCTCCAAGCGATGGCCGACAAACAGACGCAAACCTTGCCAGAGTCTGACCTTGAGCAGTGTCAGTTAGCAACGGCGATGGGCTTTGCTGATTGGCCCGCACTAACGCGCGAGGTAGAAGCGCACATGCAGCGGGTTCACCATGTGTTTCAGGCATTAATTGGTGACGATGAAGAAGAGCACGAGCAGAGTGATGTCGCCAAGCATTTTCATGAGCTGTGGGATATGGCAGAAAAACCGGATGTGATGGAGCATATTTTATCTCATGACATCGGGCGAGAAGAAGCCAGTGCGATGGCGATGACCATCATTCAATTTAAGCATGATTTGGCGAAAAAAACCTTGGGCCCACGTGGGCGTGAGGTACTCAACCGTTTGATGCCCAAGATCTTTGCTGCGATCTATTCACATCAGGATGCAGAGTTCGGTTTACCTAGAGTGCTGCATCTATTGCATAAAATTGTCACACGCACCACCTATCTTGAGCTGCTGGATGAACATCCTGCCGCGTTGACGCAACTGGTACGTTTGTGTACCGCCAGTCCCATGATATCGGAGCTGTTGGGTCGCTATCCGATCTTACTTGACGAACTGATTGACCCTCAGCAGCTGTATAACCCCGTCCCACTTGATAGTTACCGCACTGAATTGCGCGACTTTCTTGCCCGTATCCCAGAGGATGATATGGAGCAGCAGATGGAGGCGCTGCGTCAATTTAAACAGATTTGCATCTTGCGTATTGCCGCCGCCGATATTGCCGGTGCCTTGCCTGTCATGAAAGTGAGTGATCACTTAACCTACCTAGCCGAAGCCATTGTTGAGTCTGTCGTCCATCAAGCTTGGCTACAAATGGCTGAGAAGTACGGTGAGCCGACGCACCTCAAAGAGAGAGAGGGCAAAGGCTTTGCGGTCGTTGGCTATGGCAAAGTGGGAGGCTGGGAGCTGGGCTATAACTCGGATCTGGATATCGTGTTCATGCACGACTGCCCAGTGAACGTCTACACCGATGGCGCAAAAGAGATTGATGGGCGCCAGTTTTATCTGCGTCTTGCCCAGCGCATTATCCATATTTTCTCAACCCGCACAGCGTCGGGGATTTTGTATGAAGTGGATACCCGCTTAAGGCCATCCGGTATCTCTGGTTTATTGGTTAGCCCTGCCGACGCCTTTGATGATTATCAGCATCAAGAGGCGTGGACATGGGAGCATCAAGCTCTAGTGCGCGCCCGCATGATTTACGGTGATGAGCCGCTACAGGCTGCATTTGCTAAAACGCGCCATGAGGTCTTGGCGACGCCGCGCGATGAAGCCAGTTTGCGCAAAGACGTCGCCGAGATGCGAGAAAAAATGCGCGATCATCTGGGTGGGAAAAAGCCTGGCCGCTTTATGCTCAAACAAGACCCAGGCGGTATCACGGATGTGGAGTTTTTAGCGCAATATTTGGTGCTTCGCTATAGCCATGAGAAGCCAAAACTCACGCGTTGGAGTGATAACGTCCGTATTTTCGAATCCATGATGGCGCAAGGTGTGCTTGAGGAATCTTCGGCGCAGGCGCTGACTCACGCCTACACCACCATGCGCGACCAAATTCATCACCGCAATCTGCTCAACCTTGACGCCGATGTCACGCAAGATAAATTTACCGACGAGCGTGCGCTGGTGCAGAGAATATGGGCGCAGTGGTTAAGTTTGGAGTCGGCCTCTTAAGGTTTACTAAAGTGACAAAGCCGATACGCGGTGGCTGGCAGAAAATCGCCCAATTCCGACAATTTGGCATCAAGGCAAGGGTTTAGGGTGGTATGACGCTGTGCTAAACTCTCGCGAGAATTTAATTTTGGAGATCGTTGATGAAACCTATCCTGCCGAACTACAAGGATTCTGGTGTCTTAATCATTGGTGATGTAATGCTGGATCGCTACTGGTACGGACCGACTGGCCGTATTTCACCAGAAGCACCGGTGCCTGTGGTTAAAGTAGAAAATAACGAAGAGCGTCCAGGTGGGGCCGCCAACGTTGCTATGAACATTGCGTCACTCGGCGGACATGCGCACATCGTCGGTCTAACGGGTATTGATGAGCCAGCTCAGGTGTTGAGTGATACGCTGACGGCGCTGAACGTGACCTGCGATTTTGTTGGTTTGGCCGAGTATCCAACCATCACAAAACTGCGCGTGATGAGCCGAGGGCAACAACTGATTCGTCTCGATTTTGAAGACAAGTTTGAAGGTGTAGACCCGTCACTAGTGCTTGCCCGTATGGAGAAAGTACTGCCCAACGTCAAAGCGGTGGTGTTGTCGGATTACGCCAAAGGCGCGCTCGAGCACGTCCAGCAGTACATTCAAAAAGCGCGAGCGGCAAACGTACCTGTCTTTATCGACCCGAAAGGGGCAGATTTTGAACGCTACCGCGGCGCAACTTTGTTGACACCTAACATGGCAGAGTTTGAGCATGTGGTAGGTAAAGTGAAGTCCGATGACGACTTGGTGGAAAAGGGCTTAGCCCTTATCGAGCAGTTTGACTTGGACGCACTCTTGGTGACGCGCAGTGAGCACGGTATGACCTTGCTACGTCGCGGTCAAGCGCCATTCCATCTTCCCACTCAAGCGAAAGAAGTGTTTGATGTGACGGGGGCTGGCGATACGGTGATTTCCGTGTTGGCTGCCTCCGTTGCGTCAGGGAAAGCGTTGGATGAAGCGTGTGCGTTGGCCAATGCCGCCGCAGGCGTTGTGGTGGGTAAGCTGGGTACTTCTACGGTATCAACCATCGAGCTTGCCGAAGCTGTACATGGCAGCCAAGATACCGATTACGGAGTGATCAGCGAGAAAGCGTTAATTACTGCCGTTAAGCAGGCGCAACAGAAAGGCGAGAAAGTGGTCATGACCAATGGCTGTTTCGATATCTTGCACGCCGGCCATGTCTCTTACCTCAATCATGCGGCGGAGCTCGGCGATCGTTTGATCGTAGCCGTCAATACTGATGAGTCGGTAAAACGCCTCAAAGGCCCAGGTCGACCTGTCAACCCAACCGATCGCCGCATGGCCGTACTGGCAGGGCTCGGTGCCGTCGACTGGGTAGTGCCGTTCAGTGAAGATACGCCGCAACGCTTGATTGCTACGGTATTGCCAGACCTGCTTGTCAAAGGCGGTGATTACAAGCCGGAAGAGATTGCTGGTGGAGCTGAGGTGATTGCTAACGGCGGTGAAGTCAAAGTGCTCAATTTTGAAGACGGTTGCTCGACCACAGAAATCATTCAAGCCATCCGTGGTGGAAAAGGCTGATCCAACCGAGCGATACATAACAAAAATACCCAACAAAAATGGAGCCCTTAGGCTCCATTTTTTATGTTGACTGCGAGATGTCGATTACTCTTCTAAATCACCGCAGAAACGGTAACCTTCACCGTGAATAGTCGCAATGATTTCAGGCGTGCCTGATACCGATTCAAAGTGCTTACGAATACGACGAATCGTAACATCAACAGTACGGTCATGAGGCTTAAGCTCACGGCCGGTCATTTTCTTCAGAAGATCAGCGCGAGTTTGGATCTTACCTGGGTTCTCACAGAAGTGCAGTAGGGCACGGAATTCTGAACGAGGTAGCTTGTAGCCATCGCCACTTGGGCTCACCAGTGAGCGGCTGTTAATGTCCAGTACCCAACCATTGAACTGGTACTTCTCAACGCTGCGTTTTTCTTCTTGCACGGCACTGGCGTTCATCGAACGATTAAGCAGGTTGCGAGCGCGAATGGTCAATTCACGTGGGTTAAATGGTTTGGTGATGTAATCATCCGCACCGATTTCTAGGCCTAGAATTTTATCCACTTCATTGTCACGACCTGTTAGGAACATCAGTGCCACATTGGCTTGTTCGCGCAGCTCACGAGCCAGTAGCAGGCCGTTTTTACCAGGCAGGTTAATATCCATGATCACCAGATTTACATGGCTCTCAGACAGAACCTGGTGCATCTCTTCACCGTCACTGGCCTCAAAAACAGCGTATCCCTCTGCTTCAAAAATACTCTTTAGAGTGTTACGAGTTACTTGCTCATCTTCAACAATAAGAATGTGCGGGGTTTGCATTGGCGGTACCTAAACTTGTGAAAAAACTGTGCTAATAGAATAAATTCTAGGCAAAAACATAACATACAGGTAATGTCTTGTTGATAATAAACCAAAGACTTTAAAATTACACTGCCTTTAGTTGCCCGCCATCCTTGGTGTCTAACAGACTTGCAGCGAGGTCCCTTAGTCCTCTGTATCCCATTAGTCGTTGAAGCGGATTCTATAATGTTAACAGCATGCTAACAATGCAGAAATGTTAATTCCAATCACTTTGTTGATTTATATCAAGAGTTCTAATGTAACAAATATTAATAGTCTCGAGTAAATGTAAAACTGTTGACGATATGACAATCAATGCTCAGCTGTGGCAAGCCTATCGCGAGCCATTTTTCCGATTTCTCAGTCCGCCACCTGGTGATGCGTTTGCCATCGTGACGGCGTGGAACCCCGCCAGCCAGCGCCTTACCTTAGAGCAAAATCGCCTTCGCCAGCAGGCGATGATCACAAGTCTAGGCGGCGCAGCATGGAGTGAAATCTTGGTGGGGGATCGCCGTTTTGAATGGAGCGAAGAGAGCTTGGCGGTGACGATGCCGATGCAAACCGCGCTTTCATTGGCCAACCGTTTTGGGCAAAATGCCATTTACTACGTCCAAGGAGAGACGTTGATCTTGGTGTCTTGTTTGCCTGATGGTCGACAAGAATCGCTAGGGCAGTGGCGCACTCGATGCCTATAAAGGTCGATTTACCCTCTGGGGTTACGAGGCGAACGTCAGAGAATCAGTTTTAACAATTGAATGTTTCATGGAGGATATACAATGGATATTACGCCTGATATTTGTGATCAGCACGAAGATAAAGTGACACTGCTTGAGTTACCGCTTCAAAGCTTTGGCCGTAAGTTGGCTTTTTGGGGAGAGATCGTCACTATTCGTTGTTATCACGACAATTCCAAAGTGCGAGACATGCTGAGTCAAGATGGCAGCGGAAAGGTGCTGGTAGTCGATGGGCATGGTTCGTGTCAAAAAGCGCTACTCGGCGATCAATTGGCGATCATGGCGATCGAAAACAATTGGGAAGGGGTCATTGTTAATGGGGCGGTACGTGATGTCGCGACAATGGCTGAAATGGAGCTAGGCATAAAAGCGCTAGGCACCTGTCCTTTCAAGACTGAGAAGCGCGGTGCGGGTGAAGTCAACGTGACCCTCACCATACAAAATCAGATGATTCAACCGGGCGACTATATTTACGCGGATTGGAATGGCGTCTTGATGTCTTCTGAGGCGTTAGAGTGGAGTTAGAAGCGAAAGCCTAACCCGACCTCAACGCCTTGTTGCCACTCTTGATAATCGAGAGTGGCATGAATATCGAGGTTTTCAGTCAGCTTCATTCGGCTAGAGACTTCGGCTGAGAGCGCTGGCTGACGTTTCCCTTCATCCACACTTTCTATGCTGTAAGAGTGCAAAGTACTTTTTACAGAGAGACGCGGCGTAAGCTGGTAACTCACCCCACTAAGAAATCCTGATTCACTGTTTGTGTCACTTTGATTGAGACGCGCACCGACATAGAGATCGATGTTGTCGAACAGAGAATAAGAGTACCCGCCATCAATTTTCCAAGAGTCAAAATCTAAGCTGTCATTTTCACTCGAAAGGAAGAGCTTGTGCGGTGACGTGTGTTGCGAGGCAGGCAAGGGGGGCAAGGTGGCGGCAACAGACGAAAAAGTAGTAAGCAGCAGCAAGAGGCCGATTGTCGTTTTCATACGCCACTCCTTAGCTTATGGTTGTTTCGTTGTCGCTCGATTGATTCGTGCTGTTTTCTCCACTGCCCACGTTACGCTTGAGGTGTATTGTCCTTCAAGTCATAACGGAAGGGTAATTATCATTAAAGCACAAAAGTGCACCGTATTGAGCAGAAATTATATAGCATTTGGTTATTAGGCAGAGCGTCTGTGGATGATTTGTTATGTGCCTGATTGCTATGGTCGGCAGATGTGAACCTGGTGCAAGAATAAGCAAATGAAAAAATAGCAAGTTTTCGTTGACTCACTATTCACAAATAGGTTAAACCTATGTGAAGCAAACACATCAAGTAGAATCAAATATGTTTAACAGCTCAGTAATGACCACAACCATTATTATTACCGACACTATTTATGTTGGGGCAGGCTGCTAAGCGAAGGAAATTCAAAAAAAGGCCTGTATCCAACAAGATACAGGCCTTTTTTTATACCCATTTATTATCATTTGGAGGAAGGGATGCGTGTATTAAAGTTTGGCGGTTCGTCGTTGGCGGACGCCGACCGCTTCTTAAGAGCGGCGGATATCATTGCCAATAATGCCCAACAAGAAGAAGTGGCCGTGGTGCTCTCCGCACCGGGTAAAACAACCAACAAGCTCGTGGCTGTGATTGAATCAGCGTTGAAAAACGGAGAGTCTGAACTGCAAATCGCCGAGCTTGAAGATTCGTTCCGCGACCTGTTCCAAGACATCAAACAAGTGCTGCCTTCGATCGATGGTAGTGCCTACAACCATCAAGTGAAAACCTCCCTCTCTCAACTGCGTCAATTTGTTCACGGCATCAACCTACTGGGTATGTGTCCTGATAACGTGAATGCTCGCATCATCAGCAAAGGTGAGCGCGTCTCGATTCAATTGATGAAAGCGGTCTTGGAAGCGAAAGGTCAAGCGGCAAGCTTGATCGATCCGGTTGAGTACCTTTTTGCAAAAGGTGAGCCACTTGAAGCCATGGTAGATGTGGAGATTTCCACTCAGAACTTTCGTCAGAATCCGCTTCCACAAGGCCATGTCAATATTATGCCGGGCTTTACCGCGGGCAATGACAAAGGTGAGTTGGTCACGTTGGGCCGCAATGGCTCGGACTACTCTGCCGCAGTGCTGGCGGCATGTTTGCGTGCCGATTGCTGCGAGATTTGGACAGATGTTGACGGTGTCTACAACTGCGATCCACGTTTAGTTGATGATGCGCGTCTGCTTAAGTCACTGAGTTACCAAGAAGCGATGGAATTGTCGTACTTTGGCGCGTCTGTACTGCATCCCAAAACGATTGCACCGATTGCTCAATTTCATATTCCTTGCCTCATCAAAAACAGTTTTAACCCCCAAGGTGCAGGTACCTTGATTGGCCAAGATACGGGCGAAGACAAGCTGGCGATCAAAGGCATCACTACGCTCAACGATTTGACTATGGTTAACGTCTCAGGTCCCGGTATGAAAGGTATGGTGGGCATGGCGAGTCGTGTGTTTGGTGCCATGTCATCGGCGGGCGTCTCTATCGTCTTGATCACTCAGTCATCGTCAGAGTACAGCATCAGCTTCTGTATCGAAGCGCAAGATAAAGCGCTGGCGCAAAAAGCGCTCGCTGATGCATTTGAGTTGGAGCTGAAAGATGGCTTGCTCGAGCCGGTAGATTTTATTGATAACGTTGCCATTGTGACCCTAGTGGGCGATGGCATGCGCACATCACGCGGTGTGGCCTCTCAGTTCTTCTCGTCGCTTGCGGAAGTGAACGTCAATATTGTTGCGATTGCACAAGGTTCCTCTGAGCGTGCAATCTCGGCGGTGATTCCAGAAGATAAGATCTCTGAATCGATCAAAGCGTGTCATGAAAATCTATTTAACTCAAAGCACTTCCTTGATGTCTTTATTGTCGGTGTCGGCGGTGTGGGCGGTGAGCTGGTGGATCAAATCGAGCGTCAACAAGCCAAGTTAGCAGAAAAAGGCATCGTGCTTCGTGTCTGCGGCCTTGCCAATAGTAAAGGTTTGCTACTTGATAGTGATGGACTGCCTTTGGATCACTGGCGTGATCGTATGAATGGCGCAAGCGAAGAGTTCAGCTTAGCGCGCCTTATCTCAACCGTTCAACGTAATCACATCATCAACCCAGTCTTGGTTGATTGCACCTCGAGCGAAGCGATTGCTAACCAATATGCGGACTTTTTGGCGGCGGGTTTCCACGTCGTTACTCCGAATAAGAAAGCCAATACGGCGAGCATGGCTTATTATCATCAGTTACGCGATGTCGCGCGTAGCTCTCGTCGTAAGCTAATGTACGAAACAACCGTTGGTGCCGGCCTTCCAGTTATAGAAAACCTGCAAAATCTGATTTCAGCGGGTGACGAACTTGAGCGCTTCACCGGTATTTTGTCGGGCTCTCTCTCTTTTATCTTCGGTAAATTGGATGAAGGCATGACGTTGAGCCAAGCGACCAATATCGCTAAAGAGAATGGCTTTACCGAGCCTGACCCACGTGACGACTTGTCCGGTATGGATGTCGCACGTAAGCTGCTTATCTTGGCTCGTGAAGCGGGTATGAATCTTGAGCTTGAAGATGTCGTGGTCGATCAGGCGCTGCCGCCAGGCTTTGATGATTCAGGTACGGTAGACGAGTTCATGGCACGTCTTCCTCAAGCGGACGCTTATTTCCAAGAACTGTCAAAGCAGGCTGCCCAAGAGGGTAAAGTACTGCGCTACGTCGGTGAAATCAAAGATGGAGAGTGCCGCGTTAGCATGGCGGCGGTTGATGAGAACGACCCTATGTTCAAAATCAAAGATGGTGAAAATGCGCTGGCGTTTTACAGCCGTTACTATCAGCCCATTCCTTTGGTTCTACGTGGCTATGGTGCGGGCACGGAAGTGACTGCCGCGGGCGTCTTTGCTGACGTGATGCGTACACTTGGCTGGAAATTAGGGGTGTAGTGTAATGAGTCGTAGTATGGATGTAGTGGTATACGCCCCAGCGTCAATTGGTAACGTCAGTGTGGGTTTTGATGTGCTTGGCGCCGCGGTGTCACCTGTGGATGGCACCTTACTTGGTGATCGTGTATTGGTGAAAGCTGGGAATGACGCGTTTGACCTACGCACCGCAGGTCGCTTCGTCGATAAGCTGCCGAGTGATGCGAAAGAGAACATTGTCTATCACTGCTGGCAAGTGTTCTCGCGAGAGCTGGACAAAAAAGGGCAGACCGTATTGCCGGTTGAGATGACGTTAGAGAAAAACATGCCGATTGGTTCAGGGCTTGGCTCAAGCGCTTGTTCTATTGTCGCGGCATTGGATGCGCTTAACCGTTTTCATGGACAGCCTTTAGATGAAACCGAACTACTAGCGTTGATGGGGGAAATGGAAGGTCAGATTTCCGGTGGTATCCATTACGACAACGTTGCTCCCTGCTATTTAGGTGGTGTGCAGTTGATGTTAGAAGAGCTCGGTATCATCAGCCAAGAAGTGCCTTGTTTTGATGATTGGTACTGGGTAATGGCCTACCCGGGCATTAAAGTGTCGACGGCACAAGCGCGCGCTATTTTGCCCGCTCAGTACCGCCGTCAAGATATTATTGCTCACGGTCGCCACTTGGCGGGCTTTATTCATGCGTGCCACTCGGGTCAGCCTGAGTTGGCTGCGAAAATGATCAAAGACGTGATCGCAGAACCATATCGTGAGAAACTGCTGCCTGGCTTTGCGGATGCGCGTAAATACGCGGCATCGGCGGGCGCCTTAGCAACGGGCATTTCAGGAAGTGGTCCCACACTATTTAGTGTTTGCAAAGACAAAGACGTCGCCGAGCGGGTTGCTCACTGGCTCGAGCAGAACTACGTACAAAATGAAGAAGGATTCGTCCATGTTTGTCGTTTGAACAAACAAGGGTCGACAGTAACAGGAAGTGAGCTATGAAGCTTTACAACATAAAAGAAAATGATGAACAAGTTTCCTTTGGCCAAGCCGTTCGCCAAGGGTTAGGTCGCAATCAAGGCCTATTTTTTCCATCCGAACTGCCAACATTCGATGATGTGGATGCGCTTTTAGCAGAGGATTTTGTTTCTCGTAGCACTAAGATTTTGTCGGCATTGATCGGCGATGAACTGACGCAAGAGCAAGTGCATTCGATGGTGGATGCGGCATTCCAATTCCCAGCACCGATCAGCAAAGTGAAAGATGGGGTCTACGCATTAGAGTTGTTCCACGGCCCAACGCTGGCGTTCAAAGACTTTGGCGGCCGTTTTATGGCGCAATCTTTAGCAGCCGTGTCTGATGGCGGTAAAATTACCATTTTAACGGCCACATCTGGTGATACGGGCGCAGCGGTAGCCCATGCCTTCTATGGTATGGAAGACATCAATGTGGTGATCCTTTATCCGAAAGGTAAGATCAGCCCACTGCAAGAGAAGCTGTTCTGTACCTTGGGTCAAAATATCCATACTGTTGCTATCGATGGTGATTTTGATGCCTGTCAGGCGCTAGTAAAGCAAGCCTTTGATGATGCAGCGCTGCGTGAAGAGATTGGTCTTAACTCTGCCAACTCAATCAACATCAGCCGCCTTATGGCGCAAATCTGTTACTACTTTGAAGCGGCTGCTCAGTTGAGTAAAGCAGAGCGTGAGAACCTAGTGATCTCAGTACCAAGTGGTAACTTTGGCAACCTTACCGCCGGTCTACTCGCAAAAGCGTTGGGCTTGCCGATCAAACGCTTCATTGCAGCGACGAACGCCAACGATACTGTGCCACGTTATCTAGAGACCGGTCAGTGGGATCCTAAGCCAACTGTCGCGACAACCTCCAATGCGATGGATGTCAGCCAGCCAAACAACTGGCCGCGCATCGAAGAGCTATGCCGCGTCAAAGAGTGGGGCTTGGAGACGCTAGGTAAAGGCGCTGTTTCTGATGACCAAAGTGCTCAGTCAGTCAAAGCGTTGCATTCTTTGGGTTACTTATGTGAGCCACACGGCGCGATTGCTTACCGCGTATTGGATGAGCTGCTTCAAGAGGGCGAAACGGGGTTATTCCTTTGTACCGCTCATCCTGCCAAATTCAAAGAAGTGGTTGATGAGATTCTGGATACCGACATCGAACTGCCAGGCCCCCTCGCCAAACATGCCGCGATGGAACTCTTGTCTGAAGATTTAGGCAACGATTTCGACGCACTGAAGCAGGTCCTACGCCGCGTGCAAAAATAAAGTCTAGCTCGGCGTTAGATTAAGCAAAAAGGTCACTCATCGTAGTGACCTTTTTGTTGTGTTTCTATATGTTGGTTTAACGCGATTTAGCGGTTAATCGCAAAGGTGGGCAGTGATAAATGCCAGCGAATCGCCCCTAGACGAATCAGCAAGGTAGACAACACGCCTGATAAGAACGCGGTGTTGGTGTCGTAACCCATGCTGAGGGCGGTTGTGTGAAAAGCGCCGCCGACAATACAGGCCGTCGCGTACACTTCACTGCGCAATACCATTGGGACTTCTCGGGCTAACACGTCGCGTATGATGCCACCGCCACAACCCGTTAACACGCCCATGATGACGGCCACCAAAGCCGAATCTTGATAGACCATGGCTTTTTCCACGCCAATACCGACAAACGCCGCCAGACCAATCGCATCACATACCGGCAGTATCCACCACGCCACGCGCTTAGGGCGGCGGACGATCAACATCGTCAGCAAGCAGGTCGACAAAATCACCCACAAGTAATTGGTATCGGTGATCCAAAACACAGGCGTGGCACCCAGCGCCATATCTCGAATGGTGCCACCACCAATGGCCGTCACACTACCCAGTACCACTACGCCAAAGGGATCC
Source organism: Vibrio sp. R12-SG2-ISO1 (assembly GCF_059834045.1). Taxonomy (NCBI): domain Bacteria; kingdom Pseudomonadati; phylum Pseudomonadota; class Gammaproteobacteria; order Vibrionales; family Vibrionaceae; genus Vibrio; species Vibrio sp. R12-SG2-ISO1. The sequence continues at coordinate 695,234 of NZ_JCBDGO010000008.1, read as the reverse complement.
ATTTTTAAACGGCCTGCCAGCAGGACGCCAGAGATAGCAAAGATGGCCGTACCGAATAAGTCAAAAAAGTAGAGCAGCATAGTGTCCATGACACGAGTTTCTCTTCATTTGCAGCAAAAACAGGAGGCGCAATTGTAAGGGAAAGGCTCGCGCCATCGCTAGCGTTTTTCTCGGGCCTGCTGAAAATAGTCACACACTTGCTCAATGGCCTTGAGGGTGCGCATCGTGGGCCGATTGATCCAGTCTGAGTGGAGTGACCATACGTTGTTGGCTTGAACGGCAGTTAACTCGCTCTGCCAACGTTGCCACATGCTGCCATTGGCAATGGCGTGCTCGGAGGTAAAAATGACCTCAGGATTGGCGAGCAGCACTTGCTCCATTCCCACTTGAGGGTAGGGCATGGCGGCATCTTCAAACACATTGACGCCGCCGCAAAAAGTAAACACTTCGCTCGGCCAGCTTCCTTGCGCGACACTGATGATGGGTGATTCGCTCAATTGATAGAAATAGCGTACAGGTTGCGAGGTGTCGTAGCGCTGAGCCATATCATTCAGCGTTTGCCTAAAGTGCTCGGCTTGCTGCTTGGCGACCGATGGGTCGTCAGCAAACTGCCCTAAGCGCTCAATGTTTTCGGCGATGTCCGGGATGGAGTGTGCTTGAGAGTAATAAATATCAAAGCCAAGCTGAGCCAATTTGTCGAGCTCCTTGGCGGGATTTCCGCCCGGCCACGCGAGAATTAAATCCGGCTCCAAGGCAATGATTCTCTCGAGCTTAAAGCCTTGGTAGTTGGCGACTCGCTCTATGCGTTGCGCTTGATCAGGGTAATCGCTGTACTCGGAGACGCCGATCAGTTTATCGCCAAGCCCAGCACTAAACGCCAACTCAGTGGTGTGAGGGGACAAGCTGACGATGCGCTCGATCGCCCACGAAGGGGCGCTAGTCAGTACCAACAGCGCAAAAAGGGGGCGCAATCTCATTAGAATCCTTGATAAATCATTGCCATAATCAGGCTTTGTAACACAAACCAGACGAGTAATCGTTGGTTGAGTAAAGTCAGGACTTGGGCAACATGAATGGCTGACGGGGCGATTCGCCCGCCGAGTTTCGCTCGGATACGCTTTTTGCTCGCTTGATGTTTGGCATCAGTGGGGTAGATGGCAGGCCCACCCATCGATAACTCCAACTTCGCGCCAACACTCACCAATAACCAAGCTGGGCCGGGTAGCGGCCATTGCCTCGCTTGCTCTCTTAGTAAAAGATAAGTCGCACGGCTGCGCTGACCAAGTAGTATAAAGAGGCTATAAAGGCGCAGCGGTAACCAGTCGAGTATCGCGACAACGCGCACCGCGGGTAGCCCAAATGGATGAAAGTATTCACGAGAAGGTGACCATGCTCTCGCCAGTTCGACACACATGCGATACAAAAAGGCGCCAGTCGCACCAGAGATGCCATACCAAAATAAGACGCCAATCAGATTGCGTCCGTACGACATCGTCAACGTTTCTACGCCCGCTTTCCCAAGCCCAAGTAGCGACAACGGACGGGTTTCTCGATTGAGATAGGGACGAATAAGCAGCCGAGCTTGCTCTTTATCATTGCGAGCGAGCGCTTCAACAAAGAGGCGGCCAAAACGTTGGGTATTGCGCCACTCAATCGCCAGCAGCAAAAACGCGAGTTCGAATAGGGCGGGTTGCCAAACCAAAGGTTTAAGCGCGATTAAGACTGCCAGTGTCGGCAGTATCATTAAGCCCCATGCCAGCGTCCCAGAGATGAGGCTTTGTGAGTAGCTGGCGCGGGTATTGACCTTCTCAGCTAACTGCTCGGCAAATTTGTGCCAGAGGATGGCGGGGTGTGCCTCTCTGGGAAAAGGAAGCAGCCAATTGCAAAGCAGGGCGCCCCACATTACCAGCAGTGCGCCCCCAGCGTAGAATTGAGTGAACAGATCTTCCATGATGCTCCACTGCGCTTATTTCAGTAACTGAACCATATTGATCACCATTTCCGAAGAGCTTTGCGCAGCCAGAGGTAAAAACTCTTCAAAGCTCATCGGTGACTCTTTGTCTGCAACATCAGAGATTGCGCGGACGACAACAAAAGGCACCGCGAACTGATGACACGTCTGAGCAATGGCAGAAGCCTCCATCTCTACGGCAATGACAGATGGGAAGTGGGTACGGATAAAGGCTTGACGCTCTGCGGTGCAGACAAACGCATCGCCAGTACAAATCAGACCGCGTAGCGCGTGTTTGTCGTCCATTTTTGCTAGTGCTTGCTCAGCGACGGCCATCAATTTTTCATCCGCTGCGAACGCCGCAGGTTGGCCGGCCATTTGGCCCATTTCATAGCCAAACGCGGTCACATCGGCGTCATGGTGGCGAACTTCACTCGAAATCACGACATCACCAAGATTTAGCGATGAGTCGAACCCGCCCGCAGAGCCAGTGTTGATCACGACGTCTGGTTGATGCTCACTGATCAATAAGGTGGTGCCGACGGCCGCGGCCACTTTACCGATGCCAGATTGCAGCAATACGACATCCACACCGTGAAGTTGACCTGCATAAAAGGTGCAGCCTGCCTTAGTCGTGGTTTGGACGTTGTCTAACGCGTCTTTTAGAATCGCAACTTCTTGCGCCATCGCGCCGATAATACCGATTTTCATAATGAATCCTGTTCATTTTCACTAGAATACTGTTTGCCCGACAGTTTATCAGAAAAATGCCGCAGGGCACCCTTTGTTGCCGCGGCGCTACCGCATCCACCATTGCTGCAACCCTTGATAACCAAAATACTTATTGCACCGCCTAGTCGCATCCCCTATAATTCGCGCTCCTCGTGTCGGCTGAATCAGAGATTGGCTGGCACAAATATTAACTTACTCTTATTAGGAGAGAATGATGTCTCTGAATGCAGAAACTAAAGCAGCAATCGTTGCAGAATACGCACAATCTGAAGGCGATACAGGTTCACCAGAAGTACAAGTAGCTCTACTGACTGCTTCTATCAACCACCTACAAGGTCACTTCAAAGCGCACAAAGGCGATCACCACAGCCGTCGTGGTCTTCTACGTATGGTTTCTCGCCGTCGTAAACTACTAGACTACCTAAAAGGCAAAAATCTAGGTCGTTACCAAGATCTTATTGCTCGCCTAGGTCTACGTCGCTAATCAGCGACTGCTTAGCAGTTTGTCGAAAAAGGGGCTTTGTGCCCCTTTTTTGTTGGCTAAATTTAGCCAAACCGAATTAATCTCGCTATACTACGCCCCGCATAGTTTTGATTGGCTATTTTGTACGATCAGACTGTCACCTTTAAGCTCATAGCATTACAGTCAACCTCGTCGACCAAAAGGTCGCGGCTATTAAAAGTGAATTCGATGTCCGATGTAAACGCATCCTTGGGTACAGTTCGTTTTTACTAGTCGCGATTCGTAATGCCTTGAGTGTGAGTTAACACAATCTAAGCGCCAACATGGGCTTAGTTACAAGGAAAAACAATGTTCGAAAAACCAGTTGTTAAAACGTTCCAGTACGGTAACCACACAGTTACTCTAGAGACTGGCGTTATCGCACGTCAAGCGACGGCTGCCGTTATGGTCACTATGGACGATACCGCGGTATTCGTTTCTGTCGTAGGTAAAAAAGAAGCGGTTGAAGGTCAAGACTTCTTCCCTCTAACAGTAAACTACCAAGAGCGTACCTACGCTGCGGGTAAAATCCCAGGTGGCTTCTTCAAGCGTGAAGGTCGTCCTTCTGAAGGCGAAACACTGACGGCTCGTCTGATCGACCGTCCAATCCGTCCTCTATTCCCAGATGCATTCAAAAACGAAGTACAAGTGATTGCAACGGTTGTCTCTGTGAACCCAGACGTTCAACCAGACATCCCAACAATGATTGGTACGTCTGCAGCACTTGCTATCTCTGGTATTCCGTTCAACGGTCCTATCGGTGCAGCGCGTGTTGGTCACATCGACGGTCAACTTGTTCTTAACCCAAGCAACACTGAACTAGAAACGTCTAAGCTAGACCTAGTGGTTGCGGGTACGGAATCTGCGGTACTGATGGTTGAATCAGAAGCGGATAACCTAACTGAAGAAGAGATGCTAGCAGCGGTTGTGTTTGGTCACGATCAACAGCAAGCCGTGATCTCTGCAATCAACGAATTCAAAGCTGAAGTGGCAACACCAGCTTGGGATTGGGTTGCACCAGAAGAGAACACAGCGCTTAAAAACCGTATCGCAGAACTGGCTGAAGCGAAATTGGTTGAAGCATACCAAATCACTGAGAAGATGGCGCGTTACGACCGTATCCACGCTATCGCAGGTGAAGTGAACGAAGTGCTGCTTGCTGAAGATCCAGAAGCAAACACCAAAGAAATCCACACTATCTTCCACGATCTAGAGAAGACAGTGGTTCGCCGTAGCATCATCGCGGGCAACCCACGTATCGACGGCCGTGAAAAAGACATGGTTCGTGCGCTAGACGTACGTACTGGTGTGCTTCCACGTACTCACGGTAGCGCACTATTCACTCGTGGTGAAACTCAGGCGCTAGTGACGGCGACGCTAGGTACGCAGCGTGATGCTCAAATCATCGACGAGCTAACTGGTGAGCGTAAAGATCACTTCCTACTACACTACAACTTCCCTCCATACTGTGTTGGTGAAACGGGTTTTGTAGGTTCTCCTAAGCGTCGTGAAATCGGCCACGGTAAACTGGCTAAACGCGGTATTGCAGCTGTTATGCCTTCTGTTGATGAATTCCCATACACAGTACGTGTGGTATCGGAAATCACGGAATCTAACGGTTCTTCTTCAATGGCTTCGGTATGTGGTACTTCTCTTGCTCTTATGGACGCAGGTGTGCCAATCAAGTCTTCTGTTGCGGGTATCGCAATGGGTCTTGTAAAAGAAGGCGACGACTTTGTTGTTCTTTCTGACATCCTTGGTGACGAAGACCACCTAGGTGACATGGACTTTAAAGTAGCGGGTACTAACACGGGTATCACAGCACTTCAAATGGACATCAAGATCGAAGGTATCACTAAAGAGATCATGCAAATTGCGCTTAACCAAGCTCAAGGTGCACGTAAGCACATCCTATCTGTAATGGATGAAGCTATCTCTGGTGCTCGTGAAGACATCTCTGAATTCGCTCCTCGCATTCACACCATGAAGATCAGCGCAGAGAAGATCAAAGACGTGATCGGTAAAGGTGGTGCAGTTATCCGTGCTCTAACTGAAGAGACTGGTACAACTATCGAAATCGAAGACGACGGTACTATCAAGATTGCAGCAACGGAAGGCGCGGCAGCGAAAGAAGCTATCCGCCGCATCGAAGAGATCACGGCTGAAGTTGAAGTGGGCCGTATCTACACAGGTAAAGTGGCTCGTCTTGCAGACTTTGGTGCTTTCGTTACTATCCTGCCGGGTAAAGATGGTCTAGTACACATCTCTCAAATTGCTGACAAGCGTGTAGAGAAAGTTTCTGACTACCTTGCTGAAGGTCAAGAAGTTCAAGTGAAAGTGCTTGAGATTGACCGTCAAGGCCGCGTTCGTCTAAGCATGAAAGAAGCGGTAGAGAAAACGGAAGAAGCGGCAGAAGAGAAGCCAGCGTCTGACGCATAATCGAGTTTGCCACCTAAGGGTGTAAATTAGATTATTACTCTAAAAGCATGTTATAAAGGGAGCATTACGCTCCCTTTATTATTTTCAGGGATTTCGCTAAGCCTCGCTTAGCTACAGGAGTATCTATTTGTGAAATGGTTTCAAACCGCAACTCTAGGCCTGACCCTTCTCATTACCGCAGGCTGTGCCACTCAGTCTCACCAAAATGCGGAGTGGCTCTACCCTCCCATGGCTGTCCCTCTGCAAGCCAGTGTTCAACAGGAAGTGCAAATAGCGCGTTTGAGCCAGTTACTGCAACGTACGGATCTGAATGATGATGTGCGGGCGAAGATGCTTTATGAGCGTGGAAACTACTATGACAGTGTTGGTCTGCGTGACTTAGCTCGACTCGATTTCAATCAGTCCTTGTCACTCAATCCCGCGCAGCCCGATCTGTTTAACCTGCTTGGCGTCTACTTTACCCAAATTGGTGAATTCGACGCAGCGTACGATGCGTTCGATTCGACGTTAGAGCTCGATCCTGAGAACTCTTATGCGGCGCGCAATCGAGCTATTGCCTTGTACTATGGCGATCGACTTGATCTTGCGCTTGAAGACATGAACAAGCATTTTGCCGAGGAGCCGAGTGATCCGTTTCGAGCGCTGTGGCTCTACATCATTGAAGCGGAGCGCGCACCAGAGCAAGCCCGTACGACCTTGCTTGAGCGTTATCATGACCGAGATGAGCAGTGGGGATGGGTGCTGGTAGCGATCACGTTAGGTGAAGTGTCGGAGCAGCAAGCGTTTAAAGCGATCTTAGCGGGAACCCGTGATAACACGTTGCTGGCTCAGCGTCTCACTGAAGCGTATTTCTACCTAGGCAAGCGCTATCAAAGCGAAGGGGATTTCGCTAGTGCAATCTCTTTATATAAGCTCGCGATCTCCTTCAATGTGTATGAGTATGTCGAGCACCGCTACTCTTTCTTGGAACTGAGCCGGATTTATAACCAAGTGAAAGCGGAACAGCTCGCCAAAGCGAAGCAGCAAGCCATAGAGGCGACCCAATAATGAATAAAGCCATCGTAATGCGATGGCTTTATTCATAGTGTGATAGGAGATTAGCAACCTGAGGTCACGGTTTGATAGACCGGAGGGGTACTGGCATCACTGGCTTGAGTGTACTGGAAGTAGCAGTTGTCATCTTTACTTTGCCCGTCATCATCAAAGTCATAGCCGATGTAGGTCTCAGAGATTCCTTCGTACTCAATCACGAAACTCTCATCAAGCACGATGCGTTTTTCAATATCGGTATTGTCGAGGTAATTCCACTTCAGGCGGATGTCAAACTCGCCATTGCCATCGAGATCGATGTCCAATAAATCATCTCGATTCGGTACTGCTTGAGTAGAGTAACTTGGCATCTGAGATTTCATATTGATGAGGTTGTTAGCGGTTTCAACACTGACTTCGATCTGTTCCAATACGCGGATACGGCTGTCTGTCCAAAGGTTCAACATCTTAGGCAGTGCCGCCACTGCCAATATACCGAGAATGATAATCACAGTGACCAACTCAATAAGAGTAAAGCCTTCCTGTGCACCTCTACCATTACCAAACTGCATTAAAAACCTTGTGTCATCACTACAACTTATCGCACCACTATATCGCTATCGGTAGCGATTTTCAGCTGTGAAGTGATGCAAAGGTGATGGCTATCTACACGTTAAGTGATGTTTTTCACTTTAAGCCCAGCAATTTGATGCCAGTAGCCATTGCATTGGCGATCGTGCAACATCTGAGGTTTTTGACCTTGTTCATTGGCTTTAAACTCGCTGACGTGTGAAAAGGTCTCCAATCCGAGTGGGCTTAAGCGCACCACATCGACCAAGCCTTGCATGCTCGGCAAGTCATTGACCAAGTTATAGCAATAACCGGATTGCGTTTGAATGCCATTGAGATTGAAGACCTCTTGCCCCTCCTGGCTGCGTACCTTGAGACCCGTCGGGTATTTTATGCAGCAGGTTTCGCAGTCATCCTTGGCGCGGTTTTCCGCACGCGCGGTAAAACAGCGCGCTGAATAGGCCAAAGGCAGGTAACCGTGGCTGAACACTTCAACATCAAATTGGCCGCGAATGCCTAGATCCTCACATTGCGATAAGGTGTTTGAGAGCCATTCTCGCGAGAGCTCAACGGGCATGCACCAGCGGATCATCCCTTGTTTAAGGAACAGCTTTAACGTGTGGGCGTTGTAAGTATTGACCGCAGGGCCGACCACAAAAGGCACTTTGTGTTGTGAGGCGAGCTGAATCGCGGAGACATCATTCGCTTCAATAGCGAAGTCGCCATTGTCGATGTACTTTTTCATCACGTTGACTTCACTCGGCGCTTCAAGCAGTGCCATGGTGGAGAGCACCACCTGTTTACCTGCTTGGCTCAGCTCTTGCGCCAAGCCAAACCAGTGGCTAGGTTTCATCTCACGTCGTTTAGAGCAGACGCTTTCGCCTAAGTAGAGAATATCCGCATCGCTCTGCTTCGCTTGTTGATAAAAGTCTTCAACGTTCTGCTTTGGCCAGAAGTAGAGTAAGGGGCCAAGGGCGTATTTCATCGTGTTTTCCATATCAGTCTCTACTGCCATTTACGGTGGTATGCACCCAGTGTGGTTTGTGTTCCTTCGGAAACATTCGCAAGGGCTGCATCCCACTGCGGTTCCACCTGATACTGCTCTGGCGCGGATTGGTAGCGGTCAATGGCAGCGCGCCATGTTCGCGTGACTTGCTCGACGTACGCAGGGCTGCGCTGGCGTCCTTCAATTTTGACCGAAGCCACATTTGCCGCAAACAGCTCAGGTAGCATAGACAAAGTATTCAAGCTGGTCGGCTCTTCAAGGGCGTGATAGCGCTTGTGTTCTCCTGCGATCTCTGCGTCAAAACGCCCTTTGCACAGGGTAGGGTAGCCAGCGTTTTCGCCCGCTTGATAGCGATCAATCAGGATATCATTGAGGCGTGATTCTAATCCTTGCTCGGTCTCTTGCCAGCGGACGTATTTCGCGGGCGAGCAGGCACCAACGGTATTGGGGGACTCTCCTGTCATGTATGAGGAGAGGTAGCAACGACCTTCCGACATAATGCACAAACTGCCAAAGGCAAACACTTCCAGTTCGACATCTGAGGTGATGTTGCGAGACAGCTGTTTTACCTGATGAATAGAGAGAACACGAGGCAGCACGACACGTTTGACGTTGAAGTTCTGTTGGTAGAATTCGATTGCGGCAACATTGGTGGCTGAAGCTTGGACCGACAAGTGCAGCTCAAGATCTGGGTATCGATTGGCGGCGTAATCGAGCACAGCAATATCTGCGACGATCAAGGCGTCCACGCCTAAATCGGCTGCACGATCGACGGCGTTGGTCCAGCGTTCAAACCCATTTGGATGAGCAAAGGTATTCAACGCAATATGAATTTTTTTGTTGTGGTCATGAACGTAGTCGACCGCTTTATCGAGCTTCTTACCTTGAAAGTTGAGGCCTGCGAAGTGACGAGCATTGGTGTCATCTTTAAAGCCGATGTAGACCGCGTCAGCACCGCAATCAATCGCGGTTTTCAAAGCAGGAAGATTGCCTGCTGGGCATAGGAGTTCCATTGCACATTACCCGTTCTTAATCCGCCACGTCCAAGGCGTGGGCGAAGAGGTGTCAAAGTATGCTGGGCATTTTATGAAGGTTTATGAATAGCAAATTTGATGTGAGGCAGGTTTGAGCGAATTCGCTCTGAAAATAATCACTTAGTGGTAAAAAAATACCGCAGGGTTAATTCTTGTGGCGGCGGTTTTGCGCGAACAGCTCTTCAATGTCCTGTTTCGGTTGAGGGCGGTGAAAGTGGAAACCCTGAATCGAATGACAATTGAGATTAGAGAGCAAGGTCGCTTGCTGTTGGGTTTCTACCCCTTCGGCCACCACGGTTAAGTTCAACGATTTACCGAGATTTATGATGTTCTCGATGACGGTGATCTGCTTAGGTAGCGTGTCGATGTCGGTGATAAAGGCACGGTCTATTTTGAGCTCATCAATCGGAAAGCGTGCCAAATAAGAGAGTGACGAGTAGCCGGTACCGAAGTCATCAATCGACAAGGAAAAACCAAGCTTTTTGATCGCGTTGAGCATCTGTAGCGTGTGCTCGCTGTCACTCATAACGGCGCTTTCAGTCAACTCAAAGGTGATGCAGTTAGGGTCCAGCTCAGTGGTACGCAAGAGCTTTTCCATGTAGTCGATAAGCTTAGGGTTGCCAAACTGCTCGGGTGACAAGTTGATGGCGACACGTCCCGGCAAAATGCCTTGTAGCTTCCAGCGTTTGACCGTATTGAACACATCACGCATCACCACGCGTCCAAGGTGCTCAATCAATCCAGCGCGCTCGGCCACCGGAATAAAGGCGCCAGGGCTGATGTAGCCTTCAACGGGATGTTTCCAACGGATCAGTGCCTCGGCGCCATTGATACTAAAATCGCGCGCGTTCACTTTCGGCTGATACCAGACTTCTAACCCGTTTTGCTGGAGCGCTTTTTGCAGCTCAATTTCGAGCCAAAGGCGCATCCGCGCTTCTTTGTTCATTTGATCGTTGAATTTGATCAAACGATTTCGGCCGCGATCTTTCGCTTCGTACATCGCGGTGTCTGCATTTTGCAACAAAATGCGTGCGTCGTTGCCATCGCCTGGATACGCAACACTGCCGATAGAGCAGGCTAAGCGCTTACTAAAGTGGTGCAAATCAAAAGGTTGGTTAATCAGCGAGATAATACGCTCAGAGAGCATCTCGGCCATGCGGTTGTTTTCTGGCTCGGGCAGAATAAGGCCAAATTCATCACCGCCCAGATGCCCCAAAATCGCTTGGGGAGGCAAGAGACGTTTTAGTCTTGATGAGACTTCTTTGATCACTTTGTCACCGATGTGATGACCCAGTGAGTCATTGATATTTTTAAAGTTATCAATGTCTAGATAGAGCATAATCAACGGCGTTTCGTTGTGAATCAGTTGCTCAAGGCGCTTGGTAAACCCAAAGCGGTTGTAGAGACCGGTTAGTGAGTCGAGGTGCGCATCCTCTTTACTGGTTGGTGAGAGTGTTTTGTTACTCACTTCGGCATCTTGAATCAGCACGATTTGGGTGTTGCCACCAAGCAGTTTGGTTGCGCCTGCGTGTAGCTGGACTTTACGCTCAAAACCACAGCGCGGCCCGGTTAAACAGACCAAAGGCGCTTTGACGATCTGGTTTTCTAGCGATTTGGCAAAGACGGTCTTGGTTTTCTCGTCGACAAACAGGCGAGAGAAGCTTTCGCCCAGCAGTTCTTGAATCATTTCAAAACCGAGTAGACGCAGCGCTGCGGGATTGGCCGACAGAATGCAGTCATCTTCGACCAGCAGTAATCCATCTGGCAGTATCGTGGTTAAGGTGCTGAATTTACCTTCTGACTCTTCGAGAGAGCGAACCAAAATTTGTTTTTCAGAGGTATCGATGGCATGAAAGACGATGTGTTCGACTTTGCCTTCAGTCTCAACGGGAGTCAGACTGAAATGAACGCTGGTTTCTAGGTCGATGTCATCAAGGGTGATTTCTGCCTCTAACGTTTCGCCATTAAACGCCCGCTCATAATAGGGTTTGAGCTGTTGGTAGAACTGTTTACCAAGAATTTCGCTGTCGCACATTCCGACCATTTCCGCAGGCGTGAGGCCAGAAAGGTCGCAGTAACGCCCATTCACCAAAGCATAGTGATGTTGGTTGTCTAAGATCGCAAAAAAAAACGGACTCTTCGCCGTTATTTTTGTAAACCAATGCTGAAGTTGTTGCGAGAGCATCAAGTTTGTACCAGTTCTCCGAGGATTCTTCTTAGTAAGCGGCATATTTACTAAGACGTCAATACAACTATAACGACCTTTGTGACGTGATGACAAGGAAGATAAGGATAAAGACTGTTTTTTGATAAATAACAGGATTTCTCTCAGTGACATCCACTATGATGGCTAGTTGTGTTTGACAAATTAACGGATCATCAGCGTGATTAACAAGATTCGCACTCAGCTAGTTCGTAATGCCGCATCAATTTTGCGATCTCCAATCCACTTCTTGCCTCATTTTGTTCAAAAAAGAGCCTTGTTGGATGGACTAAACACGGTGTTTAAAGAAGCCCTCGAAGACGGCGATTTTGACTTCTTGCAAGACAAATGGCTTAAAGTCGCGATCAAAGATCTCGATCTCTGCTGGTTCATCAGTTATCAAGATGAACAGCTACAGGTTGCTGATACTCCGATGACCGCCGACGTGACCTTCAGCGGCAACCTCAATGATTTGGTGTTGATTGCAGGTCGTAAAGAAGATCCCGATACGCTCTTTTTCCAACGCCGCCTCTCTATTGAAGGGGATACCGAGCTTGGTCTGGAAGTCAAAAACTTGATGGACAGTGTTGATCTCACGCTTTTACCTAAACCCTTGCAAATGTGCATGAATCAACTGGCCGACTTTGTTCAGAAAGGCGTACAATCTGAGACCTTAAACAAAGAGGTTGTCCATGCTTATTCGAACTGAAGCGCCCGCTGATATTCTGTCGGTCGAAAAATTACTCCAAACCACTTTTGACACTGACGCTGAAGCCAACTTGGTGATGAGCCTGCGAGAAAACGGCAATCGCACTTTGTCATTGGTCGCGTGCAACGATGAGGGTGACGTCGTCGGCTATGTGTTGTTTAGCCCAGTAACCGTTAATGGTGAAGAGAAAAACTGGCAAGGGCTCGCGCCTTTAGCGGTGGTGAACGCGTATCGCAATCAGGGGATCGCGACACAATTGGTTGAAGAAGGGCTCGCGTCACTGCATGAGTTTGGTTATCCCGCCTGTGTGGTCTTGGGCGATCCGAACTATTATGGCCGTTTTGGCTTCGAGTCAGCAGAGAAGCATCAGTTGCATTGCCGTTGGGATGTGCCGGCTGGCGCGTTTCAAGTCATAGAGTTAGCAGCAGGTGAAGTGCAAGGTGCACAGGGCTTGGTGGACTACAGTCCGGAGTTTACCGCCCTCTAAGTGGCGGTTTGAACAAGATTTATCCACGAAAAGCTTGGTTTTGTCCTTTTTTTAAGCGTTCGACACGATAAAGCCAATTTTTTCAAAAATACCACTTGTCAGCGTTATGTCGTTTCGCTAGTATTGCTCCGCCTTCAACGAGGAGGTCGCTAGCCTTGTTCGGGACGACTCCTAGAACGGCGCTGGCTCAACAATTTGGAACATAGGTGGAAAGCATGTTTACCGTTCTACTTGTGATTTACCTGTTGGCAGCGGTTGGTGTAATCGGCCTCGTGCTGATTCAACAAGGTAAAGGCGCAGATATGGGAGCCTCATTCGGTGCAGGCGCATCAAACACAGTGTTTGGCGCAAGCGGCTCAGGAAATTTCCTAACCCGAATGACTGCAATTTTTGCAACAGTATTTTTTGTTATCAGCCTAGTGCTTGGCAACATGTCGACACACAAGACAGAGTCTCAGTGGGTTGACCCAACGCAAGGTCAAGTGATTCAAGCTGGTGACGTGAGTGAAGTTCCTGCACCTACAACGGGTGACGAAATTCCTCAATAAGCGATAGCTCGCTTAAGTAAGATTTATGCCGAGATGGTGAAATTGGTAGACACGCTAGCATGAGGTGCTAGTGCCTTTGGTGTGAGGGTTCGAGTCCCTCTCTCGGCACCATTATTTACAAACTTGTAAAACACCTTGGAGAGCGTATAATGCTCGACAAGTCGGACGCGGGGTGGAGCAGCTTGGTAGCTCGTCGGGCTCATAACCCGAAGGTCGTCGGTTCAAATCCGGCCCCCGCAACCAATTCCTATATTGAGATTTGACCAGTTCTTATCTGATGAAAATTAGGATGTTGCAAGTTTTCGCAGGCTTGATTATGTCGAATAGTCACTGCGAGTTAAATGATGAAATACATCGTTTAACGTATCAGGGTCCAGCAACAAAAAACCCCGACTATATCGGGGTTTTTTGTTATCTGAACTTTTTAAAAGTTCAGAGCTTGCTTGGAATTTAAATTGGGCTCTGAGCCCTTTTTTTGTTTCTGGAGTGGTTTAAATGACTGGTTTAGAAAGACAACTTACTGAAATGCTTGAAGCTCCTGTAGCAGCATCAGGTTATGAGTTAGTTGGATTAGAATTTATTCGCGCAGGCGAACACTCAACGTTGCGTATTTTTATTGACCATGAAAATGGCATTACCGTCGATGACTGTGCAGAAGTGAGTCGTCAGGTCAGTGCGGTGATGGACGTTGAGGATCCAATCACAGTGGCTTACAACCTAGAAGTGTCTTCACCAGGTTTAGAAAGACCACTTTTCAAAGCGGCACATTATGAGCAATTTATTGGTCACGAGGTCAGCATCGTTTTGAAAATGGCTGTCGGTAACCGTCGTAAGTGGAAAGGTGTTATCCACTCTGTCGAAGGTGAAACAGTGACGATTACTGTGGATGGCAACGATGAAGAGTTTGCATTAAGCAACATTTCAAAAGCTAACCTGATCCCTAAATTTTAAGCGAAGTCTTAGAGGCTATTTAAAATGAGTAAAGAAATTTTAGCGGTAGCAGAAGCGGTATCGAACGAAAAAGCGGTACCTCGTGAGCGTATTTTTGAAGCATTAGAAATCGCACTCGCTACCTCGACTAAGAAAAAGTACGAAATCGAAATCGAGGTTCGCGTAGCTATCGACCGTAAAACCGGTGAGTTTGATACTTTCCGCCGTTGGTTAGTGGTGGAAGAGGTTGAGCATCCAACGAAAGAGATCTCACTAGAAGCGGCGCAATTCGAAGATCCTGAGCTGCAAGTTGGCGATTACGTAGAAGACGAAATCGAGTCGGTGACGTTTGACCGTATTACGACGCAAACTGCGAAGCAAGTGATTGTTCAGAAAGTTCGCGAAGCAGAGCGCGCACAGATCGTTGAACAGTTCATCGACAACGAAGGTGAGCTTGTGACTGGCGTGGTGAAGAAAGTGAACCGCGACACCATCATTCTTGATCTGGGTAACAACGCGGAAGCGGTTATTCTGCGTGATGACCAGTTACCACGTGAGAACTTCCGTCCTGGTGACCGTGTACGTGGCCTACTGTACCGCGTCGCGCCAGAAGCGCGTGGCTTCCAGCTATTCATCACACGTTCTAAGCCAGAAATGTTGGCAGAACTGTTCCGTGTTGAAGTGCCAGAAATCGCAGAAGAAATCATCGAATTGAAAGGCGCAGCGCGTGATCCTGGTTCTCGTGCAAAAATTGCCGTGAAGACCAACGATAAGCGTATTGATCCTGTCGGTGCCTGTGTGGGTATGCGCGGTGCGCGTGTTCAAGCCGTATCGGGTGAACTTGGTGGTGAGCGTATTGATATCGTGCTTTGGGATGATAACCCAGCGCAGTTCGTGATCAACGCTATGGCGCCGGCTGATGTTGCTTCAATCATTGTTGATGAAGATACGCACTCAATGGACATCGCGGTTGAAGCGGACAACCTAGCTCAGGCGATTGGCCGTAACGGTCAAAACGTTCGTCTCGCCTCTCAGCTAACGGGTTGGGAACTGAACGTGATGACGGTTGAAGATCTTCAGAAGAAACACGCTGAAGAGTCACAAGCGTCTATCGAAAACTTTATGAAGTACCTAGATATTGAAGAAGACTTTGCTCAACTGCTTGTTGAAGAAGGCTTCTCGACTCTAGAAGAGATCGCTTACGTGCCCGTAAACGAGCTACTAGAGGTTGATGGTTTGGATGAAGATCTTGTTGAAGAGCTACGTAGCCGTGCCAAAGAAGCATTGACCACGATCGCCCTAGCACAAGAAGAATCATTTGAAGGTCTAGAGCCTGCAGAAGATTTACTAGGTCTTGAAGGCCTAGAACGCGAAATGGCATTTAAACTGGCAGCAAAAGGTGTCTCCACATTGGAAGATCTTGCTGACCAGGGTATTGATGACCTAGAAGGTATTGAAGGCCTAACTGAAGAGCGTGCGGGCGAGCTGATCATGGCAGCACGTAACATCTGTTGGTTCGGCGAAGAAGCATAATTTCCCAGCAAGGAGGAGCGGCATGACGCAAATTACCGTTAAAGCACTAAGTGAAGAAATTGGTACGCCAGTAGACCGCCTATTAGAGCAACTTGCTGACGCAGGAATGAAAAAAGCGAGCACAGATCAAGTCACAGAAGATGAAAAACAGAAACTGCTGACTCACCTGAAAAAAGTGCACGGCGACACCAATGGTGACGCTGAGCCAACTCGCTTAACCCTGCAACGTAAAACTCGCAGCACACTGAGTGTTAACGCGGGTGGCGGCAAAAGCAAAGAAGTCAACGTTGTGACTCGTAAGAAACGTACTTACGTGAAAGCGAGCACAATTGAAGATGAAGCGAAACGTGAGGCTGAAGAAGCCGCTCAACGTGAAGCTGAAGAAGCGGCAAAACGCGAAGCTGAAGAAGCAGCAAAACGTGAAGCCGAAGAAGCAGCAAAACGTGCAGCAGAAGAAGCAGCAAAACGCGAAGCGGAAGAAAAAGCGAAACGTGAGGCAGAAGAGAAAGCCAAACGTGACGCTACCGAGAAGGCGAAACGTCAATCTGGACAACAGAACGAACGTAGCGCTGAAGAGAAATCTAAGCAAGAAGCAGCGCGAAAAGAGGCCGACGAGCTTAAACGTCGTCAGGAAGAAGAAGCTAAGCGTAAGGCTGAAGAGGAAAGTCAGCGCCAGCTTGAAGAAGCTCGCGAATTGGCTGAGAAGAATAAAGAGCGTTGGTCTGCTGCTGAAAAGAAAAAGGGTGATATGGAAAATACAGATTACCATGTAACGACTTCACACTACGCACGTGAAGCCGAAGATGAAGCAGATCGCCGTGAAGAAGCGGGTCGTCGTCGCAAGAAGAAGAAACTCTCTAGCAAGAACGATGATCAAGAACGCAACGCTCGCCCTGGACGTGGTAAAGGCCGCGCGAAAGGTCGTCTAGCGAAGCCTTCTTCTATGCAACAAGCGTTCGACAAGACCGCTGCGGTTGCAAAAGCGGACGTTGTGATTGGTGAAACCATCGTGGTTTCTGAACTGGCAAACAAGATGTCAGTGAAAGCAACAGAAGTGATTAAAGCGATGATGAAGATGGGCGCAATGGCGACCATCAACCAAGTGATTGACCAAGAAACAGCGCAATTGATCGCTGAAGAAATGGGTCACAAGGTCGTGTTGCGTAAAGAGAATGAGCTTGAAGAAGCGGTTCTAAACGATCGTGATAACCACGCTGAAGCGACACCTCGTGCGCCAGTAGTGACCATCATGGGTCACGTTGACCACGGTAAAACATCGACGCTTGACTACATCCGTCGTACACACGTGGCTTCAGGCGAAGCGGGTGGTATTACCCAGCACATTGGTGCTTACCACGTAGAAACTGAAAACGGTATGATTACCTTCCTTGATACTCCAGGACACGCGGCGTTTACCGCAATGCGTGCTCGTGGTGCTCAAGCGACGGACATCGTTGTTCTTGTGGTTGCAGCAGACGATGGCGTAATGCCACAAACGGTTGAGGCTATCCAGCACGCGAAAGCGGCAGAAGTGCCTCTGATCGTTGCGGTGAACAAGATCGATAAGGAAGATGCGAACCCAGATAACGTTAAGAATGAGCTTGCTCAGTACGACGTTATTCCTGAGGAGTGGGGCGGTGAGAACATGTTCGTTCACATCTCTGCGAAACAGGGTACAAACATCGACGGTCTTCTAGAAGCGATCCTTCTTCAGTCTGAAGTTCTTGAACTTACAGCTGTGAAAGAAGGCATGGCGTCTGGTGTTGTGGTTGAATCGCGTCTAGATAAAGGTCGCGGTCCAGTGGCTACAGTACTGGTTCAGTCAGGTACTCTTCGCAAGGGTGACATCGTACTTTGTGGTCAAGAATACGGCCGTGTTCGTGCAATGCGCGACGAAATCGGTCAAGAGATCACAGAAGCCGGTCCATCTATCCCTGTAGAGATCTTAGGTCTTTCTGGTGTGCCTTCTTCAGGTGACGAAGCCACGGTTGTCCGTGACGAGCGTAAAGCACGTGAAGTTGCTAACTACCGCGCTGGTAAGTTCCGTGAAGTGAAACTGGCGCGTCAGCAGAAATCCAAACTTGAGAACATGTTCTCTAACATGGCTGCGGGTGAAGTGGCTGAGCTGAACGTTGTACTAAAAGCAGACGTACAGGGCTCGGTAGAAGCAATTGCAGACTCACTACTGAAACTTTCTACTGACGAAGTGAAAGTGAACATCGTGGGTTCTGGTGTTGGTGGTATCACTGAGACAGATGCAGTACTTGCTGAAGCGTCTAACGCTATCATCCTTGGCTTTAACGTACGTGCGGATGCATCAGCTCGTCGTGCGATTGAAGCGGCAAGCGTTGATCTACGTTACTACTCAATCATTTACCAATTGATTGACGAAGTGAAACAAGCAATGGGCGGTATGCTTGCTCCAGAATTCAAGCAAGAGATCATTGGTCTTGCTGAAGTACGTGACGTATTTAAGTCACCGAAACTGGGCGCAATCGCTGGTTGTATGGTCACGGAAGGCGTGATCAAGCGTAACAACCCAATCCGCGTACTACGCGAAAACGTTGTTATCTACGAAGGTGAGCTTGAGTCCCTACGTCGCTTTAAAGATGACGTTCAAGAAGTTAAGAACGGCTACGAATGTGGTATCGGCGTTAAGAACTACAATGATGTTCGCGTCGGTGACCAAATCGAAGTCTTCGAAACAGTGGAAATCAAACGTACACTGGACTAATTGACTAACATTACTCTCAAAGGTCGAAAGACGAGAGCAATGGGTTGTTGAATACACCATGGGGGGCTGGCTTGACCATCCCCCCATTCTTTCTAATGTGAGAAAAGAGATGTCAAAAGAATTTAGCCGTACTCAGCGCGTTGCGCAGCAGTTACAAAAAGAATTGGCGATGATCCTCCAGCGTGAAGTTCGTGACTCACGTCTGGGCATGGTGACCATTTCCGATGTCGAAGTGTCACGTGATTTGGCCTACGCCAAAGTGTTTGTCACTTTCCTATGTGTTGGCGAGCAAACCCCAGAATCGTGTCTGGCAGCACTGCGTGAGCACGAAGTACACATCCGTATGATGCTGGGTAAGCGTATTCGTCTGCGTCTGACACCAGAAATCCGCTTCCATTACGACAACACCTTAGTTGAAGGTATGCGCATGTCGAACCTCGTTAGTGAGGTGATTAGCCAAGACAAACGCAAACAACACGACGCAGGTCGTGATGAAGAGGAAGAGAACTAATGGCACGTCGTCGTAAAGGTCGTCCTATTGATGGTGTGATCCTATTGGATAAACCCACTGGGATTTCATCCAACGACGCACTGCAAAAGGTCAAACGCATCTACTTTGCGGAGAAAGCAGGCCATACCGGGGCGCTCGATCCTCTGGCAACCGGCATGCTGCCGATTTGTTTGGGTGAAGCGACCAAGTTTTCTCAGTTCTTGCTCGATTCGGACAAGCGATACCGAGTGATTGCCAAGCTGGGCGAGCGAACCAACACCTCCGATTCAGACGGAGAAGTGGTCGAAACGCGTCCTGTGAATGTGGATCTCCCTACGCTCGAAGCATGTATCGACAAGTTCCGCGGGGAATCAGACCAAGTACCGTCAATGTTCTCGGCCCTGAAATATCAGGGTAAGCCGCTGTATGAGTATGCTCGTCAAGGCATTGAAGTTCCTCGTGAAGCGCGCAAGATCACCGTGTACGAGATTATCCTCCACCGCTTCGAAGGCGATGAAGTCGAGATGGAAATACACTGCTCGAAAGGCACTTACATCCGCACTATCGTAGACGATCTTGGCGAAATGCTCGGTTGTGGCGCGCATGTGACCATGCTGCGTCGCACGGCGGTCGCTAACTACCCGTACGAGAATATGGTGACGCTAGAGCAGCTTAATGAGCTTCTTGAACAAGCGCATCGTGAAGAGCGCGCGCCGCGTGAGTTACTTGACCCGCTGTTGCTCCCGATGGACACCGCTGTTGAAGATCTGCCTGAGGTGAACTTGATTCCTGAATTGGCCGATCTCGTCATGCATGGTCAGCCTGTGCAAGTTTTCGGCGCTCCGACCGAGGGTACGGTTCGCCTGACGAAAGGTGAAGAGAAGTGTTTTATCGGCGTTGGTGAAATGAACGACGACGGTAAGATTGCCCCAAAGCGTCTCGTCGTATTCAGAGACCCGGTTTAATACCGATAAGCATCTCTCAACGACAAAAAACCGAAGCACTATCAGCGCTTCGGTTTTTTATTTTAAGCGTCTTGGTTACTCTATGAGCCCTTCGGCTTTCAGGATGTCACGAAGTTGCTCTGCGCGTTTGCGATTGACGCCAAAATCAGAGTAACCCACACGCGACTCTGAGCGCACCATTAGTGCTCCGTCGGTCATTTTTAGCTCCAAGTCATCGACGAAACGCAGGATTTTTGAGGTGCACTCAATACGTAAGTAACCTTCATCGCTGACCGCGGTTTTGGCGCCAGGTAATTGCAGGGCAGCGCGCTCTATCGCATCGATGTTGGCCTCTTTAGTCAGAATAAAGGGTGCGAGAGAAAACTTCTCTCGCGTATCCTGAGTAGAGACACAATTGGGTTTGTCACCACAGGGCTCGGCGCTTCTGTCTGTCATTGTCGTCACTCCTTGGCTGCAACCCGCGAGAGCGAACGACGCGAGTAGCAGAGTGGCTAGGGTTCGCCATTGGGGTTTCATTGGTTCTCCTTACTGAGAGGGGGCTTCACTGATTTTAAGAAGGTTATACTTCTAGAAAGTCTAAGATACCTTCTGCCGCTTTGCGTCCTTCATCGATGGCCGTGACTACAAGATCGGAGCCGCGCACAGCATCACCACCGGCAAAAATCTTTTCGTTACTGGTCTGGTAACGGTAAGTTTGTTCAGATGCCGCTTTAATTCGGCCCCACTGATCCAGCTCTACACCATAAGGTTCTAACCAGCTCATTTGGTGCGGCTGGAAACCAAACGCCATAATGACTGCATCGGCAGCCAGTACGTGTTCGCTGCCTGCGACCGGCTCTGGGCGGCGGCGCCCAGCAGCATCTGGTTCACCCAATGCTGTTTTGACCACCTTGACCCCAGTGACCTGACCGCTTGCGTTGACTTCTAACCCCAAAGGCTGAAGGTTAAACATAAAATCTACCCCTTCTTCTTTAGCGTTTTTCACTTCGCGCCTTGAGCCGGGCATGTTTTCTTCATCACGGCGATAAGCACAAATCACGTTTGCAGCACCTTGGCGGATAGAGGTGCGTACACAGTCCATCGCGGTGTCTCCCCCGCCGAGGACGACGACATTTTTCCCGGCCATATCAATAAACGGTTTGTCGTCTTTAAGGTCCATCACTTTATAGGTATTGGAAATCAAAAACGGCAGCGCGTCATACACGCCAGGCGCGTCTTCATTCTCAAGTCCAGCGCGCATATTTTTGTACGTACCCACCCCTAAGAAGACCGCATCGTAGTCGTTAATCAGCTCACTCATTTGAATGTCTTTACCGACTTCGACATTAAGACGGAACTCAACACCCATGTCACTAAAGATACGACGACGGTTTTCCATCACCCCTTTTTCTAATTTAAAAGAAGGGATACCAAAGGTGAGCAGCCCGCCGATTTCTGGGTAGCGATCAAACACGACCGGTTTCACGCCATTTCTGACTAACACATCGGCTGCTGCGAGACCTGCAGGGCCCGCGCCTATGATGGCGACTTTTTTATCCGTCCACTCGACTTTAGACATGTCGGGCTTCCAGCCCATTTCGAACGCTTTGTCCGTAATGTATTTTTCAATATTGCCGATGGTCACCGCGCCAAAGTCATCATTGAGGGTACAGGAGCCCTCACAAAGACGGTCTTGCGGGCAGACGCGTCCACACACCTCGGGCAAGCTGTTGGTTTGGTGAGACAGCTCAACGGCTTCAAGGATACGCCCTTCATTGGCGAGCTTTAGCCATTGCGGAATGTAGTTGTGAACCGGACATTTCCATTCACAGTAAGGGTTACCACAATCTAAGCAGCGATCCGCTTGGGCAGTCGCTTGCTGCTTGGTAAAGGGTTCATAAATCTCGACAAACTCTATCTTACGGATCTTAATCGGTTTTTTAGCCGGGTCGACACGCTGGACATCGATAAATTGGTATACGTTCTGGCTCATACATCCTCCATGACTTATTGTGCTTGAACGCGAAGTTCAGCAGCGCTACGACTTTGGTGACCAAGCAAGGTATTCAGATCCGCTGCTTGAGGTTTAACTAGGTAGAACTTCGGAATCCATTCATCAAAGTTCGCTAGGATATGCTCGGCGTGTGCCGAACCGGTTTCCTCCAAGTGCTCGGCAATTAAGCCGCGTAGATGCTCTTGGTGGATATAGAGGTCGGCCAACGAAATCGCTTCTACCGACTCGTTATTCACTCGCCCTGCAAAGTCTTGATTATTATCTAGTACATAAGCAAAACCGCCCGTCATACCCGCGCCGAAGTTGACGCCTGTCGCGCCAAGAATCGCGACGATGCCACCAGTCATGTATTCACAAGCGTTATCACCCGCGCCTTCGATGACGGCAATGGTACCTGAGTTACGCACCGCAAAACGCTCACCCGCCGTTCCTGCAGCAAACAGTTTGCCGCCTGTCGCGCCATATAGGCAGGTATTGCCTATGATGGTCGCTTCATGGCATTTGAAGGCCGTACCCAAGTGAGGTTT
The DNA here is from genome assembly GCF_059834045.1 of Vibrio sp. R12-SG2-ISO1. Classification (NCBI taxonomy): domain Bacteria; kingdom Pseudomonadati; phylum Pseudomonadota; class Gammaproteobacteria; order Vibrionales; family Vibrionaceae; genus Vibrio; species Vibrio sp. R12-SG2-ISO1. The sequence continues at coordinate 672,852 of NZ_JCBDGO010000008.1, read as the reverse complement.
GATGACCAGTTTGCCACCTGCCATCCCTTTACCCACGTAATCGTTGGCATCACCCGTGAGGATTTGTTCAACGCCGCCAGCGTTCCAGACACCAAATGATTGACCCGCTGTACCATCAAGGTAAATCTTGATGGGTGTGGCAGCCATGCCTTGGTTGCCATAGCGTTTGGCGATTTCGCCCGACAGACGTGCGCCCACTGAGCGATCGGTATTGATGACATTGTAGAAGAAGCTTGCGGGCTGCTGCGCTTCGATTGCGCTCATCGCATCATCGACCATCTGTTGGTTTAAGTGCGCTTTGTCAAACGGCGCGTTCGGCTCAGTCCAAAACAGCGGATGGCCTTCTGGAGAAACCGGCGCTTCGAGGATATTCGATAGATCCAGTTTTGCTTGTTTCGCCGTCATCCCTTCCACCGCTTGCAGCAGATCGGTGCGACCAATCAGATCCGTGAGTTTTTCAACGCCTAACTCGGCGAGTAAGCCTCGCACTTCCTCAGCAAGGCCGGTGAAGTAATTCATTACCTGTTCGGGTAGGCCTTTGAAGTATTGATTACGCAAGGTTTCGTCTTGTGTCGCGACGCCCGTAGCACAGTTGTTTAAGTGACAGATACGCAGGAATTTACATCCCATCGCAACCATAGGCGCAGTACCAAAACCAAAACTCTCCGCACCGAGTATGGCCGCTTTGACCACATCTAGACCGGTTTTTAAACCGCCGTCGACTTGTAGCCGAATTTTATGACGCAAACCGTTTGCGACCAGCGCTTGTTGGGTTTCCGCTAGACCGAGCTCCCATGGGCTGCCCGCGTATTTCACTGAGGTGAGTGGGCTGGCGGCGGTTCCGCCGTCGTAGCCAGAGATGGTGATAAGGTCAGCGTAAGCCTTTGCTACACCGGTGGCGATAGTGCCCACTCCCGGCTCAGAGACCAACTTAACGGAAACCAAGGCCTTTGGATTGACCTGTTTCAAATCGAAAATCAGCTGTGCCAAATCCTCGATGGAGTAAATGTCATGATGAGGTGGAGGTGAAATTAGGGTCACACCTTGGACGGAATAACGCAGTTTGGCAATTTCTGCCGTCACTTTGTGTCCGGGCAACTGACCACCCTCACCGGGCTTGGCACCTTGCGCTACTTTGATTTGCAACACATCAGCATTGGTTAGGTAGTGGGGCGTCACGCCAAAACGACCTGAAGCAACCTGCTTAATGCGTGAGTTTTTCTCGGTACCAAAACGGCGAGGATCTTCACCGCCTTCCCCAGAGTTGGAGTAGCCGCCTAGTCGGTTCATCGCCGTAGCCAGCGCTTCGTGCGCTTCGGGGCTTAGAGCGCCAATGGACATGGCGGCAGAGTCGAAGCGCTTGAATAGCTCCGTTGTTGGCTCAATGCGCTCAAGTGGCAAAGGCGTCTCGGCTTTTTTCAACGTCATCAAGTCACGCAGCATGGCAACCGGGCGTTCGTTTACTTGCTTGGCGTAGCTTTGGTAATCGTGGCTCTCGCCAGAGCGCACCGCTTTTTGCAATGTGCCGACGACATCTGGGTTGTAGGCATGGTATTCACCACCATGTACGTATTTTAGTAGCCCGCCGTGGTCGATAGATTTACGCTTCGCCCACGCTTTGCGTGAGAGATTAAAGAGGTCTTGTTGGAAGTCGTCAAAGTTGGCCCCTTGAATGCGCGTGGTGACGCCTTTAAAGCACAATTCGACCACGTCTTTGTGTAAGCCGACCGCTTCAAACAGCTGCGAGCAGCGATAAGAGGCCACGGTTGAAATGCCCATCTTGGACATAATCTTATACAGACCTTTATCAATACCGTATTGGTAATTCTGCATCACTTCTCGGTAGCTTTTCTCTACCGCACCGTCATCAATGAGTTTGCCTAGCGCTTCGTAGGCCAGGTAAGGGTAGACAGCGGTGGCGCCGAAACCGAGTAGTACCGCGAACTGGTGTGGGTCGCGCGCGGTCGCCGTTTCGACGATGATATTAGCATCACAACGTAAGTTGGCATCGATAAGACGGGTTTGCACCGCACCCACTGCCATGGCTGCAGGAATCGGCAAACGGCCTTTTACTAATGCACGGTCTGACAACACCACTAATACCGTCCCTTCACGCACGACTTGCTCGGCCTGTGCACATAAATCATCAATCGCTTGTTTGAGATCTTTCTGAGTCGGGTCGTAGTTGATGTCTAAAATGGTGTTGCGGTAGTGGTCATCATCAAGCCCAAGCAACTGCTGCATGTCTGAGTAGAGTAGAACCGGAGAGCCAAACGTGACTCGATGGGCGTGACCATCGGTTTCACAAAAGACATTCATCTCTTGGCCGATACTGGTCGCCAATGACATCACGTGCTTTTCGCGCAGTGGGTCGATAGGCGGGTTGGTCACCTGAGCAAATTTCTGTCTAAAGTAATCGGTCACTAAGCGCTCGTTGGATGACAGCACTGCCATTGGCGTGTCATCACCCATAGAGCCGACGGCTTCTTGCCCCATATCGCCGAGTACGCGCAGCACTTGATCGACTTCTTCATTGCTCATCGCAAACTGCTTTTGATACGTCTTTAAAAGATCGTTATCGAAGCTGCGTTGGCCGACTTGATCGTCTGATAACTCAGCAAATGGCGTCAGCTTGCGAACGTTGTGCTCCATCCATTCGCGATAAGGATGACGGCTCTTGAGATCGTTGTCGATCTCGCTCGATTGCCACAACTTGCCTTGGCGCGTATCAATCACCAAGAGCTCACCGGGGCCGACACGACCTTTTTTCGCCACTTCATCCGGGGCGTAGTTCCAAATGCCGACTTCAGAGGCGAGGGTGATCAGCTTATCTTTAGTGATCACATAGCGGGCAGGGCGCAGACCATTGCGGTCTAAGTTACACGCCGCGTAGCGTCCATCGGATAGAACGATGCCTGCCGGGCCATCCCAAGGCTCCATGTGTTTGGAGTTGAAGTCATAGAATGCGCGCAGATCGGCATCCATATCTGGGTGGTTTTGCCATGCAGGCGGCACGAGCATACGCATCGCGCGGAAGATATCCATTCCACCAGCAAGGAACAAGTCCAGCATATTGTCTAGACTCGAGGAGTCTGAACCGGTTTCATTGACAAAAGGCGCGGCGGTTTGCAAATCCGGAAGAAGCGGCGAGGCAAATTTGTACGCACGTGCGCGCGCCCACTGACGGTTGCCTTCAATGGTGTTGATTTCACCATTGTGCGCCAGGTATCTAAACGGCTGCGCCAATGGCCAACGAGGTTGAGTGTTGGTAGAAAAGCGCTGGTGGAACAAACAGATAGCCGATTCCATGCGCAGATCCGCTAAGTCGAGGTAAAAGCGCGGTAAGTCTGCTGGCATACACAGACCTTTGTAGACAAGGACCTGAGTCGACAAGCTACAAATGTAAAAATCGCTATCATCGTGAATCTGTTTTTCGATGCGGCGGCGTGCAATATAGAGGCGGCGTTCAATATCGCGCTCACGCCACCCTGCCGGTGCTGAAATAAACACCTGTTGAATGTTCGGTAATGAGTTTAAGGCGATGGGACCAAGGACCGCAGAGTTGGTTGGCACTTCGCGCCAGCCAGCGACTGATAAGGTTTCTTTGGCTAACTCTTTGTTAATGATGTCTTTTGCAGATTGTGCTTTGACAGGATCTGGGCTGAAAAAAATCATCCCGATGGCGTATTGCTTACCGAGATTGAAACCTTTCTCTTTGGCGATCAGGCGCAGATAGGAATCGGGTTTTTGCAACAACAACCCACAACCATCGCCGGTTTTTCCGTCGGCGGCGATGCCACCACGGTGGGTCATGCGATCCAATGCTGAAATTGCGGTACGAACTAGCTTGTGGCTAGGTTCACCTTCCATGTGTGCAATTAAACCAAATCCACAGTTGTCTTTTTCAAGACGAGGATCATATAGAGCCATTGCAATTCTCCCTTTGCTTCGCTGTCTTCCAGACAGTACTACCAACGTATCCAGCTTGAACTCAAAAAGGGTTGGTAAATATGACTAACTATGCTTTCAAATTGTTAAATTTTGCATAAATATACACAAAACTATCTTTTATTATTTTACAAAATTGGATGAATTCATTTTCATCGACTTCACAACGTATAGCTTATGATGAAAAAGGTCAAGTTTTTGGTGAATGATCACGCTAGGCGACTATTTACCAAGTAATTGACTGAAAAAAGTGCGCCAAATCAGAGAGATAGAATTCTTGTTGTTACATTTTTGTAACAATGAAAGTGTGAGGGATAAAAAAGACCAGCACAATGTGCTGGTCAACTGGATAGGTTTGGAAGGATGTCAGTGTAAGCGGTTATGCAGAGAGCATAAGTGAATCCGCTTTCGCTTCAAGGTGGGTTCCCCCCATCAGGTATTGGTCGATAGCACGTGCACACTCTCGACCTTCATTGATACAACGTACCACCAAAGATTGGCCGGTACGCATATCACCTGCGGCAAAGACACCCGCTTGATTGGTGGCGAAGTCTTGTGTGGCGACGTTGCCACGCTCATCAAGAGCTACATCAAGCTGAGCAAGAACGCCGGTCGGTTCTGGATGCAAGAAACCCATCGCCAAGAACGCCATATCACATGGAATCACGCGCTCGCTGCCTTCGACTTCTTTGAAGCTCGGGCGCTCACCCGCTTTGGCGTCTTGCCAAACAATGTCAGCGATGCGCAGACCGGTGACGTCACCTTGGTCATTACCGATAAACTCTTTGGTCAGAATATTCCAGTGACGATCAACGCCCTCTTCGTGTGAAGTCGAGGTACGTAGGATCATTGGGTATTGTGGCCAAGGCATGTTCGCTGGGCGTTTCTCTGGCGGAATCGGCATGATTTCCACCTGGGTGACGCTGGCTGCGCCGTGACGGTTAGAAGTGCCGACACAGTCTGAACCTGTATCACCACCACCAATCACCACCACGTGTTTACCGGCAGCATGAATCTCTTCACCTTTGAGATCCATGTTGTTGGCACGGCGGTTATTTTGTGCGAGGAACTGCATCGCAAAGTACACACCGTTAAGCTCGCGTCCCGGAACCGGAAGGTCGCGCGGTACGGTTGAACCACCGGTGAGCAACACCACATCGTACTCTTGACGAAGCTGCTGAGCGTTGACATCAACCCCCACGTGTTGGTTGACTTTAAACTCAACGCCCGCTTCGGCCATCAGATTGATCTTGCGATCAATCACTTCCATGCTCAGTTTAAAGTCTGGAATGCCAAAGCGTAGCAATCCGCCCACTTTCTCATCACGCTCAAACACGGTGACACTATGGCCGGCGCTGTTCAGCTGCTCGGCTGCTGAGAGACCCGCCGGGCCACTACCGATGATGGCCACCGTTTTACCTGTGCGAGAGCGTGGCGTTTTCGGTTTGGCGTACCCTTCACGATACGCCGTTTCTACGATGGTTTTCTCAATGTTACAGATGGTGATAGGGTCTTGGTTGATCCCCAATACACATGCACTTTCACACGGTGCAGGGCAGACGCGACCAGTAAACTCTGGGAAGTTATTGGTGGAGCTTAGAATGTTCCACGCCTCTTCCCAGCTATCACGGTACACAGCATCATTGAACTCAGGAATGATGTTGCCAATTGGGCAACCGTTATGACAAAACGGTACACCACAGTCCATGCAGCGTGATGCTTGCGTATTGATCTTGCTACCAAATTCGTCGTTCAGGACGAACTCTTTGTTGTTCTTGATGCGCTCTTTGGGGTCGATCTTTTGTGGAAGTTCACGACCATGCTCTAAAAATCCAGTCGGCTTACCCATTACACTGCCTCCGTTTCTGCTTGTTCTGCCTCAGCTTGACGTTTTTGAAGCACCGCTTTGTAGTCACGTGGCATGACTTTTACCATCGCCGCTAAACTTGCTTCAAAGTTGTCTAAGAAAGACTGAGCCACTTCACTTCCTGTGAATTGAACGTGTTTCGTCAACATATCTTGTAAGAAGGCTTTGTCTTCTTGTTCGATAGGATCCAAATCGACCAACTCTGGGTTGAGTTTGGATTCAAAGTCACCCGACTTATCCCAGACGTAAGCGACACCGCCACTCATGCCCGCGGCAAAGTTGCGACCAGTCGATCCGAGGATAATCGCCGCGCCACCTGTCATGTATTCACAGCCGTGGTCACCCACGCCTTCGACAACTACTTTCGCGCCCGAGTTACGTACACAGAAGCGCTCACCAGCCATACCGCGAATGAAGGATTCTCCGGAGGTCGCTCCGTAGAAACAGACGTTACCTACCACAATGTTGTCTTCGGCAACAATGCTTGATTTAGCATCTGGGTAGAGCACCAAGGTCCCGCCAGATAGGCCTTTACCCCAGTAATCGTTCGCATCGCCTTCGACTTCAAATTTGACGCCTTTCGCAAGGAACGCTCCGAACGACTGGCCAGCACTACCGGTAAACTTAACGTTCATCGGTTGAGGCAGACCTTGATCCTTGTACACCTTGGAAATCTCGTTAGACAACATGGTGCCAGCAGAGCGGTCAGTGTTGACGATCGGGAACTCAGCGTTGACCGCTTCGCCTTTTTCGAGCGCAGGGATCGCCGCTTGAATCAGTTTACGGTCAAGCACTTGCTCTAGGTTGTGATTCTGTACAGTCTGGTTGTAGACGCCGTCTTGCTCGCGCGGTTGCTCAACGTGTAGCACAGGAGACAAGTCTAAGTTCTTGTATTTCCAGTGTGATACGTCTTGGCGAATCTTCATTTTCTGACCTTGACCGACCATCTCATCAATGGTTCTAAAGCCAAGTTCTGCCATAATCTCGCGTAAGCCTTGTGCCATGTATTGGAAGAAGGTCACGACGTCTTCGACGCGGCCGTCAAAACGCTCACGCAGCGTTTTGTTTTGGGTCGCAATGCCCACAGGACAGGTGTTCTTATGACACTTACGCATCATAATACAGCCTTCAACTACCAGCGCAGCGGTTGCGACACCCCACTCTTCAGCGCCCAGCAATGTCGCGACAGCGAGGTCACGAGGCGTTTTCATCTGACCATCCGCTTGAACAACGATACGGTTACGTAGGCCGTTTTTCAGTAGCGTTTGGTGCGTTTCCGCCAAACCTAACTCCCAAGGTAGGCCCGTATGGCGAATCGATGACATCGGAGAGGCACCGGTACCGCCGTCGAAACCTGCGATAAGCACAACGTCTGCTTTGGCTTTCGCAACGCCAGAGGCAATCGTGCCGACACCGGCTTCGGAGACCAATTTGACGTTCACGCGGCCAGCGCGGTTTGCGTTCTTCAAGTCGTAGATTAGCTGAGCCAAATCCTCGATAGAGTAAATATCGTGGTGTGGCGGTGGAGAAATCAGACCGACGCCCGGTGTTGAGTGACGAGTGGCGCCGATCCAATCATCGACTTTGTCACCCGGAAGCTGACCGCCTTCACCCGGTTTCGCGCCTTGCGCCATCTTGATTTGCAGTTCATCTGCGTTAGTGAGGTAGTATGAAGTCACCCCAAAGCGACCAGACGCGACCTGCTTGATAGCTGAGCGTTCCCAGTCACCGTTTTCTTTGCGCTCAAAGCGCATTGGGTCTTCACCACCTTCGCCCGAGTTAGACTTCGCGCCCAATCGGTTCATCGCAACGGCCAGTGTTGAGTGCGCCTCGTAAGAGATCGAACCAAACGACATCGCGCCGGTAGCGAAGCGTTTCACGATGCTTTCAATCGGTTCTACTTCGTCGATGGGAATTGAGCCTGCTGGGTGCTTAACAAATTCCAACTGGCTACGCAGCGTCACCGCGTTGTCGCCTTGCTTATCCACCGCTGCCGCGTATTGCTTGAATTGATCGTAATCTTTGTTGCGTGTTGATTGTTGCAACAGCGAAATCGTCTCAGGATTGAAGAGGTGCTTTTCACCGCGCTGTTTCCACTGGTAGACACCGCCAACATCCAACATTTGCACTGGGATTTCGCGTTGTGGGTAACCGATACGGTGACGAATAAGGACTTCTTTTGCGATGTCATCGAGCGTCAAACCTTGAATACGAGAGACGGTACCCGTGAAGTATTTGTCGACCACGGATTTGTGGATACCAAGCGCTTCAAAGATCTGTGCGCCATGGTAAGACTGCAAGGTTGAGATGCCCATCTTAGAGAAGATCTTCAGCAGACCACCGTTGATCGCCTTGCGATAGTTATCAAACAGATCGCGTGGGCTGGCTTCTGGATCGAGCTTCTTGGTACGTTGCAGCTCAACAATGGTCTCAATCACCAAGTACGGGTTGACGGCATTGGCGCCGTAGCCAAGTAGCGTCGCGAAATGGTGCGTTTCACGTGCATCACCGGTTTCAACCACAATGTCACACTTCGCGCGTAGACCTTTGCGGATCAGGTGATGGTGAACGGCGCCGACGGCCAACATGGCTGGAATAGCCGCGTGGTTTGAGTTCACTGCGCGGTCTGTGAGTAGGATGATTGAGTAGCCATCGACCACCGCATCTTCGGCGTATTGACAGATACGCTTCAATGCACGCTCTAACTTGCCTTGATCTTCATTGGCTTGGAATACGATATCAAGCGTTTTCGCCTGTAGGTGTTCGTTGTCGATCGCACGTAATTTCTCGAGCTCAGAGTTCGCGAGCACTGGCGATTCCAGTTCCACTTTTTGACAGTGAAGCGGAGTTTCAGTCAACAGGTTATGGTCTTTACCTAGGTAGGTATTGAGTGACATCACCATACGCTCACGGATCGGGTCGATCGGTGGGTTGGTAACCTGAGCAAACAACTGCTTAAAGTAGTTGGATAGATGCTGAGACTGGTGAGACAAGACAGCCAATGGCCAGTCTGCGCCCATGGCAGACAGCGGCTCTTTGCCTTCTTTCGCCATTGGAACGATGATTTCATTCACTTCTTCAGTGCTGACACCAAACGCTTGTTGACGATGGAGAAGGCGCTCTGGAGAAGGCTGGCTGAACTGGTTGCTCGCATCAGGCAGTTTCTTCAGGCTAAGTAGGTTATCTTTCACCCACTGTTCGTAAGGCTGAGCACCTGCGATGGTATCTTTGACTTCTTCGTCAGAGATAATGCGACCTTGTTCTAAGTCCGCAACGAAGATACGACCTGGCTGCAAGCGGCCGCGGAACTCGACGTTCTCTGGGGCAATATCCACAACGCCAGACTCAGACGCCATCACAAGGAAGTTGTCTTTAGTCACGGTGTAGCGAGACGGGCGCAGGCCGTTACGATCGAGCGTTGCGCCTACTTGGACACCATCGGTAAAGCAGACTGACGCTGGGCCGTCCCAAGGTTCCATGATGTTCGCGTGATACTGGTAGAACGCGCGACGTGTCGGATCCATGGTTTTGTTTTCTTGCCACGCCTCTGGGATCATCATCATCAATGCGTGTGGCAGGCTACGACCAGAGAGGACCAGTAGCTCAAGTGCCATATCGAAGTTTGAAGAGTCCGAGCTGCCTTCTTGACAGATAGGCAATAGCATGTCGATTTCTGCTTGTGTAAACAGATCCGACTCGATGATCGCCTCACGGGCTTTCATCCAGTTTAAGTTACCGCGAACGGTGTTGATCTCACCGTTGTGGGCGATATAACGGAAAGGTTGCGCCAGACGCCATTTCGGGAAGGTGTTGGTAGAGAAGCGAGAGTGTACCAAGGCTAGCGCCGTCACCATGGTAGGGTTTTGCAGGTCGAGGAAGTATTGAGGCACTTGCTCTGTGGTCAACTGACCCTTATACACCAAGGTTTTGTAAGACATGGAGTTGATGTAGAAATCATCACCAATGTTCGACACGCTCTCAAGGCAGACGCGTACCGTGTAGTTACGCAGCACGTACAGCTTGCGCTCAAGCTCTTCTGGCGTCATACCTGGGCCGCCAGTGACAAACACGTGCTCGAACTGAGGCTCAGTGCTGAGAGGATCGGCGCCGATCATAGAGTTGTCGGTTGGCAGTACGCGGTAGCCAATGATTTCTAGATCGAGACGCTTGGCGTTTCGCTCTAAGATGTCACGACATTGCTCGCGTTTGTGTTCATCTTTCGGGAAGAGAACCACGCCAACGCCGTATTTTTCAAAAGAAGGCAGTTTGATACCGAGCTTTACTGCTTCTTCTAAAAGAAATTCATGGGGTTTTTGCAACAAGATACCCGCACCATCACCACTACAAGGGTCACAACCTTGACCACCGCGGTGTTCCATGCGAGCGAGCATATCGAGTGCTTGAGTCACAACTTCGTGTGATTTACGGTTTTTCAGGTGAGCAACAAAACCGATACCACAGGCGTCATGCTCCAGTTCTGGAGTATATAGACCCTGAGAACTTTGCTCTCTATCTACCATAGATACATCCTTCCAGTTCAATTAGACGCAATTACCCTAATCCGCAGGGGCGTCTTGTCCTTGATTTGTATGATTCGAAGTCAACCGAGGTGGGAGACTTAGATTCCGTTCCGTATCTCGCAGGAAAAATATTGCGAGAAAAACAATCCTTGGTGATATCCGTGTTTTTATTGTCACTATGTAGTGATTTATATAGGTGGGAGGTGGATACCGCCGATGATTTTGCAATTTTGTCTGTAATAAAAATCACAAAAACTGTAAGTATCCTACAATTTTGTCAGCAGCAAATGCAATGAAAACTCGCCCTTGTCGCCCACTTTTTTCGCATGAACATGCACCATTGCGTTTAACTTTTGCGTAACATTTAGCGAAATGCCTGTATTTAATGAATGTTTATTGACTCTGATTAAAGTTGCGCCTGTTTGAAATCGGTAGATTCCTCCCCGAATTATTTTCATGATTGTAATTTTTTTACATAAATCTTAATGAGATTTATTTACGTTTGGGTGGGAAATGCAGCTACACGAATTAGTCAATACCATTGGTCAAGATCTCCAGCGTCGCTATAAAGAGAAAGTGCACAAGCTGACCTTGCACGGTGGGTTCAGTTGCCCGAATCGCGACGGGACGATTGGCCGTGGTGGCTGTACCTTTTGCAATGTCGCTTCGTTTGCTGATGAGCAAGCTCAAGTAAAAAGCATTCAAGCCCAACTCACTGACCGAGCGGGGGAGATTCGCCGCGCGAACAAGTATCTGGCTTATTTTCAGGCTTACACCAGTACCTACGCTGAGGTGCAAGTGCTCAAGTCGATGTATGAAGAGGCGCTCAAAGCGGCGGACATCGTCGGATTGTGCGTAGGGACGCGGCCAGATTGTGTGCCTGATGCGGTGCTTGAACTGCTGTCTGACTACGTTGAGCAAGGCTATGAAATCTGGCTAGAGCTTGGCTTACAAACCGCCAACAACGACACCCTTAAACGCATCAACCGTGGCCACGACTTTGAGTGTTATGCACGCATCACCGAGCGCGCTAGAGCGCTCGGGATCAAAGTGTGTACTCATCTGATTGTGGGCTTGCCGCGCGAAACACGCGATGACAACCTTGAGACTTTGCGCCAAGTGTTGGCGGTGGGTACCGATGGCATCAAACTGCACGGCTTGCACATTGTAGAAGGCAGTACCATGGCTAAAGCGTGGCGAGCAGGTAAACTGCAGGCGCCTGAGCTTGATGAATATGTTGCTATTGCCAGTGAAATGATCCGCATGACGCCACCGGAAGTGGTCTATCATCGCGTCTCTTCGGCGGCACGCAGACCTACCTTGTTGGCACCGCTTTGGTGTGAAAACCGCTGGCTGGCGATGACGGAAATTGGGCGCTCGCTCAATGCGTTGGGTGCGCAAGGCTCGTTGATTGAGCGTCCATTCGTTTACACAGCGCCGCCACTTGCCAGGCCCTAAGCCTTGTCGCTTCACACATCCCACATTTAAACGTTCCCGAGTCAGAGAAGCCTTAGCAGCCCAAGGGCAAAACAGGTAGTATGAAACCACTGTCCATCATGAGGCAGTGGTGATTCTAGGCTCGGAGCGTTTAATGAAACCGATAAAAAACCTCGCTCAGTATTATGTCGACCTCTTGGTCAAACTTGGCATTTTACGTTTCTCAATTTTGCTTGCTTTGGCGTTGGTGGCACTGGCCGTGGTGGTCCAGGTGGGGATCACGCTGGTGTTAAGTGGCCACGTGGATGATATTGACATCGTCCGCTCAGTCTTCTTTGGTCTACTGATCACGCCTTGGGCGGTCTATTTTCTTTCTGTGGTGGTGGATCAGCTTGAAGAGTCTCGTCAACGTTTATCCAAGCTCGTCTCTAAACTCAAAGACATGCGTTCAAGAGACCAAGAGCTGAACTACAAACTTCAACAAAACATCGAAAAACTCAATCAAGAAATTGAAGAGCGGATCAAAGCCGAATCGGCGCGCGAAGAAGCGATGAAAGATCTTGAAAATGAGGTCTATCAACGTGAGCGCACTCAAGTCGAGTTGGCGGAGCGTACCGCGCTGCTGCGATCCTTCATCGATGCCTCACCCGATCTTATCTATTATCGTAACGCCGATGGGGTCTTCTCTGGATGTAACCGAGCGATGGAAGAGTTGACTGGTAAGAAAGAGAGCCAGTTAGTCGGTTTAACCCCTTGGGATGTCTACAGCCGAGAAATCGCGGAACCGATTGTCGATACCGACCAAAAGGTGTTTGCCGACAATCGCGCCTTGACCTACGAGCAGTGGCTTGAATACCCAGATGGGCGCAAAAATTACTTTGAGCTGCGCAAAGTGCCGTTTTACAGCAAGGACGGTCGTCATTTAGGGCTGGTGGGTTTTGGCCGCGATATCACCGAGCGTAAACGTCATGAAGAGTCGCTGGAGAAAGCCAGTCGCGATAAAACCACGTTTATCTCCACCATCAGCCATGAGCTGCGCACCCCGCTGAATGGCATTGTAGGGTTGAGCCGCATGTTGCTTGATACGCAGTTGAGTGAAGAGCAGCGCAAGCACATGCAAACCATTAATGTCAGCGCGATTACGCTCGGCAATATCTTCAACGACATCATCGATATGGATAAGTTTGATCGTCGCAAATTGGAGCTCTACCCAGAGCCGATGAACTTTGAAGAGTTTGTGGCAGAGATGGAGAGTATCTCTGCGCTGATGGCCTCGCAAAAAGGCCTACGTTTTGATCTTGAGCGGCTAAGCGAGCTGCCTCACGGTATCGAAGTGGACGCGACTCGTCTGCGTCAGGTGCTGTGGAATTTGATCAGCAACGCGATGAAATTTACCAAAGAAGGTGGGGTGGTGATGAGCGTCAGTGCAGAAACAGACGACGCCCATGCCTACATCAGCTTTGAGGTGGAAGACAGTGGTATCGGTATTCCCGAGGCGGAGCTCGATAAGATCTTTGCCATGTATTACCAAGTCAAATCGGAAACGGACAACCTGCACGCGGTTGGGACGGGGATTGGTCTTGCGGTCTCTAAACAGCTGATTAACATGATGGAAGGTGACATTACCGTCAGCAGTGAAGAGGGCTTTGGCAGTACCTTTACTGTGACGCTCAAAGCGCCGCTTGTCTCTTTGAATGAACCTGAGTCTGTGACGCAAGCCGCGTCACAAGAGCTCAATATCTTTATGGTGGAAGATATCGAGCTGAATGTCACCGTGGCGCGTTCACTACTCGAAAGCCTCGGCCATGAAGTGACGATTGCGATGGATGGCGCTGAAGCGATGGAGATGTTTGATCCAGAGATCTATGATCTGGTGTTCCTCGATATCCAATTGCCCGATATGACCGGTTTTGATGTGGCGAGTTATTTCCGTCGTACATACTCTCATCTGCCGCCTTTGGTCGCGCTCACGGCTAACGTGATAAAGGATAAGAGCGAGTATCTCAATCAAGGGATGGACGATGCGATCAGTAAACCGCTGTCGGTGAAAGCGGTATTAGATGTTATTGCTAAGTTCTCCGAGGTGCAATCGGGCAGTGAGCCAACAGAGAGCGAAACCGCGCCTGACAGCCACGAACATCTTGAAGCCTATCAGCAGCTACTCGATATCGATATGTTGGAGTCTTATGTCGGCATCGTCGGGCCACAGCCCGTCCTTGACAGTATCACCATGTTTGAAGAGATGATGCCAGAGTATTTGCAAGTGCTCGATTCCAACATGACTGCCAAACATCAAGAGGGTATCGTCTCTGAAGCGCATAAGATCAAAGGGGCAGCCGGCTCGATAGGGTTAAAACGCATTCAAAGTGTGGCGCAAAAGGCGCAATCACCCCAATTACCCGCTTGGTGGGAAAACATTGATGATTGGGTAGAGGAAATGAAAAACGAATACCAGTATGATATCCAAGTTCTCAAAGACTGGTTAGCACAAAGGTAACGTGATGAAAAAGTTAGTCTCTCTTGTATTGGGCAGTGCTTTGCTGCTTGGATGTGCGGCACAAGATGTGGTGTGGAACAGTAGCGATCAACTCGACGTCGCTGAGGCAACCGTGGTGCTTGAAAGCAACCTCTGGTTGGATAAAATGCCCACTGTGGGTGATGACATCAAAGATACGCTGCATGGGGCCTTGTACCTCAAAAGCAATGCCGTGTTACCTGCGGAGCTTGATGTGGAAACCGTCACGCTCAAGCAAGGCGATCAGCGTTGGCAGTTGACGCCAGACCAATTTGATTTGCGTACTCAAGATGAGCATCACTGGGAAGTGGCCTTCAGTCAGCCGTTCGATGTGGGCAGCGAAGAGCCGATAGATGTAGCCGTCGCTCTTACTTACCAAGGCATGGTGAAGTGGCTGGTGCAAAACCAAGTGACGGTTGATAAGGTCTACTAAACGCTATTAGGTTAGAAGAATCGAGATGAAAAAATGGTTGGCCCACAAGCCAACCATTTTTTATTGTCAGTCACGTGTGGGCTTAGCTTGACGCTTTCAAACCCGCGTTGATATCAAGAATGTCTTGTTCACTCAAGGTACCAACAGCTTGACGCAATTGAAGCACGCTTAGGATGTAATCGTAACGTGCATTTGAGAGGTTTTTGTTGGCATCGTACAGACGACGCGTTGAATCAAGTACGTCAACAATGGTACGTGTCCCGACATCAAAGCCCGCTTCTGTCGCTTCCAGCGCGGATTTTGCAGAGACGACGGTTTGTTCGTAAGCACGCAGGGCACCAATCGATGCGCTGATGTTGTTGTTGAACGCACGGACATCTTTCACCACGCTGCGGTAGGTCGCTTCAAGTTGTTGGCTGGCAGCAACGTAGTTGAATTCCGCTTGCTTGGTGAGCGAGGTCGTCGCACCACCGGTGTAGAGTGGCACGCTAAGGTTAAGACCGATATTAAAGTCGTTAGTGGTACCGTTTGTAGAGTCGCTGTAATACTTGTCTAAATCCGTGTAGCTGTAACCACCGTCGAGGGTTAATGACGGTAGGTGACCAGAGCTTTGCAAAGAGATGTTGTCTTTTGCCACATCTTGCGCGATACGCGCTGAGAGCAAGCTGAGGTTCTTCTGCTGCGCTTCTTCCACTAGGGCATCAATGGCCGCTTGAGTTTTGGTCGCAGAGAAACGGTCCGTATCGAGCACATACAGTTCAGAGTGCGATTGACCCGTGATCTCACGTAGCCCTTCATAGCTGTTGGTCAATGTGTTTTGCGCCAGCACTTCATCAGCCAGCACTGAGTCGTATTGTGCTTGGGCATCATGCACATCGGTAATCGCTGACAGGCCCACTTCAAAACGCTGCTTAGTCTGCTCAAGCTGACGACCGACCGCGGCTTTTTCCGCTTGGACAAATTCGAGGTTATCTTGCGCACGCAACACATCAAAATAGGCAGTGGCGACACGTAGGATCAACGCTTGTTGGATCGCCGCATAAGAGGCGTCTTGTTGACGGGCGCTTTTCTCCGCGGTGTCCAATGTAATCCAACTGGTACGGTTATAAAGTTGCTGCGAAAAAGCAATACCCGCTGTCAACGAGTTCACATCCGTATCGTATGACGATCCAGCATCTGTTTCTTTTTCACCACGGGTCAGGTTGTAACCTGCCGTTAAGTTAATTTGTGGCAGTAGCGTGGCGCGACTGGAAGTCACCGCTTCAAACGCTGCATCACGCTGAGCCGCTGCACTCAAAAGGGTGGGATCATTCTCTTTAGCCTGATCGTAGATTTCTGCCAGCGTGTCAGCTGATACTTGAGTGCTTAAGCCGCCTAACGCTGCGCTAATAAAAAGGGGAAGCAGTTTCTTCATTGGTCCTATTCCTGCCTATATATGAAAAAGTTGACTCATGGAGTTTAACCCAATTTGTTGTCATTTTGCTCGAATCTTTTCAGAGTTTTACATGTAACTGTCCAGCTGTGCAATATAAAAAATTAATCAATTTAAATAAATTTATAAATTTTGCACAAAAAGTTGAGCTAGGCCCTTGGAAGTTCAGCAATTGACTGAGTAAACTATAAGATTCACTCAGAGAGGTGCCAAATGCAACAACCGAGCCCGCAGAAAACGCATTTTACCCGACGCGATATTGAAATCATCTCGAAGAAGACGCTATTCGACGGTTTCTTTAAAATGGTCAAATATTGTTTTAGACATAAGCTATTTGAGGGTGGCTGGAGTGAACCCATTGAGCGTGAGATGTTTGAACGCGGCCATGCCGCGGCGATGCTCCCTTACGATCCAGAGCGGGATCAAGTGGTGATCATCGAGCAGATTCGTGTTGGCGCTCTAGAGCATGATTGCCCTTGGCAGTTAGAAATTGTCGCCGGCATGATTGAGCCTGGCGAGCACGCCGAGTCGGTGGTGCGCCGAGAAGCGGTGGAAGAGGCAGGGATTGAAGTTGGGCGCCTTGAGAAAGTGACCTCTTATTACCCATCGTCTGGTGGCTGCTCTGAAAAGCTGGATGTTTTTGTTGGAGAGGTGGATGCCTCTAAAGCGCATGGCGTTCATGGTTTAGACTATGAAGGAGAGGACATTCGAGTGCACGTGATGAGTCGTGAACACGCGTACCAAGCGGTGTTGGATGGTTCGATTGAAAATGGTGCCTCGATCATCGCGCTACAATGGTTGCAATTGAACCAGCAACGAGTCCGAGCCCACTGGGCCACTAAGGCATAACTCACTTGAGAGAATGATGACACAAGTAGCAATGAAGAAACCGTATCATGTTGATTTAGCGGATCTGATGCGGACTTATGAGACCAATTACGCCAAGTTGAATGCCTTGCTGCCTGCGCAGCCGAGCATCGACGACGTTCGCTGCTATGAAGCGGCGAGCATGACGTATCAAATTCAAGTGTGCGAAGTCACAAAGTACACAACTTTGGTCGATATTTGTCAAAGTGATGACGTTCCAGTATTTCCATTGCCAAAAATGTCTGTCAGGCTCTACCACGATGCTCGCGTGGCGGAAGTGTGTGGTTGCGAGCATCTAAAACGGGTGAACCCTCGTTACGACTATCCGAACGATAAGATGGTTCAACAAGATGAAAAAGTGCAACTCAACCGCTTTTTAGGCGATTGGCTGTCGTTTTGTTTGAAGCAGGGCATTAGTAAAGCTCCGTTAAATATCTAGGTTTATATTTTGAAAGTAGTGTCTAATACAGCGCAGAATGGCAGTATCAAATTAGTTCAGATTACCGATACGCATCTTTTTGAACCCGAAGATGGCAGCTTACTGAGCGTCAATACGCGCGATAGCTTCCACGCAGTGGTCAACGCCATTGTCGAACGTCACGTCGAGTTTGATGCCATTCTGGCGACTGGCGATATCTCTCAGGATCACACCGAAAAGTCGTATCAACGCTTCGTCAATGGTATTGCTCCGCTTGAGAAAACGTGCTTTTGGCTACCGGGCAATCACGATTTCAAGCCCAGTATGACTTCGGTATTGCCAACCTCACAAATTCAGCCTGCTGAGCACGTGCTGCTTGGTGAGCATTGGCAACTTATCTTACTTGACTCGCAAGTGGTTGGCGTTCCTCATGGTCGTTTAAGCGACAGTCAGTTAGACCTGCTCGATAGCAAGCTGGCGCAATACCCAGACAAACACGCTTTGGTTTTGTTGCATCACCACCCAATTCTGGTTGGTAGTGCATGGCTTGATCAGCACTGCTTAAAAGACGCAGACAATTTTTGGCAGGTGGTGAGTAAACACAACAACACCAAAGCGGTACTGTGTGGTCATGTCCATCAGGATATGAAGGTGAATCATCAGGGTGTACAAGTGATGGCGACGCCGTCTACTTGCGTGCAATTTAAACCCAACTCGAACGACTTTGCGCTTGATGTGCGCTCACCAGGCTGGCGAGAACTGATTCTTAATGCCGATGGCTCGTTTGAGACTCGTGTTCAGCGATTGCCAGAAGGGCAATTTCAACCGGACTTTAGCTCAGCAGGATACTGATCATGAAACCTTCAATGCTCTTGTACATTCACGGCTTTAACAGCTCACCTCAGTCGCTAAAAGCCAATGTGATGCGAGACTATTGCCAGTTTCACCGCCCTGATATTCGAGTAGAGATCCCCCGTCTGCCCAGCTTTCCTGAGCAAGCGGCCGCGCATTTGCTGGCGATTGTCGAACAGTATCGACATGACTATAAGATAGCCTTGGTGGGCAGCTCGCTCGGTGGCTATTTGTCGATGTGGCTCAATCAAAAGTTTGGCTTTAAAGCGGTGGTGATTAACCCTGCTATCAAGCCCTATGAACTATTGGCGGATTTCTTAGGCCCTCAGAAAAACCCCTACACTCAAGAAGAGTATTGTTTACAAGCGTGCCATATCGAGGAGCTTAAAGCGCTCGACACTGAGGTGATTGCAAATCCGAGTGAATTTTGGCTGCTGCAACAAACCGGCGATGAAGTGTTGGACTACCGTCAAGCCGTGAGCAAATTAGCTGGCGCGAAACAGACCGTTATCGAAGGCGGCGATCACAGTTTTGTCGGCTTTGAATACTACCCTGCGGCGATTGTGGAGTTCCTAGCGCTCTAGCCCTCATTGAGGGAAGAGTCATAAATTTGCTTGTTACTTCGCTGTCTCACTTGACATAGTTGATACTCTTCCAGACTATGTTCCACCTATACTTGTGCGGTTTTGGCAAAAGTGTTGATTTGTCACACGAGCCACTTTTTCAATTCGAAGCCTGATTTCATCAGCGCACAGTCATGTTTTCATTCTTTATAACGAACTCCGTATTATGACTGAACAATATAATGCGAAAGACCTCTCGGTTCTTGAAGGTCTCGACCCAGTACGACATCGTCCTGGCATGTATACCGAAACAGAGCGACCCAACCACTTAGCGCAAGAAGTGATTGATAACTCAGTGGATGAGGCTCTCGCTGGACATGCTAAGAAGATCAAAGTCATTCTGCACGCCGATCAATCATTAGAGGTGATTGATGATGGCCGCGGCATGCCGGTGGATATTCACCCAGAGAAAGGAATTTCTGGCGTAGAACTCATCATGACCAAGCTTCACGCGGGTGGTAAGTTCTCCAACGACAACTACAAATTTTCTGGCGGTCTCCATGGGGTGGGGATCTCTGTGGTAAACGCGTTGTCAAAGCGCGTGGAAGTGACTGTTAGGCGTCAAGGGCAAGTGCACGAAATAGCTTTTGAACATGGCGCCGCCGTCACCGAGCTCACGGTTACGGGCACCTGTGGTAACCGTAATACGGGTACCGCCGTTCACTTCTGGCCAGATGCCAAATACTTCGACAGCGCTAAGTTCTCTGCCCTTCGCTTGGTCAACAACCTGCGCGCAAAAGCGGTGCTTTGCCCAGGACTTGAGATCACTTTCGTCGATCAAGTTAACAACGAAGAGCATAAATGGTTCTACGAAGATGGCCTCAAAGATTACCTCGCAGAAGGGGTAAAAGGCTATCCGGTCTTGCCTGAGGAGCCGTACATTGGTGAATTCGTCGCTGAGACGGAAATGGCCAATTGGGCCGTGATTTGGCAGCCAGAAGGCGGCGAGATGATCACGGAAAGTTACGTTAACTTGGTGCCGACCAAACAAGGCGGTACGCACGTCAATGGTTTGCGCCAAGGCTTGTTGGATGCGATGCGTGAATTCTGTGAGTTCCGCAACTTGCTGCCACGCGGCGTCAAACTGACGGGCGATGATATTTTTGATCGCTGTTCTTACGTGCTGTCGGTCAAGATGCAAGATCCGCAATTTGCAGGCCAAACTAAAGAGCGTCTCTCTTCGCGCCAAACCGCAGCGTTTGTCTCTGGGGTGGTCAAAGATGCCTTTAGCTTGTGGCTGAATGAAAAGCCGCAATTGGCGGAGCAACTGGCTGAAGTTTGTATTGCCAATGCTCATCGCCGCATGCGAGCGAGCAAGAAGGTCGTGCGTAAAAAAGTGGCCTCTGGCCCAGCCTTACCGGGTAAACTGACCGATTGCTCGGTGCAAGATCTCAACCGAACCGAAATTTTCTTTGTTGAGGGTGACTCGGCGGGCGGCTCTGCCAAACAGGCACGTGATAGAGAGTTCCAAGCGGTGATGCCACTGCGGGGTAAAATTCTCAATACGTGGGAAGTCTCGGCTGACCAAGTGCTCGCTTCGCAAGAGGTGCATGATATTTCCGTGGCACTAGGCATTGACCCAGACAACGACAACCTTGAAGGACTGCGTTATGGCAAGATCTGTATTCTTGCCGATGCGGATTCCGATGGTCTGCATATCGCCACGCTGCTGTGTGCGCTGTTTACTCGCCACTTCCGTGCGCTGGTGGAAGCGGGACACATCTATGTTGCTATGCCTCCTTTGTATCGTATCGATTGCGGAAAAGAAGTGTTTTACGCACTGGATGACGATGAAAAAGAAGGCATCTTGGAGCGTTTGTCGAAGAAAAAAGCCAAGATCAACGTACAGCGATTCAAAGGTCTGGGTGAGATGAACCCACTGCAATTGCGTGAGACCACTATGGACCCGAACACCCGCCGTCTGGTGCAGCTAACCATTGATGACAATGAAGCGACATTAGAGATGATGGATATGTTGTTGGGTAAAAAGCGTGCGGATGACCGCCGCTCATGGTTACAGAGCAACGGCGATTTGGCAGAGGTATAGTGAATGTCGACAGAAATTACCTATGATGGTGTCGAACAGTTGCCAATGCGCAAGTTCACGGAAGACGCCTATTTAAACTACTCAATGTACGTCATTATGGACCGTGCGTTACCTTATATCGGTGACGGATTAAAACCGGTTCAACGACGCATTATCTACGCCATGTCGGAGCTCGGTCTCTCGGCGTCGGCGAAATACAAAAAATCCGCTCGTACGGTCGGTGATGTGCTGGGTAAGTATCACCCGCACGGCGACTCTGCCTGTTACGAAGCGATGGTATTGATGGCTCAGCCCTTCTCTTACCGTTACCCATTGGTGGACGGTCAAGGTAACTGGGGTGCGCCGGACGATCCGAAATCCTTCGCTGCGATGCGTTATACCGAAGCGAAATTATCAAAGTTTGCGGAAGTATTGCTGGGTGAGTTAGGTCAAGGCACCGTTGAGTGGCAGCCTAACTTTGATGGCACGATGAAAGAACCGCAAATGCTGCCGGCACGTTTACCGCATATTTTGCTCAATGGCGTCACCGGTATTGCAGTAGGTATGGCCACTGATATTCCGCCGCACAATGTGCGCGAAGTGGCTGAGGCAACCATCCATCTGATTGACCACCCGAAAGCGGACCTCAATGATGTGATGGGCTTTGTGCAAGGCCCCGATTACCCAACCGAAGCTGAAATCATCTCGCCCAAAGCGGACCTAGAGAAGATTTATCGCACCGGTCGCGGCAGTGTAAAAATGCGCGCGGTTTGGCACAAAGAGGGCAGTGATATTGTGATCACCGCGCTGCCACACCAAGTCTCTGGCGCGAAACTGCTTGAGCAAATTGCTGCTCAGATGCGAGCGAAAAAACTGCCGATGGTGGATGACTTGCGTGATGAGTCGGATCACGAGAACCCAACGCGTATCGTGGTGGTGCCACGCTCCAATCGCGTCGACTGCGACCAATTGATGAATCACTTGTTTGCCTCAACGGATCTCGAGAAAAACTATCGTGTGAACTTAAACATGATCGGTTTGGATAATCGCCCTCAAGTGAAAGGGTTGGTGCAGATCCTCTCTGAGTGGATCGAGTTTCGTCGTTCGACGGTACGTCGCCGCCTGCAATATCGCCTGGATAAAGTCATGGCGCGTTTGCACATTTTGGAAGGCTTGCTAGTCGCTTATCTCAACTTGGATGAAGTGATTGAAATCATCCGCACGGAAGATGAGCCAAAAGCCGTGTTAATGGCACGCTTTGGCATCACCGATATTCAAGCTGACGCGATTTTAGACACCAAACTTCGTCATCTCGCCAAATTGGAAGAGATGAAGATCCGTGGTGAACAAGACGAGCTACAAAAAGAGCGAGAAAAACTGGAGCAACTGCTGGGTTCTGAACGTCGTCTCAACACCTTGTTGAAGAAAGAGATCAAAGCCGATGCTGAGAAGTACGGTGATGACCGCCGTTCACCTATGGTCGAGCGTGAAGAAGCCAAAGCGCTTACAGAGCGTGATTTAGTACCAAGTGAACCGATCACGGTAGTGCTGTCAGAGAAAGGCTGGATTCGCCACGCGAAGGGCCATGATGTGAACGTGGAAAGCTTGAACTATAAGTCTGGCGATAACTATCTCGCTCATGCCTGTGGTAAGAGTAATCAGCCGGCGGTTTTCCTTGGCAGTGATGGTCGCAGTTACTCGCTTGAATCGCACTCGTTACCTTCGGCGCGTAGCCAAGGTGAGCCGATCACCGGTCGTTTGAACATCAGTGCAGGTTCGACCGTTCGTCAGGTTGTGATGGGCGAAGAAGATCAGCTGTGGTTGGTGGGCTCTGATGCCGGTTACGGATTTGTTTGTAAAGGCAGTGATTTATTGTCGAAAAACCGCAGTGGTAAGGCGCTGGTCACCTTGCCTGCCAACTCGGAAGTCATGCCACCTCATGCCGTGGGCGATTTAGACAATGATGAGATCTTGGCCATCACCAACCAAGGTCGCATGCTCTTGTTCCCAATTAAAGACTTGCCTCAGCTTGGTAAAGGTAAAGGCAACAAGATCATTAATATCCCTGCCGCCAAAGCCAAAGAGCGTGAGGAGGTTGTCTCTCACCTGATTGCAGTGCCGAAAGCGGCAACCGTGACGCTGTACGCCGGTAAGCGCAAGTTGGGCTTGAAGCCTAACGATCTCGACAACTACCGCGGTGAGCGTGGTCGTCGTGGTGGTTTGCTGCCACGTGGCTTGCAGCGTGTGACAGCCATTGAGATTGATGTAGGCAACGTCAGTTCGGACAGCGAGACGTCGGAGTCTTAACGCTAAGATCATCGTGATAGAAAAGCAAAACGCCCACCTTAATCAATAAGGTGGGCGTTTTATTTGGTTTATGTGTGTTCTAAAAGTCGCGTTAATTGAGACGAGTATCTTCAGCAATGGTCACAGACAGCGTCTTCTCTTCCCCTTTACGCAGAATAAGAACATCCACAACCGTACCCGGACGAAGCTCTGTCACTATGTCTAACACACTTTGACGACCATTGATCTTATTGCCGTCGATTTTCAAGATGATGTCTTGCGATTCAAACCCAGCTTGCGCGGCAGGTCCATTCGGGTCGACCCCCAACACCACGATGCCACCGAGATGCTCATTGCCGAGTAAACGCGACGTCACAGAGTTGATGTCTTGACCATCGATACCGATATAGCCGCGAATTACGCGTCCATCGGCGATGATTTTTTGCATGATTTTATTTGCTAACGAGTAGGGAATCGCAAAAGAGATACCGTAGGTTTCGAGCTCGGTTGCTTGTTGGAAAGAGGCCGTATTGATGCCGACCAATTCACCACGAGTATTGACCAAAGCGCCCCCCGAGTTCCCCTCGTTGATTGCCGCATCGGTTTGAATAAAGGCTTGGTGACCATCGGCGCTGATGGAGGAGCGACCGGTTGCGGAGATAATTCCAAATGTGGTGGTTTGCCCGAGATTGTATGGGTTACCGATGGCAAGCACCACATCACCGACTTTTGGTGTGTACTCTGGATTGAGCGGAATAACCGGCAGGTTGCTGCCCTCGATCTGCAATATCGCGATGTCTGTACGGCGATCTTTCCCGACTAATTGCGCAGCGGCAACGCGACCATCTTGTACTGCGACGATGATTTGAACCGCCTGAGCGACAACATGATAGTTGGTGATGATATAGCCTTTTTCACTGACGATAACCCCAGAACCTAGCCCTTGTGTCGAGAGCTTTGTGCGATCGGATTCGGTGTATTTTCGACTGTAAATGTTGACCACGGCTGGCGCAGCATTTCTAACCGCTTGGTTAAACGAAATTTGTTCACGGGAGAAGAGAGGAAGGTCAGTAGGCACATGTTTCGGTAAAATATTGGAGCGCAATGACGGAATCGCCAATAACAAGAGTAATGCTGTGATTAACCCCAATCCGACTGAGCGCAATAAAAATCGCAGCATGCTTTCCTCATTTGTTATTCATTTTCAATAGGTAAGTTGGCCAAGAATAGCACTAACCCCGTCAGACGTGAAGTTAGTGAGCGGCGCAGTGCGAGCATCAACAAAAAGGCAGCCCTGAGAAGGCTGCCTTAACGAAAGAAAATCTCGAACGGGTTAGCGAATCACAAGGTACAGGGTACGCTCACCACGTTGGATGTTGAGTGCCAATACGCCCGGTTGTTTTTCCAGTGCGCTGCGGAACTCAGCCAAGTTTTTCACTCGTTTGCGATTGACGCCGATGATGATGTCGTCCGCTTGAAGCTGATACGCTTCCGCTTTCGAGCCTTTTTCAACCGAAGCCACTTTCACCCCTTGAACGGTGTCGCTCGCATTGGTGTTGGTCAGTTGAGCGCCCGATAGCCCTTCGTGCAGCTTATCGGCGGTGGTTTTCACATCGGTTTGTTCGCCTAGGGTGACATCGAAGGATTTTGACTTACCGTCACGCACGATACCCAAGCTGATCTGTTTGCCCGCGCCTAAGGTGGCGACTTTCGCTCTCAGTTCACTGAACGAGTTGATCTCTTTACCATTGACCGACACGATCACGTCACCGGCTTGCAGCCCCGCGTCATCGGCGGCACTGTTCGGCACCACTTGTGAGACAAAGGCGCCTTTACTTGACTCATAGCCTAGTGCTTCTGCCAGCTCTGAGGTGATTTCACCGCCTTGTACACCCAACATGCCGCGTTTCACTTCACCGAACTCAAGAATTTGATCGGTCAAGTTGGTCATCATATTCGATGGAATCGCAAAGCCAATCCCGACGTTGCCGCCGTTAGGACCCAAAATAGCAGTGTTGATACCAATCAACTCCCCCTTGAGGTTGACCAAAGCCCCTCCAGAGTTGCCACTGTTGATCGCCGCATCGGTCTGAATAAAGTTCTCGAAGTTTTCGATATTGAGACCACTGCGTCCCAAGGCTGAGACGATACCTGAGGTCACGGTTTGGCCGAGGCCAAACGGGTTACCTATCGCGACGGTAAAGTCGCCGACGCGCAGCTGATCAGAATCCGCGATGGTGACTTGAGTGAGGTTCTTGGCTTTTTCTAGCTTGAGCAGGGCCACATCTGACATCTGGTCGCCCCCGACTAGCTCGGCATCATACTCACGACCATCATGCAGTTTGACTCGAATTTTTTCCGCGCCGTTGATGACGTGGTAGTTGGTCACGACGTGCCCTTTTTTAGCGTCAATAATGACGCCTGAGCCTAAGCCACGAAATGGACGCTCTTGCAATTGCTCGGTAGGGAAGTCTGGACCAAAAAAGAAGCGGAACTGATCGGGGATCTGTTGACGTGATACCTGGGTACCTTCAACAGAAATGCTCACCACAGCTGGCGTCACTTTCTCAAGCATCGGGGCAAGAGAAGGAAGCTGCTCTCCATTGACGGAGAGTGGTAGGGCAGCGCTCGCCGGCATGGGGGCGATGATGGAACTTAAGCTTAAGGATAGAACGGTTAAGGCAAGCAAAGGTTTTTTCATCGGATACTCCTATTAAGTGAAGGCTCTCGTCTGATATTTGTACGTCAAAATCAAAACTCAATGGCCACTCATGGGAGTTATGACTCAAAAACCTTTGTAAAGTTCATGAAATTCAATCAAGAAGCTTTAGCAGACAGCACTTCTTTTTCATCGACGACGGGTTTCTTTTGCTCTTTAAGAAGACCCGTCGCACCTTGAGCGTAGTCTTTAGGTGCTTCATCCATTGGTGTATCCACACTGTGTGTTTGCTCGGAAATTACCTCAGATTCTGTACTGGCTTGCTCTGTGATTTTTTTAACAAAAGGATTGTCTTGTTCAGGAATATTCGGCAAAAGCTCGCCAGAAGTCTTAGCCATGTGCTGGTAAAGCTTGGTGTACTCTTTGCCGAGGGCATCAAGCATTTCAGCCGTTTGGGCAAAGTGATCGGTAAGGTCTTGCTTTTGTTGCTCGAGTTGAAACTTAGTGTTGTCGAGGTCTTTTTGGATGTTCTTCTGTTTTTTGTAACCTGGAGTGCTGATACGGGAAAAAAGCACGCCTAAAACGGCACCAACAAGCAAACCTACGAGGGCGTAAATCCAAGGCATAATGGCTCCTTATGATTGTTATTTAACATGTTTTTTACGGATTGATTACACATGCTGTTTTGACATGGTACTATGACTTCCTGAGCCGATAAAGAAAAATGCGTGTGCTCTCGTTAGCAGTTTCAACGACTCCCTAATAGGCCGTGAAGTCATGACACCACTAGAGATTTACCAAAACGATATCCAAAAAAACGGTTTTCAGTCTGACCCTGCTCAGTTGCAAGCGGTGACAGCGCTGGATCGTCTCTATCACCAATTTATTGATTATCAAGCGCAGCCCCAGCCTCAAGTCACCGGTTGGAAAGCATGGTTTGGCAAGCGTACTGCCGCGCCTGTGATAGCGCCGAAAGGTCTCTATTTTTGGGGGGGCGTCGGACGAGGAAAAACCTATCTGATGGACACGTTTTTTGATGCGCTACCCTCTGAGAAAAAAATGCGTGTGCACTTTCACCGTTTTATGTATCGAGTTCACGATGAGTTGAATCGACTAGGAGAAAGGAACGATCCGCTAGAGCAGGTCGCCGACATCTTCAAGGCAGAAGCGGAGATCATCTGTTTTGATGAGTTTTTCGTGTCGGATATCACTGACGCGATGATCTTGGGTACCTTGTTTCAAGCGCTGTTCAAACGCGGCGTCATTTTAGTGGCCACGTCCAATATTCCTCCCGATGATCTTTATCGAAATGGTTTGCAACGTGCGCGCTTTATGCCTGCTATTGAATTAATCAAAACGCACTGTGACATATTGAATGTCGACAGCGGCATTGATTATCGCTTGCGCACCCTTGAGCAAGCGGAAATTTACCATTTCCCTCTGGATGATAAGGCCAGTCAAAACCTGGACCACTACTTTCATCAACTGGTGGGCGATGGGAAGGTCGGTGAAGTGCGCATTGAAATCAACCACCGTCAGATAGAAGTCGTCCAAAGCGCTGAAGGTGTCCTGCACGCGACGTTTGCGCAGCTATGTCAAAGTGCACGCAGTCAAAATGATTACATTGAGCTCTCTAAACTCTACCACACAGTGTTGCTGGCTGACGTGAAACAGATGGGCCACACCATAGACGATGCGGCGCGTCGTTTTATCGCGTTGGTGGATGAGTTTTATGAGCGTCATGTCACTTTGATCATCTCGGCGGAAGTGCCACTCGATGCGCTATATACCGGCGGGCAATTGGCGTTCGAATTTAAGCGCTGCCAGTCTCGTTTGATCGAAATGCAAAGTCATGAGTACCTTGCGCGCGAGCATTTAGCGTGACACGCTTGCGAGGGAATGGGGAGGCGAAAAAAAAATGCAATTTTCACTGAAAAAAAAGGTGATTTTTTCTACTGACTTCTCTATAATCCTGCGACCCACCGTTACTGCAGACCTTGATTATCGAAGGTATTTCGAGATAACGGGTCGAGAGAACCAACCACTCGAAGGGGTGTTGACTGGACTCTTAGTCAGTGGGAGCGAAAGCTCCTTTAAGTGTAAATTTAATAAATTAACGGGTTATTGTTAGCATGAAAACTTTCGTTGCTAAACCAGAAACTGTAAAACGCGACTGGTACGTTGTAGACGCTGAAGGTAAAACTCTTGGCCGTCTAGCAAGTGAAATTGCATCTCGCCTACGTGGCAAACACAAAGCTGAATACACTCCTCACGTTGACACTGGTGATTACATCATCGTTATCAACGCTGAGAAAGTTGCTGTAACTGGCAACAAGGCTAAAAACAAAGTTTACTACCGTCACTCTGAGTTC
Source organism: Vibrio sp. R12-SG2-ISO1 (assembly GCF_059834045.1). NCBI lineage: Bacteria > Pseudomonadati > Pseudomonadota > Gammaproteobacteria > Vibrionales > Vibrionaceae > Vibrio > Vibrio sp. R12-SG2-ISO1. The sequence continues at coordinate 644,597 of NZ_JCBDGO010000008.1, read as the reverse complement.
CCAGGTGGCCTAAAATCAATCACTTTTGAAAAGTTGATCGATCGTAAGCCTGAAATGGCGCTTGAGCTAGCGGTTAAAGGTATGCTTCCACGTGGTCCTCTAGGCCGTGCTATGTACCGTAAGCTTAAAGTTTACGCTGGCGCTGAGCACAACCATGTTGCTCAACAACCACAAGTACTAGACATCTAATCGGGGATTTCGAAAATGGCAGAGAATCAATACTACGGCACTGGCCGTCGCAAAAGCTCAGCTGCACGTGTTTTCATCAAACCAGGCAGCGGCAACATCGTAATCAACAAGCGTAGCCTTGATGAGTACTTCGGTCGTCCAACTTCTCGCATGGTTGTTAAACAGCCTCTAGAGCTAGTTGAATTGACTGAGAAACTAGACCTATACGTGACTGTTAAAGGTGGCGGTATTTCAGGTCAAGCAGGTGCTATCCGTCACGGTATCACTCGCGCTCTAATGGAATACGATGAGTCTCTACGTCCTACTCTACGTGCAGCGGGTTACGTTACTCGTGACGCTCGTTGCGTTGAACGTAAGAAAGTTGGTCTACGTAAAGCACGTCGTCGTCCACAGTTCTCTAAGCGTTAATCTTTCTTGCAAAGATTGGCGTCCAGTTTTTACTGGATTGTGGTCTCAAAAGCCTGGCTTCATGCCAGGCTTTTTGTTTTTTAGTCTTCCCATTCTGGCTTTCCTGTCACTCTTCTCAACTCTGCTTCAGACACGGTTCATCTTTTGTGACGCCATAGGCGAATTACTTGATGAATGTTACAAAAAGGTAGCTTTATCTTGTCAAAAAGTAGGGTTTTATTTATCATTTGCCATCAAATAAATACAACTAAATTCGTATTTTGTTAGCCATGCTCTTTAAGGGATTTTAATAGGGTCACGAGGCCCAGACCATAGGGAGCAAATGGGAGAATGTTTGGATGAGCAATGCGCCTTTAAATAACGGCCGCAGACGTTTCTTGACTGCGACAACTGCGGTTGTCGGTGGTTTAGGAGCTGCTGCTGTCGCCGTTCCTTTTATAAAATCTTGGAACCCAAGTGAAAAAGCAAAAGCTGCGGGTGCCCCTGTTGAAGTGGAAATCGGAAAGCTTGAAGAAGGGCAGATGGTTCGTGTTGAGTGGCGTGGTAAGCCTGTCTGGGTTGTCCGTCGTGCACAAGCCGTCGTCGATGGATTGAAAAACCTCGAAGGCCAACTTCGAGACCCACAGTCAGGCGAAGAACAACAGCCTGAATATGCACAAAATGCCTACCGTTCTATCAAACCAGAGTACTTCGTTGCTGTGGGGATCTGTACACACCTAGGTTGCTCGCCGACTTATCTACCCGACACTTTTAGCGAGCAAGTGCAAGGCGTGAAATCCGGTTTCTTCTGTCCATGTCACGGTTCAAAATTTGATATGGCTGGTCGAGTATTCCAAGGCGTTCCGGCACCACTAAACCTAGTGGTCCCTAAACATATGTACCTGAGTGATACCAAAATCATTATCGGTGTTGATGAAACTGGGGAGGCATAATGCAAGCTCTACTTGATTGGGTAGAAAAACGCATACCCGCAATGAATGCGTACAAAAAGCACCTGTCTGAGTATCCAATGCCGAAGAACTTTAACTTTTGGTATCTGTTTGGCTCTCTCGCAATGTTGGTGTTAGTGAACCAGATCCTGACGGGGATTTGGTTAACCATGAACTACGTGCCATCGGGCGATGGGGCGTTTGCATCGATTGAATACATCATGCGTGACGTGGAGTACGGTTGGTTACTTCGCTACATGCACTCCACAGGCGCGTCTGCGTTTTTTGTTGTTGTCTACCTGCACATGTTCCGTGGTTTGATCTACGGCTCATATCAGAAGCCTCGTGAGCTGCTTTGGATCTTCGGTATGTTGATCTTCTTGGTCTTGATGGCCGAAGCATTTATGGGTTACCTGCTGCCTTGGGGCCAAATGTCCTACTGGGGTGCTCAGGTTATCATCTCACTCTTTGGCGCGATTCCGGTCATTGGTGATGATCTCACACTTTGGATTCGTGGTGACTACGTTATCTCGGGCGCGACATTGAACCGTTTCTTCGCCTTGCACGTTATCGCTCTGCCAATCGTGTTGCTGCTGCTGATTGTGCTGCACGTTCTTGCGCTGCACGAGGTGGGTTCAAACAACCCAGATGGTATCGAAACTAAGCTGCCAAAAGGCTCAATGGGTGACGATTACCAACCTCAATTTAAATTCCATGAGTACTACACGAAGAAATACGACATCATCGACTCTATCCCGTTCCACCCTTACGGCACGGTGAAAGATCTGATTGGTGTAGCTGGCTTCTTGTTCCTGTTCTGTTATGTGTTGTTCTTCAACCCAGAAATGGGCGGTTACTTCCTTGAGCCGCCAAACTTTGAAGCGGCAAACCCACTGAAAACGCCAGAGCACATTGCCCCTGTTTGGTACTTTACGCCATTCTATGCCATCTTGCGTGCGGTGCCAGATAAGCTTATCGGCGTTCTTGCTATGGGCGCATCGATTGCTGTGCTGTTCATTTTGCCTTGGCTTGACCGTTGTAAAGTTCGCTCTTACCGCTACCGCAGTAAGTTCCATTTATTCAATATCATCCAGTTCACCATTAGCTTTATCGCCTTGGGTATTTTGGGTGCGCTTCCAGCGACCCCGACGTACACACTCCTTGCGCAGATCTTTAGCTTGGGTTACTTCATGTTCTTCGTCTTGCTGTTCTTCTACAGCAAAAATGAAGCGACGAAACCATTACCAGAAAGGGTGACATTCAAATGAAAAAATGGATTGTAGTTTTATTTGCAATGCTGCCATCGTTGGCAATGGCAGCGGGTGTGAGCGTTCCACTCGATAAAGCGAACAACGACATCTCAGATCAAGCGTCGTTGCAAAACGGTGCCAAGCTCTTTATGAACTACTGTTTTGGCTGTCACTCAGCGCAATATCAGCGTTATGAGCGTGTTGGACGTGACATTGGCATTCCAGTGGATCTGCTCAAAGAGAACTTGATTTTTGACCCAGAAGCCAAAGTTGGCGACTTGATGGAAAATGCCATTCCTGAAGAGTCGGCCGCTAAATGGTTTGGTGCGCCACCACCTGATTTGACGCTTGTCGCTCGAGTGCGTGGTACGGATTGGTTGTACACTTACCTACGTTCGTTTTATGAAGATCCTGCGCGCCCATTTGGGGTCAACAACGTTGTGTTCCCAAGTGTCGGTATGCCGCATGTATTGGAAGAGCTGCAAGGCATTCCTAAACCTGTTTACGGCACCAAAGTCGTGAATGGTGAAGAGGTGCAAGTGGTCGTCGGTATTGAATCGGATGGGACGGGCGAGCTTAACCAAGAAGAGTACGACAACGCGGTACGCGATTTGGTGAACTTCCTTGAGTACTCCGGTGACCCAGTCAAACTTGAGCGCCATGCGCTAGGTTGGTGGGTAATGGGCTTCCTAGTGATCTTTAGTATCGTGGTTGTGCTGCTCAAGAAAGAGTATTGGCGTGATGTGCATTAATTGTGCTATCATACTGCGCTAATTTCCAAATTTTTATGTTGACAATGGAGGCTTAGCCTCCATTGTTTTATTTATGTAAGTGTGCTGGAGGGCTCCATGGCTGTAGCTGCCAATAAACGTTCTGTGATGACTCTATTCTCAAGTGCATCTGATATGTATAGCCATCAGGTACGTATTGTTCTAGCAGAGAAAGGCGTAAGTGTTGAAGTAGAGCTTGTTGATGAAGCAAACCTACCTGCGGAACTTGGTGAACTGAACCCATACAAATCAGTACCAACCTTAGTGGATCGTGAGTTGTCACTGTATGACTCAAAGATCATCATGGAATACTTGGACGAGCGTTTCCCTCATCCTCCATTGATGCCGGTTTACCCGGTTGCTCGCGGTAACACGCGTTTGATGATCTACCGTATCGAGAAAAACTGGTACTCATTGGCTGAAAAAGTGCTTAACGGCACAGCTGATGAAGCAGAATCTGCACGTAACAAACTCAGAGTGGATCTTTTGACTCTTGGCCCAGTCTTCGCGGAATACGAATACTTCATGAGCGAAGAGTTCAGCTTGGTCGATTGTTACCTTGCTCCTTTATTGTGGCGTTTACCACAAATGGGAATCGAACTGGTTGGCCCAGGCTCAAAAGAGCTGAAGGTTTACATGAACCGTGTCTTTGAGCGTGATTCATTCCTAGCATCCTTGACTGAAGCTGAACGTGAAATGCGTCTAATGCGTTAATGGTTGGCATGGATATCGAGAAAATGACCCCACGCCGACCGTATATGCTTCGTGCATTTTATGACTGGTTGGTGGACAACGATTTAACGCCTCATCTTGTTGTTGAAGCAACATTACCAGGCGTTCGTGTGCCGGAAGAGTTTATTCAAGATGGCCAAATTATCCTCAATATTGCGCCTCGCGCTGTGGGTAATTTGGAGCTGGGCAATGAGGCGATCACCTTCAGCGCCCGTTTCAGTGGTCGCCCACACTCTGTGATTGTGCCTCTCTATGCTGTTCAAGCCATCTATGCCCGTGAAAATGGTGCAGGGACGATGTTTGAACCCGAAGATGCTTACCTCGGTGAGATTGAAGAAAGCTTGGAAGATGAACCTCTATTCCCACTGTCTGTAGCGACTGAGGAAGAGGTCGAAGAGACTGAGCCAAGTGATGAACCACCTAGACCCAAAGGTCGACCGAGTTTGCGTGTCATCAAGTAACGCGAATGAAACGATAGCAAAAAGCCGCATTGTGATGCGGCTTTTTTTATATATCGATTAGAGAGCAGCTCGATTAGAGATAAGCGACGAGCCGCTTATTCATTACTTTCCGCAATCTGGAAGGCGCGGATGACTTGTTTCACCCCAGAGATATTGCGCGCAATATCGGTCGCTTTATCGGCATGTTGTGGTGAGACATAGCCAAGCAAGAAGACCTCTTTATCCTCTGTGATCACTTTGATTTTGATGCCGCTCAGCTCAGAGTCGGTCAAGATCGCTGATTTCACTTTGGTTGTGATCCAACTGTCATGACTTACTTCGCCAGCGCTTAGCGGTGCTTTGATGCGAATTTGGTTATAGACGGTTTTAACGCCTTTCACTTCACGAGCTTTTTGTTCAATTTGCTCACTCAACGCCGCATCGTTTGCTTGCCCCATTAGGACGACTGTTCCTTCGTAGGAGCTGGCGGTAACACGAGCATTACCGCGAACTGGCTCTTTGTTTGCGATTCCCGCCACTTCGAACTCAATATTGTTATCGTTCCAGATCTCCTGCGTGGTACGTGGATCAATCACAATAGCGGCCGTTGTTGCAGCGCCGGCAATAAACAACCCGGCACAGCCTGTGAGGGATAGGCTGGTAATTAATACAAAGATAATCGTTTTCAATGACTTCATGGCTTACTCTTCGTGAGCAGGAAACAACACTTGGTCAATAAGATCGCACAAGCAGTGCAAAGTCACCATATGAACCTCATGAATTCGCGCGGTTCTGTGAGATGGAATGCGAATTTCCACATCATGCTCACCGAGTAACCCAGCCATCTCGCCACCGTCTTTACCGGTTAACGCGATGATGGTCATATCGCGAGTGACTGCCGCTTCCATCGCCTTGATGATGTTCTTGCTGTTACCGCTGGTTGAGATCGCCAGTAAAATATCGCCAGGTTGGCCAAAAGCACGCACTTGTTTTGAGAAAATCTCAGTGTAGTGGTAATCGTTGGCGACGGCGGTCAGCGTTGTGTTGTCGGCAGTCAGCGCCATCGCGGGTAGGCTAGGTCTTTCTGTTTCAAAGCGATTGAGTAAGCAAGAGACAAATTGTTGTGCGTTCGATGAGGAGCCACCATTACCGCAACAGAGAATCTTGTTACCGTTGAGTAAGCTTGCCACCATGCCTTGCGCTGCGTGAGTGATCGCATCGGGTAGCGCTTCTGCGGCGGCAATTTGAATTTGAATGCTTTCTTTAAAACTGTCTTTAATGCTCTCTAGCATTGATTATCCTTGAGTGATTGCGTTTTTTATCCATTCGATTTGGCTACCTTGCTCATGAATCGCCACTAGGTCAAATCGAAAATGGGTATCGTGCACCGAAAGGCCATGCTTGATGAGCCACACATTGGCGGCTCGCACGAGTTTTTGCATTTTACTGTAGGTCACGGTTTCAGCAGCATGACCAAACGAAGTGCTCTTTCGGTAACGAACTTCAACAAATACGATGGCGTCGCCATCGCGCATGATCAGATCTAACTCGCCGCTTTTCGCTGTAAAGTTGCGTTCAAGCGCGACTAACCCCTGACTCAGCAGATGCTGCTCAGCCAGGCGTTCATAGTGTTCGCCGTGTGCGCGTTTATTGCGCACTGCCGTGTTGAGCCCAGCTGATTTCACGTTGTACGACACAGTGCTCATCGATGCTCAGAATTCCGGTTTGTCCTTCGACTGAGTAGCCTTCGATCACTTTCATTTGTGGCAGTACTTCCATCAGGGTGTAGGCGTCCATCCCCATCGCTTGAAGTCGTTTCTCCGCGTGTGAGCTATTGGCCCACAGACTGTTCATCTGCTGCTTGAGGTGGGCATCAGGGTGGATAAGGAGTGGAATATCACTGTAGCTGACGCCCGTCAAATCCTCGTACTGACGTTGGCCGCTGTTACTGCGAGAGTTAGAGTAGAGTGCTGGAGGCGTCGTGTCTGGGTTGATCGCCACTTCGATGAAAGGTTTGATCAGGGTTATTTCGGCACTGGTCGCCACGATGTACACCGCATCCACATCTCGACGGCTGCGTGGCTGTGTTTCAAGTGGGATATTTAACAGTGATTCCATTTGCGCGATGTTTTGCTGGCTCTCTTGCAAACCAAAAATGGTGTTGATGTTTTTTTGCAACTGGCGCTTATCACCGAAGAGACTCACTGCCACTTTATTCTCACTGTATTTATCCCACTCTTGTTCGAAGGACTCGACGACGCGCTCGCCCAAACGACCTTGCGGCGCAAGGATGAGTGGGTAGCGAGCGCCTTGTTCAAACAAGTGCTTCGCCGCTTGTGCCACTTCTTGTTCAGGAGAAAGCGCTAAGTAGCAGGTGTTGTGACCCAAGTTGGTTTCATCTGGAATATTGAGAGCCAACATCGGCAGTGAGTGGGCACTGGCTTGTTGCGCTTTTTGCAGCGCTTCGATGTTCTCTTTCAATAGCGGACCAACGATAAAGTCGATGTTCTTTTCGATTAGCGTCGCGTCTAAGTTCGCCATATCCAGTGTATTGGTATCAATGACGGTCAGGGTCGCGTTCTCATCACGCGCATCATCATTCATCATATTGAAAATAAACCCATCGCGAATCAGTTGCGCTTGTTTAGCAAACTTGCCAGAAAGAGGCAGCAGCAGCGCAGTGTTCACGGGTTTTGTAATATCGAGTGCCAGAATGTCGCTGAGGGCTTGGGGTGTATACAGCGCGGCTGGATGGTCAGGATTGCTCGCCATCCAACGTTCCAAGCGCGATTTTAATTGCGGAATGTTGCTGGCAAACGCTTTACTGTCATTGGCCAATTCTAGCCAACCGGTCAGTACGGTTTCATTCGGTGCCACGCGCAGTTTGGCAAGTTCAGACAGCGAGTACTGCGACAGGTTCTGCCAGACGCCATCGGCGATAGAGGCTTGCTCTGAGGCATTGAGCAGTTCGCTTTGGGCAATTAAGGATCGAGACGCGTCAAGGTAGAGACCTTGCTTGCTCTGCAGCGCGGCGCGTTTTTGATAGTACTCTTGCCACTGCTGACGAGGCAGCGACCAAGACGCTGGAAAATTGAGCTGAGACAAGGCATTACCATGCTGACCTTGACTGATGAGCAAGTCGGCGCGAGTCAATTGCCACTCTGCTTGCTGCTGTGGCGTGAGGCTTTGTCTCGCAAGGCGCTTAATCAGTAACTCTGACTGCACCACGTCACCGGCTTCAACAGAGGCTTTCAGTGCCATGATCAACCAATCCACTTGCAAACTGCCGGTCGTGCTGTCTGCCCGCATTAGGTAGGTTTCTACCGGTTGAGAGGGATCGAGTAAAATATCGACAGACTGCGGCGTTTTCGGCGATGAGGAACACGCAGCCAATGTAATAGCGAGTGCTACAGGAGTAAGTAAGCGTGTTACACTTGGGCGCTTATGGTGATTGTTAGCCATGAGTTCTTTCGTAATTCCGTATAAAATTGTGTCTATATTAATCGTTGAAGTGATGGTAAACAAATGACAGATAGCAAAACCTTACCGACAGAGGTGCCAACCCTCTACATTGTACCCACCCCGATCGGTAATCTGGGCGACATTACTCAGCGAGCGATAGAGGTGTTGTCATCGGTGGATTTGATTGCTGCAGAAGATACCCGTCACACGGGTAAGCTGCTGTCTCACTTCAATATCCCAACTCGAACTTTCGCCCTCCATGATCATAATGAACAGCAAAAAGCGCAAGTGTTAGTTGATAAATTGTTAGCTGGGCACTCCATTGCGCTGGTCTCGGATGCAGGAACGCCACTGATCAGTGACCCAGGTTACCATTTGGTCACTCAATGTCGTCAAGCGGGCGTCAAAGTTGTGCCTTTGCCTGGAGCATGTGCGGTGGTCACAGCATTAAGCGCCTCCGGTCTCCCCTCTGACCGTTTCAGTTTTGAGGGATTTTTGCCTGCCAAAAGTAAAGGTCGTAAAGACAAGTTCTTAGAGATTGCAAAGGCAGAGCGAACCTGTATTTTTTATGAGTCCCCACACCGCATTCTTGACTCTCTTGCTGACATGCTGGAGATCTTAGGCCCTGAGCGTGAAGTGGTGTTAGCGCGAGAGCTGACGAAAACGTTCGAAACCATTCAAGGCATGCCGCTGGGTGAGCTCGTTGATTGGGTGCGCAGTGATGAAAACCAACAAAAAGGCGAAATGGCGCTATTAATTCACGGTTATCGCGCCGACAGTGATGACGGCCTGCCGGATGAAGCTACTCGAACATTGGCTATTTTGACCCAAGAACTGCCGTTAAAAAAGGCCGCAGCGCTGGCGGCTGAGATCTACAACCTGAAAAAAAATGCACTCTATAAGTGGGGGCTTGAACACCTCTAATCTAGTCAAGTTGTTGGTTATTTAGGCGCTCACACACATTCCCCTAGACAGGCTGATGGCTTCTCTATACAATCCGCCACCGGAGTCGACTCGGTAGCCGCTGCTTTATTGATGTCCCCTTACCTTGTGTGGGGGAGACTGATGAAGGGGAGGAAAGTCCGGGCTCCATAGAGCAGGGTGCCAGGTAACGCCTGGGGGGCGCAAGCCTACGACAAGTGCAGCAGAGAGAAGACCGCCGATGGCTCAATTTCTTCGGAATGAGCACAGGTAAGGGTGAAAGGGTGCGGTAAGAGCGCACCGTGCGACTGGCAACAGTTCGTAGCAAGGTAAACTCCACCCGGAGCAAGACCAAATAGGCCTCCACATTGCGTTGCTCGCGTAAGGGGGCGGGTAGGTTGCTCGAGCCAGTGAGTGATTGCTGGCCTAGACGAATGGCTACCACCGTGCAAACGGTACAGAACCCGGCTTATATGTCGGCTCCACCTTTTTAAGACCCATCGTAACTTAGGTTATGATGGGTTTTTTGCTTTACGCTGACGAAATTTATTTTGTAAGCAATAAACTTAGCGCAAAATCACGCCTTCCTTGTGTCTAAAGGTGGCGAATGAGCGTTAAATCAGTACACTGGAACCCTTAGCACGTGAATGCGAGAGCAAACCGAGATAACTATGACCGAAGCATTTAAACACATATCCGTCTTACTTCATGAATCGATTGATGGATTGGCCATTAAACCTGATGGCGTCTATATCGATGGCACATTTGGACGAGGTGGTCATAGCCGTACGATTTTATCTCAGCTTGGTGAAAACGGACGCCTTTATAGTATTGACCGTGATCCACAAGCGATTGCAGAAGCCAACAAGATTGATGATCCGCGATTTACCATCATCCATGGTCCATTTTCAGGCATGGCTGAATACGCGAAACAGTATGATCTCGTGGGTAAGGTGGATGGCGTGCTGCTTGATCTTGGCGTGTCATCGCCACAGCTTGACGACGCAGAACGCGGCTTCAGCTTTATGAAAGATGGCCCCCTCGATATGCGTATGGATCCTACTTCCGGCATGCCGGTCTCTCAATGGCTCGCACAAGCAGACCTTGATGATATTACTTGGGTAATTCGTGAGTTTGGCGAAGATAAGCATGCTCGCCGAATTGCCAAAGCCATTGTTGCCTATCGAGAAAACGAAGAGAACGAGCCCTTGGTGCGCACCGGTCAGCTGGCGAAACTGATTTCCGACGCGGCTCCGAAAAGCTTCAAAGAGAAAAAACACCCAGCGACGCGCGCCTTCCAAGCCTTTCGAATCTACATCAACAGTGAGCTTGAAGAGATCGACACCGCACTCAAGGGCGCCGCGAGCATTCTTGCGCCGCAGGGACGCCTGTCAGTGATCAGCTTCCACTCTCTTGAAGATCGTATGGTGAAACGTTTTATCCGCAAAGAGAGCAAAGGCCCAGAGGTGCCACATGGCATCCCAATGACTGAAGCGCAGATTCGTGCGCTTGGTAGTGCCAACCTCAAAGCGGTGGGTAAGGCGATTAAACCGAGCCAACAAGAAGTTGAGCTCAATGCGCGCTCGCGCAGCTCGGTGCTAAGGATTGCCGAGAAACTGTAACCTCCTATGAGTCAGGCAAAAGGGAACCTCGCTAAAATTATCGCACTCGATCTACTGACTGTAGGTCGAGTGCCGCTGCTTTTATTGATGTTGATTTTTTCCAGCGCTATGGCGGTGGTCTTTACTACCCATCACACGAGACAGGCGGTCACTGAGAAAGATAGTGCTCTTGGTGAGCGAGAGCGCCTTGATAACGAGTGGCGCAACTTGATCTTGGAAGAGACGGCTCTGGCTGAGCACAGCCGAGTCCAAGATGTGGCGATCAAAGAGCTCGAGATGAAGCGCCCCGATTCAGACAAAGAAGTCATCATTACACTCCCATGAGCAAAAAGAACGTCGAACCCATCAAACCGCAAGAAACGGACACTCCGGCGAGCCTAATTCGCTGGCGCTTTTATTTGGTGCTCTTTATTGTGTTCTGCATTTTTATGGCGCTCGTTGCTCGTATTGCGTTTATTCAGGTGGTTGAGCCGGGTAACTTGATCAAACAGGGCGATCTTCGCTCAGTGCGCGCGAAAACCTTACACTCGGCGCGCGGCATTATTTCTGATCGTAATGGTGAGCCGCTGGCGGTCAGTGTGCCCGTTGAGGCTGTGTGGGCCGATCCGGTCAACATTTTCAAACATGGTGGCCTGAGCGATATTGATCGTTGGCACGCGCTGGCCGATGTATTGGGCCTTAAGCGCGAGGAGCTGATCGACAAAATTAATCGTAACCGCTCAAGGCGCTTTGTCTATTTGCAACGGCAAGTTAGCCCAGCCATGGCCAATTACGTGCGAGAGCTGAAGCTGTCTGGCGTAGGATTAAAAGCGGAATCACGTCGCTATTACCCCGCGGGCGAAGTCAGTGCGCACTTAGTGGGGGTGACGGGAATTGATGGTCACGGCCTCGAAGGGGTTGAGCGCAGTTATGATAAATGGCTCACCGGAGAGGCAGGTAAACAGATCATTCGTAAAGACCGTTATGGTCGAGTTGTTGAAAATATTTCACTCGAAGAGCGTGAAGAGGGCAAACCGCTTGAACTGACCATCGATCAGCGCATTCAAGCGATTGCGTATCGAGCGATTAAGCAGTCGGTCGCCGATCACCGTGCGACGTCAGGATCGGCTGTGGTGCTTGATGTACAAACGGGCGCGGTGTTGGCGATGGTGAATGCGCCGTCCTACAACCCCAACAATCGAAGTGACCTTCAATCAGCGAAAATGCGCAACCGCGTGATCACCGACGCATTTGAGCCGGGCTCAACCGTGAAACCCTTTGTGGTACTAGCGGCACTTGACAATGGCAGCGCCGATGCCAATACGGTCATCGATACCGGCAATGGCGTGTTTGAAATTGGTGGCAGCAAGGTTAGAGATACGTCGAAAGTGGGCAAAGCCGATCTGACGACCATCTTGCAGAAATCGAGTAACATCGGCGTGACCAAACTGGCACTCGATATGCCGCTTGAGGCTCTGCTTGGTATGTACAGTTCGGTCGGATTTGGTCAACCTTCGGGATTAAACTTGGTCGGTGAAACCTCCGGTATCTTCCCCAATCGCCGTCGCTGGTCGAAGTTTGAAATTGCGACCTTATCATTCGGGTATGGCTTGACCATTACCCCGCTCCAACTGGCGCATGCGTACTCCACCTTGGGCAACTTCGGCGTCTATCAGCCCGTGCACATCATAGAGAACAACCAACAAGATTTTTCACGTCAGGTCATTGACAGCGAGCACGCGAAAATGGTGTTGAGAATGCTAGAAACTGTCACACAGCCGGGCGGCACTGCAACCAAAGCGGCAGTACCGGGCTATCGAGTTGCGGCGAAAACCGGCACATCACGCAAAGCGATCGCGGGGGGATACGGAGATGAATACTTCGCCTATACCGCGGGGGTAGCGCCGGCCAGTAAACCGCGAGTGGCGCTGGTAGTGGTGATCAATGAGCCTCAAGGTGATAACTACTACGGAGGCTCGGTCGCGGGTCCCGTGTTTGCCGAAATTCTCAAAGGGACATTGCAACTGCTCAATGTCGCCCCTGATGAAAACCGATTTAAAAATGAGTAAGTGAGAGAGCCAATGCCAACAACACTCACATTAACGCAATTATTACGACCTTGGCTTGAGTTGGGCGATGAGCTCGCGATACCTGTTCGCCAACTTGAGCTCGACAGTCGCCAAGTGACCAAAGGATCGACCTTCGTTGCCATCCAAGGTCACGCTTTGGATGCGAGGAAGTTTATTCCGGCTGCGATTGCTCAAGGGGCCAATGCCGTTATTGCACAGGCGTGTTCGCGTGCTCCGCATGGTCTGGTGGAATACATTCAGTCGGTGCCCGTAGTCTATGTTGATGCACTTGATCAGCGTTTATCTCAGTTGGCGCTCTCCCTATATCCAGTCGCAGGGAATCATCTGATTGGCGTCACTGGTACGAACGGCAAAACCACAGTGACGCAGCTCATCGCTCAATGGTTAGAGCTGCTAGGGCTGCGTGCGGCGGTGCTCGGCACTGCGGGTAATGGTTTTCTCGAGAACTTGCAGCCTGCGGTCAATACCACAGGCAGTGCCGTGACGATTTGTCAGATGCTGTCTCAGCTTCAGCAGCGAGGTGCACACTACACCGCGATGGAAATCTCGTCTCATGGTTTGGTTCAAGGCCGGGTGAAAGCGCTTCCGTTTGCAGCGGGCGTGTTTACCAACTTAAGTCGTGACCACCTCGATTACCACGGCACGATGGATGAATACGCTCGTGCTAAGCAAATGCTCTTTACTGATCATGTCTGCCAGCACGCGATCATCAATGCCGATGATGCCGTCGGTGCCCAGTGGCTGACTGAGCTTGATCACGCGACGGCGGTTTCTCTCTCTCCAACGACCCACAAACGCGCCGTGTTTGCTCATCATGTATTGTATTCAGAACAGGGTATCGAGCTGCACTTTGATGGTCTCTATGGCCAAGGTGAGCTTCAGGTGCCCCTCATCGGCCAGTTCAATGCCAGTAACGTGCTTGTGGCGATGACAACGTTGCTTGAGTTGGGTTTTGATAAATCGGTCTTGATGGCGACAGCGCCTCAACTAGAGCCCGTCATTGGACGTATGGAGCTGTTCGCTTCACCCGGGAAAGCGAAAGTGGTGGTCGATTATGCGCACACGCCAGACGCATTAGAAAAAGCGTTGCAAGCGCTGCGCGTTCATTGTAACGGCAAACTGTGGGCGATTTTCGGTTGCGGTGGCGATCGGGATACGGGTAAGCGTCCAATGATGGCTTCGATTGGTGAACAACTGGCTGATCAGGTTATTTTGGCCGATGATAACCCGCGCAGCGAGGATCCTAAGGCCATCGTGCAAGATATGCTGGATGGCATGGCGAGGCCAAATCTAGCGATTGTCGAGCATGATCGCTATCAAGCCTTGCGTTACGCGCTAGCCAACAGCCAAGCGCAAGACATTATCTTGCTTGCAGGCAAAGGCCATGAAGATTATCAAGTTCTGGCAGATAAAACCGTGCACTACTCTGATCGTGAGTCGGCGGCAGAGCTATTGGAGTCTCCATTATGATCACTATGATGTTATCTCAATTAGTCGAGCCACTGTCGGCGGAGTTGATTGGCCAAAATGTGGCGATCGAGAGTGTGTCAACTGACACGCGTGCCATCGAAACGGGCGCGCTGTTTGTTGCCTTGGTCGGTGAGCGTTTTGATGCGCACGATTTTGCGGCCAAAGCCGTTGATTCCGGCGCGGCGGCGCTGTTGGTCAGTCGAGTTTTGCCGCTTGATATCCCTCAGCTATTGGTCAAAGACTCCAAAGTGGCGCTAGGGCAGTTAGGCGCCTTCGTTCATCAGTTATGCGAAACCCCGACGGTGGCGATCACAGGAAGCTGCGGTAAAACCACGGTGAAAGAGATGGTCGCTAGCATCATGAGTCTTCAAGGACAAGTGCTGTTTACTGCGGGTAACTTCAACAACGATATAGGTGTGCCGTTGACCTTACTCCGCTCGACGCCGGAAGATGATTATGCCGTGATTGAACTCGGCGCCAACCACATTGGTGAAATCGCCTATACGACCGCCTTGGTCAAACCCGATGTAGCCCTCGTGAACAACGTTGCGGCGGCGCATTTAGAAGGCTTTGGTTCGATAGAGGGCGTGAAGCAAGCAAAAGGGGAGATCTACCAAGGGCTTGCGCCTGGCTCAGTGGCGATCGTCAATCTCGATAGTCATGGTGGTGAGCATTGGAGCAGTGTCTTGGCCGATAAACAGGTCAAAACCTTTTCTATGACCGATACAAGCGCAGACTACTTTGCTACTCACGTGGTGTTAAACGCGATGGGTGAGGCAAGTTTTATTTTGCGCACGCCAAGTAGTGAGCTGAGCGTCAAACTCGGTATTATTGGTCAGCACAATGTTGCCAACGCACTGGCTGCGGCGGCTCTGGCGAAAGAGTTAGGTGCCAGCGATGAGATGATTGTCAAAGGGCTAGAAAGTCTTGCCAAAGTGAAAGGGCGCGTTGAAACCGTCGCATTGACCGATGAGATTCGTCTTATCGATGACAGCTACAACGCCAGCGTCCCCGCCATGAAAGCGGCGGTGGATCTCTTATCGAGTTTTGATGGGACGCGCTGGCTAATTTTGGGGAATATGGCAGAGCTTGGTGACGAAAGCCTTGCACTTCATCGTCAAGTCGGTGAACATGCTGCCCCCTTTAACTTCCCTTATGTGTTGACCTATGGTGATGACGCAGAGGTTATCAGCCAGGTTTGCCAGGGGACACATTTTTGCTCTCATGAGAGCATGATTGATTATATTAAGCAGCAGATAAAGACGCACCAAGGGCCACAAACTTTGCTGGTCAAAGGTGCCAATAGCGCCGGTATGTTTAAAGTCGCGGCTGCTGTGAAGGAGATGTTTGCATGATTATTTGGCTTGCGGAGCTGCTACAGCCATACTTTTCATTTTTTCGCCTGTTCGAATATTTGTCGTTCCGAGCCATTGTCAGTGTATTGACGGCTTTAGCGATCTCTTTGTGGATGGGGCCTCGTATGATTCGCCGATTGCAGATGTTGCAAATTGGTCAGGTGGTGCGTAACGAAGGGCCAGAGTCACACTTTAGTAAGCGTGGCACACCAACCATGGGCGGTGTGATGATCTTAACGGCGATCATGACAACGGTTCTGCTCTGGGCGGATCTGGCTAACCCGTATGTTTGGGCTGTGCTTGCTGTACTTGCGGGCTACGGGGCCGTCGGCTTTGTCGACGACTATCGCAAAGTCGTGCGCAAAAACACCGATGGCTTGATCGCGCGTTGGAAGTATTTCTGGCAATCCGCGATCGCATTAGTGGTGGCGTTTGCACTTTATGCTCACGGTAAAGATACCGCGGCGACACAACTGGTGGTGCCCTTTTTCAAAGATATTATGCCGCAGCTAGGTCTGTTCTATATCGTGCTGACTTATTTTGTGATTGTCGGCACCAGCAACGCGGTCAATTTAACCGATGGTTTGGATGGGTTGGCGATCATGCCAACGGTACTGGTCGCTGCAGGTTTTGCCGCCATTGCCTGGGCCACGGGCAACGTTAATTTCGCCAATTACCTGCACATTCCATACGTGCCTCACGCATCAGAGTTAGTCGTCGTGTGTACGGCGATCGTGGGAGCGGGGCTAGGCTTTTTATGGTTTAACACCTACCCTGCACAAGTCTTTATGGGCGATGTTGGTTCACTGGCTCTTGGCGGTGCGCTTGGTACGATTGCCGTGTTGGTGCGTCAAGAGTTTGTATTGGTGATCATGGGCGGCGTGTTTGTGATGGAAACCTTATCGGTGATCCTTCAAGTGGGCTCATACAAACTGCGTGGACAGCGTATTTTCCGTATGGCGCCGATTCACCATCACTACGAGTTAAAAGGCTGGCCGGAACCTCGGGTTATCGTTCGTTTTTGGATCATCTCTATCGTACTTGTTTTGATTGGACTAGCGACGCTGAAAGTTCGCTAATCCCCGCTTTGTTTCGCCAATAGGATAAAAGGAATGGCCATGCGCGAGTCTATTCATGCCAATCCCTCTCGATGGGAGTCGATTCACCACGTCGTCGTGGTTGGCTTGGGTATCACCGGTTTGTCGGTGGTGAATTACCTTAAGCGTTTACCGAATGCGCTCGACATTAAGGTGATCGATACGCGCCAGTGCCCGCCGGGTCAAGAGTCGCTGCCGAGTGATGTTGCATTGCACAGTGGTGGATGGCAAACGCAATGGCTAGAGCGTGCAGACTTGGTCGTGGTCAACCCGGGTATTGCGTTGGCAACGGCTGAGATTCAGCAAGTGATTGCTAAAGGCACGCCAGTCGTGGGCGACATTGAGCTTTTTGCTTGGCATGTCAGCAAACCGGTGATCGCGATTACTGGCTCGAATGGCAAAAGTACCGTCACGGATCTGACGGGGTTGGCGGCGAACGCTGCGGGCGTCAAGACCGCCGTGGGTGGAAACATCGGCGTTCCCGCACTGGATCTGCTAAAGCAAGAGGCGGATCTTTACGTTCTTGAACTGTCGAGCTTTCAATTAGAGACGACCTCTTCTTTGCATCTAGTGGCCGCGGCTTTTCTCAATCTGAGTGAAGACCATATGGACCGCTACTCTGGAATGGCGGCGTATCGTGCGGCCAAACTGCGCATTTTCGACCATGCCATCAAAGGGGTTGTGAATGCAGACGACAAGCAAACCTACCCAGATCACAACGCTTGCGACCTAGTGACGTTCTCACTCAAGCAAGAGGCGGATTACCATTTACGACAATCTCAAGGTCGTGACTGGATTGTATGTCAAGATAGTCCTATTTTAGCGACCGATGAGCTTGCTCTGGTGGGCCAGCACAATGTTGCGAATGTGATGGTGGTATTGGCGCTGCTGAATCAAGCGGGTATAGAGCTCCAGGGAGCCTTACCGGCTATCAAGGCTTATCAAGGTTTAACACATCGTTGCCAAGTGGTGGCTGACAAACGCGGCGTTAAGTGGGTCAATGATTCGAAAGCGACCAATGTCGCCAGTACGTTGGCGGCGCTATCTGGGCTCTCCTTGACAGGACGACTCTACCTACTTGTCGGCGGTGTCGGCAAAGGCGCGGATTTTTCCGAATTGGCATCGCCACTGTCGAAGCTCAACGTGCAGCTTTGCTGCTTTGGCGTGGATGGTGAGGCGTTTATGCCCTTGCACCCTAGTGCAAAACGATTTGACCGTATGAGTGATGCGATTGAGTGGGTCGCCCCTCAGCTCAGCGAGGGTGACATGGTGATGCTTTCACCGGCTTGTGCGAGCTTTGATCAGTTCAACAACTTTATGGCGCGCGGTGATGCATTCCGCGAGCTTGCTCTCACCTACGCATAATAGCAAGGACGATATGCCGATTTCCAGTGCCATCCACAGAGTGCAACATTGGCTCACCAGTGACAGCCCAGACTCACTGTACGATCGACAATTGGTCTGGATTGCGCTTGGGTTAATGTTGACAGGTCTGGTGATGGTGACATCCGCATCGTTTCCTATCAGCTCACGTCTGACTGACCAGCCTTTCCACTTTATGTTTCGCCATGCGCTGTTTCTTGTCCTCGCGCTCGGAACGTCCGCGGTTATTTTACAAGTCCCGATGCGCAAATGGCTCGACTACAGTACTTGGTTGCTGCTGTTGTCTATTTTCTTGCTGTGCGTGGTGCTGGTGGCGGGAAAATCGGTCAATGGCGCCTCACGTTGGATTCCGCTAGGACTGTTTAACTTACAGCCTGCCGAAGTGGCGAAATTGTCACTGTTTATTTTTATGTCCGGATACTTAGTGCGTAAACGCGATGAGGTTCAATCGAGCTTCTTTGGTGGGTTTATTAAGCCCATCATCGTATTTGGAACATTAGCTGGTTTGCTGCTTCTTCAGCCCGATTTAGGCACCGTTATCGTGATGTTGGTGACGCTGTTTGGCATGCTGTTTATCGCTGGAGCCAAGCTGACTCAGTTTCTTGCCTTGATGGTGGTCGGCATTTCAGCGGTAGTCGGATTGATTTGGATCGAGCCTTACCGCATGCGCCGCGTCACCTCGTTTCTCGACCCGTGGGAAGACCCTTTCGGCAGCGGTTACCAATTGACGCAGTCATTGATGGCTTTTGGCCGAGGTGAGTGGTTTGGTCAAGGCCTTGGTAATTCAATTCAAAAGCTCGAATACTTACCTGAAGCGCACACAGATTTTGTGTTTGCCGTGTTAGCCGAAGAGTTGGGCTTTGTCGGCGTTGTGCTCGTGCTAATGCTGATTTTTAGCTTGGTGATCAAAGCCATTTTTATTGGCAGAAAAGCGTTTGAGCACCAGCATCTTTTTGGCGGCTATCTGGCATTTGGTATCGGCATTTGGTTTGCGTTTCAAACCTTAGTCAATGTCGGTGCTGCGGCCGGTATGGTACCGACCAAAGGTCTCACCTTGCCGCTTATCAGTTACGGCGGATCTAGCTTGATTATCATGGCGGTGGCCGTCTCTATCTTACTTCGCATTGACTTCGAATGCCGGGTTGATGCGCCTGACTCAACACAGAAATCGAATAATGACTCAGACTAAAAAACTTATGGTCATGGCCGGCGGTACAGGCGGTCATGTTTTCCCTGGCTTAGCCGTTGCCAAAAAACTTCAGCAGCAAGGTTGGGAAATTCGCTGGCTAGGGACTGCGGATCGAATGGAAGCCGAGTTGGTACCGAAACACGGTATCGATATCGACTTTATCAAAGTCAAAGGCTTGCGTGGACAGGGGTTAGCGAAACTTCTCGCGGCGCCGTTTCAAATCATCAATGCGATCTTTCAGGCCAAAGCGCACATCAAACGCTGGCAACCGGATGTGGTATTGGGCATGGGCGGCTATGTCAGTGGCCCAGGTGGCGTGGCAGCGAAACTGTTGGGCATTCCAGTAGTACTGCACGAGCAAAATGCGGTTGCAGGTCTCACCAATCAATGGTTATCACGTATTGCGAGCAAGGTGTTTCAGGCGTTTCCGGGGGCATTTACTCATGCAGAAGTGGTGGGGAACCCTGTGCGTGAGGATGTGATTTCACTGCCAAGCCCGACAGTGCGCATGAGTGAGCGTAGCGATGAGATTCGTATTTTGGTTATGGGTGGCAGTCAAGGTGCGCGGATTTTAAATCAAACCTTACCTGAGGTGATGGCCAACCTAGGAAGTGGTTATCAAGTTCGCCATCAAGCGGGTAAAAATAACGCGGATTCTGTGAAAAAAGCCTATCAAGATCAAAACGTCGAGCAGGCTGAAGTGGTGGAATTCATCGATGATGTTGCTGCGGCATACGCTTGGGCCGATCTTCTGGTCTGCCGCTCTGGTGCGTTGACGGTGTCGGAAGTGTCAGCGGCGGGGGTCGGGGCTATTTTTATTCCCTTTATGCACAAAGATCGCCAACAAGCGTTGAACGCGGATCATCTGGTAGAATGCGGCGCCGCAAAAATGATTGAGCAGCCGGCGCTCAGTGTGGCGTCATTGACCGAAGGTATTCGCCATCTGAGCCGTGATGATCTTCTCTCTATGGCAGAGAAGGCACGCGCGGCCGCCAAACTTGACGCTGATACAGTGGTGGCAACGGCGATCATCGAACTGGCACAGAAATAGAGAACGATTATGACAATTCAACATACACAAGATTTGGCGCAGATTCGTGCCATGGTGCCAGAAATGCGCCGCGTGAAATGCATTCACTTTATCGGCATCGGTGGTGCGGGTATGAGTGGCATCGCAGAAGTGTTGCTCAATGAAGGCTACCAAATCACGGGATCAGATATCGCAGAAAATCCGGTTACGCAGGGCCTCGAGCAAAAGGGGGCGATGATTTATATCGGTCACCATGCAGACAACGTCGCCAACGCCAGTGTGGTGGTTGTCTCTACTGCCATCAACGAGCAAAACCCAGAAATTAAGGCTGCCCGTGAAGCCCGTATCCCTGTCGTTCGCCGCGCAGAAATGTTGGCCGAGCTGATGCGTTTTCGTCACGGTATTGCGGTGGCGGGCACACATGGTAAAACCACCACAACGGCCTTGGTCACGCAGATATATTCTGAAGAAGGCTTAGACCCGACGTTTGTCAACGGTGGCTTGGTCAAAAGCGCGGGAACCAATGCAAGATTGGGCTCTAGCCGTATTTTGATTGCGGAAGCGGACGAAAGCGACGCTTCGTTTCTCCATTTGCAGCCTATGGTCAGTATCGTTACCAATATTGAAGCGGATCATATGGACACCTATGGCGGGGATTTTGAAACGCTCAAACAAACGTTCATCGATTTCCTGCACAACCTGCCGTTTTATGGCCAAGCGATTTTGTGTGTCGATGACGCGGTCGTGCGTGAACTGATTCCTAAAGTGAGCCGCCAAGTGATTACTTACGGTTTTTCAGAAGATGCCGATGTGCGCATTGAAAACTATCGCCAAGAAGGCCAGCAGGGCAAGTTTACTGTCGTACGTAAACATCGCGCTAACCTAGACATTACCCTGAATATTCCAGGGCGCCATAATGCGCTCAATGCATCAGCGGCCATCGCCGTAGCAACGGAAGATGATGTCAGCGATGAGGCGATTTTACGCGCCATGGCAGGCACTCAAGGAACCGGCCGCCGCTTTGATCATCTAGGTGACTTCGAAACTGGCAAGGGACATGCAATGCTGGTTGATGATTATGGCCACCACCCGACAGAAGTGGATGTGACCATTCAAGCCGCGAGAAACGGTTGGCAAGAAAAACGCTTAGTGATGATCTTTCAGCCCCACCGTTACAGCAGAACGCGAGACCTCTACGATGATTTCGCCAACGTGCTGGAACAAGTGGATGTCTTGATCATGCTGGATGTCTATGCGGCAGGTGAAAAGCCCATTGCTGGTGCAGATGGTCGATCATTGTGCAGAACGATTCGTTCACGTGGTCGTATTGACCCCATTTTTGTCCCAGACAGCAGTACGTTACCTTCCGTCCTTGCGAATGTCTTACAAGACGGTGACTTAGTGCTTACTCAAGGGGCGGGGGATGTCGGTAAAGTGGCAAAACAGTTGGCGGCTTTTGAGTTAAATATCGATAAGATGCGTCAGGCGTAGATTTAAGGGTGAAAAATCGCGGTTTGATGCACTTTCTGTGTTTTAAGCGGCGATTTCTCACTTTCAGTATTTGATACTTTCAGTGACGCCAGTATAATCCGAAAGTTAAAATAAGTGCTTTTGCCTTATTGCAAAAGAAGATAGGGAAAATTGCGAACAAATAGCAAGGACTATGGACTTTGATTAAAAGTGCTTTTAATGAAAGCCGTCATCTAACCTCTTCCCCACTTGTTAAAAACCACGCGGTTGGCGGTGGGTTTTTACTGGTGGTTTTGCTGTTAATTGGCTCCCTTCTTTATTCGACGATTTCATGGATGTGGGATGACCAGCGTCTGCCACTCTCAAAAATTGTCTTGCAAGGTGATTTGCACTACGTCTCTGCCCTCGATGTCCAACGTGCTTTTGCGCATTTGGATCATGTCGGAACCTTTATGTCACAAGATATCAAGGTGTTGCAGACGATGGCTGAAGCGATCCCTTGGGTCTCTCACGCCTCAATACGCAAGCAATGGCCAGACACCGTCAAAGTGTTTCTTACTGAGCACCAAGCGGCGGCAATTTGGAATGGCAACGCATTGCTGAATGAGCAGGGAGACGTCTTCAATGGTGACATCGGCCAACTAGAAGAAGAGCGGGTAAAGCTCTACGGCCCACAGGGTACCAGCCAAGAAGTGTTGGACGTGTGGCGTCGAATTAGCCCGAAATTTACCGCGCTCAATTTGTCGATTACGTCCTTGGTGCAAAACGAGCGCCGAGCGTGGCAAATCATTCTAGATAACGGCATTCGTTTGGAATTGGGTAAAGAGTCGTTAGAGGAACGCATCAATCGATTTGTTTCTCTGTATCAGAATTTAGGTAGCGACACGTTAAGAGTGAGCTACATTGACCTCAGGTATGACACGGGAGCATCCGTTGGATGGTTCCCTGATCAAGAGTTAGAACAAGAGAGTACAGATGACTAAGACCGCTGATGACAACATTATTGTTGGTCTTGATATAGGCACTGCAACCGTATCGGCTCTGGTGGGCGAAGTATTGCCTGATGGTCAAATTAATATTATTGGCGCTGGGATTAGCCCGTCGCGTGGTATGGATAAAGGCGGAGTCAACGACCTAGAGTCGGTAGTGAAATCGGTTCAGCGCGCGGTGGACCAAGCGGAGTTGATGGCTGAGTGCCAAATTCGCAACGTCTACATTTCGCTGTCTGGTCGCCATATTGCTAGCCGTATCGAAAAGGGGATGGGCACTATCTCCGAAGAAGAAGTGTCACAAGAAGACATGGATCGTGCGATTCATACCGCTAAGTCTATTAAAATTGGCGATGAGCAGCGTATTTTGCATGTCATCCCACAAGAGTTTACGATCGACTACCAAGAGGGAATCAAAAATCCACTCGGTCTGTCAGGGGTGCGCATGGAAGTCAGCGTGCACCTCATTTCTTGCCACAATGATATGGCGAGAAACATTATTAAAGCGGTTGAGCGTTGCGGCTTAACGGTGGAGCATTTGGTCTACTCTGGCCTTGCGTCAAGTAATGCGGTCATTACAGAAGATGAGCGTGAACTAGGCGTGTGTGTGGTTGATATTGGTGCAGGCACCATGGATGTGGCCATCTGGACCGGCGGCGCATTACGTCACACTGAGGTCTTTTCTTACGCAGGAAATGCGGTGACTAGTGATATAGCCTTTGCATTTGGCACGCCAGTCAGCGATGCTGAAGAGATTAAAGTCAAATATGGCTGTGCAGTGAGTGAATTGGTCAGCAAAGATGACACAGTTAACGTTCCTAGCGTTGGAGGGCGTCCATCGCGAAGTTTACAACGTCAAACTCTATCTGAAGTGATAGAGCCTCGTTATACTGAGTTAATGGGTCTGGTGAACCAGACGATCGATACTGTTCAAGAAAGACTGCGTGAAGAGGGGATTAAACACCATCTTGCCGCAGGTGTGGTGCTCACAGGTGGCGCATCACAAATTGAAGGTTTGGTTGAGTGTGCGGAGCGCGTGTTCCGCAACCAAGTACGAGTTGGCAAGCCACTAGAGGTGAGCGGCTTAACGGATTATGTCAAAGAGCCGTATCATTCTACGGCTGTGGGTTTACTTCATTACGCGCGCGACAGTCAGGTAAATGATGAGACGGAATACAACGAGCCTTCTCGCCAGTCAGTTACCGGTTTTTTTGCTCGAGTGCGTAATTGGATACAAAAAGAGTTTTAACCTGAGCAGCAGGAAAAACGGAGATAACACATGTTTGAACCGATGATGGAAATGTCTGACGATGCAGTAATTAAAGTCGTTGGGGTTGGTGGCGGCGGCGGTAACGCTGTCGAACACATGGTGCGTGAGTCCATCGAAGGTGTTGAGTTCATCAGTATCAATACTGATGCTCAGGCGCTTCGAAAAACCAGTGTCAGTAGTGTCATCCAAATTGGTGGCGACATGACAAAAGGTCTAGGTGCAGGTGCAAACCCGCAAGTAGGACGTGACGCTGCTCTTGAAGATAGAGAAAGAATTAAAGAAGAGTTGTCAGGTGCCGATATGGTATTTATCGCGGCCGGAATGGGCGGTGGTACTGGTACCGGTGCGGCACCTGTTATTGCAGAAGTGGCAAAAGAACTCGGCGTATTGACCGTCGCTGTAGTCACTAAGCCATTTAGCTTCGAAGGCAAAAAGCGCCTAGCGTTTGCTGAGCAAGGTATTGAAGAGCTCTCAAAGCATGTGGACTCGCTTATCACGATTCCCAATGAGAAATTGCTCAAGGTTCTTGGCCGAGGCATCACACTACTCGAAGCATTTGCAAGTGCAAATGACGTATTGAAAAACGCGGTACAAGGTATTGCTGAGCTTATCACTCGCCCTGGCATGATTAACGTCGACTTTGCGGATGTTCGCACTGTGATGTCGGAAATGGGTCACGCTATGATGGGTAGTGGGGTCGCGAAAGGTGAAGACCGTGCGGAAGAAGCGGCAGAGATGGCAATCTCTAGCCCACTGCTTGAAGATATTGATCTTGCGGGCGCTCGTGGCGTCTTGGTCAACATCACAGCGGGTTTGGATATGCGCCTCGATGAGTTTGAAACTGTGGGTAACACAGTTAAGGCGTTCGCTTCTGACAATGCAACTGTGGTGATTGGTACTTCTCTTGATCCAGACATGGCTGATGAAATCCGTGTCACCGTTGTAGCGACAGGTATCGGTAACGAGAAAAAACCTGACATTACTCTGGTTGCGGGTGGAAAAGCGAAGCCGGTTACGCAAACTCAACCACAACAAACGGTGACGCCTCAAGCGAGCGTCAACAAAGTGGAAGAAAAAGCGGCACCATCTTTGCAAGAGAAACCACAAGTTTCACCTCAGCCGACGACGTCAGGTGTTGGCGGTGGGGCAAGCCAAAGCGCTGCTGCACCGAAAGCCGATAAAGAAAGTGGCTACTTAGATATTCCTGCTTTCCTACGTCGCCAAGCTGATTGATGACATCCATAATTTGACACTGTTCGATTATGTGGTAGGATTCGCGGTCGATGTTAAAGATTGACCGCGTTTTGTGGCAATATTGTTGAGGCAAGGTAGATGATCAGACAACGTACTCTGAAAGAAATAGTGAAAACAACTGGTGTGGGTCTCCACTCTGGTCGTAAAGTCACGCTCACGCTACGCCCAGCTGCTGCAAATACTGGTATCATTTATCGCCGCACGGATTTAGAGCCAGCGGTCGACTTCCCTGCGAACCCAGACTCTGTGCGCGACACCAAATTGTGTACCGCTCTGGTTAATGACGCAGGTGTCCGTATTTCAACAGTTGAACACTTGAATGCTGCCCTAGCGGGTATGGGCATCGATAACGTTATCGTTGAAGTCGATGCGCCAGAAATCCCAATTATGGATGGCAGCGCAAGTCCATTCGTATTCTTGCTTCAACAAGCGGGTATCGAAGAGCAAAATGTCGCAAAACGTTTTATTCGTATCAAGAAACCTATCCGTTTTGAAGAAGAAGACAAGTGGGCGGAGTTTGTTCCGTTTAATGGCTTCCGTATGGATTTCGAAATCGAGTTCAATCACCCGGCTATTGATGCCGACGAGCAGCACTTGGTGTTTGATTTCTCGACAAACGGTTTTGTGAAAGAGATTTCACGAGCTCGTACCTTTGGGTTCATGCGTGATATCGAATACCTCCAGTCTCAAAACTTGGTGCTGGGTGGCAGTTTTGACAACGCCATCGTATTGGATGAATATCGTATTCTGAACGAAGAAGGTCTTCGCTTTGAAAATGAATTTGTGACGCACAAAGTGCTTGATGCCATTGGCGATCTGTACATGTGTGGTCACCCTATCATTGGCGAATTCCGAGCTTACAAATCGGGCCATGGCCTCAACAACCAGCTGCTTCGTGCAGTCCTCGCAGACCAAGAGGCGTGGGAGTGGGTGACCTTTGAAGAAGAGGCACCAGCACCGATGGCTTTTGCAGAGCCTAATATGGTGCTTGCATAAAACGCGGGTATTAAGCCAGCAGGCTAAAAATTTTAAAGGCCAGATCGAATGATCTGGCCTTTTTTGATCGCCCTAACAAATATCAGCCACATATCAGTGTGGTGAAGTCCTACGATTTCTTGGCTAATTTCGCCAAGCTTTCAAGTCGTGCCTTTACTTTCGGCGAGGCGTTTGAGGCGATCATTTCAAGATAGCTCGCGGCAGTGGAAGAGATCGGATCCCTTTGTGGCGCTGGCTGCTCGCTTTTCTCACTGTTTGATCGATATAGCTCCGGATTGATTTGTACGCTGACAGCGATCAGTCGAGCGAATCCCTGAGATCGTAATTGATTCAAAATATGCAGACGATCACGATCGATCTTCATCTTGATCCCTGCGCTAGCTACCTCGAGGATCAATTGTCCTTCACGGATGTTTGCCACCCGGCAATGAGTTTCCGTACCACGAGGCAAAATGGCCTGCAGTGCTCGGTTGATCAAGATGATCTCTTCGGCGTGTTGTTGCAGTGTCGACAAGCGAGATTGAGCGATGATGTCGTCGCCTAAAGTAGGGCGGTGGTCACGCATAGTGGGCCTTATATTGCTGGACGGTCTGTTTCATTCTAAGCGAAGCTCGTGCGAGTAGGTAGCACTGCATTGGATAAACTTACGTCATATAAGCACAAAAAATAAAGTGTGCTTCAAACAAATTACCTTGCTATTGGTTGTCAGGGTGAAAATTTCATAAGATAGGCGCCACTAAAATCAGTTCTAGCCTTGAATTCTAAAGTAAATAGCACAATATCTGAGGAAAGTGATTTATCTCAGTATTCTTAGTTTAAAACTGGTAGAGACTGAAGGCATTATAAGATGATCGGGCCCGATCTGAGTTAAGAGAGATTCATAGCAAATGATAACTAAGCTACTGACAAAGGTAATTGGCAGTCGCAACGACAGAACCCTGCGACGCCTGAGAAAAATAGTAAAAGAGATCAACAATTTTGAGCCGACGTTTGAGGCTCTATCTGATGAAGAGCTAAAACAAAAGACCGTCGAATTTCGTCAGCGTTTAGATCAAGGTGAGACACTAGACAGTCTGTTACCTGAAGCTTTCGCGACGGTTCGTGAAGCATCAAAACGTTTGTATGGTATGCGCCACTTTGATGTTCAGCTTATCGGCGGCATGGTCCTAAACAACGGACAAATCGCTGAAATGCGTACTGGTGAGGGTAAAACACTCACCGCGACACTCCCTGCGTACCTGAACGCGCTGCCAGGCAAAGGGGTTCATGTCGTGACCGTCAACGACTACCTCGCTAAGCGAGACGCAGAAACTAACCGACCGTTGTTTGAATTCCTCGGCATGACGGTAGGCGTTAACGTGCCGAACATGCCACCTCAAGAGAAAAAAGAAGCCTATAAAGCAGATATTCTTTACGGTACCAACAACGAATTCGGTTTTGACTACCTACGTGACAATATGGCGTTTCGCGCCGAAGACCGCGTTCAACGCGCGCGCTTTTTCGCTGTGGTCGATGAAGTTGACTCCATCTTGATTGATGAGGCTAGAACGCCGCTGATCATTTCTGGCCCAGCTGAAGACAGCTCTGAGCTGTACACTCGCATCAACACGCTCATCCCTCAGCTGCAAAAGCAAGACAAAGAAGATTCCGAAGAGTACCGTGGTGATGGTCACTACACGGTGGATGAGAAATCCAAGCAAGTGTATTTGACTGAAACCGGTCAAGAGTTTGTTGAAGAGTTAATGATTAAAAACGGCTTGATGGTCGAAGGTGACACCTTGTACTCACCGACGAACATCAGTCTACTGCACCATGTTAATGCTGCCTTGCGTGCGCACGTATTGTTTGAGAAGAACGTTGACTACATCGTCACTGAAGAGGGTGAAGTGGTGATCGTTGATGAACATACGGGTCGTACTATGCCTGGTCGCCGTTGGTCTGAAGGTCTACATCAAGCGGTGGAAGCGAAAGAAGGCGTTAAGATCCAAAACGAGAACCAAACGCTGGCGTCGATTACCTTCCAGAACTACTTCCGTCTCTACGAGAAACTGTCTGGTATGACGGGTACCGCAGATACAGAAGCGTTTGAATTCCAATCGATTTATGGTCTTGAAACCGTCGTTATCCCAACCAACAAGCCAATGATTCGTGATGATATGCCAGACATGGTTTATCGCACCGAGGCGGAGAAATTTGCTGCGATTATCGAAGACATCAAACAGCGCGTTGAAAAAGGTCAGCCAACGCTGGTGGGTACCGTATCGATAGAAAAATCAGAGCTACTGTCCAATGCGCTGAAGAAAGCGAAAATCAAGCACAACGTGCTTAACGCAAAATTCCACGAGAAAGAAGCAGAGATCGTCGCGGAAGCGGGCAAACCGGGTGCAGTCACCATCGCAACCAACATGGCGGGTCGTGGTACGGATATCGTCCTCGGCGGCAGTTGGCAGTCAAAAGTGGAGACACTGGACAACCCAACTCAAGAGCAAATTGACGCGATTAAAGCGGAATGGAAAATCGTTCACGATCAAGTGCTGGAAGCTGGTGGCTTACACATCATCGGTACTGAGCGTCATGAATCACGTCGTATTGATAACCAGCTTCGTGGTCGTTCTGGTCGTCAAGGGGATGCAGGTTCGTCTCGTTTCTACCTATCGATGGAAGACTCACTGCTGCGCATCTTTACTTCGGATCGTATGGCTAGCCTTATCCAAAGTGGTATGGAAGAGGGTGAAGCGATCGAATCGAAAATGCTCTCACGTTCGATTGAAAAAGCGCAGCGTAAAGTGGAAGGACGCAACTTCGATATTCGTAAGCAATTGCTGGAATACGATGACGTTGCGAATGACCAGCGTAAAGTGGTGTATGAGTTGCGTGATGAGCTGATGAGCGCTGACGACATCAGTGACATGATTGAGCAAAACCGTGACGACGTGCTTAACGCTGTTATCGATGAGTATATCCCACCGCAATCACTAGAAGATATGTGGGATGTGGACGGGCTTCAAGCACGTCTGAAAAATGACTTCGATCTTGATGCGCCGGTCAAGCAGTGGCTTGAAGAAGACGACAAACTATATGAAGAAGCGCTGCGCGAGAAAATCATTGCGACCTCTATCTCTGTTTACAAAGAGAAAGAAGCCGTGGTGGGTGAGCAAGTGCTGCGCAACTTTGAAAAATCAGTGATGTTGCAAACGCTCGATACCTTGTGGAAAGAGCATTTGGCTGCAATGGACCATTTGCGTCAGGGTATTCATTTACGTGGCTATGCGCAGAAGAACCCGAAACAAGAGTACAAACGTGAATCTTTTGAGCTCTTTGAAGGTCTTCTTGAAGCACTGAAATCTGACGTGATCACTGTCTTGTCTAAAGTGCGCGTTCAGCAGCAAGAAGAAGTGGAACGTATGGAAGCTCAGCGTCGAGCGCAAGCAGAAGAAGCGGCTCGTTTGGCACAAGCGCAACACGCGAGCGCCGACAACCCATTGAGTGATGAAGACGCAAGTGATGATGCTCATCAGCCAATGGTGCGCGAAGAACGTAAAGTGGGTCGAAATGAACCTTGTCCATGTGGCAGCGGTAAAAAATACAAACAGTGTCACGGTAAAATTGCGTAAGCGATTAAGGTGAGAACTATAGGAAAAGAGTCGCTTTGGCGGCTCTTTTTGTATCCGTCTGATGGATAGCAATAACTAAATAGGAACCAGTCAATGAAACGTATTCATATCGTTGCGGCGATCATCTTCAACCAAGACAAATCGAAGATTTTCATCACCAAGCGTCCGGATGACAAACATAAGGGGGGCTTTTGGGAGTTTCCCGGCGGTAAAGTCGAAGCGGGGGAAAGTATAGAGCAAGCGATGGCGCGCGAGCTGGAAGAAGAAGTGGGGATTGTCGTGTCACATCAAACCCCGTTTGAACATCTTGAGTATGACTATCCGGATAAATCGCTCAAGTTTGATTTTATCTGTGTGCATGAGTTTTCTGGTGAGCCGTACGGCAAAGAGGGACAGCAAGGTGCCTGGGTGGCGATTGCGGATTTGAGTCACTACACCTTTCCTGAAGCAAACGTGCCGATTCTAAAGCGTGTCATTCAAGAGTTTTAATACTGGTTTCAAGCCGAGATTGTTGATAGTTTATTGGCACAAATGGAACAAGAACCAAGGAGTTTTTTGCAATGGTCAGAATTGCAGTTGCGGGTGCGGCCGGTCGAATGGGTCGTAACTTAGTCAGAGCGACATTTTTAAATCAAGACGCCCGTGTTGGTGCAGGATCCGAGCGTCCGGAATCTTCTTTGGTGGGTGTCGATGTCGGCGAACTGTGCGGAGAGGGCAAATTTGATGTCGTGCTGACGGATGATCTTGCCAAAGAGATCGACAACTTTGATGTCATTATCGATTTTACGGCACCGGCGAGCACGCTAGCGAATTTGGAACTTTGCCGTCAGCATGGCAAAAGCATTGTGATTGGCACCACTGGTTTTAGTGAGCAAGAGAGAGCGACTATTGATGAGATTGCTCAGAGTGTTCCTGTCGTGATGGCGCCTAACTACTCTGTTGGGGTTAACCTTGTGTTCAAACTGCTTGAAAAGGCAGCCAAAGTGATGGGCGATTACTGCGACATTGAAATCGTTGAAGCGCACCACCGTCATAAAGTGGATGCGCCTTCCGGTACCGCAATTGGTATGGGAGAAGCCATTGCTGGCGCTATGGGTAATCAGCTCAGCGATGTTGCTGTGTATGCTCGTGAAGGTATTACCGGCGAGCGAACTAAAGATGAGATCGGTTTTGCCACCATTCGCGCAGGCGATATTGTCGGCGAACACACGGCGATGTTTGCTGATATTGGTGAGCGTGTAGAGATCACTCATAAAGCGACGGACAGAATGACCTTTGCCAATGGTGCGGTCAAAGCCGCCGTCTGGCTTAGCCAAAAATCCCCTGGTTTTTATACCATGACGGATGTCCTAGGACTTAATGAGCTGTAAATAATTATGCGCTGGGCTTGCCCGGCGTTTTTTATATCTGCGCGTTGAAAGAAAATGAGTTAACTTCAGGTAATGCTCGTTTTTCTTGAAGTTTTGTTGGTTATTTTGATGGCTTGGTGTTGGTTTTCTCTTTAATGTCTTTAAAGTTTACCTTTACCTGTGATGTTCATCGTTTGCGTGAGAGCGAAGAAAAAAAGTGTGATCTGGTACAGGTGATACCAAGAGGGATTTTGAGTTTTTTGAATTGAAATCGATTACTCATTTACAAAAGTTGTTCTTTTAGGCCTTTTGGTCTGTTTTTTGTCTAAAGAGCCCTAAAGTTTCGGTGTTTTTTTACGTGTGTGTTGACACATGTCACAGGCCTCATTAGAATACCGCCAATTTGTCTGAAATACCTAAAACCGCTTTTTTATTGCGCACAGGAAGGCAAATTTGCAGTTAAATTTATTATTTTTGCATTTTTATTCTGGAGGTTGTCTTGAGTAAATCAGCACTGTTAGTCCTAGAAGATGGGACAGTGTTCCGCGGAGTTTCCATTGGAGCAGATGGGTCGTCCGTTGGTGAAGTTGTTTTTAATACCTCGATGACGGGGTACCAAGAAATCCTCACTGATCCTTCCTATTCCCAGCAGATCGTCACCCTTACTTACCCACATATTGGTAACACCGGTACCAATACCGAAGATGAAGAATCTTCTTCAATTCATGCACAAGGCCTTGTGATTCGCGATCTTCCTCTTATCGCATCAAACTTCCGTAGTGAACAAACGCTTTCTGATTACCTAAAGTCGCAAAACATTGTCGGCATTGCGGATATTGATACTCGTAAACTGACGCGTATCTTGCGTGAGAAAGGCGCTCAGAACGGTTGCATCATCGCGGGTGACAATCTTGATGAGGCATTGGCGCTGGCGAAAGCAAAAGAGTTTCCTGGCCTAAAAGGCATGGACTTGGCCAAAGTGGTGTCAACCAAAGAAGCGTACGTATGGAATCAAGGTTCTTGGACGCTAGAAGGTGGATTGCCAGAAGCGAAAGCAGAGAGCGAGCAACCTTACCACGTTGTCGCGTACGACTTCGGCGCTAAGCGTAACATCCTACGTATGTTGGTTGATCGTGGCTGCCGTCTAACGGTCGTGCCTGCAGAGACCAGTGCAGAAGAGGTATTGGCACTCAACCCAGATGGCGTATTCCTATCTAATGGCCCAGGTGACCCAGAACCGTGTACTTACGCGATTGAAGCGACCAAGGTTTTCCTAGAAAAAGGCCTACCTATCTTTGGCATTTGTCTTGGTCACCAAATTCTTGCTCTTGCCTCTGGTGCGAAGACAGTGAAGATGAAGTTTGGTCACCACGGTGCTAACCACCCAGTGAAAGACTTAGACCGTAATGTTGTGATGATCACGTCTCAGAACCACGGTTTCGCGGCAGATGAAGCGACACTCCCTGAGAACCTACGTGCTACTCACGTGTCACTATTTGATGGCTCTCTTCAAGGTATCCACCGTACTGACAAGCCAGCATTTAGCTTCCAAGGTCACCCAGAAGCAAGCCCAGGTCCACACGACGCGGCGCCGCTCTTTGACCACTTTATCGAACTGATTAAACAGTCTATTTCAGACACGCAAAACATCGCTTAATTCGGAGTAGTAGAGAATGCCAAAACGTACTGACTTAAAAAGTATTCTAATTCTAGGTGCAGGCCCGATTGTTATCGGTCAAGCATGTGAGTTTGACTACTCTGGTGCACAAGCGTGTAAAGCACTGCGTGAAGAGGGTTACCGAGTCATCCTTGTTAACTCTAACCCTGCGACCATCATGACTGACCCAGACATGGCCGATGCGACTTACATCGAGCCAATCCAATGGGAAGTGGTTCGTAAGATCATCGAGAAAGAGCGTCCGGATGCCGTACTACCAACAATGGGTGGTCAAACAGCGCTTAACTGTGCACTAGACCTTGAAAAACACGGCGTACTTGCAGAGTTCGGCGTAGAAATGATCGGCGCAACCGCTGATGCTATCGACAAAGCAGAAGATCGTTCGCGTTTCGATAAAGCGATGAAGTCTATCGGTCTAGAGTGTCCACGCGCGGACACGGCGAAAACGATGGAAGAAGCATACGCTGTACTCGATATGGTTGGCTTCCCATGTATCATCCGTCCTTCGTTCACTATGGGTGGTACGGGCGGTGGTATCGCTTATAACAAAGAAGAGTTCGAAGAGATTTGTCGCCGTGGCCTAGACCTGTCGCCAACCAACGAACTTCTTATCGATGAATCACTGATCGGTTGGAAAGAGTACGAGATGGAAGTGGTTCGCGACAAAGCGGACAACTGTATCATCGTATGTTCTATCGAGAACTTCGACCCAATGGGCATCCACACTGGTGACTCCATCACTGTCGCACCCGCACAGACTCTGACTGATAAAGAGTACCAGTTGATGCGTAATGCCTCTCTAGCGGTACTGCGCGAAATTGGCGTTGAGACAGGTGGTTCAAACGTACAGTTTGGTATCAACCCGAAAGATGGCCGTATGGTTATCATCGAGATGAACCCACGTGTATCGCGCTCGTCTGCGCTTGCATCTAAAGCAACAGGTTTCCCAATCGCTAAGATTGCCGCGAAACTGGCGGTTGGCTTTACCCTTGACGAGCTACAAAACGACATCACAGGCGGTGCAACACCAGCATCATTCGAACCAACCATCGATTACGTCGTGACTAAGATTCCTCGTTTTAACTTCGAGAAGTTTGCCGGTGCGAACGACCGTCTGACCACTCAGATGAAGTCTGTGGGTGAGGTGATGGCGATTGGTCGTAACCAACAAGAGTCGCTACAGAAAGCACTTCGCGGTCTTGAAGTTGGCGTGAATGGCTTTGACGAAATGGTTGATCTTGATGCGCCTGACGCACTCACCACCATTCGTCACGAACTCAAAGAAGCGGGCGCTGAGCGTATTTGGTACATCGCTGATGCATTCCGTGCAGGCATGTCGGTAGAAGGTGTATTCAACCTCACCAACATCGATCGTTGGTTCCTAGTTCAGATTGAAGAACTCGTTAACCTAGAAAACCAAGTTAAAGCAGGCGGTTTTGCCGGTTTAACCGAAGACGTGTTGCGTGTGATGAAGCGTAAAGGCTTCTCAGATGCGCGTTTGTCAGCACTGCTTGGTGTGTCTGAAAGCGAAATTCGTCGTCTGCGCGATCAGTTCGATATTCACCCTGTATACAAGCGCGTCGATACGTGTGCGGCGGAGTTCTCCTCTGACACGGCGTACATGTACTCCTCTTACGATGAAGAGTGTGAAGCGAACCCGACTGACAAAGACAAGATCATGGTGCTGGGTGGCGGTCCAAACCGTATCGGCCAAGGTATCGAGTTTGATTACTGCTGTGTACACGCCTCTCTTGCCCTTCGAGAAGATGGTTACGAGACCATCATGGTTAACTGTAACCCTGAGACAGTATCCACCGACTACGATACCTCTGACCGTCTCTACTTCGAACCAGTGACGTTGGAAGATGTTCTGTCTATCGTTCGTGTTGAGAAGCCAAAAGGTGTGATCGTACAATACGGTGGTCAAACGCCACTGAAACTCGCACGAGCGCTAGAAGCGGCAGGTGTGCCAATTATCGGTACCAGCCCAGATGCGATTGACCGTGCAGAAGACCGTGAGCGTTTCCAAGCAGCGGTTGAGCGTCTAGGTCTAAAACAGCCAGAAAACGCGACAGTCACCACAATGGAACAAGCGATCGAGAAGTCGAAAGACATCGGTTTCCCATTGGTGGTTCGCCCATCTTACGTACTGGGTGGCCGCGCGATGGAAATCGTCTACGATGAGCAAGACTTGCGTCGTTACTTCAACGAAGCTGTCAGCGTATCGAACGAATCTCCAGTCCTACTTGACCGCTTCCTTGATGACGCAACAGAAGTTGACGTGGATGCCATCTGTGACGGTGAGCGCGTTGTGATCGGCGGTATCATGGAGCACATTGAGCAAGCGGGTGTTCACTCGGGCGACTCTGCGTGTTCTCTACCGGCTTACACCTTGAGTCAAGAGATTCAAGATGTGATGCGTGAGCAAGTTGAGAAGTTGGCGTTTGAGTTGGGTGTTCGCGGCTTGATGAATACGCAGTTCGCTGTGAAAGACAACGAAGTGTACCTCATCGAAGTTAACCCTCGCGCTGCGCGTACCG
This sequence comes from Vibrio sp. R12-SG2-ISO1, assembly GCF_059834045.1. Lineage (NCBI taxonomy): Bacteria > Pseudomonadati > Pseudomonadota > Gammaproteobacteria > Vibrionales > Vibrionaceae > Vibrio > Vibrio sp. R12-SG2-ISO1. The sequence continues at coordinate 609,121 of NZ_JCBDGO010000008.1, read as the reverse complement.
TACCATTCGTATCAAAAGCGACAGGTGCTCCACTGGCGAAAATCGCAGCACGTGTGATGGCTGGACAATCTCTAGAGTCTCAAGGCTTTACCAAAGAGATCATCCCACCATACTACTCAGTGAAAGAAGTGGTGTTGCCATTCAACAAGTTCCCTGGCGTTGACCCACTGCTTGGCCCTGAAATGCGCTCTACTGGCGAAGTCATGGGCGTGGGTGCGACATTCGCTGAAGCGTACGCGAAAGCAGAATTGGGTTGTGGTAACGTCTACCCAGAAGGTGGCCGAGCGCTTCTTTCTGTTCGTGAAGGCGATAAGCAACGCGTGGTTGACCTAGCGTCTAAGCTAGTGAAGCTCGGTTACCAGTTGGATGCGACGCACGGCACTGCAGTGATTCTTGGTGAAGCGGGTATCAACCCTCGCTTGGTGAACAAGGTGCACGAAGGTCGTCCTCACATTCTTGACCGTATCAAGAACAATGAGTACACCTACATCGTTAACACGGCAGCAGGTCGCCAAGCGATTGAAGACTCAAAAGTGCTTCGTCGTGGCGCATTAGCAGAGAAAGTGAACTACACCACAACGCTAAACGCAGCGTTTGCAACGTGTATGTCTCACACCGCGGATGCATGTGCATCAGTCACCTCTGTACAAGAGCTGCACGCAAAAATCGCTGAAAACGCCTAATCGTTTGATTCGACAATAGGCTCAGTGATAAGAGCCGAATTGACAACCTCATTGCCCACTCCTTCGAGTGGGCTTTTTTATGTTGGGTGATGGGTGATGGGGATAAAGCGAAGAGCGGTTAGCGCGTGAGTTCAAGACGGATTAGGACTTCTTCTGTGATGTCGCTGAGCTCACCGTAACCGACGATGGTACCGATCTCTTTTTCTAAGCTTTTTGCCTTGTGGAGGCTGATGTTGGCAAGCTCGGCTAAGTCAGTGCGTACCAGTGCGGTCATAGGGTCAAACACGGGCGCGGCGCAAATTCTCAGGGCATAAAATTCGCCAATCGACATCGCTTGTTTGACGAAGCGAATACGATCTTTCAGTGTTTCAAACTCGCTGACCAATTTCGATTCGATTGACTGAATGCGCGTACCAAACTTCACTGCACTCAAGTAGATCTCATGATATTGAGGCTCAGCGCCTTCAATTCGGCGCATCGGTTGGGCGATAAGGGTATTGGTGCGACCTTTGTAGATAGGTTCGAGAGAAAAGTTCTTCTCTTCCCCAAGCTTTGCCAGGAGTCCAAGGTAAGGAGGCAAAGGATAGTTGACCCCGATAACACGTGGGCGCAGATTCGGGCCGCGTTTTTCAAAAAACAGCGGTGAGCTGACCATTTTATCCAACAAAATATCGTGCAGCCCTTCAAGCAGGGCATTACTGGGCAGTAGCTCTTGTTTGGCAACTAATTTATTTTGGTTGTGATCAATCAGCGAGCCAAAGAAGGCAATAGTCTTCATCGTCTGGCGCTCTTCGATGATCGCCAGTTGCATCCGCTTGCCGCCAGGGCTGATGCGTATCACCGTATACGGCACTTCATCAAGCGGCAGCTTTTTGTCGTAAAGCTTTAATTCACTAAAGTCGACATGACACAGATCGCCCGCTTTTAATCCGCAAGGTGAGGTGAGTGCAATGCTCGCGCCATGCTTGGAGATATCTAACGTAACCCCAGCGTGACGCTGGCCATCGGCGGTTTTCAGTTGCAAAGGCGATTGAAACTGATACCTCGGCTCTTTGCGACGGGATTTGGCATCAAAATAGAGGCAAGCGGGGTTTGATTCAGGGTTGCGAGTGTGACGAAACGGGTTGAGCTCGCTGCTGGCAAGACGCGGCTTATCCGTCAGCAAGTAGTCATTGCGACTGCTGCTGTCTGATATCTCTTGTAAAATGCCGCAGTGCGTCAAGGTGTTGGGCTCAAGACCAAGCTCGGTCGAGTGTGTAGACAGTTCACTTTTCTCTTCATCATCCAGCTCAAACACAGAGAGGCGAAACGCTCGCCAACTCTCTTTTTTCGCGCCCACATGCCAAAACAACTGTCGCTGTTCGCGCGTCGCTTCCGGCATCATCATCGAGAAAAACAGCTGCTTGCCCTGATGGTCATGGGTGAAGGAGTAAAGTACGTTACTGCTGCCGCGCATACCCGGAGTAGTCAGCTGTTTCATGCGCTGTTTATTAAACAAACTGGTGAGCGCTTGTTGATTACGTTCGTCGTGCCAGTACTGCCAAATCGGCTGATTGTTCTCCGTCATCAACACCAGTTTAAGCTCGTCACCACTGAAAAAGACCGGCAGATTGCAGGTGTGTTTGAGATAAGTGTGCTCGTACCCTCGAGAGCGAGCGCGAATGATCTTATCTTGATTATCGTGACGGGCTTTTTTACTGTCGTTGTTGAGGCATTCTGCGATGATCGCTTCGATGGCTTGGGTTTCGTCGAGCATGATGGTACGCAGAAACTTCACTGCATCGTTTTCGTAAGACTCGTCGATACCAACAATCCGATAGCTAAACGCTGAGTGAATGGCCTCTACTTCTGAGCTTTGGGCGAGTTCTACAAAGCGTACCTCGACAATTTCACCCAGCTTATAGTCAAACGCAGACGGGACTTTAAACTTGGCCCCAGAAGGAGAGAGGTCAACGGTGACGCCGTGAACCAGTTGTCCTTTAGCGAGATTGAGCTCGATTTGGGATGAAAGGCGCAGACGATTCTCTTTGCGCTTCAGGTCATAGCCTAAGTTAATCGGCTCGACTTCCAGTGCACTGCTTTTGGCTTGCACTTCGGTGCCGATGGGCTTGCCGCGCTTTTGCATAACACGAAAGTTGTTGTGTGTGTTGGACAGCGCTTCCCAAACGCCTTCGGTATAGCCGCCAAACTTACGCACATTTTTGTGATAAGCGTTGAAGGCGACATCATCTAACCAGTGGCGCAGTCCATCAAGCTTGTATTCTCGACACTCACCTTTGACCCGACCGCGCAGGTCCACCGGTTTGGTGCACGGTGCCATCACTCGATTGAGCTCCATTTTGACCAATATTTTGACCGACGGAGGCTCGCCTTCTGTCATTTGGGCAAGAAGGTACTCAAAGTCTTGTGAGTGGTAAGCGGCAATGAGCCGCTCAGCGATTGAAAGGATTTCCTGTTGCTGCATATTTTATGGTTAGATCTACCTAATTATTCTCTATCGACCTTGATAACACGATCTTTAATGATATGTTACATCGAATCAAGATAAAGTGACCCAGATTCGAATTGATAAGGTCACAAAATAGCAGGTGAGGAACCATGGCAAAGGCAAAAAGAGCCTACGTGTGCAACGACTGCGGCGCAGATTTCCCAAGATGGCAAGGGCAATGCAATGCTTGTGGCGCTTGGAATACCATCAGTGAGGTGCGTTTAGCCGCTTCACCAGCTGCGGCGCGTAACGAGCGCTTGAGCGGATACGCGGGCAACGCCGCTGAAACCAAAGTACAGACGTTGTCTGAGATTGATCTACAGGAAGTGCCCCGTTTTAGCAGCGGTTTCAAAGAGCTAGACCGAGTATTGGGCGGTGGTGTCGTCCCAGGTGCCGCGATCTTGATCGGCGGCAATCCTGGCGCAGGTAAGTCTACATTGCTGCTGCAAACCATGTGTTACTTAGCATCGCAAATGCCGACCCTCTATGTCACAGGGGAAGAGTCCTTGCAGCAAGTCGCAATGCGCGCGTCGCGCTTGGGGCTACCTAAAGACAACCTCAAAATGCTTTCGGAGACAAACGTCGATCGCATCTGCCAGATCGCGGAGCAAGAACAACCCAAAATCATGGTGATTGACTCGATTCAGGTGATGCACGTTTCGGATGTGCAGTCGTCCCCGGGCAGCGTCGCTCAGGTGAGGGAGTCTGCCACCGCACTGACCCGTTATGCTAAGCAAAACAACGTCTCGGTGTTTATTGTCGGCCACGTCACCAAAGATGGCACACTCGCAGGCCCTAAAGTGCTTGAGCACATTATCGACTGTTCTGTGTTGCTTGATGGCGGCACCGACAGCCGTTTTAGAACGCTGCGCAGTCACAAGAACCGCTTTGGCGCCGTCAATGAATTGGGGGTGTTTGCCATGACAGGGCAAGGGCTTAAAGAAGTCAGTAACCCTTCGGCCATCTTTTTGTCGCGCGGCGAAGAAGAAACCTCAGGCAGTTCCGTTATGGTCGTCTGGGAAGGCACACGACCTTTGTTGGTTGAGATACAAGCGCTGGTGGATTACTCCCAGTTGGCCAATCCACGTCGTGTGGCGGTGGGTCTTGAGCAGAACCGCTTGTCGCTGCTACTTGCTGTGCTACATAAGCACGGTGGACTGCAGATGGCTGACCAAGATGTGTTTGTTAATGTGGTCGGCGGTGTCAAAGTCACCGAAACCAGTGCCGATCTCGCCTTGGTGATGGCGCTGCTATCCAGCTTTAGAGATCGCCCACTACCTAAAGATGTTGTGGTGTTTGGAGAAGTCGGGTTAGCGGGGGAGATTCGTCCGGTGCCCAGTGGTCAAGAGCGCTTGAACGAAGCGTTTAAGCACGGCTTTAAAAAAGCGATCGTGCCGGCTGCGAACATGCCTAAAGGGGGGATTGCGGGCATGCAAATCCATGGTGTGAAAAAGCTGTCTGAAGCGATTGAAGCGTTTGATGAGTTGTAACTGTCAGCGTGATTGATCACCACAACGAATTAAAAAGCGCCTTGCCGATCGTTCAGCAAGGCGCTTTTTTGTCTATACGTAGTGCCGCTCTAAAGCATATCGAGTGCTTTTTCTACGGCTTCAATCAATCGATCAACATCATCCTGCTGGTTATAGAGGGCAAAGGAGGCTCGAATCGTACCTGAGACGTTCAAAGCATCCATTAAAGGATGTGCGCAGTGGTTCCCAGCGCGCACCGCAATCGCCTGTTGATCCAGTAAGGTCGCGACGTCTTGATGATGCACACCCTCAACAATAAAAGAGACCACCGAGGCGTTGTCTTGATAACCCAGCACTTTAACATCAGGTAGCGCTGAGAGCCTTTCATTGGTTTGACGGGCGAGGGCGCGCACATGTTTTTCAACGTCTGAGAGATTGAACGTCTCCAGCCAGGCCACTGCGCGACTGAGCGCCAGCGCGCCCGCGACATTGGGGGTGCCGGCTTCGAACTTCCCCGGTAGCTTGCTGAACGTCGTCCCGGAGAAGGAGACTTTTTCGACCATTTTTCCGCCGCCATGCCAAGGGGGCATGGCATTGAGAAGATCGAGTTTGCCATACAGTACCCCAATCCCTGCGGGCGCAAACAGCTTGTGGCCGGAAAAGAGATAAAAGTCAGCGTCTAGGCGCTCGACATCGACCGGTTCATGCACAATACCTTGCGCGCCATCGACCACCACGATCGCGCCCACTTGATGGGCTTTCTCAATCACGGTTTCAACCGGTTGACGCGTGCCCGTCACGTTGGTGACGTGCGCTAACGCGACAATTTTGCAGCGCGGTGAAAGGAGCGCGTCAAAGGCTGCAAGATCAAATTGACACTGTGGCGTCATCGGCACTTTCACCACTTTCGCGCCCGTTTGCTCAGCGACAATTTGCCACGGTACGATATTGGCGTGATGCTCCAGTTCGCTGACTAATATCTCATCGCCCGGAGACAAAGCGCTGCGCGCGTAAGTTTGAGCGATTAGGTTGACCGCTTCGGTTGCGCCACGTGTCCAGATAACGGACGCCGGACTCTGCGCGCCAATAAACTCAGCGATGTGAGCTCTGGCCGCTTCAAATTCACTGGTCGCTTGAGCCGTTAAACGGTGACTGCCACGATGGACATTGGCATTTTGCTGGCTGTAGTAACGGCTCAATGTATCGATGACGCACTGCGGCTTTTGTGTCGTCGCCGCGCTATCAAGGTAGACCAAACGCTGGCCATTCACGTCTTGGTTGAGTGCTGGAAATTGACCAATGATCTCAGCGGTTTCTCTCATCACGCTTCACCCAGTTTGTGATATTGCAGGGTCGGAATCGTGACCATCGGCTCGGCAACTGTGGCAGCATGGGCTTTCCCAGAGAGATGAATGATGATTTCCATTGCAAACTCTAACGCTGTGCCCGGTCCCTGACTGGTCATTAGATTGTGATTGATGTCGTAGGTGACGCGTTTGACACGGCGTCTCTGCTCATCAATCATCGGCCAGAAACTAGGGTGACAGGTCATCAGCGCATCGGTGTACAAGCCATGATGAACCAGAACGAGCGCAGGCGCGGCGCAAATGGCTGCGACCAACTTACCTTCGTACATCTGCTGGCGCACAATCTCGACCAAAACGGTGCTGTCGCGAAAGACCTCGCTGCCGCCAACGCCACCGGGTAGGATGACGGCGTCAAATTCATCGTCTGCCACATCAACCAGTGTGCATTGCGCCGTGAGTGGGATGCCGCGTGAGCCAATCATGGTCAGATGACCATCAAAGTCGGCGCTGGCCACCACGGCATCATAGCCGGCACGTACCATCATATCGATGATGGTGACCGCTTCCATTTCTTCGCTGCCAGGGGCGATGGGGATCAGTACTTTTTTAGTCATCTTTCCAGCTCTGTTCTCTCAGTTTTATCTCTTGGTATAGGCGTTGATTCATCGGTGTGGTTAGCCCGTAGTGCGCCGCCCATTTGAGGAGGTATCCAGTAATAAAGTCTATCTCGCTGTGCCTTTTATGCACAATATCTTGATGCATGGATGAGAAGTTACGAGCGGTGTTGGCGATCACGGCATTGATCTTCTCGAACAGTTCTTTTTGAGTGATGGTGTAGCCCTTAGCATGCATGACGCTATGCACTTCACTGACGATCTCGGCAATGGTTGCTTGAAGATCGTCTCGGGCCAGCTCGCCATTGCGGACGTGTTCTAGAGCCGTCAGCGGATTGATGGCGCAGTTAATGGCAAGTTTTAGCCACAACGCTTGTTCGATGTCTGGGTGCCATGCCGTTGTTGGTAAAGCGTGGTTGAGCACCTCGGCCAGAAAGCCACACGCTTGAGCGCGAAGATTCGCAGAACCGATATAGGTTTCCCCTTGGCCGGTATGTTGAATCGATCCACCTTCGCTGCGCAAGGCGCCGTGTGTGGTGGTCGCCAGCAGTAAAGGATTGTTGGGCAGCCAGGTCTGTACTTGCTCTGTGTTACCCATGCCATTGTGCATCAGCATGATCATGGTATCGGGGTGAAGGAGGTCTAGGAGTGGCGACAGTGCCTCACACACCTGAGGGGCTTTGAGTGTGACCAACAAAAGGTCGGCATTGGCTAAGCGGTCCGGTTGGTTGTTGGCGAACGTTAGAGATTCACCATCTAGGCAAAGGGATAGGCTCGTCACGTCATGTCGTGAATAGACCGAGACAGCGTGCCCCGCTCGATAGAGCGCATGGGCCCACAAGGTACCAATCGCACCAGGACCGAGAATCACGATATTCATCATCAAGCAAAGGGTTAAGGATTTGAGGCAAGGATACGGATTGGCCGCGAGAATGCCAATAAAAATGGCGCCGATTGGCGCCATTTAGCTATGAAATTGCTGTTAACTTAGAATTTGTAAGTCACAGCGATGTAATGTGCAAAGCCACTTGAATCTGTTTGGCCGATAACTTTCTTGTCATCATCTAGGATGTCGTCGCCATCTTTAATGCCGTATACATCGTAAAATGCTTTCAAGCCATAGCCGACTGCAAAGCGATCTGAGTGCCAGTAGATACCGTTGTACATTACACCGCCGTTAGAAGCACTTGAGTACTCATCTTTCATACCAAATTGGTAATCCATATAACCTTGGTAAGAGATGAATGAACCATTTTCGAAGAAGTAGAACGGTTTAAACCAGTTAGTAGAAACTTGGAAGCCGTTCCAATCTTTTTGCGCCATGTCGTAAACACCGTAAAGGTTTAGACCCATTTTGCCAAACCAAGGCATATCGATATCAGAACCGATACCCCATTTTTGAGCGCCTTCAGATGCACCGCCGTTGAAGATCATTTCTGATGCGATGTACATTTCTTGTACAGGGCCGAACGAAAGGTCTTTACCTGTCATCGCGTCCAGAGACATACGCGGAGCAAACTTCATAAATAGTTTGTCAGAACCAGCTTTGTCACTATCTTGGTCGCCAGTGATGTTGAAGTAGTCAACATATCCGTATAGATCGAAAATCCCTGAACGTCCGCCAAATTCCATTTCTAGGTAGTCATGGGTTGAATCATCTGGGAAGCCTGGCTTCTCGTTGAATGCACCCATCAGGTTAAACTGCATCCATTTGTAGTCGTTCTTGTGGATGTCGCCGTCTGAATAGTCAGCTGCCATCGCAGGCGCAGACATTGCTGCTACAACACCAAGAGCTAGAAGTGATTTACGCATAGTGGGACTCTCTATGTATTCGTTAAGTGTAAAAATGACGTCCATATATTGTGTAGCACGTTCTCCGACGTGCTCAGTTGGTGAGCATAATAGCGATTTAAATCTCAATTGGTAGTGATACAGAGTGCAAAAACACACAAAGTTAGTGAGGTTGATCACATTTATAGATAGAAAACTCAGTTATCGAGGAACTTTCACACTTTTGCATACTTTTTGATACAGATATCGTTTACGCAAACGTTTATGCGAAATTTTATGCTTGTCAATGAATCAACAGATTTGGTTAGTGATCGGTTTTTTTCAGCGCTGCGTACACATTGGCAACGATGTAGAGGTGAAACAAAGTGCAAGAGATCATGCTATTTCCCTTAAGTTCCATTGTCCTTCCTGAAGGGAAAATGAAACTGAGGATATTCGAGCCCAGATACAAACGACTCGTCTCTGATGCGATGAAAGGAGACGGCACGTTCGGAATTTGCTTGCTAGAAAGAGCCAAGCAGTCAGACGCCGTTCAACTGTCACACACCGGCTCTCTGGTTCGCATCGTCGATTTTGATCAGCTAGACGACGGTCTGCTCGGTATAACGGTGTGTGGACTTCAGCGTTTTACTATCGAGCGGGTGCGCACTGAGTTTGATGGGCTGCGCATGGCGAAAATTCGCACGCTGCCTAACTGGCAAGTCGCAGAGATGTCGCCTGCAGACGTTCATCTTGGTGAACATCTGCTTCAGGTGTATCACGACTACCCGCAAGTGGGGGAGTTGTACCAACAGCGTTTTATGGACGACGCCAGCTGGGTGACACAGCGTTGGTTGGAGTTACTGCCTCTCACACCCAGTCGATTTGATTCACTTAACCAACAGCAAACTTGTGAGGCGGCACTTGCCTTTATTAATCAGATGATTCCCTCTCCTCAGCCTTGATCTAGAATGAGAGTGATCGAAACGCGCGAGAGCGCGTATAGTAATCCGTTCGCATCTCAAGACTAGGTGAAACCAAGGAATCGATATGGTCAGTGAAGATACTCAGGCGTTCACTCGAGCCGATTGGACTGAGTGTATGGATAGGGTAAAACAGAAGGACACACAAGCGTTCGCCCTGGTGTTCCAACATTTTACCCCGCGTTTAAAGCAATTTACCTATCGCCACATGGGCAATGAGCAAGTGTGCATGGAAGTGGTACAGGAAACACTGACCATTGTCTGGCAAAAGAGCATCATGTTTGATGGCAGTAAGAGTTCGCTCTCCACATGGATTTACACCATCGCGCGCAACTTGTGCTTTGATATGCTGCGCAAGCAAAAAGGGCGCGACGCCCATTTGTCCTCCGATGACATTTGGCCCAATGATTACTGCCCACCTGACTTAGTTGAGCACTATTCGCCAGAGCAAGAGATGCTTAAAGAGCAAGTGGTGAAATATTTAGATACGTTACCGGATGCCCAACGCACCGTGGTGAAAGCCGTCTATCTGGAAGAGATGCCTCACCAGCAAGTGGCAGAGATGCTGAATATTCCCCTTGGTACCGTTAAGTCGCGCCTAAGGCTCGCGATTGAAAAACTGAAACATTCCATAGAGGCCGATCGCTTATGAGTTACCATCCACACATCGAAATGTTGCAGCAATACGCACAAGGGTCATTGGATGATGTCAACGCGTTCACTATTGCCGTGCATTTGGAAAGTTGCCCACATTGTAAAGAGCAAGTGAGATCCTTTGAGCAAGAGTGCGGGTTCGCGCTCGAGCAAGAGGTGCCAGACAACCAAACATCGGTGCAAAGTCTTGAGCAGATGCTGGCAAGCATCACCCAAACTGAGCAGATCAAAGATCCTATCAAGCTACTGCGCCAGCCGAAAACGATTGATGTCAACGGACGCTCGATGACCTTACCGCTTGCACTATCCAAGCTGTATGATCGAATAGGCGAGTGGCGCAATTATGGTGGCAAGGTGTTTAGTGCCCCTATCGCGATTTCCGGCAACGCCCGCGTCAATCTCATGTACATGGCGGAAGGGGTCAAGGTGCCCGAGCACACTCATAAAGGGTTTGAATCGACGTTAGTCCTTCATGGTGGCTTTTCTGACGAAGAAGGGCACTATGAGGTCGGCGACTTTCTCTATAAAGACGCATCGGTCAAGCACAGCCCGCAAACTCAAAGTGGTGAGGATTGCTTGTGTTTAACGGTGCTCACCGAGCCTATGATTTTCACCCAAGGCGTCGCCCGAGTCTTCAATATGTTTGGACGTGGCTTGTACCCTTAATCTCTTCCCTAGATTGATAATCGACAAAAGAAAAGGCTTGGAGCAATCCAAGCCTTTGTCGTTCTTGCCAACTTGTCTATTTCTGTTGGCGTGCTTTTTCGAGTAGATCCGAGAAGTAGTGACGCAGAGAATAGAGCATCAATAAGCTTGGGATAACCATTACTGCGGTCAGTATGAAGAACAGTGACCAATCGTTTAAGTAATCGGCGAGCTCGCCACTGAATGATGCAAGGGTCGTACGGCCGAAGTTGCCCAGTGAAGCCAGCAGCGCATATTGCGTGGCGGAGAAGGCTTGGCCGGTCAGTACAGTCAAAAATGAGACAAACGCGACGGTTGAGAAAGCCGTGGTGAAGTTGTCCACAATGATCGTGGCTAAGAAGAGGGTTTCACTTGGTCCTGTCTTGGCGATCCAGGCAAACATTAAGTTACTGCCCGCCATCGCAATACCGCCGATCATCAGCCCGCGAACGATGCCAAATTTGACGTTAAATAGACTGCCGACCAAGGTAAAGACAATGGTTGCCCCCCAACCAATCAATTTCGAGTAGTAACCAATTTGCTCATTGCTAAAGCCGACTTCTTTGTAGAAGGGGATCGACATGCGGCCAAGGAACGCCTCACCAATCTTGAACAAGAAGACAAACAGTAACAGCGTGATCGCGACGCGCACACCGTTACGTTTGAAGAAATCGAGGAAGGGTTCGACAACCGTGACACTTAACCACGCGACAGTTTTTGAATCGACGACTTGGTAATGTCTTTGCTCGGCTTGTTCTTGCAGCGCACTTCGCTCAGTCTTGGGTTCGCCGACCAGCAAGGTAAAGAGCATCAGTACGCCAACGATGATCGCCATGCCGTAATAGACGCCATTCCACCCCATGCTGTCTGCATTGATAAATGCGAGATAACCCGGTAGAGAATACCCCGTCCACCATCCGATCACGGCCATCGCTGAGGCTTGAGGCAGTTTAGAGGATTCAGACTTAGGGAAGGTGTCGATACGAAAGGCGTCAATGGCAATGTCTTGTGTCGCTGAGGCAATCGCAATACCCAGCGCGAGCATCGATGTGAACGCTAAGTTTTTTGCAGGGTCGACACCGGCGATGAACAGGGTGCAAGAGAGCACAACAAGCTGACAGAGTAAAATCCAACTGCGGCGTTGGCCAAGCTTATCGGTGAGATAAGGTAGGCGGACTCGGTCAACCAGTGGTGCCCACAAAAAGTTGATCGCGTAGACGGCGAACACGCTACCAAAATAGCCGATGGCGGCTCGGGTTAAGCCTGCATCTTTAAGCCAGCCTGACATGTTGGAGCCAATCAACACCCACGGAAAGCCGCTTGAGCAGCCTAGCATAAATACCCAAAGCAGACGCTTATCGAGATAGCTTTTGATGGTGTCGCGCCATGACATTGGCGATGATGTCGCAGACATAGACGTATCCTTGTTCTGTGCGGTTTGAAATAAGAGGGCAGGTCACTAACGACGGAGATGCCACCGCCCCAACATGTGTCGGGGCGGGTAGAGGTTTATTCAATAAGGGTGGTTTTTTTGATGACGATAGGGATCGACGGCACGTCACTATAGCGACCGACATTGTGCGTTTTGATGCCCGCCATCGATTCAACGACGTCAAAGCCATCGACCACTTTACCAAACACCGCATAGCCCGGAGGGCGCTGGTCATAGTCTAAAAAGTGATTGTCTTTAAAGTTGATGAAAAACTGGCGAGTGGCAGAATTTGGGTTGTTGGTGCGCGCCATCGCAATCGTGCCACGGTCGTTTTTTAGCCCGTTTGCGGCTTCGTTCTGAATTGGAGCGTACGTACTCAACTGTTTCATATTGGTGTCAAAGCCACCGCCCTGCGCCATAAAACCGGGGATCACGCGGTGAAATTGGCTCCCCGAATAGCTGCCCTCTTCGACGTACTTGAGGAAGTTAGCGACCGTAATCGGCGCTTTCTCTTGGTTAAGCTCAAGGGTGAAATTACCCAGCGTGGTTTCCACCAAGACTTTTGGTCCGGCAAACACAAGTTGGCTCACCAATGCCAGTGACGTCAGTGCCCACTTCCACATTAGAAACGCTCCTGCATGTAAGTTTGCAATTCACGATCGTTCGCGACTTCTTTTAGCACCAAGTTGACCACATCGTTAAGAACGGTTTCGATCTCTTGGTTGGATGCACTGAGTGCCCCTGTGCGTTTCGCTGTGCCGGTGTAAGCTTTTACTAACTTGCCGCGTGGCGTTTCGGCGGTGATTTCTAGCACTACTTTGCCGTCCATCTCATTTTCCATTACCGAGTGTTTGACCGACACCAAAGCTTCCTGCACTTCAATCTTCAGTTCGTTTTCGCTGTTGACGGTGTTGCGGAATCCTTGAGATTGGAACTGCTCCAGCAGGGCATTTTCTAATGTGATGCGCACATTCTGTTTTGAATGAATCGGTTCGATGTTAGAGCGGCCACTGTCGACCAAGGCGACATATTGCGCAGAGCGAACATCTTTACTGGTAATAGTAAAGGTGGCGTCCTGGACTAAATCACCGCGACTGAGTACCGCTTGTGGCATAAAGTTCAGTTGCTCTTGCTGAGGGGACGCACAGGCGGTCAAGATGGCCATTGACGCCGCTAATACCAGTTTTTTCATTGTCTTTTCCTTAATGCTTCACGTATGAAGTTAACTCTCAGTTCAAAGATAATAGAGGACTATTTAGTCGCTTGTAAAATAACAAATTTCTTATTTGATGCGATCACTTTGACTTGATGTTTACCAAACACTCTTTTCAGTTTTCCATCGTAGCCGAGGTGGCGGTTGCCGATAACTAATAATTGCCCACCAACACGAAGAACATGCTTTGCATCACAGAACATTTGCCAAGCGATGTGGTCAGTAATGGTTTGTTGCTGGTGGAACGGTGGGTTGCAAAGCACCACATCGTAGCTATCAGCATCAAATCCATCCAAGCAGTTGTTGGCAATACACTCTATTTGACGCTTACCTGTGTCATAGGGGCGTAAGTTTTCTCGCGCCGACGCCACGGCGCTGAAACTTTCATCGACGCAGGTGAGTGACAGTGCTGGATTGAGCTGTGCTAACTTAACGGACAGCACACCATTGCCACAGCCAAGATCGAGTGCTCGAGCGTGGCCTAGGTTGTCTGGCAAGTGGTCAAGAAAAAAGCTCGCTCCCTGATCAAGCCCTTCGCCTGAGTAGACGTTGGGGTAATTTTTTAGCGTCATCCCGTGTTGAGGAACGGGCCATTCAGTGATCGCCACTGCGGGGATAGGCGTATCACAATTAGCGAAACTAAATACCAGACGGTGTTTTTTCCACGCCAAAGAGGTCGTCGTGTCGCCCAAGTGTTTCTCAAACAGTTTCAGTGTTGAGCTGTGGATCTCTTTTGCTTTGTTGACCGCAATGACAGGGATGGTTGGCGACAGTGTCTCTCTTAACTGAGCGAGCTGCCACACTAAGTGGCGATTGGTGCGCGGGATTTGCATCAACACTAGATCTGCATCTTTAGGGATAGGGTCGAGCGTTGAGCAGAGCGTGACCTTAGGGCACTGATTTACCTCAAGGTTGGCGTGTGTCGCTTGGTGAGCAATCCACGAGTCACTCATCATGGTGACTCGGTAGTCACGAGAGAACCACGTGCTGAGCGCACCAAAATGATCGTTTAAAACAACGATGTGGCTCCCTTTTGTGAGAGAAAGTTGCTCGACATGATTGATCAGGTACTCATCTCCGGCGTCCCAGGCTTGTAAGGTGTCGTTGCTACGCTTAGGGTAACGGTAAAGGAACAGTGTTCGCTCAAAAAGAGTCAGCTCAGTTTTCATGCAGTCAATGGTCTCATCATAGGAATGGCTAAATTGTCGCAAATGTTACTGGCAGTGAAAACTAAAACCTTTTCTTTACTGAGTAGCACATTATTATGGTCACGCCCATAATCCAACTCGCTTAAACAGATTAGCGTAACGGTGAATTCATGCTCCAGCAAACAATAGAATCGAAACTTCACGAGGCTTTCCAGCCAAGCCACCTGCAAGTGGTGAATGAAAGCTATATGCACAATGTTCCCGCAGGTTCAGAGAGCCACTTTAAGGTCATTGTTGTGAGTGAACACTTTGATGGCGCTCGGTTAATTGCGAGGCACCGTCTTGTAAATCAGGCCTTGTCCGATGAATTGGCCAATCATATTCACGCCTTATCCATCCACACATACACGGCGCAAGAGTGGCAAGCGCAGAACCAGAGTGCGCCAGATAGCCCGATGTGCATGGGTGGTAGTAAAGCATAAAGTGCCAGTGTAAATACCTCTAAAGGGTAGGGGTATTAAACCGATCTGTTAACAGTAAAGAAACATATGAATGGACGGCAGGTATTAAAATGAAATATTTCGCCTTATGACGGATTGTGACAGAAAGTCTTTGTGGATATTTGGGTCTTTGTGCGATGGCTCAAAGTTATGACGATTCCTTAGCCTTTTAAACTCAAAACGTTCGAAATATCTTCTTTAATACCTGTATTGGTCATGGCGTCGTCTTTGCAAAAGATGATAGACTATCGCACCTGATAAATCTCGTTGCATTTCTGCGATGTGATTTTTAAGAGGATGTTGCGATTTTGGTGTTTAAAACATCACCAAAACCGGACACAAGTGTCGTGTCTAAAAGTTACGCAATCAAAGAATCTTTTTCCCGATAAAAGTAGTGCAAGTGCGTATGATTACAATAAAAAAGGGTTTGGATCTACCTATCGCAGGTGCTCCTACCCAGGTGATTAATGATGGTAAAACCATCAAGAAAGTCGCCTTGCTTGGCGAAGAGTACGTCGGCATGCGTCCTACCATGCATGTCCGCGTAGGCGATGAAGTAAAGAAAGCTCAAGTTCTTTTTGAAGATAAGAAGAATCCTGGTGTGAAGTTTACTTCTCCAGCAAGCGGTAAAGTGATCGAGGTGAACCGTGGTGCAAAACGTGTACTCCAATCCGTTGTGATTGAAGTATCCGGTGAGCAACAGGTGACATTCGATAAGTACGAAGCAGCTCAACTAGCCAGTCTTGACCCACAAGCGGTGAAGTCTCAACTGGTTGAATCTGGTCTTTGGACAGCTTTACGTACTCGACCGTTCAGCAAGGTTCCAGCAATCGAGTCTTCGACAAAAGCGATTTTTGTTACCGCCATGGACACCAATCCATTGGCAGCTCAACCTGAGTTAATTATTAATGAACAGCAAGAAGCCTTTGTTGCTGGTCTTGATATTCTCTCAACCCTCACTGACGGCAAGGTTTACGTTTGTAAATCTGGCACTAGTCTTCCTCGCTCGTCTCAACCGAACGTTGAAGAACATGTGTTTGATGGCCCACACCCAGCCGGTCTCGCCGGTACTCACATGCATTACCTGTTCCCAGTGAATGCGGAAAATGTGGCGTGGAGCATCAACTACCAAGACGTGATCGCGTTTGGTCAGCTGTTCTTGACGGGTGAACTCTACACAGACCGCGTGATTTCACTAGCGGGTCCTGTGGTTAATAACCCTCGTCTTATTCGTACCACGATCGGTGCGTCTCTAGACGACGTGACGGACAACGAACTCATGCCTGGTGAAGTTCGTGTGATTTCAGGCTCTGTCCTCTCTGGCGTTCATGCCACAGGTCCGCACGCGTATTTAGGTCGTTACCACATGCAGGTCTCTGTCCTGCGCGAAGGTCGTGAGAAAGAACTGTTTGGCTGGGCGATGCCGGGCAAAAATAAGTTCTCTATCACTCGTTCTTTCCTAGGTCATCTATTCAATGGTCAGTTGTTCAATATGACAACATCGACCAACGGTAGTGACCGTTCAATGGTACCGATTGGTAACTACGAGCGCATTATGCCGCTTGATATGGAACCAACGCTGCTTCTTCGTGACCTGTGTGCCGGTGATACCGACAGTGCTCAAGCACTGGGTGCGCTGGAGTTGGATGAAGAAGATCTCGCTTTGTGTACCTTTGTGTGTCCTGGCAAATACGAGTACGGTGCGTTACTTCGTGAATGCTTAGACAAGATCGAGAAGGAAGGGTAATTTTCATGGCGCTTAAAAAGTTTCTTGAAGACATCGAGCATCACTTTGAGCCGGGCGGCAAACACGAGAAGTGGTTTGCCTTGTATGAAGCGGCGGCAACGCTGTTTTATACACCAGGTCTAGTGACAAAGAAAAGCTCACATGTCCGTGATAACGTTGACTTAAAACGTATCATGATCATGGTTTGGTTTGCGGTATTCCCAGCAATGTTCTGGGGTATGTACAACGCTGGCGGCCAAGCCATCGCTGCTCTTAACCATATGTACGCAGGGGATCAACTTGCGGCTGTGGTTGCGGGTAATTGGCATTACTGGTTAACAGAAATGCTTGGCGGTACCATCGGAGTAGACGCGGGCGTGGGTAGTAAAATGCTACTTGGCGCAACCTACTTCCTTCCTATCTACGCGACGGTCTTCATCGTTGGTGGTTTCTGGGAAGTGCTGTTCTGTATGGTGCGCAAGCATGAAGTCAACGAAGGTTTCTTCGTGACCTCCATTCTGTTTGCTCTCATCGTTCCACCGACGCTTCCATTGTGGCAAGCCGCTTTAGGTATCACCTTTGGTGTTGTCGTCGCAAAAGAGATCTTTGGTGGTACAGGCCGTAACTTCCTCAACCCAGCATTGGCGGGTCGTGCGTTTCTATTCTTCGCTTACCCAGCTCAAATCTCGGGTGACGTTGTATGGACGGCGGCTGACGGTTTCTCTGGCGCGACTGCATTGAGCCAATGGGCTCAAGGTGGTAATGGTGCCTTGATGAACACCGTGACTGGCGCGCCGATCACTTGGATGGATGCCTTTATTGGTAACATTCCAGGTTCAATTGGTGAAGTATCGACATTGGCACTGATGATCGGTGCTGCGATGATCGTTTACATGCGTATTGCGTCTTGGCGCATCATTGCCGGCGTGATGATCGGTATGATCGCAACCGCAACGCTATTTAACGTGATTGGCTCTGATACCAACCCTATGTTTAACATGCCATGGCATTGGCACCTGGTTCTAGGTGGTTTTGCATTCGGTATGTTCTTTATGGCAACAGACCCAGTGTCGGCTTCCTTTACCAACAAAGGTAAATGGTGGTACGGCGCGCTCATCGGCGTGATGTGTGTTCTGATTCGTGTCGTCAACCCAGCGTACCCAGAAGGTATGATGCTGGCGATACTATTCGCGAACCTATTTGCACCTCTGTTCGACCATGTAGTAGTTGAAAAGAACATCAAGCGGAGACTAGCACGCTATGGCAAGTAATAACGACAGCATTAAAAAGACGCTGGGTGTTGTTATCGGGTTGAGCCTGGTTTGTTCAATCATCGTTTCAACAGCAGCGGTCGGTCTGCGTGATAAGCAGAAAGCGAACGCGGTTCTCGACAAGCAGAGCAAGATTATCGAAGTGTCTGGCATCGACTCTCAGGGCCAAAAAGTCCCTGAGCTCTTTGCTCAGTATATTGAACCTCGTCTTGTAGACTTCACTACCGGCGATTTCGTTGAAGGTAACGCAGCGACATTCGATCAGCGTAAAGCGGCGAAAGATCCAGCGGAGTCCATCAAGCTTGACGCGGCAGACGACAAAGCGAAAATCTTGCGTCGCGCGAACACAGGCGTGGTTTACCTCGTGAAAGATGGCGACTCTGTCTCTAAGGTTATCCTTCCGGTTCACGGCAACGGCCTATGGTCGATGATGTACGCGTTCGTCGCGGTTGAAACGGATGGCAACACAGTGGCAGGGATTACTTACTACGAGCAGGGTGAAACCCCGGGGCTTGGTGGTGAAGTAGAAAACCCATCTTGGCGTGCACAGTGGGTCGGCAAGAAACTGTTTGACGACAACCACAAGCCAGCGATTAAAGTCGTGAAAGGGGGTGCACCAGCGGGTTCTGAGCACGGTGTTGACGGCCTTTCAGGTGCAACGCTAACAAGTAACGGTGTTCAACACACCTTTGACTTCTGGTTAGGTGATATGGGCTTCGGTCCGTTCCTAGCAAAAGTTCGTGACGGAGGTCTGAACTAATGTCTAGTGCACAAAACGTGAAAAAGAGCATCTTAGCGCCGGTGTTGGACAACAACCCGATCGCGCTACAGGTTCTCGGTGTCTGTTCTGCGCTTGCAGTAACGACCAAACTTGAGACAGCTTTTGTTATGACGCTGGCGGTAACCTTTGTTACGGCATTGTCGAACTTCTGTGTATCTCTGATTCGTAACCACATCCCTAACAGTGTGCGTATTATCGTCCAAATGGCGATCATCGCCTCTTTGGTTATCGTGGTTGACCAGGTGTTGAAAGCCTACCTCTACGACATCTCAAAGCAGTTGTCGGTTTTCGTAGGTCTGATCATCACTAACTGTATCGTTATGGGCCGTGCAGAAGCATTTGCAATGAAATCTGCGCCTCTGCCGTCTTTGATTGACGGTATCGGTAACGGTTTGGGTTACGGTTTCGTTCTGATCACTGTTGGCTTCTTCCGTGAACTGTTTGGTAGCGGTAAGTTGTTTGGTCTAGAAGTTCTGCCATTGGTGAGCAACGGCGGTTGGTACCAGCCAAACGGCCTGATGCTCCTAGCACCTTCGGCGTTCTTCCTGATCGGCTTCCTAATTTGGGGTATTCGTATCCTGAAACCAGAACAAGTCGAAGCGAAGGAGTAAGGTCGTCATGGAACATTACATTAGTCTGTTAGTTAAATCGATTTTCATCGAGAACATGGCGCTCTCTTTCTTCTTGGGTATGTGTACCTTCCTGGCGGTATCCAAGAAAGTAAAGACGTCATTCGGTCTAGGTGTGGCGGTTGTAGTGGTATTGACCATTGCGGTTCCTGTGAACAACCTAGTCTACAACCTAGTATTGCGAGAGAACGCGCTAGTCGAAGGCGTTGACTTGAGCTTCCTTAACTTCATTACCTTCATTGGTGTGATTGCAGCGTTAGTACAGATCCTAGAAATGGTTTTGGACCGTTTCTTCCCACCTTTGTACAACGCATTGGGCATCTTCCTACCGTTGATCACCGTAAACTGTGCGATCTTCGGCGGTGTATCTTTCATGGTACAACGTGACTACAACTTTGCCGAATCTGTCGTGTACGGTTTTGGTTCTGGTGTGGGCTGGATGCTCGCGATCGTCGCTCTTGCAGGTATCCGTGAGAAGATGAAGTATTCTGACGTTCCTCCAGGACTACGTGGTCTTGGCATCACCTTCATTACTGTGGGTTTGATGGCGTTGGGCTTTATGTCTTTCTCTGGTGTTCAACTGTAAGTCGGGTAAACCGCAACAATTAAGGAATAGTCAATGGACATTATTCTTGGTGTAGTGATGTTTACTCTGATTGTACTGGCGCTAGTACTAGTGATTCTTTTCGCTAAGTCTAAGCTGGTACCAACAGGTGACATTACAATTTCTGTGAACGATGACCCGAATCTGGCGATCGTTACACAACCAGGTGGTAAGCTACTTGGCGCTCTAGCGGGCGCGGGTGTGTTCGTATCTTCTGCCTGTGGTGGCGGTGGCTCATGTGGCCAGTGTCGCGTTAAAATCAAATCCGGTGGTGGTGATATCCTGCCAACCGAGCTAGACCATATTACTAAAGGTGAAGCTCGTGAAGGTGAGCGTCTTGCCTGTCAGGTCGCGATGAAAACCGACATGGATATCGAGTTACCAGAAGAGATCTTCGGCGTTAAAAAGTGGGAATGTACCGTTATCTCTAACGATAACAAAGCGACATTCATTAAAGAGCTTAAGCTGCAAATCCCAGATGGCGAGTCTGTACCTTTCCGTGCAGGTGGCTACATTCAGATTGAAGCACCCGCTCACCACGTGAAATACGCTGACTTCGATGTACCAGAAGAGTACCGTGAGGATTGGGATAAGTTTAACCTATTCCGCTACGAGTCTAAGGTCAACGAAGAGACGATCCGTGCATACTCAATGGCTAACTACCCAGAAGAGCACGGGATCATTATGCTGAACGTACGTATTGCTACGCCGCCGCCTAATAATCCTGAGGTACCACCTGGTATCATGTCTTCTTACATCTGGTCGTTGAAAGAGGGCGACAAGTGTACGATCTCTGGTCCATTCGGTGAGTTCTTCGCGAAAGATACCGATGCGGAAATGGTCTTCGTCGGTGGTGGTGCGGGTATGGCGCCAATGCGTTCTCACATCTTCGATCAGCTTAAGCGTTTGAACTCCAAGCGTAAGATGTCTTTCTGGTACGGCGCACGTTCTAAGCGCGAAATGTTCTATGTGGAAGATTTCGATATGCTGCAAGAAGAGAATGACAACTTTGTTTGGCACTGTGCATTGTCCGATCCAATGCCAGAAGACAACTGGGATGGCTACACAGGCTTTATTCACAATGTCTTGTACGAAAACTATCTGAAAGATCATGAAGCTCCAGAAGATTGTGAGTACTACATGTGTGGTCCACCGATGATGAATGCGGCCGTTATTGGCATGCTAAAAGACTTGGGTGTAGAGGATGAAAACATCCTACTCGATGACTTTGGCGGTTAATAGTTCGCGCCTCTAAAACGATGGCTGGCTCTTTGAGTCAGCCATTTTGCATTCCACACGACCCGTTTATACCTGACTGGATAAACCAACCCGAAACCCAGGAGTTTTTTGTGAAAAAGTGGCTTGTTGCGTTTGCTTCCCTACTGATACTGGCAGGGTGTGAACAGCCCGTTGAGCAAATACATTTAAGCGGCCCAACGATGGGGACGACTTACAACATCAAGTACCTCAATACCGAAGGGCTGCCTGAACCTGAAGTCATTCAGCAAGAGGTTGATCGCCTGCTTGAGGAGGTCAACGACCAAATGTCGACCTATCGTAAGGACTCAGAGCTCAGCCGTTTTAACCAAAGTGAAAGTACGGAGCCTTTTCCCGTGTCGCCACAAACGGCGTTGGTGGTGAAAGAAGCCATTCGCCTCAACGGTCTTACTCTAGGTGCATTGGATGTGACGGTTGGGCCTTTGGTTAACTTATGGGGATTCGGGCCTGAAGCGCGCCGTGAAGTGGTACCAACCGATGACGAGCTGGCGGAGCGCCAGGCCAGAGTGGGGATTGAGCATCTGCATGTTGAGGGCAATACCCTGCGCAAAGAGATTGCCAATCTTTACGTCGACTTATCAACCATCGCCAAAGGTTGGGGAGTGGATGTGTTGGCGGATTACATCCAATCCATCGGTGTCGATAATTACATGGTTGAAGTCGGCGGTGAGATTCGCCTCAAAGGCGTAAACCGTGAGGGTGTCGGCTGGCGTATCGCGATCGAAAAACCTTCGGTCGATGAGCGTGCGATTCAAGATATTATTGAACCCGGCGATATGGCGATTGCCACATCAGGTGATTACCGCAACTATTTTGAGCGTGATGGGGTTCGCTACTCCCACATCATCAACCCTGAAACGGGTAAACCTATAGACCATAAAGTGGTATCGGTGACGGTTTTACATCCTTCGTCAATGACCGCAGATGGGCTGGCGACGGGTCTTATGGTATTAGGTGAAGAAGAGGGAATGAAGGTGGCAGAAGCGCATCAGATCCCGGCACTCATGATTGTAAAAACAGACGATGGTTTTAAAGAGTTCGCTTCGTCTACCTATAAGCCATACTTACATCAATAAACGGCAAGAGAGCATGTCACTATGAGTACATTTATTATCACCTTCGGTGTTTTCATTGCAGTGATTGCAGCCATGTCTATTGGCTACATAGTGCAAAAGAAAGTGGTGAAGGGCAGTTGCGGCGGTTTAGGTGCTGTGGGCATTGAAAAAGTGTGTAATTGCCCTGAGCCTTGTGATGCGCGTAAAAAACGCGAAGCAAGAGAAGCGGCGCGAGCAGAAAAGCTGGCCGCTTGGGAAAAGGACCGTATTGCCTAACCGTTATTCGCTAACGGTTATTCCCTAATGGTTATGAGCCAAGGTCATTGGCTGACGACTTGATTGCGACCATTCGCTTTTGCGGTGTAGAGTCGATCGTCAGCCACTTTTATTTGGCCATCAAGGCTCGCCTCAATACAAGAAACGCCGATGCTGATAGTGACATTGATGGTGTCGTCAGCGTAATGAATCGGCGTCTTTTCGACTCGGCGGCGCATACTATCGAGCCGCTTTACAAAGTCGTCATACGGTTGGCAAGATTGAATACAGAACTCTTCTCCGCCAAATCGGGCGACAATATCTTCCGGAAAATAGATCTTTAGGATGTTGGCGACCATAACCAATGCCGCATCACCGCCATCGTGGCCGTAGTTGTCATTTACTCGCTTAAAGTGATCAATATCGAGCATTGCAATGTTGCGTTTTTCGCAGCCATCACACACTTGATCAAACAAAAAACGGCGATTCCATAAGCCTGTTAGTGCATCTTGGTTGGCGAGTTTATACAGCTCATCCGTGGCCTCTTTCATATCAAGCAACTGGTGAACACGGCAATAAAACTCTTCTTGATTGAAGGGCTTAGTCAGAAAGTCATTCGCCCCAGCTTTAAGAAATTGCGCGGTTAAGGTTTTGCTTCCCGTACCGGATAAACCCAGTACCGCGAGCTGATTCTTGGTGTAAGTCTGGCGCAGTTCCCTTGTCATCATCACGCCGTCTTTTTCCGGCATGTCATGATCGGTGATGATAAAGGTAATGTCTGGGTTCTGCGCAATCAGTTCGAGCGCTTGCTGGCCATTTTCTGCTTGAGTGGTTTTGATGTATTGATGTTCCAATAGCTGCGCGACATGGCGACGAACGGTGGGGGAATCATCAACCACCAAGCCATGATGATTTTCGTTGTTGAGCAAGCGTTTGGCGAGTGGCAGCAAATAAGACACTGAGGCCATGCTGTCTTTGAGGATGTAATCCATCACCCCTTTGGCAATAAATCGTTCCCGTGCTTGCTCATTAAAAGTGGCGGTAAGGACGATGACTTTCTGTTCATGAGAAAGAACCAGATCAATCACTTCGCCATCTTGCGCATCTGGCAAACAGTAATCTAACACCGCGAAGCGAAACGACGGATGTGTCTCTAAAGTCTCTTTGGCTTGGGCATACGATTCGACACCAATCACGTGACAGCCGAGTGAGGAAAGTTGTTGAGTAAGATAGTTGCGATAGGCGCGGCTATCCTCTACGACCAACACTTTATTATTCAACGTGGTGCTCCTAATCTATATTTCACCTGTTAATAATAACTGTATCTCATTAACTTGCGAATCTTTTAACAATTCTCAAACCAAAATTCGGCTTTGTGGTTGTGGGAAGATAAATTATACTGTTTAGATATACAGTTTTTGGTTCAGAAGGCGATGAGGAAGATCATTCACATTGATATGGATTGCTTCTTCGCTGCGGTCGAGATGCGTGATCACCCTGCTTATCGTGGGCGTCCTCTGGCCGTCGGAGGCAGCGAAAAGCAACGTGGAGTGATCAGCACGTGCAACTACGAAGCGCGCCAGTTCGGCGTTCGCAGTGCCATGCCAACCGCACAGGCACTGAAGCTGTGCCCGCATCTATTGGTTGTACCCGGTCGGATGCAAGTTTACAAAGAGGTCTCAGCGCAGATCCGAGAGATTTTCGCGCGCTATACGCCGCTCATCGAACCTCTCTCTTTGGATGAAGCTTACCTTGATGTGACGCACTCCCCCCACTGCCATGGCAGCGCTACCCTAATTGCGCAAGCGATTCGACAGGATATCCATCAGGAGCTCAATTTGACCGCCTCAGCCGGTATTGCGCCTGTGAAGTTTCTCGCCAAGGTAGCCTCAGACATCAATAAGCCGAATGGCCAGTGTGTGATCCCACCGCAGGATGTGCAACGCGTCGTGGACAGTTTGCCGCTAGAGAAAATCCCCGGTGTCGGCAAGGTAAGTTTAGAGAAGCTGCATCAAGCGGGCTTTTATGTTTGCGAGGACATAAAAAACAGCGATTATCGTGAACTGTTGCGCCGTTTTGGGCGCCTCGGGGCGTCCTTATGGAACAAGAGTCAGGGGATTGATGCACGTGAAGTCGTGACAGAGCGAGAGCGAAAGTCTGTGGGTGTGGAGCGCACGTTCAGTCATAATATTCACAGCTATGATCAATGCTGGCAAGTGATTGAAGAGCGACTCTTCCCAGAGCTGGAACGGCGCTTAGAAAGAGCGTCACCGGATAAAGGGATCATCAAACAGGGCATCAAAATGAAATTCGCCGATTTCCAACTCACCACCATTGAGCATGGACACAATCAATTGGAGTTGGCGTATTTTAAGCAATTGCTTAGTGATATATTAACCAGACAACAAGGCCGGGAGATTCGCTTGCTTGGATTAAGCGTGATGTTGAAGCCTGAAGAGCAAACCAAGCAGCTGAGTTTCTTCTAAATGTTGACACAGGGGCAGCATAACACTGACAAAACCCTGCTAGCGTCAGCAAAAAAGACATAGGTAAATCATGATGAGAAAAATCGTATTGGTATTGGCACTCAGTGCTTCGGCACCTACGCTCGCGGCTCAATGCCATATTGGGCTGCAAAATGAGATTCACCTCAATGAACGTCAGCTAGAGATCCATCAAACCAGTGGTGACAGTGCGGTGGTGGATGGGAATAACGAATTGACCATTCACGGCGAGCGCGTACCGCTCAGCGCCGAGCAGAAAAAAGCCATTGAAGAATATAAACAAAACCTCAATAGCTATGTGCCTAAAGCAAAGCAGTTAGCCCAAGATGGCTTAGCGTTAGCGGACGATATTATTGATGATATTGCCGATAGCTTTGATACACCCGACGCCTTTGAGGGGGTCAAAGCATCACTGCGAGCCTTCTATGAGGATATGGAATCGAGATATTACAACGACGGTGATCTTATTTTGCCGGCGCAAAGCTTTCGTGAAATGGCGCAAACTTGGGCAGAAGATTTTGAAAAAGCCAAAGCACTATTTAACCAAGAGTTTATTACCAGCAGTTTTGCTGCGCTTCAGGCGAAGATGACCGCCGAAGGCGGGATTAACCTCACCGAAATGGCGGAAACCATGGCCGAACTGAAAGAGCGTATTGCGGCTCGGTTGGATGAGCATGGTACTCAGTTGCAGAAAAAAGGCGATGCATTGTGTGATTCATTAGAAGAGATGGTCGAGCAAGAGCAGCAGCTGCATCAACAGATCCCAGAGTTAAAAAACTATCCGGTCTTTACCATCTAACCCTACTTTTTATCTTTTCTAATAATAATGAAGATGCTTGTAAAATTACCTTTACTAGCATCTTCTTTGTTTTCTATGTCACTAAGCTAGAGAAATGTAGTCCAGCAATTGAAATGGCCAGTGTTTATCTATATTGTACCAGTCAACTAGTTCAATGGTGCAAAGTGGTATGGCACAAACAGACAACGTACAAGCTCGTGAGCACTTTGGTTCACGTTTAGGATTCATTCTTGCAGCGGCTGGCGCGGCTGTGGGGTTAGGGAATATTTGGGGTTTTCCAACCCAAGCGGCAAGCAACGGTGGCGGGGCATTTCTATTGGTCTATTTGATCATGATCTTTGTCGTCGCCTTTCCGATGCTAGTGGTTGAAATGGCAATTGGTCGTCATGGTCAAGCAAACCCCATTGATAGTATGCGCTCACTTCACTCTCACCCTATGGCAAAAAACATCGGCTCCATGGTCGGTTGGGTTGGTCTGAGTGTCCCGTGTGCTGTGCTCGCTTTTTACAGCATCGTTGGCGGGTGGTTGATTTGCTTCTTGTTCGCGGCGGTGTGTGATCTGGCAGGGCTTGACGCCCAGAGTGCATGGTTCAAAGGCTTTAGCATCGAGCGTAACCTATTGGGTACTGTGATCTTCTATGTTCTAACTATTTTGATTGTTCAAGGTGGTGTTAAACAGGGCATCGAGAAATGGTCGACTCGGCTCATGCCTGCGTTGTTTGTGCTCTTCGCTTTGCTGTTTGTCTACATCATGACCCAAGCGGGCGCAATGGAAGGTCTCAAACACTATTTGGTGCCAGATTTCTCTAAGATTATGGATCGTAAGCTGATTTTAGCAGCGATGGGGCAAGGTTTCTTCTCGCTAACCATAGGGGGATGTTCCATGCTGATCTATGGCTCTTACCTGAGTAAAAAAGAGAACTTGCCAAAGATGGCCATGAACGTCACCTTGGTTGACACCGCTGTCGCTTTTATTGCGGGATTGGTGGTATTGCCTGCCATGTTTGTGGCGATGCAAAAAGGTGTTCAGATCTACGCTGAAGATGGCTCATTACTCAGCTCGGATACCTTGGTGTTTACGGTACTGCCGTTGATGTTTGAAAGCTTAGGGCTTCTTGGGCAACTCTTTGCTGTGGTGTTTTTCTTGTTGCTGACCATTGCCGCGTTGACCTCCTCAATCTCGATGCTTGAGTGCCCCGTTGCCTTAGTCGGCGAACGTTTCGGTACGGGGAGAGCGGCGACCAGTTGGTGGTTGGGCGGTGCGATAGCGTTAGTCAGTGTGGTTGTGGTGTATCACTTCTCTGCCTTATTTGGCTTAGTCGCGATGGTCGCCACGCAGTATCTGCAGCCGATGGCGGCGTTAATGTTCTGTCTCTTTGGTGGCTGGGTTTGGAGTCGTCAAGGGAAAGTTCGCGAGCTAGAGCAAGGGTATCCAGAGTTTAGCCTGGGGTGGTTTGGCAAAGTATGGCCAGTGTATGTCAAATTTGTCTGCCCTCTGCTTGTCGCGACGGTGATCTGGGCATCATTCGGTTAATCATAGATTGAATGAAACGACAGCCCGCGTTTGCGGGCTGTCGTGTATTTGGTGATGGGCTAGGCTCTCAGGAGGGTGAGTTGATTTGCCCTGTCGTCAGCATCTCTGAATCCGTATCGAATACGTCTTCGATGAATTCTTCCACCACTTGTTCCACCTCATCCTCATCTTCATCAAAATAGGCGAGGTGAAAAATGGCATCCCCTTCATTGACCAAAGGCAAGGTTTGCTGGCCGATGACAATACCAGCTTTGCGGGCCTTAAGCTCAATTTCCCCATGTCCTAGCGGCGCGCTGATGTAGGCAAGGATTTGACCTTTCTCAACTTTCTCACCCAGCGTCACCACGGTACGTAAGATGCCATCATTCTCTGCTCGCAACCAACTGGTTGATTTGGCGATAACCGATGTTGGGCGTTTTTTACGACTTGCTCTGAGCATACCGATCGCTTGCATCACACGCTGCACGCCAAGAAAGCCAGCACTGATGCAGATTGGCTCAAAGCGCAGCGCTTCTCCAGCCTCATAGGTCAGCACTGGAATACCCAAACGTTCAGCTTCACTACGCAGTGAACCATCCCGCAGCGGCGCATCAACAATCACCGGCGTTGCAAACGCTTGGGCAATGCGCAATGTTTCCGGATTACTTAAATCGGCGCGAATCTGCGGTAAGTTGGTGCGATGTATGGCCCCAGTATGCAAGTCTAGGATGTAGTCACAGCGTTTGGCGACCGTATCAAAGAAGGTATGTGCCATACGAGACGCGAGCGAGCCTTTCTCACTCCCTGGAAAACAGCGATTCAGATCGCGTCTATCCGGAAGATAGCGAGACTTATGGATGAAACCAAACACGTTGACGATCGGTACGGCGATCAATGTTCCTTTGAGCTTACTGGCGTCAATGGTATTGATCAGCTGTCTGACCACTTCGACCCCGTTGAGCTCGTCGCCATGAATGGCCGCGTTGACCATCAATACCGGTCCGGCAAGTTGACCATTAACCACTTCCACTGGGATAGAGAGCGGAGAGTGGGTATAGAGTTTTGCCGCTTCGAGTTCGACAATTTTGCGCTCCCCCGGTGCGATGGTCTCACCGAGAAAGTCGAACGCGCGATTCCTTTTAGCCTTTGCCACGAGTTTTTGTCCCTTTTATCGCCGCATTTTTTTCAATAAAGTCGATGATCATCCCTGCAATGTCTTTACCTGTTGCGGCTTCAATACCTTCAAGACCAGGAGATGAGTTCACTTCCATCACCAGTGGCCCACGTTCTGAGCGCAACAAATCCACGCCAGCGACGTTAAGACCCATGATTTTGGCCGCAGCAACCGCAGTGCGGCGCTCTTGCGGCGTGATTTTGACGAGTGATGCGCTGCCGCCTCGATGCAGATTAGAGCGAAATTCGCCTTCCGCCCCTTGACGCTTCATCGCGGCGATCACCTTGTCACCAATCACAAAACAGCGAATATCGGCGCCGCCGGCTTCTTTAATGTACTCTTGGACCATGATGTTGGCCTTCAAGCCCATAAACGCTTCAATCACACTTTCGGCTGCTTTTCGTGTTTCAGCAAGCACTACGCCAATACCTTGTGTTCCTTCTAGAAGCTTGATCACAACAGGTGCACCGCCGACCATCTCCAACAAATCTTTCACATCATCTGGTTTGCTGGCAAAACCGGTGATCGGCATACCGATGCCTTTACGAGAAAGTAACTGCATGGAACGAAGCTTATCTCTAGAGCGGGTGATCGCCACGGACTCGTTGACCGGATAGACACCCATCATCTCAAATTGACGCAACACAGCGGTGCCATAGAACGTCACCGAGGCGCCAATACGAGGAATGATGGCATCAAACCCTGACAGCTCTTCGCCTTTGAAATGAATTTCAGGTTTGTCTGAGTTGATATTCATGTAACAACGTAGAGCGTCAATAACCTTCACTTCGTGGCCGCGTTCTTTTGCTGCCTCGATTAAACGCTTGGTCGAGTAAAGTTTAGCGTTACGAGACAGAACACCGATTTTCATGCTGTGATTTCCTAATAGGGCAATACTCATCCGGCGATGGTCTCCGAATGAGTGCAAACAAAACAATAGAAACTCAGATGCCAGAGCGAGCACCTGTGACTTTTAAGATAAAGAGTCAGCGCGAAAAAGTGGCAATATTGACGCCTCAGCGCTGTAAGGACGCGAACCTTAGCAGTGGGGTAAATAGCTTGGCTAACAAAAATTAATTGTCGTCACAACAAATGTTACCACTCGATAGTAGCCCAAGCCGCGCGGCGATTTTGAGCCACAAAAAAGCCGAGCAAGAGCTCGGCTAGTACAGTAATACCATGTGTAGATGAAAGACTATGCCTTCTCAGGAATCGCTTCCAGAAGGGCGACCATTTGCTCCCAAAAGAGCGCCACGGTATCAATCTTAACCTTTTCATCTGGTGAGTGAGGGAACTTAATGGTAGGACCAAAAGAGACCATGTCCATATTTGGGTAAGGTTCTTTAAATAGACCACACTCTAAACCGGCGTGAATCACCATGATGTTCGGCTTGTGACCGTAAATGCCTTCATACATGTCGCGGAAGATGGCCATGATCTCTGAATCTGCATCCGGTTTCCAGCCAGGGTAGGCGCCAGAGAAAGCGATCTTAGCACCAGCAAGCTCAGCCACGGAGGTGAGCATGCCTTCAACTTGTTGGCGACCCGAGTCAATCAAAGAGCGAACTAAGCAGAGAACGCGAATGGCTTCTTTTTCTGTGGTAATGACACCAACGTTTAATGAGGTCTCGACCACTCCTTCAATGTCGTCACTCATACGAATCACGCCATTCGGGCAAGCGTTCAAAGCGGCGATAAAACGTTGTTGATCGTTAATAGACAACACATCTTCCTGGCTGTCACTCACTTCGTTAAACGTGACAAGGCTTGTTTCCACTTTGCCGAGCTCGTTGATAAGCAGTTGTGTGTAGAACTGATAAAGCTCGGCAAGCTTGGCTTCGTTTTCAGCAGGGACGGCGACCGTAACAAACGCTTCGCGTGGAATTGCATTACGCAGGCTACCACCACGGAATTCAATCAGGCGCAAATCCAGTTCGCTTGCGTGACCTGCTAGGAATCGAGCGAGGAGTTTGTTGGCATTACCGCGTCCAGTGTGGATATCACAGCCTGAGTGTCCGCCTTTTAAGCCTTTAAGAATAAGCTGTCGGGTCACATAGCCCGCGGGCAAAGCTTCGCGTTGGATCTCGAACGTCATTTCACCGTCGATACCACCGGCACAACCCATGTACACTTCACCCTCTTGCTCAGAATCGGTATTGAGCAGAATGTCGCCTTCTAACCAACCCGCTTCAAGACCAAATGCGCCAGTCATGCCTGCTTCTTCATCAATCGTCAGCAGTACTTCTAGTGGCCCGTGTTTGATGTCATTGGACGCCAATACCGCGAGACAAGACGCCATACCAATGCCGTTGTCCGCACCCAAGGTTGTGCCTTTGGCGGTGACCCACTCACCATCAATATAAGGTTGGATCGGGTCTTGGGTAAAATCATGATCCGTGTCTTCGTTTTTCTGCGGCACCATATCAATGTGCGCCTGCAGGACCACACCTTTTTTATTCTCCATCCCTTTGGTCGCCGGTTTTTTGATGAAGACGTTGCCGGTTGGATCGCGTTTGACTTCTAGGCCTTGATCGGTCGCCCAATCAATGATCATTTGCGCCAGGGCTTCTTCGTGTTTCGATGGGTGAGGAATGGAGCAAATCTTGTCGAAAAACTGCCACAAAGGCGCTGGTGACAAGCTGCTAATTTCAGAATGGAACTCAGACACGGATAACTCCTTATAATGAGAGATGGCAAATATTGTCTTATGCACCAAATGATGAGTAGCACAAACATCCAAACTTGCCGATTTGATGTTGGTCAGAATAGCACTCTCAAGATCGATACCCAAGTGAGTTGATGCAAACTGCAGCGAAAAGTGCCTACCTCTCTATCGACGGGATATTCAACTATGTGATTATCAATCTGACAGATTAACTTAGATGCTAGTGATTTTTATGTAATTAAATTACAGTTGCGGTTTGATTTGAATCAGTAATCGCACTTTTTTGTGACTTTTATCACTTTGGGTGTTGTAATTTAATTTCTATAAGGTATATTTGTAACCACTTCGGCAGCGAAGTAAAAACGCTCAAAGGATGAGTCCGAGTTATCGCCTCCAAGGAACTGAGAAATCAATCATTGTGATGTGTTTAATTGATTTAGAAGGTGATGTTATGAAAGGTTTACCAAGTGCAGCGTTCTGGCTAAACAAATCTGTTTATACAGGAAGCTTTACTTACCCCACTAGCTTTGGTTACTAACACTGAAAGCTTGTTTATCTCGAACGTTATGTTCACCCCCTAATATTGGAATATATTTGCAGCGCCGTTTTCGCTGACATGATTCAACCGCCACTCATTTTGAGTGGCGTTTTTTTATCCGCCAACTCACCGATTTCTCGTTATTAATGCCATTCTCTGCATATTATGCACATAAGCACGCGTTACTCAGGTTACAAACTGCCGTTCTGGATTTGAAAGTTTACAACATAGTACAAAAGTTCACCGTCTGAATGATGATGTCTCTCTTTTCTATCTTTATGAATTTTCTTTGTTTTTGTTTTGTTTGTGGCTCTGTTATAGCGATAGGTTGGCCATTTACAACCCGAAATATTGATTAGAGTCATAATTCTATCTGGAATTTACTATTTGATGACTTTATAATTCCGCCAATCGATTACGCAACCGTTTACTTTTTACCCTTTTAGGATTCGATCATGTTCGAAAAACTGTTCAAACTCAGTGAAAATGGCACGAATGTCAAAACTGAGATCATTGCCGGTGTGACCACATTCCTGACAATGGCTTACATCATTTTTGTCAACCCAGCGATGCTGGCCGATGCAGGGATGGACAAAGGCGCTGTCTTTGTTGCGACCTGTTTAGCCGCTGCGATTGGCTGTTTTATCATGGGCTTTGTCGCTAACTACCCGATTGCATTGGCGCCAGGCATGGGCCTCAACGCGTTCTTCACTTATGGCGTTGTTTTGGGTATGGGCCACTCATGGCAAGTCGCGCTCGGTGCGGTATTTGTCTCTGGTTTGATCTTCATGGCGCTTTCGGTATTCAAAATCCGTGAGTGGATCATCAACTCCATCCCATTGTCGCTGCGCACGGGTATCTCTGCGGGTATTGGTCTATTCCTTGCGTTTATCGGTCTACAAAACTCAGGTATCGTTGTTGATAACCCAGCGACCTTGGTCGGCTTGGGCCACATCACAAACCTAGCGCCAGCCTTGGCTGCCTTGGGTTTTTTCTTGACCATCGGTTTGGTGTACCGCGGCGTTCGTGGCGCTGTTATGATCGCGATCCTTATTATCACCGCACTTGGTCTATTGGTGGGTGATGTACAGTGGGGCGGTGTGATGTCGACACCACCAAGCATTGCGCCGACCTTTATGGAAATGAACATTGCAGACGTGTTTGAAGTGGGCATGATCTCAGTGGTCTTTGCCTTCTTGTTTGTTGATCTCTTTGATACGGCGGGTACGCTGGTGGGTGTTGCAACTAAGGCGAACTTCATCAAAGAAGACGGTAAACTACCACGTTTGAACAAAGCACTATTGGCGGACTCAACTGCAACGTCAGTGGGCGCGGTACTCGGTACCTCAAGCACCACGTCTTACGTAGAGTCTACGGCAGGGGTTGCGGCAGGCGGTCGTACTGGTTTAACGGCGGTAGTTGTTGGTGTGCTGTTCTTGTTGGCACTGTTCTTCTCGCCTTTGGCTGGCATGATTCCTCCATACGCGACCGCTGGCGCACTGTTCTACGTAGCGATTCTAATGATGTCTGGCTTGGTCAGCATCGATTGGCGTGATCTAACAGAAGCGGCACCGGTTGTGGTGACGTGTCTGCTGATGCCACTGACTTACTCAATCGCAGAAGGTATTGCACTGGGCTTTATCTCTTACGCTGCAATTAAGTTACTGAGTGGTAAAGGACGCGACGTGTCTGTGAGCGTTTGGGTACTGTCGGCAGTCTTCTTACTGAAGTACGTTTTCGCTGGTTAATCACAAGCATTGAATCAACAACGCCACAGCGTTCTCGCTGTGGCGTTGTTTTATAGAGAATATAATTCGCCATTGGTATTGGCCGCCGCTTCCGGTAAAATAATCGTTTGCGTAGCTTTTCCCCTATTTGGCCTGGTGCATCAAGCTGTAGGTTGTATCAACTTAGCTTGTTTTTCAGGGGATGCCGATTGGACAAAACTATTAGGTTATTACAATGAGTAAAAAATTCATCATCACTTGGGATCAGATGCACGCGTACTGTCGTGAACTTGCAGAAAAGCAGATGCCTGCCGAGCAATGGAAAGGGATTTGGGCTGTAAGCCGTGGCGGTTTAGTACCGGGCGCTATTTTAGCGCGTGAACTCGGCATTCGTTACGTGGATACCAT
Organism: Vibrio sp. R12-SG2-ISO1; assembly: GCF_059834045.1. Classification (NCBI taxonomy): domain Bacteria; kingdom Pseudomonadati; phylum Pseudomonadota; class Gammaproteobacteria; order Vibrionales; family Vibrionaceae; genus Vibrio; species Vibrio sp. R12-SG2-ISO1. Next base: position 575,249 of record NZ_JCBDGO010000008.1, on the reverse strand, counting down.
CTGTATTTCAAGCTACGATCACGATCACCAACGTGATATGAGCGTATTGAAAGCACCTGAAGGTGACGGTGAAGGTTACCTTATCGTTGAAGACCTGGTCGACAGTGGTGACACAGCACGCAAACTACGTGACTTGTACCCGAAAGCGAAATTGATCGCCGTGTGCGCGAAACCATCGGGCGCTGAGCTTTTAGATGACTACGTGGTTGATATCGCTCAAGAGACTTGGATTGAGCAACCATGGGATATGGCGATTCAATACATCGAACCGATCAATCGCAAGCAAAAGTAATGGTTTTTCACTCTTGGGTGAATGCATTGGCGATTTCAATAAAGAATCTTGATAAATGACCCTTTCTTGGGTCATTTTTTTTATTACTATGAAAGAATCGAACGAATACACGGGTAATGTGATGTCGGAAGAAGTAAGCAAAAACCTGTCTGAGACGCTGTTTGCCAAAGATAAAAAAGCCAAAGAGACGTCGGAGTTGATTGCCTACATGCCATCAAGTCAGGCGCTGTTGGATGAAAAACGCGTCGAAGACGGCTACAAATGGTATCGCAACTTACGCCGCCTGCAATGGACATGGCAAGGGCTACAACCTATCGAAATCGAAGGCGTATTAGCGGCGATGGCCTCCTCAAAGCACTCGCGTACCCACGATGAGTGGCTAGATACGGTGATGGGCTATCACAGCGGGAACTGGAACTTCGAGTGGACAAAGTTGGGCATGCTGCATCAAAAGCGCGCGCAACAACTCAAAGGTGAAGAAGCGGCTGACGAGCTCTTTAACGCTTCCCTTTGTTACAGTATCGCCGGTTATCCGCACCTCAAAAACGATACGCTCGCCGCTCAGGCGCAAGTGTTGGCGGGCAATGCTTATGAGGAAGCTGCGAAACAGACTAAGTACACCATCAAACGGCTAGAGATCCCGCATCAAAATAAAAAAATCGTCGCCCACCTTCACTTAACTCGCACTGATGAGCCACAACCTGTGGTGATGGTGAGCGCGGGGCTCGATAGTCTACAAACGGATATGTGGCGTCTATTTCGCGATCATCTAGCCAAAAAAGGCATCGCGATGCTCACTATCGATTTGCCGTCTATGGGGCACAACACCCATTGGAATCTGACGCATGATAGTTCTTGCCTACATCAGGCCGTGCTCAATCAACTGGTCGATATTCCTTGGGTTGATCATCACAGAGTGGGTTTGATCGGGTTTCGTTTTGGTGGCAATGCCATGGTGCGTTTGTCATTTATGGAGCAAGAGAAGATCAAGGCGTGCGTAACGCTAGGGGCGCCGATTCATGACATCTTATCGTCTCCGGATAAAATCAAGCAGATGCCTAAGATGTATCTGGACGTGTTGGCATCGCGCATTGGGAAGAATATTGTCGATATTAACAGTCTGGCGATTCAACTGATGGCATGGTCGTTGAAGGTGCAAGGTATCTTAGGTGGGCGTAAAACCAAGGTGCCTATTTTGGCGATGAACCTAGAGCGAGATCCCGTCTCTCCCTTTAGTGACAACCGATTGGTCGCCTTGTACAGCCAATACGGCAAAGCGAAGCAAATCAGTGCTAAGACAATTACACAAGGATATGAGCAATCCCTCGATTTGGCGATCAAGTGGCTAGAAGATGAGCTAATTAGATGACATTGTGGGTTTTTTAGACGACACTAAAGTAATGACGTACCGCATCTAAAGTGTCCGTCACACCGTGTTCCAGCCAACAGATAATAATGAATATGGAGATTCACTATGACTGGAGAAAAAAAGACCCCGACGCATTTTCGCTTGTTAACCACACTGCGTGCCATTGGTCCCTATCTGCGAGAGGTGCAGAGCTCAGAAGGGGCGTATCTATTTGATTGCCTGTCTGTGTGTGTCAACGACAAGAAATCCCCTGAAAAGCGCGAGTTTTGGGGCTGGTGGCTTGAGCTTAGCTTAGTCGACGGCTATTACGAAGCGCGTTACCGTACTGGTCTTTATGATGTCAGTGGTGAATGGCGAGACGAACCCTTGCCGAAAAAGGCCGTGGAAGATGTCACCAAAACCCAAGAAGCGTTTCATCAAAAATTGATTGAAACCTTGTCAACGGAGTTTGATCTCGAAGTAAAAATGCATCAGCAATCGGTCGAATTTGTCTAAATTTCATTGATTGACATTGAATCCTAGTAAAAAGGCGCGTTATCGCGCCTTTTCTACTTGTGAAAAGCGGATTTGATTGCTAAAACAACAGGTCAGTTTTTTAACCATCCTTATTTCTCATTCAAAGTAGAAGTGTCATGAATCAGCAACGCACCGCTGCCACATCACCAAAAACCGTGGTAGTGAAACTTGGGACCAGTGTACTCACTGGTGGGACTTTGGCGCTTGATCGGGCTCATATGGTTGAGCTTGCGCGTCAATGTGCAGAACTTAAAAAGCAAGGCCACTCAGTGGTCATGGTCTCATCGGGCGCGATTGCCGCAGGTCGAGAGCACTTAGGTTACCCCGCACTCCCCAATGCGATGGCCAGCAAGCAGTTGCTGGCGGCGGTTGGTCAAAGTCAGTTGATTCAAACCTGGGAAGCCTTGTTTGGGATTTATGGTATTAAGATTGGTCAAATGCTGCTCACGCGCGCCGATCTTGAAGACAGAGAGCGTTTTCTCAACGCGCGCGACACCATCAATGCGTTAGTTGATAACGACATCATTCCTATTGTGAATGAGAACGATGCCGTCGCCACCAGTGAAATCAAAGTGGGCGACAACGATAATTTATCGGCCTTGGTCGGCATTCTTTGCGGCGCAGACAAACTGCTGCTGTTGACAGACCAAAAAGGTCTGTTTACCGCCGATCCACGCAAAGATCCCTCAGCAGAGTTGATCAAAGAGGTGAAAACCATCGACGATACGCTACGTAAAATCGCCGGTGGCAGTGGTACCACCTTAGGGACTGGCGGCATGGCGACCAAGTTACAAGCAGCTGACATCGCACGCCGCGCTGGGATTGAAGTCATCATCGCCGCAGGTAGCGCGCCAGATGTGATCTTTGATTCGTTAAGTGAAGCGCCGCAAGGCACGCGCTTTTTGCCATGCGATGAAGCGCTGGAAAACCGTAAACGTTGGATTCTTGCAGGCCCTGCGGCATCAGGCACCATCACGATTGATGATGGGGCGGTGCGTGCCGTGATCAAAAACGGCAGCAGCTTATTGGCTAAAGGCGTCACAGCGGTGACTGGCGAGTTTGCTCGTGGTGAGGTGGTTCAAGTGACCGCACCCAACGGGCAGCTAGTCGCGCGAGGTATCGCTAGCTACTCTAGCCAAGACATGGCCAAAATTATCGGCAAGCACAGTAAAGATATTATCGCTATCCTCGGTTACGACTACGGTAGTGAAGTGCTGCACCGCGACGATATGGTCGTTATCCAAGAATAATCAGACGAAGGAGCCAAGAGTGGAACTTATTTCAATGGGCAAGGCAGCAAAAGACGCTGCTTTTCAACTTGCCACCGCATCAACGAAACAGAAGAACCAAGCCCTAGCGATCATCGCTGATGAATTGGAAGCTAATGCAGACCTTATTCTTGCTGCCAATGCTAAAGACATCGAACTGGGCCGAGAAGCGGGGTTGACCGATGCCCTGCTTGACCGTCTGCTGCTCAATCCTGAGCGCTTGAGCGGTATTGCCAATGATGTGCGCAATGTGATCACCCTCAATGATCCTGTTGGCAGTGAGATAGACAGCAAGGTGCTAGAGAACGGCATGTCTCTCTCTCGCCGTCGAGTGCCGCTCGGCGTGGTCGGTGTGATTTACGAAGCGCGCCCTAATGTCACTATCGATATTGCCGCGCTGTGTTTAAAAACCGGCAATGCGAGCATTTTACGTGGGGGTAAAGAAACGTTTTACTCCAATATGGAGTTGGTGAAGGTCATCCAATCTGCACTGGCCAAAGCTGGGTTGCCTGCGGCGTCGGTTCAGTACATTGAAAATCCAGATCGTGAATGGGTCTCTCAGCTACTCAAACTGGATGATTACGTCGATATGATCATTCCAAGAGGCGGCGCAGGTTTACACAAAATGTGTAAAGAGAACAGCACGATTCCTGTCATCATCGGCGGATTTGGCATTAGCCACATTTTTGTTGATGAAAGTGCCGATCTAGCAAAATCGCTCGATGTGGTGGAAAACTCCAAAGTACAGCGTCCATCGGCGTGTAACTCGCTAGACACCTTATTGGTGCATCATGCGGTTGCAGAACGTTTTCTGCCTATGATTGTTGATCGCATGAACGAGAGTGTTGTGTTTGTCGCAGAACCTAAAGCGAAAGCCTTGATGGCGGGCGCACGCGATCTTCGCGACGCGAAAGAGGGCGACTTTGACACTGAATGGTTGAGTTACACCTTAGGCGTGAAAGTGGTGGCGGATGTCAATGAAGCCATTGACCATATGCGTGTTCACAACGCGAGCCACTCTGATGCGATCATGACCAACAGCTTGGAAAATTCAGAGCGTTTCATTAACTCAGTGGGTTCGGCGGCGGTGTATGTCAACGCAGCGACGCGATTTACTGATGGTGCGCAGTTTGGCCTTGGTGCTGAAGTTGCCGTGTCGACCCAGAAATTGCACGCACGCGGTCCTATGGGTCTAGAAGAGCTCACCAGCTACAAATGGGTCGGTAAAGCGAACTACTTGCCGCGCAGTTAACACTTTCACCAGACACCATTTGAAAAAGGGGCAAGTTTGCCCCTTTTGCTTTTCTAACTTCTTGGATTTCCGTTACACTGTTTGCCACTAATATGGAGGTGATATGCATTGTCCTTTTTGTTCTGAGAACGATACCAAAGTGATCGACTCTCGTCTTGTAGCTGACGGCCACCAGGTGCGCCGCCGCAGGCAGTGTTTAGCGTGCAGTGAACGATTCACTACCTTTGAAACCGCGGAATTGGTGATGCCGAAAGTCATCAAGTCCAACGGAAATCGTGAGCCATTCAATGAAGATAAAATGATTGGTGGTTTGCAACGAGCGCTTGAGAAGCGTCCGGTGAGTGCCGATGCCGTCGAGTTGGCCATCAGCATGATCAAGTCTAAGTTGCGTGCGACGGGGGAACGAGAAGTGCCGAGTGAGATGATCGGCAATCTGGTCATGGAGCAGTTGAAAGAGCTCGACAAAGTGGCTTACATTCGTTTCGCGTCTGTGTACCGCAGCTTTGAAGATATTCGTGAGTTTGGTGAAGAGATCGCCAAGCTCGAAGATTAAACGGTTAAGCGTGGTGAAAGGCGAGCATGTTTAGTGCACAAGATTATCAAATGATGGCGCGCGCCATTGAACTCGCACAGCGTGGGAAATACACCACAGCGCCGAACCCTAATGTTGGCTGTGTCATTACCCGAGATGGCGACATTGTCGGTGAAGGTTTCCACTTTCGAGCCGGTGAGCCTCATGCTGAGGTACATGCGCTGCGTATGGCAGGCGACAAGGCGCAAGGGGCGACCGCGTATGTCACCTTGGAGCCGTGCTCTCACTATGGTCGCACGCCGCCCTGCGCGGAAGGCTTGATCAATGCCCAAGTCGCGAAGGTTGTCTGCGCGATGCAAGATCCTAATCCGCAAGTGGCAGGTCGTGGTATTGAAATGCTGCGCAGCGCGGGTATTGAGGTCCAAGTCGGGCTGCTCGAACAAGATGCCGTGGCGTTAAACCCATTCTTCCTAAAGCGCATGCACAGCAAAATGCCTTATGTACAATTGAAACTGGCGGCGAGCCTTGATGGACAAACGGCGCTAAGCAATGGGGAGAGCCAATGGATCACCAGTCCAGAAGCCCGTCAGGATGTGCAGCGCTACCGAGCGCAAAGCAGTGCGATTCTCTCCACTAGCCAAACGGTGATCGCCGATGACGCTTCACTCAATGTCCGTTTTGATGATTTGCCTGCGTCGCTGAAACTTCAATACTCACCCACCGATCTTCGTCAGCCAGTGCGTGTCATTTTGGACCGGCAAGGGCAGCTTCATCCAGAGCTTAAACTCTTTAATACACCGGGCGAGGTGCTGGTGGTGGGGCCAAATGGCGCTCTCAACGCACCGCTCGGGGATGATGGACGTGTGGATCTCTTTGCTACGTTCGCCAGCTTAGCCCAAGATCACAACATCAATCAGTTATGGATTGAAGCGGGCCCAACGCTTGCGCAAAGTGTGCTCAAAGCGGGATTGGTGGATGAGCTGATTCTCTACCTCGCGCCCAAACTGATGGGCAGTGATGGACGAGGCCTGCTCGGTGCTTTAGGGCTTGGTGCCATGAGTGAATGCATCGAGCTCGATATTCAAGATATTCGTATGGTCGGCAAAGACATTCGTGTTGTCGCCAAACTAGCTAACAAAGAATCCTAATATGTTTACAGGTATTGTAGAGGCAGTAGGGATCCTAACTGCCATCACCCCAAAAGGGGAAGACATCAGTGTGACCATCGAGGTCGGTAAATTGGACATGAGCGATGTCAAACTGGGCGACAGTATTGCGACCAATGGTGTCTGCTTGACGGTGGTGGATTACACCGCGACCAGTTACAGCGCCGATTTATCCCTCGAGACACTGCAAAAAACCGGCTTTGCCCATTATCAAGCGGGCGACAAAGTTAACCTTGAAAAAGCCATGCTGCCGACCACTCGATTTGGCGGTCATATTGTCTCCGGCCATGTGGACGGTGTTGGCGAGATCGTTGAGCGCAACAGTGTCGGTCGCGCGATTGAATTCTGGGTCGCGATGCCGGAATCCATCGCGAAATATGTGGCAGAGAAAGGATCCATCACGGTTGATGGAATTAGCTTAACGGTGAATGCGCTACGTAAAAACGCTTTCAAGCTCACTATCGTGCCGCATACGGGAGAAGAGACGACCATCGCCGACTTCCACGTCGGGCGCAAAGTCAATCTCGAAGTCGACGTCTTGGCCCGTTACATGGAGCGTCTATTAACGGCCTCCACCTCTGCACAGCCAGAATCCACCCTAACACTCGAATTCTTACAACAAAACGGATTTGCGTAGTGACGTCGAACGTCCGCAAAAGCCGCGCCAATAATAAGGAACAGAATCATGCCAATTAGTACGCCTCAAGAAATCATCGACGACATTCGCTCAGGTAAAATGGTCATCCTCATGGATGATGAAGATCGTGAAAATGAGGGGGATTTGATCATGGCGGCGGAGCACGTCACGCCGGAAGCGATCAATTTTATGGCAACCCACGGTCGCGGTTTGATCTGTTTGACCATGACCAAATCACGCTGTGAAAAGCTCGGATTGCCACCTATGGTGCAAGACAATAATGCGCAGTACACCACCAACTTCACGGTGTCGATTGAGGCTGCTGAAGGGGTGACAACGGGTATCTCTGCCGCCGACCGCGCCCGTACAGTACAAGCCGCAGTGGCAAAAGACGCCAAAGCGGCGGATCTCGTTCAGCCCGGGCACATTTTCCCGCTGGCCGCCCAAGAAGGTGGCGTGTTAACGCGCGCAGGTCATACCGAAGCAGGCTGCGATTTGGCTCGCCTTGCAGGTCTTGAGCCCGCAGGCGTGATTGTTGAAATCCTTAATGATGACGGCACGATGGCGCGTCGCCCTGATCTGGAAGTGTTTGCGCAAAAGCACGACATCAAACTGGGCACCATTGCCGATTTGATTGAGTATCGCAACAACACGGAAACCACCATTGAGCGCGTAGCGGAGTGCCAATTGCCGACGGAGTTTGGTGAGTTCAAATTGGTCACATACCGCGATGTTATTGACAACCAAGTCCATTACGCGTTGTGCAAAGGTGAGATGACACAAACCCCATTGGTGCGTGTTCACTTACAAGATACCTTTACTGACTTGCTGCACAGTAACCGGAACGCAGACCGCAGCTGGAGCCTGGATGCGGCGATGAAGCGCATCGGTGAAGAGGGCGGTGTATTGGTGATTTTGGGTAACGAAGAGTCGACCGATTTACTCATCCACCGCGTCAAGATGTTTGAAGCGCAAGACAAAGGGGAAGCGCCGACGCTGGCCAAGCGTCAAGGTACATCACGTCGCGTGGGCGTTGGGTCGCAAATTCTTGCGGATCTCGGTGTGCATGATATGCGTCTGCTGTCATCGACCAACAAAAAATACCATGCATTGGGTGGTTTTGGTTTGAATGTCGTTGAGTACGTCTGCGAATAAGCAGGATTGAGTGGAAGGTGGCATCGCCTGCCACCTCCCCAGTCGGTGCGAATTTCCATTAGATATTGCTCACAAATTTGTGCTAGAATCCGGCGATTCTCACTTGATGAATATAGTTAAAGGAAAGCTTATGAAAGTGATCGAGGGTGGCTTCCCAGCGCCAAATGCAAAAATTGCTATCGTTATTTCTCGTTTCAACAGTTTTATTAACGAAAGTCTATTGTCTGGTGCAATCGATACTTTAAAGCGTCATGGACAAGTTAGCGAAGAGAACATCACCGTTGTGCGTTGCCCTGGTGCAGTTGAACTGCCATTGGTTGCTCAGCGTGTTGCAAAAACCGGTAAATTTGACGCGATTGTATCGCTTGGTACGGTGATTCGTGGTGGTACACCACACTTTGACTATGTTTGCAGTGAATGTAACAAAGGTCTTGCTCAAGTCTCATTGGAATACAGTTTACCAGTGGCGTTTGGCGTATTGACCGTTGATACAATTGACCAAGCAATTGAGCGCGCAGGAACCAAGGCTGGTAATAAAGGTGCAGAGGCTGCACTAAGCGCACTTGAGATGATTAACGTTCTATCAGAAATTGATTCCTAATGGGGGCCAGTGTGAAACCAGCCGCACGTCGTAATGCACGTCGATTTGCTTTACAAGCAATCTACTCTTGGCAAATTACCAAAGAAAATGTTGCCACAATTGAAGAGCAGTTCTTATCGGGCGGTAAGTACGATGAAGAAGAGCACCACGCTCAAGAGCCAGCGCTTTCTGCTCCAGATACAGACGTTGCCTACTTCCGTGACCTGTTATCAGGTGTTGTGCTAAGTCACACAGAGCTAGACAGCAAAATTCGCCCATACACCGCGCGTCCAATGCAAGATTTGGACATGATGGAGCTTGCGTTGCTTCGTCTTGCGATGTATGAAATGACTCGCCGCGAAGATGTTCCTTACAAAGTGGTCATCAACGAAGCGATTGAGTTGGCAAAAGTGTTTGCTGCAGAAGACAGCCACAAATTCGTCAATGGTGTGCTGGATAAAGCCGCACCACACGTACGTAAAAAGTAACTCAGTAGTTTTGAGATAAAAGGTCAGCAAGCGCTGACCTTTTTTATGTGAGAAATTCTCTATGGCGAGTGAATTTAACCTAATTAATCGATATTTTGTTGGTCGACAAGGGCTGCGCAAAGACGTGCTGTTGGCGGCAGGCGATGACTGTGCGCTAGTCCAACCACCAGGCAGTGATCTGGCGATCGCGATCAGCACCGATACCTTAGTCGCGGGGACCCATTTCCTCCTCGACGCCGATCCTCATGCTGTTGCGCACAAAGCGTTGGCGTCCAACATCAGTGATTTAGCGGCGATGGGAGCAACGCCTGCTTGGGTGTCGTTGGCGCTCACCCTACCTGAGGCCGATGAGTCTTGGTTGAGCGGATTTTGTGACGCATTCTACCAATTGGCGGACTATTTCGATATTCAACTGATTGGTGGAGACACCACCAAAGGCCCGCTCAGTATGACCTTAACAGTACAGGGATACGTAGACCCAAGCAAAGCGCTACGCCGAGATGGGGCCCAAGTAGGGGATTGGATCTACGTCACCGGAGAGCTTGGTGATAGCCAAGCGGGGTTGGATGTGATCCTTGATCCAAGCTTGGCCCAAAAGCCTTTGGCAAGCGAGTTAGTACATCGACATTACTATTCAACGCCGCGTGTCTTGGTCGGACAAGCCTTGTTGGGGCTCGCCAGTGCCGCGGTCGATATCTCTGATGGGTTAATTGCTGATCTTGGGCATATTCTTGAATGCTCAGAGGTTGGAGCAAGCCTTGACGTGAGCACGCTTCCTGTTTCTAATGAACTGGTGACATTTTTGGCCAGCACTGAACGTGCTCAGCAAATGGCGTTGTCGAGCGGCGAAGAGTACGAACTCTGTTTCACCGTCAGCGAGGCCAATCGTGGCTCGATTGAGAGTGCGCTGGCACACTGTAATTGTAAGGTGACCTGCATCGGCCAAATTCGCCCACAGGGTCACTGGGAACTTCACTCAAAAGGACAACCAATGACATGGCCACGACAAGGCTATGATCATTTTAGTGAATCAGTATGACAAATCCCTTAGCACTTATTTCGCTGAAAAACCCGTGGCATCTGCTTGCGACAGGCTTTGGCAGCGGGCTTTCTCCTATCGTCCCCGGCACCATGGGCACTTTAGCTGCGGTGCCTTTTTATCTTCTTTTGGTCCAGCTGCCGTTACCACTCTATATTATGGCTGTGCTGTTTTCTTGCTGGATCGGCGTCAAAATTTGCCAAGTGACGTCTGATGACATGGGCGTGCATGATCACGGTTCGATTGTCTGGGATGAGTTTGCTGGCTTTTGGATCACCATGCTGGTGGTGCCTCTATTTAATCTGTCGACGACGGATTGGAAGTGGCTGTTGACTGGATTTGTCTTGTTTCGATTTTTCGATATGGTCAAGCCTTGGCCGATCGGCTGGCTCGATAAGCGTATTCACGGCGGCTTAGGGATTATGATTGATGATATCGTCGCTGGCCTCATGGCCGCGGTATCACTCTATCTCATTGGTCGATATGCAGGCTGGCTATAGCAGAGCTTAGTCATAGAGACAGCAAAATATGGAACGCAATAAAAAAGGACAGCGACTGCGCTGTCCTTTGTCTTTCTAGGTTGAGAGTACGCTTATTTCAGCTTCTCTAAATCGGCTTCAATCTCGGCAATCTTGCTGGCGACCACTTTCTCTAAGTGACGAAGATCGGACAAGATTTTCTGTTTCACATCCGTTTCAGCCGCTTTTTCTGGTCGTGTGATTTGGTTCAATTCATCGATAACCAGCGTTAAATTGCGATTAATCTCAGTCACTTCTTTGTATTGGTGACTGCCACTGTCGACGAGTACGTTTTTGACTTGGCGGGGATATTTGAATTTTACGCTTTTCGCAAACAATTCGCCTTTTTGCTTACGAAAATAGATCTTTAACACATCCTTGTGCGCTTCTTGACGAAGTGAATAGCGCTCAATTTGCTTAGGCTCGTGAATACCTAAACCAGTGAGGTTTGGAAACATAAGCTACCTCTTTTGTGTTGTAGTAACCCCTTCCCATCCGGGAAGGGAAACAAAGTGTTCATAGGTTAATGTAGCAGCCTATGATCGTGGTAGATAGTTGTTTTTTAATCAGCTTTGCAACTTGTGGACGAGATCGCTTACGGCGCCAACTCCGCCACGTTCTTGATCAAGGTCTCACGCAGTCGTTGCTCTTCTTCTTCGCTGAGCTTGCCGGTGTGATCACTAGTGATAATGAACAAGTCCTCAGCCCGCTCACCAATAGTGGTGATTTTGGCGGCGTGCAGGTTGAGATTCAATTCGGCAAACGTCGCCCCTACCGTGGCAAGCAGTCCTGGGGTATCGAGGGCCACAAACTCCATCAAGGTGCGCTTTTTACTCTTAGTCGGCAGAAAGTCGACTTGTGTTTTCACCTTGAAGTGCTGCAGGTTACGCGGCACTCGACGGGTTTTGATCTTGGTTGGGCGGCCATCTTCGAGTACGTGGACCAAGTGCTTAATCAGTGCCTTGTGGCGCGTCTCATCAATGACCTCACCGTGTTGATCCAACACCATAAAGGTATCTAACACATAACCATCTTTACTGGTCATAACCTGCGCATCGTGAACGTTGAGATTGCGCCTATCTAACTCGGCCACCACAGTCGCAAACAGAGCATGTTGGTCTTTGCTGTAGACAAACACTTCCGTTCCGCCTCGGGTTGCTTTCTTAGAGATTAAGATCAATGGTTTAGCCGGATCGTCATGGCGCAGCAGATGCGCGCAGTGCCACGCAATTTGTTTGTGGGTGTGTCTTAAGAAGTAGTCGGCTTTAAAGCGTTGCCACAGTACTTCGATCTCTCTGGCACTGAACCCCTCTTTGCGCAGCAGCGCAGAAGCTAACTGCTGGTTGTGACGGATGCGCTCACGTACATCGACAGGGTTCTCTAAACCGCGGCGTAAGGCACGTTGCGTCGAGTAAAAAAGCTCAGCGAGCAGTGTGCGTTTCCAACTGTTCCAAAGTTCAGGGTTGGTGGCGCAGATATCAGCGACGGTTAGGCAGACTAGGTACTCCAGATACTCTTCATCCCGCACTTGCTTGGCGAACTCAGTGATCACCTCAGGATCGTAAATATCTCGGCGCTGAGCAGTGACAGACATCAAGAGGTGATGACGAACCAACCAAGAAACCAGTTTGGCCTCAGGTTTCGACAAACCATGCTCAATACAGAAATCATAGGCTTCTCCTTCACCAATCACCGAGTGATCGCCGCCGCGCCCTTTCCCGATATCATGGAAAATCGCCGCAAGGATCAACAGCTCTTTCTTTTGAATTCGTGGGTAGATTTCACAGCAGATCGGATGCTTGTCGTGATTTTGCGCAAAGCTAAAGGTGTGAATGTGTTTCAGCAAGCGCATACTGTGCTCATCGACGGTGTAGACGTGGAATAAGTCGAACTGCATCTGACCGACAATTTGACTCCATTGCGGTAAATAGGCGGCTAACACTCCGAGTTTGTGCATCAGTGTAAAGGCGCGAGTAAGGGCGTTCGGGTGTCGGCACAGATCCATGAACTTTTCACGCGCCGCTGGGATAGTGTGAAGAAACTTATTCAAACGGCGCCGAGCGGTGCGAAGTTGGCGCATGGTGGAGGGGGCGACGCCATCAATGGTGGAGTCGTTGGCGATATGTAAAAACATATCCAGAATGGTTTCAGGACGCGCTTGGAACAATGCAGGTTTACGCGCTTCTATTAGGTGTCCTCTGCGCTGAAAATCCTCACTGAGAATGATAGGCTCGGCCTCAATCCCATTGTCCAGAATCGCTTGGTCGAACAACTTAAGCAGCATTTTGTTGAGTTCAGCCACACGGCGCAGCGTGCGGTAGAACTCTTTCATCATTTTCTCTACACCTCGATTACCCTCACCGTGAAAACCGAGCAGCTCGGCAACTTGGGCTTGGTGGGCAAAGGTGAGGCGGTTGTCGTAGCGCTTTAACTGTAGATGCAGGGCAAAACGCACGCGCCAAAGGAAATCTTGGCATTCGACCAACTCACGATATTCCGCGTCAGTGAGAAAACCATATTTACTCATCTCTAACAAAGAAGTGGCCCCGAAATGGCGCCTTGCGACCCAACTTAAGGTGTGAATATCCCGCAGTCCGCCTGGAGTTGACTTAATATCGGGCTCCAGATTGTAAGTGGTGTCGTGATAGCGCGCATGGCGTTCACGTTGCTCTTGTACTTTCGCTTGATAGAAGATTTCACTTGGCCAGAAGCTCTCTGAATGGATTTCCATCTTCAGCTTGTGGAAGGTCTCTTCACAGCCACACAACAAGCGCGCTTCTTGTAAGTTGGTGGCAACGGTTAGGTCTTCTCGGCCGATTTGCGCGCATTGCTCAACCGTACGCACGGCGTGACCAATCTCCAGGCGTAAATCCCACAGCAGGGTAATAAACTCACTGACTTTGGCGGCCAGCGCTTCCGGTAAGGTATGGCGAGAGACAATCAGGATATCAATATCCGAGAGCGGGTGTAGCTCACCGCGGCCATAACCGCCTACCGCAACTAAGCTGATGTTGGGTAAGTTGGCGAAACCGAAATGTTGCCACAGTCGATTTAATAGTAAATCAATGTAGTCAGAGCGACCTAGGACAAGGTCAGTCACTGGATGATGGTTGAGAAATTCATTCTTTTGATGTTCAGCAAACTGTTCCAGTTGCTGTTTAAGCTCGGCGACGGAGAGTTGCGACTCGTCGAGCGCTAAAGGGGTTTGAAAGGGCATACAGCGAATCCATGCAGCAAAAAAATCCTAATTAGGAATCTAGCAAAGTTAGTCAGATAAAAAAATATCCCCTTAAGCGGGGATATTCCATTCAATCGTTAATCGTTGTTCATCAGGCGTGGGATGGTGTCATCGCTTCTTAGTGTCAGCACTTCACAGCCGTTGCTCGTTACGACTATGGTGTGCTCATACTGAGCGGATTTTTTGCCATCGCCAGTGTAGACCGTCCAGTCATCTTCGGCATCGACGCTGACACCAAATTTACCGGCGTTAATCATAGGCTCGATGGTAAAGCACATGCCTTCTTTCAACACACGTCGGTCATTGTTCTTGTAGTGAACAATTTGTGGCTCTTCATGGAATTCGTTGCCGATACCATGACCACAGAAGTCTTTGACAATAGAGAACTTATTACGTGGGTTTTTCTTGTTGTTCTCTTTGATGTATTTCTCGATGGCACTGCCAATATCGCCAACCGTAGCACCCGGTTTGACTTTACGCATCCCGACGTACAGGGCTTCTTGTGTCACCATACACAAGCGCTTGTCGGCAGGGGAGACCTCACCCACTAAGAACATCTTCGAAGTATCGCCATGGTAGCCTGCTGGGCGCACGGAAAGATCGGCGTTTTCATCATCAGGAACAATCACTGTGATGTCGATGTTGATGATGTCGCCATCTTTTAACACCGCCGGTTTCATCTGACCGTTGCTACCAATTTCATCTTGGTTGGCAGGAATGCCGTGGCAAACAATGTGGTTGATCGAAGTACAGATAGATTTCGGGAAACCATGATAATCGAGTGGCGCAGAGTACGCACCTTTGCTGGTGGCGTAGTCGTGACAAATCTGGTTGAGCTCATCGGTCGTCACGCCGACTTGGACGTGTGGCTCGATCATCTCTAGGATTTCAGCGGCCAATGCGCCAGCTATGCGCATGCGTTCAATTTCTTGTGCGGTTTTGATCTTAATTGACATCGGCTTTCTCTATCTAACTCTGTCAGCACGCTCTGGTGCGAATGGCCGCATTCTAACAGGAAGAGGGGCGAAAGTGTAATCTCGATAAATCCTTAAAATGACTAGGGTTGCTGTGACGGTCGGTGATTTCGCGGGGTTTGGACGCGGTGAAAGTGGTTTTTTTTCTAGCCAAACAACGCAAAAATATGATATAAAGCGCGCCGGAATTGCGGTCTGTTTTCTTCACCTTGATGCGTTGAGGTGGCGAAGCGGGCAACATCCAAACACATTTATCTTTAAATCACACACATTCCGACACATATTCCGGGGTGCTGGGCAGAAGCCTAGTCGGAGTTATGGGGAATGTGGAGGCCTAACCCCATAGAGGATTTTAAAATGGCAACTGTATCAATGCGCGATATGCTGAAAGCTGGTGTTCACTTCGGTCACCAAACTCGTTACTGGAACCCAAAAATGAAGCCATTCATCTTTGGTGCTCGTAACCGCGTTCACATCATCAACCTAGAAAAAACGGTACCAATGTTCAACGAAGCGCTTGCTGAGCTAGCGAAAGTTGGCGAGAAAAAAGGTAAAGTTCTTTTCGTAGGTACTAAGCGCGCTGCATCTGAAGCTGTTAAAGAAGCGGCTATTGCTAGCAACCAGTACTTCGTTAACAACCGCTGGTTGGGCGGTATGCTAACTAACTACAAAACTGTTCGTCAGTCTATCAAGCGTCTAAAAGACCTAGAAGCTCAGTCTCAAGACGGTACTTTTGACAAGCTAACTAAGAAAGAAGCTCTAATGCGTACTCGCGAAATGGAGAAGCTAGAGAAATCTCTTGGTGGTATCAAAGATATGGGCGGCCTACCTGACGCTCTATTCGTTATCGACGCTGATCACGAGCACATCGCAGTTAAAGAAGCAAACAACCTAGGTATCCCAGTTTACGCTGTTGTTGATACTAACTCTAACCCAGACGGCGTTGACTTCGTTATCCCAGGTAACGATGACGCAATCCGTGCAGTACAGCTATACCTAAACGCTGCTGCTCAAGCGGTTACAGAAGGTCGTAACAAAGACGTAGCTGCAGCTGCTGAAAAAGACGGTTTCGTAGAAGCTGAATAATAGCGGCTCCGTGTCACACTTGGTTTATGTGCAATCTTGTTGTCGCATAAGCTGAGTTATAGTTATCAATAGGGGCCGAACGTGTGTAGGCCCCTGTTTTTTACCCAATCCAGAATCAACTGAGGAATAGAGAATGGCTGTTACTGCTGCTCTAGTTAAAGAACTGCGCGAACGTACTGGCGCAGGTATGATGGAATGTAAGAAAGCGCTTGTTGAAGCAAACGCTGACATCGAACTAGCAATCGAGAACATGCGTAAATCAGGCGCTGCGAAAGCTGCTAAGAAAGCAGGTAACGTAGCAGCTGAAGGCGCAATCATCATCAAAGAAGAAGGCGGTGTTGCTGTTCTTCTTGAAGTTAACTGCCAAACTGACTTCGTTGCTAAAGATGGCAACTTCACTGCATTCGCAGAGAAAGTAGCAGCAGACGCGCTAGCGTCTAAAGCATCTGCTGAAGAGCTTGTTGCTAAATTCGAAGAAGAGCGTGTTGCTCTAGTTGCTAAGATCGGTGAAAACATCAACATCCGTCGCGTTCAGTACGTTGAAGGTGCTGCAATCGCTTCTTACCGTCACGGTGAGAAAATCGGTGTTGTGGTAGCGGGTGAAGGCGATGCTGAAACTCTTAAGCACGTTGCAATGCACGTTGCTGCGTCTAAGCCAGAGTACGTTAACCCAGAAGATGTACCAGCTGACGTAGTGGCTAAAGAGAAAGAAGTTCAAGTTGAAATCGCTATGAACGAAGGCAAGCCACAAGAGATCGCTGAGAAGATGGTTATCGGCCGCATGAAGAAATTCACTGGCGAAATCTCTCTAACAGGTCAAGCGTTCATCATGGAGCCTAAGAAATCTGTAGGCGAAATGCTGAAAGAGAAAGGCGCTTCTGTTGCTACGTTCGTTCGTCTAGAAGTTGGCGAAGGTATCGAGAAAGGCGCAGAAATGAGCTTTGCTGAAGAAGTAGCAGCAGCTCAAAAAGGTTAATCCTGAGTGTAGCGCTTACTATTTAGACCGTAGCCAAGGCTGCGGTCTTTTTATGACTAGCGTGCAAACGATTAGCCGTGATGAATAGGGGTGTTAGTGACTCGGTGCGAGTTCCTAGGTGCCTAGTGCCTAGTGCCTAGTTCCTAGTGCCTAGTTCCTAGTGCCTAGTTCCTAGTTTCTAGAGTCTAGAGTGGATTTTTTCTCTAGGAACTAGGGTCTATGAACTTGATTTTCTCCCCTATCCATGACTGTTAATCAACCACTCTCTTTATTGGAAGGTAGACTCCATGACGACAAACCCTAAACCAGCATATCAACGTATTCTGTTAAAACTGAGCGGTGAAGCTCTACAAGGCGAAGAAGGTTTTGGTATCGACCCTACGATCCTTGATCGTATGGCTCAAGAGGTAAAAGAGCTCGTTGAACTGGGCGTTCAAGTGGGTGTTGTTATCGGCGGGGGTAACTTGTTCCGTGGTGCCGGTCTTGCTGAAGCAGGTATGAACCGAGTTGTCGGTGACCACATGGGCATGCTAGCAACAGTGATGAACGGTCTTGCGATGCGTGATGCGCTGCATCGTGCGTATGTGAACGCGCGTGTGATGTCCGCTATCCCTCTAAAAGGTGTGTGTGATGATTACAACTGGGCCGATGCTATCAGCCAGCTGCGCCAAGGTCGCGTTGTGATCTTCTCTGCCGGTACAGGTAACCCATTCTTCACAACAGATTCAGCGGCGTGTCTGCGCGGTATTGAGATTGAAGCTGACGTGGTTCTCAAAGCGACAAAAGTGGATGGGGTATTTACTGCAGACCCAGTAGCCAACCCAGACGCGGAGCTGTATGATAAGCTATCTTACGCTGAAGTTCTTGATAAAGAACTGAAAGTAATGGACTTAGCCGCATTTACTCTGGCTCGTGACCACAAAATGCCAATTCGTGTGTTCAACATGAACAAACCTGGTGCACTGCGCCGCGTGGTTATGGGTGAAGCTGAAGGCACACTGATTAGCTCTGCAAACTAATTGAATTCAACCGTAGCGAGCATTGTGTTGGCTACGGTATTGCCTTTCGAAGGTCGTCATCCCATTAGTGGGGAGACTTCGATAAGAATGACACATCAAGGTGATATTGTGATTAACGAAATCAAAAAAGACGCTCAAGAGCGCATGGAAAAAAGCGTTGAAGCGCTAAAAAACAACCTATCTAAAGTACGTACAGGTCGTGCTCACCCAAGCCTTCTTTCTGGTATTTCAGTTGAGTACTACGGCGCACCAACACCGTTAAACCAAGTCGCGAACGTTGTTGCGGAAGATGCGCGTACACTGGCGATCACGGTATTCGACAAAGAGCTGACTCAGAAAGTAGAAAAAGCGATCATGATGTCTGATTTGGGTCTAAACCCAATGTCTGCGGGCACCATTATCCGCGTTCCTCTGCCACCACTGACAGAAGAGCGTCGTAAGGACCTCGTTAAGATCGTTCGCGGTGAAGCAGAAGGTGCTCGCGTGGCGATTCGTAACATTCGTCGTGATGCCAATGGCGACCTTAAAGCGCTATTGAAAGACAAAGAGATCTCTGAAGACGAAGATCGCAAAGCACAAGATGAAATTCAGAAACTGACTGACGCAGCGGTTAAGAAAGTTGACGAAGTGCTAGCAGCAAAAGAAAAAGAGTTGATGGAAGTTTAATAGTCATTAAACTGCCCATGAGTAAAAACGCTGGGCGAACAGCACAGCGTTTTTTTATTGCATCTCTTCGACCCTGCTGGAAACCCAATCCCTCTTATGCAAAACATTCAACTCTCACCTGACGTACTCCCTAAACACATCGCAATCATCATGGACGGCAATGGCCGTTGGGCGAAAGCACAAGGTAAACCGCGTGTCTTTGGCCATAAAAATGGGGTGGCAGCGGTACGTAAGGCGATTTCGACTTCCGCTAAACTCGGCATCAAGGCCATCACCTTGTTTGCTTTCAGTAGCGAGAATTGGCGCAGACCAGAAGAAGAAGTCGGCGTGTTGATGGAGTTGTTTATTTCTGTGCTGTCATCAGAAGTAAAGAAACTGCATAAGAACAACCTCAAGCTGCGGATCATTGGTGATAAGTCTCGTTTTAATGAACGCTTGCAAGAGAAAATTGCCGCTGCAGAAGCCTTAACGGCGAACAATAGCGGAATGGTGATCAATATTGCGGCTAATTACGGCGGCAAATGGGACATTGTGGAAGCGACCAAAGCGATTGCCAGCAAAGTGGCTTGCGGTGAACTTGCACCAGAAGAGATTACTGAATCATTAATGACCGATCATTTGTCGATGAACGACATTCCTGAGGTCGATTTGATGATTCGAACCAGTGGAGAGTGTAGAATTAGCAACTTCATGCTATGGCAGATGGCGTATGCTGAGCTCTACTTTACGCCGATCTACTGGCCAGAATTTGACGAGAATAGTCTTGTCGAAGCAGTGACTTGGTTTGTTAATCGCGAACGACGGTTCGGGTGTACAGGTGAACAAATCAAGGCATTGATGAAAAGCGAATAAAGGATTTAAGTTTGAAGCAAAGAATAATAACGGCACTTATCCTTGCTCCGTTAGTCATTTTAGGCATCTTTCAACTGTCTTTACCTACGTTTATGGCGGCGCTGGCCGTGGTCACTATGATAGGTTTTTGGGAGTGGACTCAATTTGTCGAGGCCAAATCCCGCTACTTAGCACTTGTCCCTGCAGCGATACTGTTTGCGGCCAGTGCGTTCTTTGTCCCATTTGATGCGTACAGCTTAAATGAGATTTCCTTATCCCACCTTACTTTACTAGGCTTAGGTTGCGCCTGGTGGCTTTTTGCCAGCGTGCTGGCGATTACCTATCCCAAATCCGCTACACTGTGGCAGGGGTCGACGCTGCTCAGACACCTTTTCGGAATCTTAACGCTATTGCCCTTTTTCTGGAGCGTGGTGATGCTGCGTGCGCAGGACCTCTATAGCGATCCTTTCCACGGCGCGCGTTTGGTTCTATTTGTCTGTTTGATTGTTTGGGCGGCGGACAGCGGTGCCTACTTTGTCGGTAAAAGCATCGGTAAACATAAAATGGCACCTAAAGTGAGCCCCAATAAAACCATTGAAGGATTAGTGGGCGGAATGGTGACCGCCAGTTTAGTTGCTTGGGGCTTTTCACATTGGTTTGAGATTCCCTTTACCAACGCATTTGTGATGGTCGGGATTACCTTAGCGACGGTGATTATCTCAGTATTGGGCGATCTGGTAGAGAGCATGTTTAAGCGCGTCTCTGGCATTAAAGACAGCAGTAACATCATTCCTGGTCATGGCGGTGTATTGGATCGCATTGACAGTTTGACGGCTGCCTTTCCCGTGTTTGCGCTGCTCTACTTCATTTTCTAATTCTAAGGCAAGCCGGCGCTTGCCTTTACCTTCTTGGTTGTAACTACTATGCGTAAGTTGACAATACTCGGCGCGACAGGTTCGATTGGTGACAGTACGTTTAAGGTGCTCGAACAGAATCGTGAACACTACTCGGTCGTTGCTTTAGTCGCGGGACACAACGTCGAGAAAATGCGCCAGTTGTGTCTTAAGTGGAAACCCCAGTATGCGGTCATGGCGAGCGATGATGCTGCGCGCGCGCTCAAGTTTGCGTTAGCCGGAGAGTCGCTCACCATTGATGTGTTATCCGGTGTAGATGCGATGTGCCAAATGGCGGCGCTGGAGGATGTCGATACCGTGATGGCCGCCATTGTCGGCGCGGCCGGTTTGTTACCGACCATGGCGGCGGTGAAAGCCGGTAAGCGAGTGCTGCTTGCCAACAAAGAAGCGTTGGTGATGTCTGGACAACTTTTTATCGACGCGGTTGCCAAGTATGGCGCGGAGTTAATGCCTGTTGACAGTGAGCACAATGCCATCTTCCAATGTTTGCCCGTCGAGGCGCAAACGGAGCTAGGGCGCTGCGATCTTGAAAAGCAGGGTATTAGCCATATTCTTTTGACCGGTTCTGGCGGGCCGTTTCGCTACAGCGACATTGCGAGTCTAGAGCAGGTGACCCCAGAACAAGCGATTGCTCATCCCAACTGGTCCATGGGGCCAAAAATCTCGGTGGATTCGGCCACCATGATGAATAAAGGGCTTGAGTTTATTGAAGCAAAATGGCTGTTCAATGCTCGCCGCGAGCAACTCAAAGTTCTGATCCACCCTCAATCTGTGATCCACTCAATGGTGCAATATCGTGACGGCTCCGTCTTGGCTCAGATGGGCGAGCCGGATATGGCAACGCCGATTGCGCTGACACTCTCGTACCCTGAGCGTATTGCTGCTGGTGTGGCACCGTTAGATTTTACTCAAGTGGGCGAACTGACCTTTTTACAGCCGGATTACCAACGTTACCCCTGCTTGAAATTGGCCATTGATGCCTGTTTTGAAGGCCAGCATGCGACCACAGCGCTCAATGCGGCCAACGAAGTTGCAGTGCAGGCTTTTCTTGATCGTAAACTGGCGTTCACTGACATCGCTCGCATCAATGAGCAGGTCACTAATCGGATCTGTGCTAGCCGTGGTCAGGGGCAATGTGATAGTTTGGAGAGCATTCTAGAGCTCGATAGTATGGCACGTGCATTCGCCATAGAAACCATGAACGGACGGACACTATGACCGGTATTTTGTGGAACTTTATCTCATTTATCATTGCATTAGGCATTTTGGTCGCCGTGCATGAGTTTGGCCATTTTTGGGTGGCGCGCCGCTGTGGCGTAAAAGTCGAAAAATTCTCTATCGGTTTTGGTAAATCCATATGGAGTAAAGTCGGCAAAGATGGCACCGAGTACTCTATTTCTTTGATCCCTCTCGGTGGTTACGTGAAAATGCTTGATGGCCGAGTGGATGATGTGCCCGCGGATCAGCAAGCGTTCGCCTTTGACCGTAAACCTTTGTGGAAACGAAGCGCAATTGTCGCGGCAGGCCCAGCGTTCAACTTCCTGTTTGCCATTTTCGCGTATTGGTTGGTGTTCATCATTGGTGTCCCTGCGGTGAAACCGGTCGTGGGACAAGTCACGCCATACTCGATTGCGGCGCAAGCCGGTCTTGAACCTGGCATGGAACTTAAAGCGGTTTCCGGCGTCAAAACCGCAGATTGGGAGTCGGTCAATATGGGGCTTATCCGCCATATTGGCGACAGTCAATTGACCCTGACCGTCGCACCGGCGGACGGTGTTGGGGTCGAAGAAACCAAAGTGCTCTATTTAGATGAATGGAACTTTGACCCTGAGACGCAGTCTGCTATGTCAGCGCTTGGATTTATTCCCTTTACGCCAGAGATTTCCGCTCGTTTGACCAATGTCGGCGAGGGAAGTGCTGGTGAACGTGCTGGCCTGCTTGTCGGTGATACGTTAGTGAGTATCGATGGACGGGCTGTCGAGAGCTGGCAGCAGGTCGTCGAGACCATTCAAGCAAGCCCTAATCGCGCGCTTGCACTCAAAGTGGAGCGTGATGGCCAGTCTGTGGACGTGTCTTTAACGCCAGACAGCCGAGCGCTTTCAGACCAGCGAGTGATTGGTTTTGCGGGAATTGCTCCAGAAGTCGCAGAATGGCCGCAAAGCTATCGCTTCGACCTGCAATTTGGTGTATTTGAGTCAGTCGGTAAAGCGATTGAAAAATCCGGGCAAGTGATCACCTTGACCATCAGTATGCTGAAAAAACTGATTGTTGGTGATGTTGGATTGAACAACCTAAGTGGACCTATTTCGATCGCGAAAGGGGCAGGAACGACCGCCGATTATGGCTTGGTCTATTTTCTCGGCTTCCTTGCGCTTATCAGCGTGAACTTAGGCATTATAAACCTCGTTCCATTGCCGATGCTCGACGGTGGACATTTATTGTTTTTTGCTATTGAAGCCATAATCAGACGCCCTGTGCCTGAAAAAGTCCAGGAAATGGGTTACCGTATCGGCGGTGCGATTATCTTCTCTCTCATGGCAGTGGCGATTTTCAATGATTTTGCTCGTCTTTAAACGGGGCGAAGGGTGTAGAAAGGAATAACTAAAACAAATATGGCGATGAAAAATATTCTGTTTGCGACGCTTCTCGCGACGAGTGTGAGCGCAAACGGTGCCGAGAGCTTCGTGGTTGAAGACATACAGATCGAAGGGTTACAGCGTGTGGCTCTCGGTGCGGCGCTTTTGAAAATGCCTGTCCGTGTCGGTGACACTGTCGATGGGCAAGACGTTTCTGAGATCATTCGTGCACTCTACGATTCAGGTAACTTTGAGAACATCAAAGTGCTTCGCGATGGCGATGTCTTGTTGGTGCAAGTCAAAGAGCGCCCAACGATTGCCAGCATCTCTTTCTCTGGGAACAAGGCGATCAAAGAAGAGCAGTTGCAGCAAAACCTTGACGCCTCCGGAATGCGCGTCGGTGAAGCGCTGGATCGTACTACCCTGTCCAATATTGAGAAAGGGTTGGAAGATTTCTACTACAGCGTGGGTAAATACAACGCGTCAGTCAAAGCGGTCGTGACGCCGCTGCCGCGTAACCGTAGTGATGTCAAATTCGTCTTCTCTGAAGGTGTCTCTGCGAAAATCCAACAAATCAACTTTATCGGCAATGAAGTCTTCGAAGATGAAGAGCTGCTGAGCCGTTTCAATCTTAATGTGGATGTCGCATGGTGGAACTTCCTCGCCGATGATAAATATCAAAAGCAAGTTTTAGCGGGCGACATTGAAGCCTTAAGATCGTACTACCTGGATCGTGGTTACTTAAAATTCCAAGTGGATTCGACACAAGTCGCGATTTCACCCGATAAAAAAGGGGTGTACATCACGCTGGGGTTATCAGAAGGCTTGCCGTATACCGTCAAAGATGTCCAGTTCCGTGGTGAACTGATCGGTAAAGAGCAAGAGCTGCAAGATTTGGTCACGTTCGAAAACGGAGAAATCTACAATGGCTCTGCCGTGACCTCTCTTGAAGAGAACATCAAGCGCGTACTGGGTGAAGCCGGTTATGCCTATCCACAAGTGACCACCATTCCTGAATTTGATGATGAAAATCAGCAGGTCTCTTTGATTGTCAATGTCGAGGCGGGGAATCGTATCTACGTTCGTGATATTCGCTTTGTCGGTAACAATGCGACCAAAGACGAAGTGCTGCGCCGTGAAATGCGTCAGATGGAAGGCAGTTGGCTTAACTCGCGCGCGATAGAAACGGGTAAAAACCGTTTGAGCCGTTTGGGCTTCTTCGAAACCGTCGATGTCCAGACGGTACGAGTTCCGGGCAGTGATGACCAGGTAGATCTTGTCTACAACGTCAAAGAAGCCAACTCAGGCAGCATTAACTTTGGTGTTGGCTACGGCACTGAGTCGGGGGTCAGTTTCCAGGTCGGTTTGCAACAAGATAACTTTGCGGGCTCTGGTGATCGCGTCGGTATCAGTGCAATGATGAACGACTACCAGAAGAACGTCAGCCTTGAGTATCGCGATCCATACTGGAACCTCGATGGTGTCAGTATGGGCGGTAAGATTTTCTACAACGAATTTGAAGCGTCAGAAGCGGGGATCATCGACTACACCAACGAAAGTTATGGTGCTAGTGTGACTTGGGGTTTCCCGTTTGATGAACTCAACCGTTTCGAATTCGGCTTAGGCTACACCCATAACAACATCGGTAACGTGCCCACCTACGATCAGGCGCAGCAGTTTGCGGCCAGTATTGGTCAAGGTGACAGCGATAACATTATCACTCAAGATTTTGACGTGAATGTCTCTTGGACGCGCAACAACCTCAACAAGGGCTACTTCCCAACGGCAGGTAACTACCAACGCGCGTTCGCCAAGGCCACCGTGCCTAGCTCAGACGCACAGTACTTTAAACTGCAGTACGACGTGAGACAGTATGTGCCATTGACCAAAAAGCACGAGTTTACCTTGTTGATGCGTGGTCGCTTGGGTTACGGTAACGGTTACGGTCAAACGGATGGCAACGATAACTTGTTCCCATTCTATGAGAACTACTATGCGGGTGGCTTCACCACATTACGTGGTTTTGGCTCCAACTCAGCGGGTCCAAGGGCGGTTTACAACTCCAGCAACTCGAGCGTTTGTCCTCCAAGCAGCGGAAACGACGGCTGTGTGGTGGCAACGGACGACTCGGTTGGTGGTAATGCCATCGCGCTGGCCAGTATGGAGCTGATTGTACCGACGCCATTTGCGTCTGATGAAGTGCGTAGCCAAATTCGAACCAGTGTGTTCGTCGACGCGGCAAGTGTGTGGGATACCGAGTTTAACTACGATGCGAGTTATGCGGGCACCCAATACTATGAGGATTACTCAGATCCAACCAACTACCGCGCATCATACGGTGCGGCGTTGCAATGGATGTCTCCGATGGGACCATTGGTCTTCTCGGTAGCGAAACCTATTAAGAAATACGAAGGTGATGACGAAGAATTCTTCACTTTCACAATCGGCAGAACCTTCTAAAGGGGAATTTTACAGTGAACAAAACTATCAAAGCGGCGGGCCTTGGCCTTGTTATTATGGCGTCTTCTCTTTTTGCTCATGCAGCAGAAGCGGCGCAAAAAATTGGTTACATCAATACCGCCATGGTGTTTCAGGCTCTGCCCCAACGTGAAGTCGCTCTGCAGAAAATGCAGGAAGACTTTAAAGACAAAGCGGACGAACTAAAAGCGATTGAAGCGAAAGCGCGTACCAAAGTGGAAAAACTTAAGCGTGACGCTGAGCTGATGAGCCAAGAAGACGTCGAAAAAGCGCGTATCGAAATTGCGCAGCTCGAGAATGAATTCCGCATTAAAGGTCAATCTCTTGAGCAAGCGTCTGCTCGTCGTGAAGCACAAGAGAAGCAGAAGCTGTTTAAAGTGATTCAAGACGCGGTGAACAAAATCGCTGAAAAAGAAGGCTACGATCTCGTGATCGATATTACTGCATTGCAATACGGTAAGCCTGAATTCGATATTTCTGAAGATGTGATCAAAGCACTTAAATAATCGTTTATGAAAACTCTGACTCTTGCCGAACTGGCAACGATTACCTCGGGTCAATTGTATGGCGACGCAACGGCGACCGTCACTATGGTTGCCCCGATGGACAAGGCCCAAACGGGCCATGTCACTTTTCTTTCTAACCCAAAGTACGCCAAGCACTTAGCTCAGTGCCAAGCTACTGTGGTGATGGTCAAAGAGGCCCAGCGAGAGCAATGCCACGGCAACGTGCTTGTCGTTGAAGACCCTTACGTGGCGTTTGCTAAAGTGGCGCAAGCGCTAGACACTACGCCTATGCCGGCGGCTGAAATCGCGCCAAGTGCCGTTATCGCTGCGGATGCGACACTGGGCAGCAATGTCTCGATTGGCGCGAATGCGGTGGTCGAGTCAGGCGCAACACTGGGTGATAATGTCTCGATTGGCGCGGGCTGCTTTATTGGCAAAAACGCCTCAATTGGTGCAGGTACCAAGCTATGGCCGAATGTAAGCATTTATCATCAAGTCTCTCTTGGTGAAGACTGTCTAGTGCAAGCCAACACTGTGATTGGCTCAGATGGCTTTGGCTATGCCAATGAGAAAGGTGAGTGGGTTAAAATTCCTCAACTTGGTAGTGTTCGCATTGGTAACCGAGTTGAAATCGGTTCATGTACTACGATTGACCGTGGTGCGCTTGACGATACGGTGATTGAAGATAACGTCATTCTTGATAACCAACTGCAAATCGCGCACAACGTACACATCGGATATGGTACCGCCATGGCGGGTGGTACGATTGTTGCTGGCAGTACCACCATTGGCAAGTACTGTATCATTGGTGGCGGCAGCGTGATCAATGGTCATATTGAGATTGCCGATGGCGTTACCATTACCGGTATGGGCATGGTGATGCGAGGTATTGAAGAGAAAGGCATGTACTCGTCAGGTATTCCTCTGCAGACCAATCGTGAATGGCGTAAAACCGCCGCTCGTGTTCATCGCATTGATGAGATGAACAAGCGTTTGAAAGCGGTCGAAAAGCAGTTGGAAAACCAACAGCCTGACTAACAGGGTGTGCCACAGGCACTCGTGCGTTGAGCGCTGCTATGTCTATCTGGCGGCTCATGCGTTTTTGTCAGCGAAGGCTCGCGATTTGCGAGCTTTTTTCGTCTATAATGCGCCACAACTTAAAAGAATTTAGCATTCAACATAGGAATATGACTTTGACTACTGAAAATAAAACGATGAACATTACTGAAATTCAGGAATTGTTGCCTCATCGCTACCCATTCTTGCTCATTGACCGTGTGACGGATTTTCAAGAAGCGCAGTACCTCACGGCGATCAAAAATGTTTCAGTCAATGAACCTCAGTTTACGGGTCATTTTCCGCAACTCCCAGTGTTCCCTGGCGTACTGATTTTGGAAGCGATGGCACAAGCGACCGGTCTTTTGGCGTTTAAATCGTTTGGTGCGCCCTCTGAGAATGAGTTGTACTACTTTGCCAGTGTCGACGGAGCCAAGTTCCGTAAACCGGTCACTCCAGGTGATCAACTGGTGATCAAAGTAGAATTTTTGAAAGAGCGCCGCGGCATTGCTGCATTCAATGGTGTAGCAACGGTTGATGGCGAAGTGGTTTGTTCAGCAGAGCTTAAATGTGCTCGTCGAGAGTTCTAATATGATTCATGAGACGGCTCAAATTCACCCTTCTGCGGTCATCGAAGGTGACGTATCCATCGCTGCGAATGTGACCGTTGGGCCTTTCACTTACATCTCCGGCCAAGTGGAGATTGGTGAGGGCACAGAAATCATGTCCCATGTCGTGATCAAAGGTCATACGACGATAGGTAAAGAGAACCGCATCTTCCCGCACGCGGTCATTGGTGAAGAGAACCAAGATAAGAAATACGGCGGCGAAGAGACAACGGTGGTGATTGGCGATCGCAACGTTATTCGTGAAGCGGTGCAGATCCACCGTGGCACGGTGCAAGACAAAGCGACGACGGTTATTGGTAACGACAACCTATTGTGTGTTAACGCACACATCGCCCACGACGTGATTGTTGGTGACCATACACACATCGGAAACAACGCGATTTTAGGTGGTCATGTCACCTTGGAAGATTACGCGGGTGTGATGGCACTATCAGCGATTCACCCTTTCTGTACGGTCGGGGCTTACGCGTATATTGGTGGCTGTTCTGCGGTCGTCCAAGATGTGCCTGCCTATGTCTTAGCGCAAGGTAACCACGCCACTCCATTTGGTTTGAACTTGGTTGGCCTTAAGCGCAATGGGTTTGAAAAAGCGGAGATTCGCGCCCTACAAAAAGCGTACAAAGAAATCTACCGCTCAGGCAAAACCATGGAAGAGGTGAAACCTATCTTGGCGGAAATGGCGAAAGAGTTTGCCTCTGTCGGCCGCTTCTCGCACATGCTGGAAAATACAGAACGCGGCATTATTCGTTAATCGCGGCCTGCGCTCGATGTCTAAAAGGCTGTCTAGGAAATCAGACGGCCTTTTTTATTTTGCATTTAATTGGACCGATACATCATGACAATGGAAAAGCCACTGAGAATTGGTATCGTCGCGGGAGAACTCTCTGGTGATACCTTAGGCGAGGGCTTTATCAAAGCGATAAAAGCGCGCTACCCCAATGCGGAATTTGTCGGTATTGGTGGCCCTAAGATGATCGCTCAGGGCTGCGAATCTCTGTTCGATATGGAAGAACTGGCCGTGATGGGGCTGGTCGAAGTGCTGGGTCGATTGCCGAGACTGCTCAAAGTTAAAGCCTCTTTGGTCGATTACTTTACTCACAATCCGCCCGATGTGTTTGTCGGTATCGACGCGCCTGATTTCAACTTACGGCTTGAGCTCAGTTTAAAGCAAGCGGGCATTAAAACCGTCCATTATGTCAGCCCGTCGGTTTGGGCGTGGCGACAAAAACGTATCGTTAAGATTGAAGCGGCGACGAATCTGGTGCTTGCATTTTTGCCGTTTGAAAAAGCCTTCTATGACCGCCACCAAGTGCCGTGTGAGTTTATCGGCCATACCCTTGCTGATGCGATTCCTATGGTCTCGGAAAAAACGCCCGCGCGTGAGCTGCTCGGTTTGGACCCGAATAAACGCTGGTTAGCAGTGCTGCCAGGCAGTCGCGGCAGTGAGCTTAACATGCTCTCCCAACCTTTCCTTGAAACCTGCCAACGCCTGCATCAAACCCATCCCGATTTAGGCTTTGTGGTGGCGTTGGTTAACCCTAAGCGTCGTGAGCAATTTGAGCAAGCTTGGCAAACTTATGCACCAGAGCTTGAGTTCACCTT
The DNA here is from genome assembly GCF_059834045.1 of Vibrio sp. R12-SG2-ISO1. Lineage (NCBI taxonomy): Bacteria > Pseudomonadati > Pseudomonadota > Gammaproteobacteria > Vibrionales > Vibrionaceae > Vibrio > Vibrio sp. R12-SG2-ISO1. The sequence continues at coordinate 545,886 of NZ_JCBDGO010000008.1, read as the reverse complement.
AGTGGATGATACCGCGCGTAATGTCATTACGGCGTCCGATGCGGTCCTGCTGGCCTCTGGCACCGTGGCGTTAGAGTGTATGCTCATTAAGCGCCCTATGGTGGTGGGGTATAAAGTGAACGCCATTACTGCGTTTATCGCGCGTCGCTTAGTCAAAACGCCGTTTGTCTCTTTACCCAATATTTTGGCAGACAAAGAGATCGTTAAAGAGTACTTACTCGAAGCGTGCACACCAGAAAATCTCAGTGCGGAGATAGAAAGGCTCTTAGCTGGTGAAGGGGAGGCGATGGTCGAGAAATTCACCGAGATGCATCATTCGATTCGTAAAGGCGCCGATGAACAAGCGGCCAACGCCGTATTATCATTAATAGGTAAAGCATAAATGGCAAAACAAGCTACCCCCTTAGCCCCGTTTGAGTACCCAACGGGCTATCAATGGATTGCCGGTGTCGATGAAGTGGGGCGTGGTCCTTTAGTCGGCGATGTCGTGACCGCAGCGGTGATCCTCGACCCGAACAATCCGATCGAAGGGCTCAATGATTCAAAAAAACTCTCTGAGAAAAAGCGTTTAGCCTTGCTACCGGAAATCAAAGAGAAAGCGTTGGCTTGGTCTATTGGTCGATGCTCTCCTGCTGAAATTGATGAGTGGAATATTCTTCAAGCGACAATGGTTGCGATGCAGCGTGCGATTGCGGGTTTATCGCTAACGCCCGATCTCGCTCTGATTGATGGCAACCGAGTCCCAGAGCTGCCTATGGATGCGATGGCGGTCGTCAAAGGTGATTTGCGTGTCGCGCAAATCAGTGCAGCGTCAATCATCGCAAAAGTGGTGCGCGATCAAGAGATGGAAGCGCTGGATAAGCGACATCCGCAATTTGGTTTTGCGCAACACAAAGGTTACCCGACCAAAGCCCATTTTGCGGCGATTGAAGCGCACGGCGTGATTGATGAGCATCGCAAAAGCTTTAAGCCGGTGAAACGCGCGCTCGGCATCGAGTAGCCTTGTGAATTGAGCGAGCGGGGGCGATAACGTAGAATAGCCCCCAACTGATGTTACCTATTTGTACCCTAAGTGATTCACAACCTATGAACGACCCTAAGTTTATCCACCTTCGAGTTCACAGTGATTTCTCCATGATTGACGGCCTGTCGAAAGTGCCGCCCTTGGTGAAGAAAGTGGCTGAACTAGGTATGCCTGCCGTTGCGCTCACCGATTTTACCAACCTATGTGGCTTGGTGAAGTTTTACAGCACTGCGCACAACTGTGGCGTAAAACCCATCATAGGGGCGGATTTTGTCATGCAATCGCCGGAGTTTGGCGATGAGTTGACGAAACTGACGGTGCTTGCGGCAGACAACACCGGTTACAATAATCTCACCTTATTGATTTCTAAAGCCTACTTGAGAGGCCATGTTCAACACCAGCCTGTGATTGACAAAGCGTGGTTGGCTGAGCTTTCTGAAGGTTTGATTGTGCTGTCCGGTGGTCGAAGCGGTGAAATTGGCCGAGCGCTACTGAAAGGAAACCAAGGGATTGCCGAGCAGTGCGCCGAGTTTTATCAGCAACATTTTTCCGACCGTTTCTACCTCGAACTCACTCGAACCGGGCGTAACGACGAAGAGAGCTACCTGCACTTCGCGCTCGAATTTGCCGAGCAGCAGCAACTGCCCGTGGTGGCGACCAATGAGGTGGTGTTTCTCGAGCCCTCGCTGTTTGATGCTCATGAAATTCGCGTCGCGATTCATGATGGCTACACCTTAGAAGACCCGCGCCGCCCCAAAAATTACAGCCCTCAGCAATATTTGCGCACCGAAGAAGAGATGTGCGAGCTATTCGCCGACATCCCTGAGGCCCTAGAGAACAGTGTAGAAATTGCTAAGCGTTGTAACGTAACCGTGAGACTGGGTGAGTACTTCCTGCCGGCCTTCCCAACCGATGGCATGTTGGAAACCGAGTTCTTGGTGAAAAAGTCACAAGAAGGTCTCGAAGAGCGACTGGAGTTCCTGTTCCCTGACCCGCAAGTGCGTGCCGAAAGACGGCCAGAATACGATGAGCGCTTGCAAGTCGAGTTGGAAGTAATCAACAACATGGGCTTCCCGGGTTACTTCTTGATCGTAATGGAGTTTATCCAGTGGTCCAAAGACAATGATATTCCTGTAGGCCCTGGCCGAGGTTCGGGTGCCGGCTCCTTAGTGGCGTACGCGCTAAAGATCACCGATCTGGATCCGCTTGAGTACGATTTGCTGTTCGAGCGATTCTTGAACCCAGAACGTGTTTCGATGCCCGATTTTGACGTCGACTTTTGTATGGACAAGCGTGATCAGGTGATCGATCACGTGGCGGAAATGTATGGTCGTGATGCGGTATCGCAGATCATTACCTTCGGTACCATGGCGGCCAAAGCGGTTATCCGAGATGTCGGCCGAGTGCTGGGCCATCCGTTTGGATTTGTTGACCGCATCTCTAAATTGGTGCCACCCGATCCGGGTATGACGCTCGAAAAAGCGTTCAAGGCCGAACCTGCATTACCTGAGCTGTATGAAGCCGACGAAGATGTCAAAGAGCTGATCGACATGTGTCGCATCCTTGAAGGGTGTACACGAAACGCCGGTAAGCACGCAGGGGGCGTGGTTATCTCACCCACTACCATCACTGACTTTGCTCCGATTTATGCCGATGCGGAAGGGCATTTCCCTGTCACTCAGTTCGATAAGAACGATGTGGAAACCGCCGGTCTGGTGAAATTCGACTTCTTGGGGCTGCGTACCCTGACCATTATCGATTGGGCTTTGGGGCTGATTAACCCTCGCCTTGAGCGCGAAGGGAAAGTACCGGTGAGAATCGAATCGATCCCACTCGATGACGCGCCATCATTCCGCTTACTGCAAAACTCCGAGACCACAGCGGTATTCCAGCTTGAATCACGCGGAATGAAAGAGCTGATCAAGCGACTTCAGCCAGACTGTTTTGAAGACATCATCGCACTGGTGGCCCTATTTCGACCGGGCCCGCTGCAATCGGGGATGGTGGATAACTTTATCGACCGTAAGCACGGCCGCGAAGCGATTTCCTACCCAGATGAAACCTGGCAACACGAATCGCTCAAAGAGACCCTCGACCCGACCTACGGCATCATTCTCTACCAAGAGCAGGTGATGCAGATTGCCCAGATCCTCGCGGGCTATACGCTCGGTGGCGCGGATATGTTGCGCCGAGCTATGGGTAAGAAAAAACCTGAGGAGATGGCCAAACAGCGCGCCATCTTCGAAGAGGGTGCGATTAAAAACGGCGTCGACGGCGAGTTGGCGATGAAGATTTTTGACTTGGTGGAAAAATTCGCCGGTTATGGCTTTAACAAATCGCACTCTGCTGCCTATGCCTTGGTGTCGTACCAAACGCTGTGGTTAAAAACGCACTATCCTGCGGAATTCATGGCCGCGGTGATGACCGCCGATATGGACAACACCGAGAAAGTGGTTGGTCTGGTGGACGAATGCTTACGCATGAAGCTCAAGGTGCTACCACCGGACATTAACTCTGGTTTGTATCGTTTCAATGTCGATGAAGATGGCGCCATTGTATACGGTATTGGCGCCATCAAAGGTGTCGGTGAGGGGCCGATTGATGCCATCTTGCAAGCGAGACAAGAGGGCGGTCACTTCAAAGACCTATTTGATTTCTGTGCACGAATCGATCTGAAAAAGGTCAATAAACGTGTGATTGAAAAACTGATTTACGCCGGTGCGCTTGATAGATTGGGGCCACATCGAGCGGCGATGATGGCGTCACTCAATGATGCAGTCAAAGCGGCCAGTCAGCATCACCAAGCCGAAGCCTTTGGTCAAACGGATCTGTTTGGCGTATTGACCGAAGCGCCTGAGGAAGTCGAACACAAATACACCAAGGTGCCACCTTGGCCAGAAAAAGTGTGGCTAGAAGGGGAGCGTGATACTTTAGGTCTCTATTTGACGGGGCATCCTATCAACGCGTACCTTAAAGAGTTAGATAAATACACCAGTTGCCGTTTGGCCGATGCAACGCCGACTCGGCGCGATCAAAGTGTCACGGTGGCGGGGTTGGTGGTCGCAGCACGCGTGATGACCACCAAGCGAGGATCGCGTATTGGCATTATGACCTTGGACGATCGCAGTGGCCGCATGGAGGTGATGTTGTTCTCCGATGCGCTGGATCGCTACGCCGAATTGCTTGAAAAAGATCGAATTCTGGTGGTTTCTGGACAGGTCAGCTTTGATGATTTCAATGGGGGACTTAAAATGTCGGCCCGTGAAGTCATGGATCTTGGATCAGCGCGAGAAAAATACGCGCGTGGTTTGTCGCTCTCCATCGATCACAATCAAATTGATGGGCAGTTTTTTGAGCGCTTTAGTCAAATACTAGAGCCTTATCGGGCAGGGACAGTCCCTGTCCATGTATACTACCAGCGTAGCGATGCACGAGCGCGTTTAACGCTAGGGACCCAGTGGCGAGTAACGCCAAGCGACGAACTGTTAGACAATTTAAAACAACTGCTTGGTGCTAGCCAAGTGGAACTCGAATTTAACTAAGTTTGGTGAACGCCAAACCCACAAGGATCGATAGATGAGCCTGAATTTTTTAGAGTTTGAAAAACCAATCGCAGAGCTAGAAGCAAAAATCGAAGCGCTACGTGATGTGTCTCGTCATGGTGGTGATTCTGGCGTCGATCTCGCGAAAGAGATCGAACAGCTAGAGAAAAAGAGTTTAGAACTGAAGAAAAAGACCTTCAGTGATCTTGGTGCGTGGGAAACCGCTCAACTGGCCCGACACCCACAACGTCCTTACACGCTGGACTACATCCAGCATATGTTTACCGAGTTTGAAGAGCTAGCCGGTGACCGAGCGTACGCGGATGACAAAGCGATTGTCGGCGGTATGGCACGCCTTGATGGCCGACCTGTGATGATCATTGGTCATCAAAAAGGACGTGAGACTCGTGACAAAGTGAAACGCAACTTTGGCATGCCTAAGCCAGAAGGTTACCGTAAGGCTAAGCGTTTGATGGAAATGGCTGAGCGTTTTAACATGCCGATCATTACCTTCATTGATACTGCCGGTGCCTACCCAGGTGTTGGCGCTGAAGAGCGCGGTCAGTCAGAAGCGATTGCGACCAACTTGAAAGTCATGTCGGGCTTGAAAGTGCCTGTGATTTGTAACGTCGTCGGTGAAGGCGGCTCTGGCGGTGCATTGGCGATCGGTGTTGGTGATTACGTCAACATGCTGCAATACTCGACCTACTCGGTGATTTCACCGGAAGGTTGTGCGTCTATCTTGTGGCGTGATTCAGACAAAGCGCCGCAAGCGGCAGAGGCGATGGGTCTGATTGCTCCTCGTCTTAAAGAGCTTGAGCTGATTGATGAAATCATTGAAGAGCCACTAGGCGGTGCGCATCGTGATCATGTTCAGATGGCGCAAAATATGAAAGCGACGCTACTCAAGCAGCTTGATGACCTAGCCTCGCTCGACAACGATACGCTTCTTGAGCGTCGTTACCAGCGTTTGATGAGCTACGGTTACTGTTAATTGACCGTCTCTATCTTTCAAGGCCGAACTCTGTTTCGGCCTTTTTGCGTTGTGGCGCTCGCCTTTTGCGCTTGAGCAGCATAGCTCCCTCCAAGTGGCAGTGATACACTTTGGCCAATGAGTCTAACCTTGATGCCTTATGACTGATCTCTATTCACACTTTAGCCAAGCCTTGTCGAGGTATCTCGATGCATCCAAACAGAGCCAGCCACGTGTGGTGTTGGCGCTCAGTGGTGGCGTTGATTCGCGTGTTTTGCTGCATCTACTTCATCAATATCGTGCCACGCAGCGCTCGGAACTCGATGTCTGCGCGGTTCACGTTCATCATGGTTTAAGTCCAAATGCGGACCATTGGGCTGAGCGGTGTGAGCAATGGGCCGCGTCGGCGCAGATGGAGTGCCATGTAGAGAAAGTGACGCTCGATTGCGGCAGTGAAAGCCTTGAAGCGAAGGCGCGCCAGGCGCGTTATCAAGCCCTCGAACACTATCTCAGCCAAGGCGATGTGCTGTTAACTGGGCATCATAGCGATGACCAAGTCGAGACGTTTCTACTCGCGTTAAAACGCGGCAGCGGGCCGAAAGGGCTCTCTGCGATGGGTAAGCAAAAACCTTTGCGCGAAGGGACGTTGCTGCGCCCTTTACTCGATGTGAGCCGAGACGCGATCGTCGCTTTTGCGCGAGAACATCAGCTCGATTGGATAGAGGATGAAAGCAACCAAGATGCCCGCTTTGATCGCAACTTTATTCGCCATCATGTCTCCCCCGTGCTGACCGAGCGCTGGCCCCACTTACCCACTGCGATTGCGCGCAGTGCGCAGCTGTGCGCCGAGCAAGAGTTACTACTTGATGAACTGCTTGAGGATAAGTTCGCCGCAGTTCTGCTTGCCGATGCGAGCTTATCGATTGAAGCCTTAAGCACGTGCAGTGAGGTGATGCGTGCAAGGTTGATGCGCATGTGGTTTGCCGAGCACCAACTCGCCATGCCAAGCGTCAATCAACTCGCATTGATATGGCAACAAGTGGCACTGGCGCGCTGTGATGCGAACCCTAGGTTTGTTGTGGATGGTCAGCGAGAGGTTCGTCGTTATCAGCAGCGACTCTACTTGGTGGACGATCACGCCAGTCTTGAACATTGGCAGCATGAGATTGCTATCGGTCAGAGCATCGAACTCCCCGCCAACTTGGGGCACCTCGCGCTGCGCACTTCTTCTCAAGGGCATTTATCTTTAGCAGCGCTTAGTGCACAGCCCCTGCGTATTACTTTTGACCCGCAAGGTTTTACCGCTCACCCTTCTGAACGAGGTCATCGCCGGCCGATGAAAAAACTGTTTCAGGAGTACGGCGTACCCAGCTGGTTGAGGCGCCGAACGCCGATTTTAATGTGTGGTGACCAAGTTGCAGCAGTGGCGCATCTCTTTGTAGATAAAGCCTTTATTGGTCAAGATTGTGAACTTACCTGGAACAAGTAAACCAGAGTTGTGCCACAATCGTAAAAATAATACCCCTAGCCTTATTGGGGAGTGGCGATACCCATCGTCATCAAACAAAAAAGACAATGGATAAGGAAGAGCAATGAAGACAATCGCAATCACAGTGATGATGAGCTTAGGATTAGTGAGTGGACACGCATTAGCGGCGGGTGATGCGGCGGCAGGGCAAGCGAAGGCCGCCGTGTGCGCAGCGTGTCATGGCGCTGATGGTATTGCCGTGATCCCTGGCTATCCAAACTTAAAGGGTCAAAATGAGCAGTACTTGATCTCCTCTATCAAGGCGTACAAAAACAAAGAGCGCAATGGCGGCTTGGCAGCAGTAATGCAGGCGCAAGCGTCGATGCTCAGTGATGCGGATATCGAAAACTTAGCCGCTTATTACGCGAGCTTAAAATAACACCATTTTTCACCAGTCTCGTCAGCGCTTTGCGACGGTGGGATTGGTTAAAGAACCCGAGTCATAACCATGGTAAGTGACAAACTGTTGGTGAGTGTTGGCTCGGGCTTTTTATTGCATGATGTTCGTGTGATAATCAGGGAAATATGTTGCGCAAGTTTAAGGGATGAACATGAAAAAAATCGAAGCCATCATCAAGCCATTTAAATTAGATGACGTACGTGAAGCGTTGGCAGAAGTCGGCATCACAGGTATGACGGTCTCTGAAGTGAAAGGCTTTGGTCGTCAGAAAGGTCACACAGAGCTCTACCGCGGCGCGGAGTACATGGTCGACTTTCTGCCAAAAGTGAAGCTTGAGATTGTGGTCAACGAAGAGGTGGCTGAGCAGTGTGTCGACACCATCATCGAAACCGCACAAACCGGTAAAATTGGCGACGGTAAAATCTTTATCACTGATGTGGAGCGCGTGGTACGCATCCGTACGGGTGAAGAAGACGAAGAAGCGATTTAACGCTGAATCCGAATGAGAACAAAAGAGCCCAATGGCTCTTTTGTTTTATCTAAGACCGCTTTCCCTACCACGCGTTTTACTCTATGTTTTTTCTAGCTATGCCTTTTCTCACTCTCTATTTTCCAACTATCCCTTTTCCAAATAGGGTCGCGAAATGAAACAGCGCCTTACCATTACACTGATCACCGTAAGTGCGCTCACGCTAATGGGGCTCACGCTCTTTCATACCATTTTTATCTTGCCTGCCGACCGTCTGGTCTACTCGCTCTCCAATCAAGAGAGTCAGGTCTCTCTGCATTGCTACCAGAACCCACAGGCGCCTGCGCTGGATAAAGAGGGGCAACTGAATATCTTGGTGTGGAATATCTACAAGCAAAATCGTCCCTCTTGGCAATCAGCGCTGCGCGAGCTCAGTGACAACAAGCAGTTGGTGCTGCTGCAAGAGGCGAGCATGGGGGAGGCGTTCAAGCAATACATTGAACAAGCGCGTTGGTTTGGCACCCAAGTGGATGCGTTTAAAGTGTTTGATACCAGTGCCGGAGTGCTCAATTTGACACTCGGTGCCCCGCGTCTGGCTTGCGCTTACACTGAATTGGAACCTTGGCTGCGTTTACCCAAATCGGCGCTCTATGCTCGTTATCCGTTGAGTGATGGCCGTGAGCTTGCCGTGGTCAACATTCATGCGGTTAATTTCACTTATGGCACTCAAGAGTACCTGCGCCAAATTGACACCTTGGTGACGGAGCTCAGAAAGCATCAGGGGCCAATGCTGGTGGCGGGGGATTTTAACAGTTGGAGTGAAGAGCGCATGACGGTGATGCGTCAAGCGTTGTCGGGCTTAGCGCTCAACGCGGTCACTTTTACGCCTGATAACCGCACTCAGTTTCTGACGGGCCTGCAGCTGGATCATATCTTCTATCGTGGATTGACGCTGAAAACAGCAGAGGCACCACACAGTGACGCCTCCGATCATAATCCAATGTTAGCCAGTTTTGAGCTTAAAAAATAACAATATAGAGAGCCCAAATCAGGTAGTAAGCGACCCAAGGGAGAGCGGCGATGGCTAACGCTTGGCCACGCTCAAACTCTGTCCAAGTGCCGACCGCCGCATATCCCAGCGCGATGTACCAAGGCAGCAGCAAAGGAAATGAGCTGGCAAATTGCGACCATGAGTGAGTCAGCGGCAATTTGAGTAAGCCATTCAAACTATTGAGATCGGCAGCGTAGACCATCACTTGACCGTGTTTTAACAGCACACTGATGTAGCTCGCCAAATCGCCAATGATCGCTGGGAAGGTGATCACCGCGCTCGCAGCAAACCAACGCCAAAATCCATGTTGATGCTGACTCGGCTTAGTAGCCAAATTAAACCAAAACGCCAACATCACAATCGTCAGTGTGCGTCCGGCGACATCACTGATGATCTCACTGGCCATTAAGGTATTGGCATCCAGTAGGGCGAGCTGCTCAGGATTGGTGATGGCCAATTGCGCTTCTAGTGTCTCTTGTAGCCAGGCAACATTGACCATGTCAAAGTAGGCGCCCCAGAACAAAAATGGCGACAGAATTAGAAACAAGTAGGGTTGCCATCCCCACATGCCGCGCTGGTACAAGGCGAGAAAGCAAGCGCTGGGCGAACGGAAAATATCCACCAGCATGATCAAAGGGTTACTTGACGGGTTCATACGCTCACCTTAGTGACATCGACATACAACTTGAGTTTTTGACCGGGCTTGAGGTATTTCTGATTGCTCAGGTCATTCCATTTGACGATGTCGCGGCTTTTCACTTTGAACTTGCTCGCGATACCACTGAGGGTATCTCCGGAGCGGACATCATAAAAGACAGTGCGAATGATCGCGCCTTCTTTATTCTCTTTCCAAATCACCAGTGATTGGCCAACGCGCAAGGTGTCTCTTGGGCTCATGCCATTCCACTTTGCCAAGGATTGGTGCGATACGTTGTTGGTAGAGGCAATGCTCCAGAGGCTCTCCCCTGACTTCACCGTATGCGTCAGTTTATAGGTGCCACGCGCTTGAGACTGGGTTTGTGCCAATCGGTTGGATGCGCTCAAGGTGTACGCTTTGTCGTCACGGGTCGAGGTCGGAATCATCAGGTACTGACCCGCGCGAATCGTGTTGCCTTTGAGGTTATTGGCGGTGCGAATCACCTTAGTGGTTGTGTTGTGTTTGTTGGCAATCACACTCAGGCTATCGCCCGATTTCACCTTGTAACGCACCACTTTTAGACCTTGACCACGGTTGGCTTCAACGGCTTGGCGAAATGGTGCGACCGAATTGACGGGCAGCAATAACTGATGTGGGCCATCGGGTGCGGTGGCCCACTGATTGTAAGCAGGGTTTAAGCTTTGCAGCTCTTTTACCGTTAGGCCAGCGTAGTTGGCTGCAATCGCCAGATCTAACTGCTCTTTAGGATCAACCAGCTCAACCACAGGTTGGTTGGCGATGGCAGGAATATCGATACCGTATTTTTCTTGGTTGGCCACCACATCCGCTAGGGCGAGCAGTTTAGGAACATAACCACTGGTCTCTTTAGGGAGGTCAAGCGAGAAAAAATCGGTCGGTTTACCAAGCTTCTTGTTTTTACGAATCGCACTAGAAACACGACCGCCGCCGCTGTTGTAGGCCGCGATGGCATGTTGCCAATCGCCATTGAAGCGGCGGTTTAACTGAGTGAGGTAGTCAAGTGCGGCATCGGTCGCGGCATCGACATCTCGACGTCCGTCATACCAGTAGTTCTGTTTTAAGCCAAAGGATTTACCGGTCGCAGGTACAAACTGCCACAAGCCAGCGGCGCTACCGTGCGAGTAGGCAAAGGCATCAAATGAGCTCTCTACGACAGGAAGCAGGGCCAATTCTAGCGGAAGGCCACGCTGCTCGATTTTCTCCGTGATTAGGTAGAGAAATGGCTGTGCGCGCTCGGAGACGGTTTTGAGATGGTTAGGGTGTTTGAGATACCAAGTGCGGTAGTAATCCACGCTTTTGTGCTCCGGGATTGGCATCTCGAGTTGCATCGCAATTCGCTGCCACACATCTTCTTGAGACTCTGGGGTCACAACGGGCGCGGGTTTGGTGGCTTTTGTCTTGGTCGCGGGCTTCGCAGCTACTGATGTGTGCTGCAAAGCCGTGTTAGGAGTATTGGTGTCAGGGCTTTCGCCTTCACCGGTATGGTCAGACTGAGTCAGTTGACACCCTGTCAGCAGGAGAGCCAAAGCCCAGCTATGTTTCAATCGCATTATCCAGCCCTTTTAATCTTTGGCTGCTGATAATACTTTCGTCACTTAGGCAGTGACAAGCACCAAAGTGCTAAAATTCGTTCTTCCACTCACGTAATGCGCTAAATATCGCGAGTGCGTCTGTCTCTTGGGTCCGATTGGCGACCGAGCGCATGACACTGGGTTCACCGGTACGCAAGAAAGGGTTGATGCGTTTTTCTCTCCCAAGCGTGGTAGGGAGGGTGGGTTGATTTTGGGCACGCAGCCGATTGACTTCATCACGATATTGCTGAAGTTGGACGTTATCGGGCTCGACCGCCAATGCAAACGCGACATTGCTCGCGGTATATTCATGAGCGCAATAGACCTCGGTCTCATCAGGCAGAGCCGCCAGTTTGCACAATGAGGTATGCATCTGTTCCATTGTGCCTTCAAACACGCGCCCACAGCCGGCAGAAAACAGCACATCGCCGCAGAACAGTTTGCCATCACCGACGTAGCCGATATGACCTAATGTATGTCCTTCAAGGCCGATGACACGGAACACTTCACCAAACAGCTCAATTTGATCGCCAGTAGAGACAGAGTGGGATAAGGTTGGAATCGGCTCGCTTGCAGGCCCCACCACATTGATGGTCGGGAATTGGCGCACTAGCTCGGCGACGCCGCCAATGTGATCATTGTGATGGTGGGTAATTAAAATCGCTTCCAAACTCAATTCGTGCTGTTTGAGATACGCCAGGACTGGAGCCGCATCACCGGGGTCAACAACCGCACAACGCTTATCTCGATTTTCGATAAGCCAGATGTAATTGTCGTTAAATGCAGGTATGCTTTTGATCTCTAACATGGAAGTCTCTCCAGTGACACTGTCGTCATCGACTCTTGAGTGAAGCAGGTTAAGTATGAAGCCAGCCCGCAGTAAGAAGAAGCTAGAACAACCCCATTCGTGGACGCAATTAAAAAACGGCCAGTGGGTGAGTGAGTCTATCCAAACTCGCGTCGATGAATGGTGTCCGAAGCTGTTTGGTTATCACCTGCTCAAGCTAGGTGGCTTGAGCTGTGAGTTAACCAGTTTTAGTTGCAATATTCAACATCAAGTCCAGCTCGACATAAAAAATCCTTTGCATAACGTCATCGCTGACGGTTATCAACTGCCGTTTCTAGAAAAGAGCTTTGATGCCATCGTGATGGCGCACCAACTCGATTATTGTAACGATCCGCACCGCTTATTACGTGAGGTTGACCGAGTGATGATGGATGATGGCTATCTGATTTTGACCGGTTTTAACCCACTGAGTTTGACCGGCTTGGCAAGCCTGATGCCATGGCGCAAGCACAACTTGCCATGGAGTGGCCGGATGTTTACCCCCAATCGCATTAAAGATTGGCTGGGCGTACTCAATTATGAAGTGATTGAGTGCGATCGCTACGCTCTGTTTCCGATGCAAAGCTATCGAACGTTTTGGACTTGGATGGAAAATAGCCTAGGGGAGTGGGCGCGGCCGATGGGTAGCCTCTATTTTATCGTGGCAAGAAAGCGGACTTACCCGCTCAAGCCGATAAAACCTCGCTGGAAGCTTAAACGAAAATTGACGCCACTGGGCGTCAATTACAAAATTTCCCTCAACCCTAAGCAATAGCTGCGGTATTGAAGAATAAGGCACCGTTAGCTCGGCTGATAGCCTGTATCTTCTTCGGTTGGGTTTTCTGCGGCGGTCCTGGCTAGCTCATCGCACATCTCGTTTTCTCTGTGCCCGGCATGGCCTTTCACCCAGTGCCACTCGACGTTGTGACGTGCGGTTTCGGCATCTAACGCTTGCCATAAATCGGCATTTTTTACCGGTTTTTTGTCGGCGGTTTTCCAGCCACGCTTCTTCCAGTTGTGAATCCATTGCGTGATGCCTTGGCGAACGTACTGGCTATCGGTGGTGAGGATGACATGACAAGGCTCTTTGAGCGCCTTGAGAGCGACGATGGTAGCCATCATTTCCATGCGATTATTGGTGGTGAGGGTATAGCCTTTGGCTAAGGTTTTTTCCGTCTGTTTGTAACGCAGGACAACGCCATAACCACCGGGTCCAGGGTTGCCAAGGCAAGAACCGTCTGTGAAAATTTCCACCTGTTTCGTCATGTTTTGGTACTATTGGTTTAATCACTTAGAGACATAGTCTGACATAGATATTGTTATGAATACCAGCAGCAATTCGCAATACGGCCGCATCGTTGTACTCGATACCGAAACCACAGGTATGAACCGAGAAGGCGGCGCGCCGCATATTGGTCACCGCATTATTGAAATCGGTGCCGTTGAGATCATTAATCGTAAGCTGACAGGACGACACTTTCACGTCTACATTAAGCCCGATCGCGAGATTCAACCAGACGCGATAGAAGTACACGGTATTACAGATGAGTTTTTGGTTGATAAGCCCGAGTATCACGCTATCCACCAAGAGTTTCTTGAGTTCATCAAAGGGGCCGAATTGGTGGCGCACAACGCGCCCTTCGATACCGGCTTTATGGACAATGAGTTTGCCTTATTAGACCCAAATATTGGTAAAACAGAAGACTACTGCAAAGTCACCGATACGCTGGCGATGGCGAAGAAAATCTTCCCTGGTAAGCGCAACAACTTGGACATCTTGTGTGAGCGATACGGCATAGATAACTCACACCGTACCTTGCACGGCGCTTTGCTCGATGCGGAGATTCTCGCCGACGTTTACCTGTTGATGACCGGTGGGCAGACCTCTTTGCAATTTAATCCCGGCAGCGCCAGTGACGGTGATGTGGGAGGTGAGTCAATAAAACGCGTCGCCAGTGGTCGAAAAGCGCTAAAGGTAATTAAAGCAACGGCCGATGAACTAGAAGCACACAATAAAAGATTAGATATCGTCGAGAAGAGCGCAAGCAGCCTCTGGCGTCAGTAGGAGAAGGGATGTTGAGGAGTTGGATTGCCCTAGTGGGCATGGTATTCAGTTGTCTAGGATTTGCAGCGCAAGAGTCCTCAATGTCTCTGCTCGATAACCGTTTTCGAGTCGACCCCACCATCAAGCAAATCACCTTTGTTATCTACCGCGCGCAAAACTCCCAACCTGTGGTGTTAGTGCGCCCTGATGGTAAGAAATATTACGCCTGGCGCAGCCCAGATAATGTGCGTTGGTATCAAGAGTCGGCGATGGACATCATTTCGATTGATAACCCAATGCCCGGCCCTTGGCAGGCGATCGGTAAAGTCACGCCTAAAAACAAAATTACTCTGATTTCTCATCTTGAACTGGCCACTGACGTACTGCCCAACCGCCTCTATCAAGGGGAAGAGCTGAAGTTCACCGCTCGCTTGACGGCGGATAAAAAACCATTAGTTTTGCGTGATTTTTTGGACCGTGTCCAACTGAAAGTGACCTTCACCAAGTATGTTGAGAATGAAGATCAGTTAGTCAAAGAGGCGCGTCCGGTGCCAGAAGAGATCGGTGTGTTTGCTGATGATGGTCAAGGGCTCGACGAAGTGGCGGGCGATGGCGTGTTTACGGTGTCGCTACCCATTACCAGCGCGCCGGGTAAGTATCGCGTGCGCATTACCTCCGGCAATGGTGTGTTCCTGCGTGCTCAAGAGCAAGAGGTATTGGTTTATCCCACCCCATTGGAAACGACCTTCATTCAATCACGAGTCTCTGGTGAGCCTCATCGCGTCGTGTTCTCCGGTGAGATGGGGATGATCATGCCAGGCAGTCTTGCTGGGTTTGTCGACCATACTGATCCGAAGGGCAATGTGGTTAGCGTGCAAGGGGCTTCGGAGCCGGAAAGCAGTACCTTTGAGCTTGAAGTGCCGTATGACGGTACGCTGGGCAATTACCAATGGTCCTCCAAGACTTTCGCCACCGAGTTGGGCTCGCAACGTCCTCTGATTTTTGCCAAGAATCAACACACCTACAGTGTGGTCGAAGACATCGATATTGCTGAGACTCGTCGTCTGCAAGAAGAGGAACGTCTCAAGCAGCAGAAAATCATGGAAGAGATGCAGTTGGCTGAGTTTAGAAAAGCCCAGCGAACCAAGAGTATGATCATTATCGGTGTCGGCAACCTAATTGCGATTTTGTTGGGGCTGGTGGTTTGGTTTGTTATGCGTAAGCTCAAAGCCAAGAAAGAAGCGATGCCGGAAATGCAGCTTGAGATGCCGAAGAAGTAATCCGTAAGAGCTGTTGCGGCAGCGCTATGCAGGCAAGCATTGATAGAGGGTGTTTAAGAGTGATGCTCTCAATCAATCTAACATCAACCTTAGTGACGATAACTCGTCGGCTTAGCGAAGGTTTCTATTTACCAGTAAGCATAGTCAGCAGCAAGGATAGTTAGCAGTAAGGATAGCGAGATAAAGCAAAGGGCAGCGAGGCTGCCCTTTGTCGTTTTTATACGCTTAGTATGCGCGCGTTAGGCGACTTCGACGATTTTGGGCTTACTCTTTCGAACCGGTTTGGTCGCCAGTTCTTTGGGCTCGAAATCATCGACGTTGATCACATAGAGGCGGTGCTCTTCGGCACTGCGTAGCAGTTCAGCCTCTTTTGTGTCGATGATGCCTTTCTCTAGGCCAATATCGGCGATGAGATCTAGGCGCAAGAAAGGCTTACGCTCATTGAGCGCTTTACATACTTTCTTAAACACAGGCTCTGCTTCTAAAATCACCGTCAAGGCTTGCTCAATTTTACCCGCAGGATTGAACTCACTCGCTTCGAAGTATTGATGACGACCTAAGCGAGCACGTGTGGCGCTTGGCGTTTGCAGAATTTGCGCGACTTTGCTGTCGAGTTTGTCATTCGGCGCTCGGCGAACGCGGCCAAAAGGCAGGATCAGAGCGCGCAGGATTTTACCCAACCAAGGATTTGGGAAGTTAGCGAGAAACTCATCAATCGCCAGCTCGGTTTGCTTCAAGCTGTCTTGCAATCCCCAGTGAACCAATGGCAAGTCATCACTAATGCGGCCATCATTCTCAAAGCGTTTCAGCGTGGCTGAACTTAAGTACAATTGACTCAAAATGTCGCCCAAGCGAGCCGACAAGCGCTCTTTACGTTTCAACGAACCACCCAGTACTGCCATCGAAATATCGGCCAAGAAGGCAATGTTAGCACTGTAGCGGTTGAGCTGCTGGTAGTAACGTTTCGTGCTGTCTTGAACCGGTGCACTGGAGAAACGGCCATCGGTAACACCCAGCCAGACACTGCGCACAAGGTTGCTCAGGGTAAAGCTGACGTGACCGGCAAGCGCGCTATCAAACTTATCAAGCGCATCGGAGGCGTCAGAGTAAGCCGCATTCATCTCTTCCAGCACAAACGGATGGCAACGAATCGCCCCTTGGCCAAAGATGATCATGGAGCGGGTGAGGATGTTGGCCCCTTCTACCGTGATGGCAATCGGAGAGCCTTGGTAGCCGCGCGCGAGGAAATTCTTCGGTCCAAGACAAATGCCCTTACCACCGACAATGTCCATCGCATCGATGATGCTTTGCTGACCGCGGTGGGTGCAGTGATACTTCACGATCGCTGAGATGACCGAGGGCTTTTCACCCAAATCAATCCCCGCGACAGTCAGGTTGCTGGCCGCGTCCATCACATACGCGTTGCCACCTAGACGTGCTAATGGCTCTTCGACGCCTTCCATCTGGCCAATCGGTTGTTTAAATTGACGGCGAATACGTGCGTACGCACCAGTTGCCAAAGCCGCCGTCTTAATGCCACCGGTTGAGTTCGACGGTAAGGTGATCCCGCGACCCACAGACAAACATTCGACCAGCATGCGCCAACCTTGACCGGCCATTGATGGGCCACCAATGATGAAATCTAAAGGTACAAACAGATCATTGGCTCGTGTCGGGCCGTTTTGGAAAGGCACGTTGAGCGGGAAGTGGCGATTGCCTATTTCCACCCCTTTTAGGTGTGTGGGAATCAGCGCGCAGGTGATGCCAAGTTCTTCCGTCTCGCCGAGTAAGCCGTCTGGATCGCGCAATTTAAAGGCGAGGCCGAGAACGGTGGCGACTGGGGCGAGCGTGATGTAGCGCTTGTTCCAAGTTAGGCGCATGCCGAGGACTTCTTTGCCCTCCCATTCGCCTTTACAGACAATACCGAAGTCTGGAATGGAGCCGGCGTCTGAGCCTGCTTCTGGGCTGGTCAGTGCAAAACAAGGGATCTCTTTACCTTCGGCTAAGCGTGGCAAATAGTAGTTTTTCTGTTCGTCGGTGCCGTAGTGTTGTAGCAGTTCGCCCGGGCCCAATGAGTTAGGCACGCCAACGGTAGAAGAGAGCACGCCTGAGACGCCAGTGAGCTTTTGCAATACCAGCGACTGAGCGTAGGCAGAGAACTCAAGCCCGCCGTACTGCTTCTTGATGATCATTGCGAAGAACTTGTTGTCTTTTAGGTACTGCCAAACTTGCGGTGGCAGATCGGCCAACTCGTGAGTGACCTGATAGTCGTTCACCATCGCACACACTTCATTGACGGGGCCATCGAGGAAAGCTTGCTCCTCGGCACTTAACGTTGGCGCTTTAATGTCGTGCAGCTTGTTCCAGTCTGGTTTGCCTTTGAAAAGCTCAGCTTCCCACCAAACCGTACCAGCATCCAACGCTTCTTTTTCGGTTTGAGACATGGCGGGCAGCACTTTCTTAAAGAGAGAAAGGGCTTTTTTACTGATCAGAGACTGACGAATCGATGGAACGGCCAAAACCGCAGTGGCGGCGATGTACAGTATCCAACTCAACGATCCTGCGCTGCCCCAGATGGAGAGCACGACCATCGTCAGTGTTAACGCAAACAGTGAAAGGATTAAGGAGCTGCGGTGGTACAAGCAGGTCGCCAGTACCACCGTAAAGCCTAATATTGAGAGCAAGATGTCCATGTGTATTTCCTTCTTCGACGCCCCAAAATGTAGGGTTAAGGGTTATACGTCGTTTATCTTATAAGAGGTCTAACCAGTTAGAGTGTAAACAACTCATTAATGAAATGTAAAACCCAATCGTGCTTAAAAAGTGATCTAAGTAGAGTGAAAATTCTAAAATTGTCGGTCCGTGCTGAATTTGTGGGCGAAGTAGGGGGAGGAATTGGCATTAGTTGACGCGCAGCTATCGACACTCTGGATGGTTCGAGTAAACTCGTAAACAATGGTATTTAGCTTTGTGGCTAAATTTCCCCATCGAAGATAACAATTAGAGAATTCCCTATGTACCACGATCTGATCAAAAGTGAATTAACTGAAGCGGCGAACGTCTTGAATGCCTTTTTAAGTGATGAGCACAACATTGCTCAAATTGAAGCCGCAGCGAAACTCATTGCCGATTCATTCAAGCAAGGGGGCAAAGTGCTCTCGTGCGGTAACGGCGGCTCACACTGCGATGCGATGCATTTCGCCGAAGAGCTCACTGGACGCTATCGTGAAAATCGTCCGGGTTACCCTGGGATTGCCATTTCAGATCCAAGTCACCTCTCTTGTGTTAGCAACGATTTTGGCTATGACTTTGTTTTCTCTCGTTATGTTGAAGCGGTCGGTTCGGCTGGGGATGTTCTGTTTGGCCTCTCTACCTCGGGCAACTCAGGGAACATTCTTAAGGCGATAGAAGCGGCAAAAGCGAAAGGCATGAAAACCATCGCTCTGACGGGTAAAGACGGTGGCAAAATGGCGGGGGTAGCGGATATCGAGATTCGTGTTCCTCATTTTGGCTATGCGGATCGCATTCAAGAGATCCACATCAAAATCATCCACATTGTGATCCAATTGATTGAAAAGGAGATGGCGTAATTACGCCATCACGTTGACAGGGAGTGGTTTGAAGCATGTGTGAATTGCTCGGTATGAGTGCCAACGTTCCGACCGATATTTGTTTCAGTTTCACTGGCTTAATGCAGCGTGGGGGAAAAACTGGCCCGCACAGTGATGGCTGGGGGATCACCTTCTATGAGGGGAAAGGTTTTCGTAATTTCAAAGACCCTAACCCTAGCTGTCAGTCGAAAATTGCCGAGTTAGTGCAAAACTATCCGATTAAGAGCCGCGCGGTCATCAGCCATATCCGCCAAGCCAACCGTGGTGGTGTGAATCTGGAAAATACCCATCCGTTTACCCGCGAGCTGTGGGGGCGTTACTGGACTTTTGCCCACAATGGCCAGTTGACGGACTACCAACAGATGGACACAGGTCGGCATCGTCCAGTGGGGCAAACTGACAGTGAGATGGCGTTTTGTTGGCTGCTCAAGCAGATGGAAGATCGTTACCCACAACCACCGCACGATATGGTGGGAGTATTTCGTTTTGTGGCCATGTGTTGTGACATGCTCAAAGAGAAAGGGGTCTTCAATATGTTGCTCTCTGACGGAGAGTATGTGATGACGTATTGCACCAATCATCTGTATTGGATCACTCGTCGCGCGCCTTTTGGGCAAGCGACATTGATTGATGAAGATGTCACCATCAACTTTCAAGAAGAGACGACGCCCAACGATATTGTCTCAGTGATTGCTACTCAACCGCTGACGGACAATGAAACCTGGCATCGGATGAAGCCGGGTGAGTTTGGTATCTTTCACTTTGGCGAGCTGATTGATGGCAATGCGGATGCGCTGGTAGATGTGGCTTATGCCGAGAAGAAGGTCGCCAGTCAAGCGCCGACAGAGCCTTTGGAGTAGCGTCGCCATTGAGCAAACGTCCAAAATAGAAAAGGTTGACGCTTTCACGTCAACCCTTTTTGTTTGTATCGCTTAAGCGGTATTAGCTAAGTTGTGCCTTGAGGTGCTCAATCACGTCAGCGATAGCGACTGGCGTCTTCTCTCCCGAGCGGCGGTTCTTGTACTCGAAGTTGCCTTCTTTCATTGAACGGTCACCAATCACGATAGTGTGAGGAATACCGATCAGTTCCATATCAGAGAACATAACGCCTGGGCGCTCTTTACGGTCATCGAATAGGACTTCGATACCCATAGCCGTCAGTTCAGCGTACAGCTTCTCAGCTGCTTCTTTCACTTCTTCAGACTTGTGCATGTTCATTGGTACGATCGCTACTTGGAAAGGCGCTAGAGCGTCTGGCCAGATGATGCCGTATTTGTCGTGGTTTTGTTCAATCGCTGAAGCCACAACACGTGACACACCGATACCGTAACAACCCATCTCCAGGATGACGTTCTTACCGTCAGGGCCCAGCACGCCACAGTTCATCGCTTGTGAGTAAACATTGCCAAGCTGGAAGATGTGACCCACTTCGATACCACGCTTAAGCATTAGGGTACCTTTTCCACATGGGCTTGGATCGCCTTCGACAACATTACGCAGATCTTCAACTTGGCCAAGCTCAACGTCACGACCCCAGTTGATACCGAAGTAGTGCTTGCCATCAACGTTCGCACCTGCACCGAAGTCGCTCATTACAGCAACAGTGCGGTCAACGATGAATGGCAACTCAAGACCAACAGGGCCGAGTGAGCCAGGACCTGCGCCGATCAGTGCGCGAATCTCTTCTTCGCTTGCCATCTCTAGAGGAGCAGCAACTTGAGGCAAGTTTTCTGCTTTCACTTCGTTTAGTTCGTGGTCGCCACGGATGATTAGCGCGATGATGTCTGCGTCTACTTCGTCAGAGGCTTTTACGAACAGCGTTTTGACTGTCTTCTCGATAGGTAGACCGTGTTGCTCTACAAGCTCTGCGATGGTTTTCGCGTTTGGCGTATCCACCAGCGTCATCTCTTGAGTTGGCTCAGCGCGCTCACCAGCAGGTGCGGCCGCTTCGGCTTTTTCGATGTTCGCTGCGTAATCAGACTCAGTCGAGAAGGCGATGAGGTCTTCACCACTTTCCGCAAGTACGTGGAACTCTTGAGAACCACTACCACCGATAGCGCCAGAGTCAGCCAGTACTGGGCGGTACTCAAGTCCCATGCGATCGAAGGCTTTACAGTAAGCATCGTGCATTGCTTGGTAAGATTTCTCTAGACCTTCTTTGTCGATGTCAAAGCTGTATGCATCCATCATGCAGAATTCACGTGCACGCATTACGCCAAAACGTGGACGACGCTCATCGCGGAATTTGGTTTGGATTTGGTACAGGTTGAGCGGTAGCTGTTTATAAGAGCTCACTTCGTTGCGCACTAGGCTAGTGATCACTTCTTCTGCAGTTGGGCTTAGAACAAACGGACGCGTATGACGGTCAGTAAAGCGAAGGAGCTCAGGACCCATCTTCTCGCTGCGGCCTGTCTCTTCCCATAGTTCAAACGGCTGAACAACGGGCATCAAGGTTTCGACGGCGCCTGCATTGTCGATCTCTTGACGAACGATGTTTTCGACTTTACGCAGCACACGCAGACCAGTAGGCAGCCAGGTGTATAGACCTGAAGCCAGCTTACGGATCATACCCGCGCGGAGCATGAGCTGGTGGCTCACGACCTCTGCGTCGTTTGGAGTCTCCTTAAGAGTAGAAAGAAGATAGTTACTGGTACGCATTCAATTTATCCGTTTAGTAAAGTTAGATACTCAAGCCAATAGGCTGAAGTATGAAGATCCCACAAAGGGAAAATGGTTAGCCGCTTATAATATCAGCCAAAGAGTGTTGTCAAAAGCTTTCAATCGCAGTAACTGTTATTAAGTTATCGTGAACGGTGAACTTGACGTTCAGATCGAACAAATTTACCGCATATTCCTTGTCGTCGGGCTTATTCTTTTTGTAGGCCGGACGAGGGTCTTGCGCCAGTACTTGTTCGATAACGGTTTTGACATACTCAGCATCGTGGCGCTTGTCGAGCGTGGCTAGCGCAATCGAGGAGAAGTGGACTTGAGAGGTTTCGGGCTCTGCTTCTGCGTAGCCTCCTTTGGCCTCAGCCACTGAATCTGAGTAGGGGATATAGGGCTTGATGTCGATAATCGGGGTGCCGTCGACCAAGTCGACGTTGCCCAGATCCAGATAGATCTGATCGCCTTGCTTGCTCACCCCTTTGACTTCGACCGCCGACATGCCGATACCGTTAGGTCTGAATGTCGAGCGCGAGGCAAACACACCAATGCGCTCATTGCCGCCCAAGCGAGGCGGACGCACAGTGGGCTTCCATCCCGCTTGCAGATTCTGATCAAACAAAAACAGCAACCACACGTGAGAAAACTGCTCTAATCCACGCACGGCTTCAGGGCTATTGGCCGCCCCTTGCAGCTTGACGCGTGATCGCGCAGCAGGGACCAAGCGAGGTTGACGAGGAACGGCGAATTTCTCTTTGTAAGGGCTTTCGATAAGGCCAATCGGTTCTATGGAATACATGGCTAAGGTCTTCAGTACGGATTGATACGGCAAAGTATCACAAATTTTGCTTGCTTTTCTTATTGATAATGATTATTAATTGATATGTTATAATATAACAATCAATGGAGAATTAAGAGATGAAAGTCGTGAAATCATTAAAGAGTGCAAAAAGCCGTCATCCTGATTGCCAAATCGTTAAACGAAGAGGGCGCTTATACGTGATCTGCAAAACCAATCCTCGCTTTAAGGCGGTGCAAAAGTAACAAATGATTGATGGTGTTTATTTTATCTGTGGTTTTTTATGTTGATATTTATCGTTTAATTAGTGATATTTTTCATTGTAAGCTAAGTTTTTTGGTTAATTATTCTTCTATTTGATACGTTTTGTAACATTTAGGATTTCTAATTGACCTTCTTGTCGAGTACTCTGCCCAAGCTTTTGTGACAGCCCTGTCACAAAAGCGTAGGAAAAACGACAAGGAGGGAACAGATGAGTTCATCTGCTTCAATGAAACAAAGCTCGCCGAAAAAGCCTATTTTTACCCGCTTTCTTGACTCGGTAGAGTATTTGGGGAACCTATTACCCCACCCAATCACACTATTTGCTATTTTCTGTCTCGCGATTCTCGTGCTATCTGGCGTTGCCGGGTACTTCGAAGTGTCAGTCATCGATCCTCGTCCTGAAGGGGCAAGCGGTCGTGCCGCAGATGGAATGATTCATGTGGTCAGCTTACTGAACGCTGAAGGCCTTCAACTGATCGTGACCAACCTGGTGAAGAACTTCGTTGGCTTTGCGCCGCTCGGGACGGTATTGGTCGCCATGTTAGGTGTTGCGATCGCTGAACACTCGGGTCTACTTTCTGCCGCGATGCGCGGTATGGTGATGGGCGCGTCTAAGCGCATGGTTACTGTGACCGTGGTTTTTGCTGGTATCATTTCTAACACCGCGTCTGAGCTAGGCTATGTGGTTCTGATCCCACTGGCAGCGATGCTATTCCACTCTTTGGGTCGTCACCCCTTGGCGGGCTTGGCGGCGGCGTTTGCCGGTGTATCCGGTGGCTACTCGGCGAACTTGCTTATTGGTACGGTGGATCCACTGCTGTCTGGTATTACCGAGACCGCCGCTCAGATGATCGACCCAACTTACACCGTCGGTCCTGAGGTGAACTGGTACTTTATGTTCGTCTCCACCTTCTTTATCGCCATTACCGGTGCCTTCGTGACTGAGAAAATCGTTGAGCCAAAACTGGGTAAATACAATGACGAAGAAGCGGCGGAAGATCTGTCTCAAGACAAAATGGGTAGCCTGACGGCTATCGAAAAGAAAGGCTTGAAGTTGGCAGGTATTGCGATCCTAGTGGTATCGGCGCTGCTGGCTTGGACTATCGTTCCAGAAGATGGCGTATTGCGCTCAAGTACAGGTACTGTCGCGGGTTCTCCGTTCCTTAAGAGCATCGTGGCGTTTATCTTTGTCTTCTTCGCGATTCCTGGCTTTGTTTACGGCCGCGTAGTGGGCACGATGAACAATGACCGTGACGTGATTGATGCGATGTCTAAATCCATGTCATCAATGGGCATGTACATTGTCTTAGTCTTCTTTGCTGCGCAGTTTGTTGCATTTTTCAAATGGACGAACTTTGGTCAAGTGTTTGCCGTAGCCGGTGCCGGTTTCTTGCAAAATATTGGTCTTACTGGCCCAATGCTGTTCTTCGCCTTTATCTTGATGTGCGGCTTCATCAACTTGATGATCGGTTCAGCGTCAGCGCAGTGGGCGGTCACCGCACCGATTTTCGTGCCTATGTTGATGCTGGTTGGCTACGCACCAGAAACGATTCAAGCGGCTTACCGTATTGGTGACTCAACGACCAACATCATCACACCTATGATGAGTTACTTTGGTCTGATCCTCGCTGTGGCAACGCGCTACATGAAGAATCTCGGTATCGGTACTCTCATCGCGACGATGCTGCCGTACTCAATCTGCTTTATCGTTGGTTGGAGTATACTCTTCTACGTATGGGTCTTCATCCTTGGTCTACCTGTTGGTCCGGGCGCGGCGACCTACTACACGCCGTAGTCGATAGACTCACACTTTTCCTTAGCCGAAGCGTTTGCTTCGGCTTTTTTTTGCCTGCTCTTTACGTTTTTTGCTCTTTACGTTTTTTTACTTAGAAGTCTCTGGATTGATGGCTAGGGTGACCAGATAATAGACAGCATACTTTTAATAAGAGAGCGTCATCATGAGCAATCCACATTCTAAACCCACCCTCTTTTTTCACTGGTTAACGGGCCTTGGTTTTATTGGCGTGTTAGGCCTTGGCTTGTATCTTGAGCAAATGGAGCGAAGCCCAGCCAAAGGCGAGTTAATGGGGATTCACAAATCCCTTGGCGTGATTATTTTGCTGATCGCTGTGTTGCGCGTGGCGTGGCGACTCAAAGAAGGGCCGATTGAAAGCTCGGCGGTGTTGACCCGAGTACAAGAGATTCTAGCCAAGTCGATTCATGGCATTTTGATGCTGGCGACACTACTGATGCCTATCTCAGGCATCGCCATGAGCGTCGGCGGCGGGCGAGCACTGGAGGTATTTGGCGTCGAGATCCTTGCTGCAGGGGAAAAAATAGAGTGGCTGCAATCTCTAGGGGGTGCAGTGCATGGGTTTGCCCCTAAGATCATCATTGCTGCCTTGGTGCTCCACATTGCGGCGGCGCTTAAGCATCAATGGGTCGATAAGGATGGCACTTTGAGTCGTATGTTGGGGCGTAAATAATCCACAATGACAGACTGCAGAGAATGCTCCTAGAACAGAGAATTCCAAGATAGAAAAAGGGTCGACATGAACGTCGACCCTTTTTGGTATTTATTGGGGTATTGTGCGTTTAGGTCAGATTACCAACCTTTAACGACACCACCTTGGAAGATGTCTGAAGCAGCGTTGTACACTTCGTCAGTTTGGTAAGCTTTTACGAAGTTTTGTACATTCTCTGCTGAGACGTTGTTTTCACGCGCAACGATAAGGTTCACGTATGGTGACTCTTTATCTTCAACAAACACACCGTCTTTCTCTGGCGTCAGGTTGATAGAGCTTGCGTAAGTGGTGTTGATGACAGACAGCGCAACATCATCAAGAGAGCGTGGAAGCTGGGCTGCGTCTAGCTCAAGAATTGAGATGTTTTTTGGATTTTCAACGATGTCACGTACCGTTGCCAGTAGACCAACGCCTTCACGCAGTGTGATCAGACCTTGCTGCTCAAGTAGAATCAATGAGCGACCTAGGTTAGTTGGATCGTTAGGAACGGCGATACGTGCACCCTCTTCGATCTCTTCCACAGAGGTCACTTGCTTAGAGTAACCCGCGATTGGGTAAACGAAAGTGTTACCTGCGATAGCCAGCTTGTAACTACGGTCAGCAATTTGCTGATCTAGGTATGGTTTGTGCTGGAACGCGTTGATGTCGATTGAACCGTCATCCAAGGCTGCATTAGGAGTAACGTAATCCGTGAATGTCACCAATTCTACATCCAGACCGAACTGCTCTTTCGCCACTTTTGCTGCTACTTCAGCAACTTGTGCTTCTGCACCCGCCATCACGCCGACTTTGATTTTGCTGTTGTCCGCTTCTTTTTCGCCACAACCAGACAGAACCAATGCAGATGCCGCAGCGGCAATCGCCAAAAGACCTTTAAGATTAAATTTCATGACCTTCTCCTTGTGAAAATCTTAATGTTTATCTGTGATCCACTCGGCGTACAATTGCATCGCCGATAGATTGAATAATTTGAACCAGTACGATGAGCATCACCACTGTCACAGCCATGATGACCACATCGTAGCGGTGGAATCCGTAACGTATCGCGACATCACCCAGACCGCCGCCGCCCACTGTACCCGCCATTGCTGAGTAGCTCACCAATGTCACCAAAGTGATGGTGACGGAGTTGACGATGGTCGGCATCGCTTCAGGAAGCAATACTTTACTGATGATTTGCATTGGCGTCGCACCCATAGATTGCGCAGCCTCGACCAAACCGCTTGGCACTTCCAGTAGTGCGCCTTCAATCAGGCGAGCGACGAATGGAATCGCACCAATCGTGAGCGGCACGATGGCGGCGGTGGTACCGATAAAAGTGCCCACCAACAGTTTCGTCACAGGGATGATGGCAACCATCAACACCAAAAACGGCACGGAGCGACCAATATTGACGATTGCGCCCAACACACCATTGAGTTTGGTGTTTTCTAGTAGGCCGCCTTTTTTGGTCGTGTGTAAGATAACGCCGAGAGGGATACCGACAGCAAAGCCCACGATACCCGCGACGGCGACCATGTAGAGGGTTTCCCACGTCGCGCCAATCAATAGCTTACTGTTAAGCTCGAGCCACTGTGAAATCGTGTTAAAGGACATAGCCAAGCACCTCTACCTTTACATTGTGTTCACGCAGAAATTCGATTGCTGCGTTGTCGTCTTGCTCATTACCAAATAGCTCGGCGACCATCATGCCGAATTTTACGCCACCGGCGTAATCTAAGTCTGAACTCAGAATGCTGACATCGATATTGAATTTACGCGCAATTTGGCTCATCAGCGGTGCATCGACGGTTGCGCCAGTGAATTCAAGGCGTACCAGAGGGTAGCTGCCTTCAACGCGGCTGCTTTGCAAGCGAGCCTCGTAATCTTCTGGGATCGACAAGTCGAGCGTAGAGCGAATAAATTGGTGCGCCAGCTCGGTTTTCGGGTGAGCAAAAATATCACCAACCGTGCCTTTCTCCACCAATTCACCACCACCGATGATCGCCACTTGGTGACAAATGCTTTTGACCACGTCCATCTCGTGAGTGATCAAAAGCATAGTAATGTTCAGCTTGCGGTTGATCTCTTTTAACAGCTCAAGAATCGATTGAGTGGTCGCGGGATCGAGCGCGCTGGTCGCTTCATCACACAGCAGCACTTTAGGGTCTGACGCGAGCGCACGAGCGATCGCAACACGTTGTTTCTGACCACCACTGAGGTTTGACGGGTAGCTCTCATGCTTATCTGCAAGGCCGACCAGTTTCAGTAGTTCGGTTACCTTAGTGGTGATGGCGTTTTTGTCTTTGCCCGCCAGTTCAAGTGGCAGTGCGACATTATCAAACACAGTGCGGGATGAAAGCAGATTAAAGTGCTGGAAAATCATACCGATATTGCGGCGTGCTTGGCTCAGCTGTGATTTAGACAGTGTCGTCAAATCAACACCATCAACCTTGATTGAACCTGAGGTGGGCGCTTCCAACATGTTCACGCAGCGAATCAGTGTACTTTTCCCTGCTCCAGAAGAGCCAATAACACCGAAAATCGTTCCTTGAGGAACCGTAAGGTTAATGTCTTTCAGCGCATGGATTTCCTTGCTGCCCTGATAAAACACCTTGTTGACTTGATTAATTTCAATCATCAGTTAACCCGCTTGCAAATAACTTGGTGAGAAGTCGATTATTTTGAACTACCTCTCATTTGGTAGACGATGCTATGGGTTTGCAGGTTTAGTGTCAATAGATATTTTTACGGCTAGACGTCCAAACGCCTTTTTTAACTCTCTTGTGCGGAGATTGTTTCGTCATGAGATAGATAAGAAAGAAATAACGCGGGCAAATGGCCTTATTCACAGGCGCTAAAGCGATAGCGCTCGCCTTGCTGCAATTCGCTCGTTTTAAGGTATAATTCGAGCCAAACACAGCAGACAGAGACACATATTTTGGCAAAACCAGCAGTCTTTCTAGATAGAGATGGCGTCATCAACGTTGACCACGGTTACGTGCATGATGAGCATGATTTCGAGTTTATCGATGGCGTATTTGAGGCGACGAAGCAACTCAAGCAGATGGGCTACCTATTGGTGCTGGTGACCAATCAGTCGGGTATAGCCCGTGGCAAGTTTAGCGAAGATCGCTTCTTGTCACTGACGCAATGGATGGATTGGAACTTTGTCGATCACGGTGTCGAGTTTGATGGCTTCTATTACTGTCCGCATCACCCTGATTATGGCGACGATCGAGATTGCGAATGTCGTAAGCCAAAGCCGGGGATGTTCCAGTCAGCGCAGCGCTTTCTCGATATCGATATGGCCAAATCGGTCATGGTCGGTGATAAGGCGCAAGATTTGATGGCGGCAGAGGCTGCTGGGGTAGGGCAGAAGATTTTGGTCCGCTCAGGCAAACCGGTGACCGAACAAGGTGAAGCGCTAGCAAGCGTGGTGCTTGATAGTCTTGCCGATGTGCCGCACTATCTAACAAATACCGTTAGCTAACAAAGACCGTTAACCAATAAAACCATTGACGGACAACGAACAGTCAAAGGCACAAACACTCAAGGAGTCGAGTATGAACAAGCATTTAGCCTTGTGGGCAGTCGCGGGATTGATGTTGGGCTGCGCGCAAAGCGAGCAGGCGAGCGCGCCAGTAAAGTTCCATACCTACCAGTGTGATGAGGGCAAGCAGTTTTCAGCCGCTTACCTTTCTGGTGAAGAGGCCGCACTGGTTAAAGTAGAGGGCAAATCGCTGCGTCTAACTCAGCTACCCTCAGGTTCGGGTAGCCGCTACGCGCTAATGGACGATGGCCAAGAAGTGACGCCGGCTGTCAATTTGGCAATTAAAGGCAACGAAGCGCGTTTGAACTATCAAGATCAGCGCTTTACCCAATGTGTCACTGATTAAATCCAAGTTACTGCACCTCAATAGCCAAGGCCTTCGCCTTGGCATGGCTTTTAATGACGTAGGAACATGAGCAAAAAACTCACCATTGTTGATATTGCCAAGCTGTCTGGCGTCGGAAAGTCGACCGTCTCACGTGTGCTGACCAATGACCCGAAAGTCAAACCGGAAACCCGCGCCAAAGTGGAGCGAGTGATTCAGGAGTCGGGTTATGTGCCGTCCAAATCGGCGCAATCGATGCGTGGTGGGCGACAAAAAGTGGTTGGGGTGATTATCTCTCGTCTTGACTCCCCTTCAGAAAACAGGGCGGTGAGCAGTATGCTTGCCGTCTTGTATCAACAAGGCTACGACGTGGTGATCATGGAGAGCCAGTTTGATCGCCGGATGACCAATGAACACTTAGAGGTGTTGAAAAGACGCAATGTGGATGGCGTTATCGTCTTTGGTTTTAGTGATTTGGACGTCGCGCGTCTAGCGCAGTGGCAGGCGCGCTGTGTGGTGATCGCGATGGAGACGGACGCTGTCTCTTCGATCAACTACGACAACCAAGGCGTCATCACGCACGCGCTCAATCACCTCCATCAACGTGCGTGCCGAAATATCGCGTTTATCGGCGTCGATCCCAGTGATAAAACCACAGGTAAACTGCGTTTGGACGCCTACTTGAGCTGGTGTGAGCACAACCAGATCGCTCCTTGCTATCAAACCGGTCAGCTCAGTCATGACAGTGCTTACGCGTTGGTGGATAAGGTGTTGTCAGAGCGCACCGACGCGATTGTGTGTGCCAGTGACACCTTAGCACTTGGCGTCATCAAGCGTTTGCAAGAGCTCGGTCGTGACTCTGTCAACGTGACAGGCGTAGGCGGCAGCGAGCTGCTCTCTTTCCTATTTCCGAATGTCTTTAGTATCGACCCTGGTTACGCTCAAGCGGGTGAAAAAGCGGCTAACGTATTGATCAATAAGATCAATGGTAGTTCTGATCAGGTGCACATCACTCAACAACCCATCCAAATTTAACTATCTGAATCCGTTGGCAATTTCTTATTTAGTGTGATCATTTTCAATTTATGGGACTGTTCCCGTTTTAATGTCATGCGCTTTTTGGGATTATAATGTCGAATTTATGGGAATGTTCCCATTAATATAATAACAATCAAACAGAGTCAGTTTGAATGTCTGCAATCGCAGACTAATATCAATAGAATCCAATGAGGGTGGACATGGAAATGAGTAAGATAGCCAAGCAAGACGTCGAACGTCTGATTGAGCGAGTCGGTGGACGTGACAACATCGCCAGTGTAAGTCACTGTTTGACGCGGCTACGCTTTGTGTTAAACGACACCGGTAAAGCCGATGAAAAAGCCCTTGAAGCGTTGCCAATGGTAAAAGGTTGCTTCACCAATGCCGGGCAGTTTCAGGTGGTGATTGGCACGGAAGTCGATGAAGTCTACAAAGTGTTGATTGAGCTATCCGGTCAATCTGCTGCGTCGAAAGAGGAAGCCAAACTCGCGGCAAGACAGAACATGAACCTTCTTGAGCGTGGTATTTCCCATCTTGCGGAAATCTTTGTTCCGCTGTTGCCTGCGATCATCACCGGTGGTCTGATTTTAGGTTTCCGCAATGTGATTGGCGACATCCGGATGTTTGATGGCCAAACATTAACGCAAATCAGCCAGTTTTGGGCCACGGTGCACAGTTTCCTGTGGTTGATTGGCGAAGCGATTTTCTTCTTCCTACCGGTGGGTGTGTGTTGGTCAACGGTGAAAAAACTGGGTGGTACGCCGATTCTGGGCATCACGCTTGGGGTAACCTTAGTCTCACCTCAGCTCATGAACGCGTATTTGATCGGTAAGCAAGTGCCCGAAGCGTGGGATTTTGGCCTGTTTGTGATTGAAAAGGTCGGGTATCAAGCGCAGGTGATCCCCGCGATGTTGGCTGGGGTCGCCTTGGCGTTGATTGAGACCAACTTAAAGCGCATTGTACCCTCTTACCTCTACCTTGTTGTGGTGCCGTTTGTCTCCATTATTCTCTCTGTCGTGTTGGCGCACTCCCTGATTGGTCCATTTGGCCGCGTGTTGGGTAACGGTGTTGCGTTTGCTGCTAAGGCTGCCATGACCGGCGACTTTGCGGTGATTGGCTCGATGATATTCGGCTTCTTGTACGCGCCTTTGGTGATCACCGGTATCCACCACACCACCAATGCGGTTGACCTGCAACTGATGCAAGAATTAGGTGGCACACCGATTTGGCCGCTGATTGCACTATCGAATATCGCTCAAGCATCAGCGGTAGTGGGCATCATCCTGATCAGCAAAAAACACGGAGAGCGTGACATCTCTGTACCTGCTGCCATTTCTGCTTATCTAGGGGTGACTGAGCCAGCAATGTACGGCATCAACTTAAAGTACAAGTTCCCTATGCTAAGCGCGATGATTGGCAGTGCGGTCGCGGCGGCGATTTGTGGCAGTGCTGGCGTCATGGCGAACGGTATTGGGGTCGGCGGCTTGCCGGGTATTCTCTCTATCCAGCCCCAGTATTGGAGTGTTTACGCGATGGCGATGCTGGTGGCCATAGCTCTGCCTGCCATGCTGACACTCTTCTTCTATAAACGTGCGCAGTCTAAAGGCGAACTTGAGCCTGCGAACGCATAACGCTGACGGAGCGGCCTTGGTCGCTCTCTATTCTCAGCGCCCCTTCTTTGTTACTGAAATTTTAGGCGTGATATGACACGAACAACTCAAGAGGCCAATTGGTGGAAAACTGCCACCATTTATCAAATCTATCCAAAAAGTTTTTGTGATAGCGGGGCGAAAGGCACCGGTGATCTCCAAGGGATCATCGCTAAGCTGGATTACCTCAAACACCTTGGGGTTGACGCCATCTGGTTAACACCGGTTTACCAATCACCTATGGTCGACAATGGTTACGATATTTCTGACTACTACGCGATCAATCCCGAGTTTGGCACCATGGCGGACTTTGATGCGTTGCTCGCCAAGGCCCATCAGCGTGGGATTCGAATCATCATGGATATTGTTGTGAACCACACGTCAACAGAGCATGCGTGGTTTCAATCTGCCCTTGGCGATAAACACAGCCCATATCGAGACTACTATATCTGGAAAGATCCGGTTGACGGACAAGCGCCTAATAACTGGCAATCCAAATTTGGCGGCAGCGCATGGGAGTTAGATAAGCCAACAGGGCAGTATTACCTGCATCTCTTTGCCAAAGAGCAAGCGGATCTCAACTGGGAAAACCCGCAAGTGCGCGCTGAAGTGAAAGAGATCATCAGTTTTTGGGCCAAAAAAGGGGTCGATGGTTTCCGTTTGGATGTGATTAATTTGATTTCCAAGCAGCAAGACTTCCCCAATGATGAGTGTGGCGATGGTCGCCGTTTTTACACCGATGGCCCAAAAGTGCACACTTATCTACAAGAGATCAGCGACGCCGTCTTTCAGCAATATGGCAGTGTGACAGTGGGGGAGATGTCGTCCACTACACTGGAACATTGTCAGCAGTACTCGTCACTCGATGGCCGTGAGTTGTCGATGGTGTTTAATTTCCATCATCTCAAAGTGGACTACCCCAATGGTGAGAAGTGGAGTCATGCACCGTTTGATTTTCTCGCCCTAAAACAAATATTCAACCACTGGCAAACCGGGCTGAATGGCCAAGGGTGGGGCGCGCTCTTTTGGTGTAATCATGATCAGCCGCGTATCGTGAGCCGCTTGGGCGACGATCGCCGCTATCGAGTCGAGTCGGCAAAGATGTTGGCGGCCTCCATCCATATGATGCAGGGCACCCCTTACATATACCAAGGGGAAGAGATTGGCATGACCAATCCCAACTATGACTCGATCTCTCAGTACCGAGATGTGGAGAGCATCAACATGTACGACATCATGGTCAACCAACAAGGACTGAGCGAGCAAGCCATGTTAGCCATCTTGGCGCAAAAATCGCGTGACAACTCTCGCACGCCAATGCAATGGAATGGTGAGCGTAATGCAGGATTTTCCAAGGGCCAGCCTTGGCTCGATATCGCCAGCAACTACCAAGAAATTAACGCCGAGCAAGCTGTCGCCGACCAAAACTCTGTGTTCTACTTCTATCAACGCTTGATTCAACTGCGTAAAGCGATCGCGGTGATCACCGACGGGGATTACCTTGACCTCTATCCTACCCACACTTCCGTGTTTGGTTATCAACGCCGTAATGGCAATCAAACGCTGATCTGTCTGAGCAACTACTATGGTGAAGAAACGCAGTGCGAGTTACCCGATGCATTCGAGCTCGACAAGGCGCGTTATCTTCTTGGCAATTATGCCGATCATTCAGCCGATTGCTCAGAGCCAGTCACTCGTCATCAGGTATTAAGGCCATACGAAACGCGGATTATTCTCAGCGAAGTGTAGAACGAGAGATAACCCAAACCGAGCGTTACCCCCGCTTTTTGCCCTGCTTGTCAGGGCATTTTTCTATCGGCTAAATGCGAAGTGAGAAAAAAGCAGCGGTGTTTGGAAAGGAACGCGACAGTATAGAAACGAAGAAGTATAGAAACGAAGAAGTATAGGAACGAAGAAGTATAGGAGCGCAGAAGTATAGATGCAAAAAAGCCAGCTCAATGAGCTGGCTTTCGTCAATATGGTGGAGGGGGACGGATTCGAACCATCGAAGGCAGTGCCGGCAGATTTACAGTCTGCTCCCTTTGGCCACTCGGGAACCCCTCCAGGGGTTTTTTATCCTTAACTGATGATTTCCCAACTCATCAATCAAGCGTGCTCGTTAGAGCGAATATGGTGGAGGGGGACGGATTCGAACCATCGAAGGCAGTGCCGGCAGATTTACAGTCTGCTCCCTTTGGCCACTCGGGAACCCCTCCAGGGTGTTTTTATCCTTAACCGATGATTTCCCAACTCATCAATCAAGCGTGCTCGTTAGAGCGAGTATGGTGGAGGGGGACGGATTCGAACCATCGAAGGCAGTGCCGGCAGATTTACAGTCTGCTCCCTTTGGCCACTCGGGAACCCCTCCAGGGTATTTTTATCCTTAACTGATGATTTCCCAACTCATCAATCAAGCGTGCTCGTTAGAGCGAATATGGTGGAGGGGGACGGATTCGAACCATCGAAGGCAGTGCCGGCAGATTTACAGTCTGCTCCCTTTGGCCACTCGGGAACCCCTCCAGGAATTTTTATACTTAACGGATGATTTCCCAACCCATCAATCAAGTGCGGAGCGAATCATAGCAAACTCGCCCAAGCTGTAAAGCCTTTTCTTAGCATTTTGAACTGAATGGTGCCTTTTTGGGCAAAGACGGGATTTATTCACCATAAAGGACACAAAAGTCGCGCTTCTCTTACTGTTTATTTCTCACTCTTTACATTACTTGACGTTGTATCTACGTATAAAGCGCTAGAATAAGTTGGGTTTAATTGGACTGAACTATCATCATGAAAAAGAAAATTTTTGTAAGTCTGTTGTCATTATCGATGTTGGCCAACACATCCGTCGCGTTCGCGCGTGGTCCGAGTATCAGTGTGATCACTGAGCCTGTGGATATCCATCAAGTATCGCAATCGCTATCTTTGGTCGGCAAACTGAAAGCGGATCAATCGGTCACTATCGCATCAGAAGTGGCCGGTAAAGTGGACACCATTGCGGTGCTGGCGAATCAAGAAGTTCAGCAAGGGCAACTGCTTGTTAAGCTTGATGACGATAAAGCACGCGCAGCGGTGGTGGAAGCGCAGGCTTACCTCAAAGATGAGCAGCGTAAACTCAAAGAATTTGAGCGTTTGGTGTCACGTAACGCCATTACGCAAACCGAAATCGACGCGCAAAAAGCGAGCGTCGATATTGCCAAAGCGCGCCTCGACGCCGCCAATGCCAATCTGAATGACCTCCATATTAGTGCCCCTTTTTCCGGTACGGTTGGCTTTATTGATTTCAGTCGCGGCAAATTGGTCAGCGTTGGCTCAGAGCTGCTGACGCTCGACGACCTCACCGTGATGCAGTTAGACCTTCAAGTGCCAGAGCGCTATTTATCGCAGATTTCACGAGGTATGAAGGTCAAAGCGACCAACGCGGCATGGCAAGGTCGCGTGTTTGAAGGCGAGGTGATCGGCATCGATTCACGCATCAATGCGGAAACCTTGAACCTGCGTGTACGTATTCACTTTGATAACCCAGACAACCTGCTCAAACCCGGCATGCTGGTGTCCGCAGAGATGGACTTTCCAGCGATCGAAGCGCCCATTATTCCAGTACAAGCGCTTGAATATTCGGGCACGAAGCGTTTTGTCTACGTCATCGATGAGCAGGGTAAAGCCACTCGAACCGAAGTTTTACTCGGCGCGCGCATCGGCAACCAAGTGGTGATTGAGCAAGGACTCGATATCGGTGAGAAGATCGTAGTGCAGGGCATTGTTAATATGCGTGATGGCGTGACTGTGAGTGAGCTTGGGCCAGATGGTAAGCCGCTCAAAAGTCAGGTTGAGCGTGCAGCACAAGAAGGGGCGAACTGATGCTGTTATCCGATGTTTCGGTTAAAAGACCGGTTGCCGCCATCGTACTGAGCTTGCTGCTGTGTGTGTTTGGCATTGTGTCGTTTAGCAAACTGGCGGTGCGTGAAATGCCTGACATCGAAAACCCTGTGGTGTCGATCAGCACACGCTACAGTGGCGCGTCCGCCACCATTATTGAAAGCCAGATTACCTCAGTGTTGGAAGATCAGCTCTCGGGTATTAGCGGTATTGATGAGATCTCCTCGACCACACGCAACGGGATGTCGCGCATTACTATCACGTTCGAGTTGGGGTATGACCTCAACACCGGGGTGAGCGATGTGCGTGATGCGGTGGCGCGCGCCCAGCGCTCTTTGCCGGACGAAGCCGACGACCCTGTGGTGTTTAAGAACAATGGTTCCGGTGAGGCGTCACTTTACATCAACCTAAGCTCGTCCGAGATGGATCGCACCCAGTTGACGGACTACGTTGAGCGGGTATTACTCGATCGTTTCAGCTTGATCACAGGGGTGAGCTCGGTCGATATTTCCGGCGGCTTGTACAAAGTGATGTACGTTAAGCTCAAGCCTGAGCTTATGGCCGGACGCGGCGTAACGACGTCGGACATTACCTCAGCGCTGCGCAGTGAAAACATTGAAAGCCCCGGCGGCGAGGTACGTAACGATCAGATCGTCATGTCAGTTCGTACCGCGCGCAGCTACAATCAGGCCGAGGATTTTGAATACCTGGTGGTCAAACGCGCCAGCGACAATACGCCCATCTATCTAAAAGATGTCGCCGATGTCTTTATTGGTGCCGAGAATGAAAACTCGACCTTTAAAAGCGACGGTGTGGTTAACGTCAGCATGGGCATTGTGCCGCAGTCGGATGCGAACCCCTTAGATGTGGCGACTTTGGTCCACAAAGAGGTCGACAATATTCAGCAGTTTCTACCTGCTGGCACCCGTTTGGCGATTGACTACGATTCAACGGTCTTTATTGAACGTTCTATCTCCGAGGTTTACAACACGCTATTTATCACGGGCGGCTTGGTGATCTTGGTGTTGTACATCTTTATCGGCCAAGCGAGAGCGACCTTGATCCCGGCCGTCACTGTGCCCGTTTCACTGATTTCTTCGTTTATCGCTGCGTACTATTTTGGTTTTTCCATCAACTTGATCACTCTGATGGCGCTGATTTTGTCGATTGGCCTGGTGGTGGATGATGCCATAGTAGTGGTGGAAAACATCTTCCACCATATCGAGCAAGGTGAGAAGCCACTGCTTGCGGCGTATAAAGGCACACGTGAGGTGGGCTTTGCGGTCATTGCCACCACCTTGGTATTGGTGATGGTGTTTTTGCCGATCTCCTTTATGGATGGCATGGTTGGGCTGCTGTTTACTGAATTCTCCGTGTTGCTGGCGATGTCAGTGATCTTCTCGTCACTGGTGGCATTAACGCTGACTCCGGTGCTTGGTAGTCATTTATTGAAAGCCAACGTCAAACCGAATCGTTTCAATCTGTTTGTTGATCGCATGTTTGCCCGCCTCGAATCGACGTACCGTGCTCTGCTGCGTGGCGCATTGAAGTGGAAATGGGCCGCACCTCTGGTGATCATGGCTTGTATCGGCGGCAGTTGGGGCTTGATGCAACAAGTGCCCGCACAGCTCACCCCTTCAGAAGACCGCGGAGTTATTTTTGCTTTTGCGCGTGGCGCGGATGCGACCAGCTACAACCGCATGGCGGCGAACATGGACATCATCGAAAAGCGTTTGATTCCTCTGCTTGGCCAAGGTTTCTTGAAGTCGTTCAGTATTCAATCGCCAGCGTTTGGCGGCAATGCCGGTGACCAAACCGGTTTTGTTATCATGATTCTGGAAGATTGGAATGACCGTGACATCACCGCACAAGAGGCGCTGGGTGAGGTGCGTAAAGCCCTATCAGGAATCGCCGATGTGCGCGTATTCCCGTTTATGCCAGGCTTTAGAGGCGGTTCTAGCGAGCCGGTGCAATTTGTTCTAGGTGGCTCGGATTACTCTGAGCTAAAAACGTGGGCGGAAAAACTGGAAGCGATCGCCGAAGCGTCCCCGTATATGGAAGGGGCAGACATTAACTACTCTGAGCGTACACCAGAGTTGGTAGTCTCGGTTGACCGTCAACGCGCAGCAGAGCTTGGGATCAGCGTTCAGGATATCTCAGACACTCTTGAGATTATGCTGGGCGGCAAAAGCGAAACCACCTTTGTGGAACGCGGCGAAGAGTACGACGTCTATTTACGCGGTGATGAAAACAGCTTCAACAATGCCGCGGATTTGAGCCAAATCTACATGCGTACCTCGGGCGGTGAGCTAGTGACGCTCGATGCCTTGACTAAGATTGAAGAGGTGGCGTCATCCACACGCCTGTCTCACTACAACAAGCAAAAAGCAATCACCATCACTGCCAACCTCTCGGACGGCTACACCTTAGGTGAGGCGCTGGACTTTCTTGATCAGCAAGCGGTAGAGCTGCTGCCTGGGGATATTTCGGTCAGCTACTCGGGTGAGTCAAAAGACTACAAAGAGAATCAGTCGAGCATATTGATGGTGTTCGGTTTGGCTTTGCTGGTGGCGTATCTGGTGTTGGCGGCGCAGTTTGAAAGCTTCATCAACCCGTTGGTGGTGATGTTTACCGTACCGATGGGCGTGTTTGGTGGCTTCCTTGGTCTGGTGATTATGGGCGAGGGGATGAACATCTACAGCCAGATTGGCATGATCATGTTGATAGGTATGGTGACCAAAAACGGCATTTTGATCGTCGAGTTCGCGAACCAGCTTCGAGACCGCGGGTTTGAATTTGAGCAAGCGATTGTTGATGCGGCGGCGCGTCGACTTCGCCCGATTATGATGACGGCGTTCACCACGCTAGCGGGCGCTATCCCATTGATACTCTCGACAGGCGCTGGCTATGAAAGTCGCGTTGCGGTCGGTACGGTGATCTTCTTTGGTATGGCGTTTGCCACCTTAGTGACCTTGTTTGTCATTCCGGCCATGTACCGATTGATCTCGGCCAACACGCGATCACCGGGCCATGTTGAAGCGGAGCTCAACAAAGAGCTCAGCCAAGACGTCACGGTGCGTAAAGCGCATTAATGATTCAGCCCGCACGTTCGCGGGCTGTTTTTTATCGGTATTGAACGGTGTAGCGCGTCGGTTTGTGGTTCATGGCGAGCACGAGGTTGAGCAAAAAAGCGCCCAGAATCGACAAGCCAATGATGTAAGGCGTCACAAAGAAGAACGACGCGACTAAAATCAGCACATCAATCGCCAACTGAGTTTTACCCACTGAGATGGCGAAACGATCTTGAATCCATAAACAGAGCACGTTGAAACCGCCAAGGCTTGAGCGGTGACGAAATAGGATCAGCATCCCGAGCCCCATCAGCAAGCCACCTGCCAGCGCACAGTAAATCTCATTAATGGTCTCCAGTTTTATCACTAAATAGAGGTGGTCAGCGAAAATGGAGACCAGAGCACCTGAAATGGCACTATTGACCGCAAACCGAGCGCCAAACCGCTGCCAAGCGAGCGCGTAAAATGGCAGGTTCATGGCAAAGTAGAGTGTACCGAATGACCAAGTGCTGAATTGGCTGACCAACAGAGCGAGACCTGTTGTACCGCCAGTGAGTAGCTGAGCGGATTGGAGAAAGAATACCCCTTGAGCGACGAGAAATGTCCCGGTGAGAATCGCGATCCAATCTTCTTTACGTGAGTGTTTTTCCATCAATTTGAAACTTTCATCGGAAATAATGGCGCGCATACTAGTGAAAAAATTAGGTTTTCGGTAGCTTGAGAAGGAAATTTAAGGTAAACCTATGTAATCACTGTTTTACGGGGTGTAAAGGAGAAAATTGACACTCATTGATCGACGTTAACTGGGTTGAGCATCGGTGGCTGAGATCTCTGTTTATTGTGCAAGCAGAGCTGGATTCAGACAAAGTGATTGATTGACGTTATGTCGCGTATGAGAATCTTCGTAAAACATTATGAAAAAACTGCATGAGAAAAAGTGTATTTTTCTCTTTATGACCCAGATCAAATTATGTAGAATGCGCGTCATTAACCCGATGCAAACGTTTGCGTCAGCGTAAAAACGTTATTCTCAGGGTCGTAAGTCGGTTTTTTTTGCCAATTTAAGTCTTAATCTGAGTCAGGAGATACAGATGCTAAAGCGTGATATGAACATCGCAGATTACGATGCGGAACTGTTCGCAGCTATCCAAGAAGAAACTCTTCGCCAGGAAGAGCACATTGAACTGATTGCTTCAGAAAACTACACCAGCCCACGTGTAATGGAAGCTCAGGGCTCTCAGCTCACCAATAAATATGCAGAAGGCTACCCAGGCAAGCGTTACTACGGTGGTTGTGAGTACGTCGATAAAGCAGAAGCGCTAGCGATTGATCGTGCTTGTCAGCTATTTGGTTGTGAGTACGCGAACGTACAGCCTCACTCAGGTTCACAAGCCAACAGTGCTGTTTACATGGCGCTGCTTAACCCAGGCGATACGGTCTTGGGCATGAGCTTGGCACACGGTGGTCACCTAACGCACGGTTCTCCTGTTAACTTCTCGGGTAAACACTACAACGTCATTCCTTACGGCATTGATGAAGCGGGCCAAATCAACTACGACGAAATGGAAGCGCTAGCACTTGAGCACAAGCCCAAGATGATCATTGGCGGTTTCTCTGCGTACTCTCAAATCGTTGATTGGAAACGCATGCGTGACATCGCAGACAAAGTGGACGCGTACCTATTTGTCGACATGGCGCACGTAGCGGGTCTGATTGCCGCGGGCGAATACCCAACGCCAGTGCCTCACGCGCACGTTGTGACGACCACGACACACAAAACCCTAGCGGGTCCACGCGGTGGCCTTATCCTCTCTAACGCTGGCGAGGAGATGTACAAGAAGCTGAATTCAGCGGTCTTCCCTGGTGGTCAAGGTGGTCCTCTAATGCACGTTATCGCGGGTAAAGCGGTGGCGTTTAAAGAAGCGATGGAGCCTGAATTTAAAGCGTACCAAGGTCGCGTGGTGAAAAATGCCAAAGCGATGGTGGCTCAGTTCCAAGAGCGTGGTTACAAAATCGTGTCTAACGGTACAGAGAACCACCTGTTCTTGGTCGACTTGATTGACAAAGACATCACAGGTAAAGATGCGGATGCGGCACTAGGCGCAGCCAACATCACCGTCAACAAAAACTCAGTTCCGAATGACCCTCGCAGCCCGTTTGTGACCTCGGGTATTCGTGTGGGTACACCAGCGATCACTCGCCGCGGTTTCAGTGAAGAAGATGCGAAAGCGCTCGCGAACTGGATGTGTGACGTACTGGATAACATCGGTAACGAAGAAGTGATTGAAGCGACGAAAGCGAAGGTGCTAGAGATCTGTAAGCGTCTACCTGTTTACGCGTAATCTCACCGTTCGATATCGAGCCTGTTTTGCAGAGCGACGGCTCAGCGAAACAAAGAAAAACGCCCTTTATGTGAATACATAAAGGGCGTTTTTGCGTTTAGGGATTATTTAGAGATGCTGAGCAGGGTGCCAGATTTACACTTGAAGGAGTAATACTTGCTGCTTTCGCTGAACTTGCCGAGCCCTTCACCGTCGCAGTAATCAATGTTGATGTCGCGCATGGTTTCCAGCGTGTTCTCGCTGTCTAGCGCAAATTTAGACCCGTCGGAACAAATAATACGTACACGGCCGTCATCGCTGACTGAATAGAGATCGACTTCGGTATTGCACAGCTCAAAGGAGGCTTCACGAAAGTTGTCTTGTTTGGTATTGGAGGCGCAGCCAGAGGTGATTGTGACAACGGCAATCGCGGCCATGCTAAGTGCAGTCAGTTTCATCGTATTCCCTTTGATTCATAATCTTTTCATTAGCTTAGAGAATCTCTCTAAGGCATTCAAGCTTTGGGGTGATTATTTGAGGCAATAAGTTGGGCCAATAAAAAGGCTGACCTTTCGGCCAGCCTAGATAAATTCGATGGGTTTTACGCTTTGTTAGCTGACTTCAATGCCTTGCGCTTGAAGGTCGGCATGGTAGGAAGAGCGAACAAAAGGACCACACGCTGCGTGAGTAAAGCCAAGCTCTAGAGCAATCTCTTTCAACTCATCAAACTCTGATGGCGGCACGTAACGTTCCACTGGTAAGTGGTGGCGGCTTGGCGCAAGGTACTGACCTAGCGTGAGCATGGTCACGCCGTGCGCACGCAAATCTTTAAGTACTTCGACGATCTCTTCTTTGGTTTCACCCAGCCCCATCATCAAGCCTGACTTAGTCGGGACATCTGGATGCTGCTCTTTAAACTTACGTAGCAGTTCAAGTGACCATTTGTAATTCGCACCCGGGCGCGCTTTACGGTACAGACGTGGCGCGGTTTCAAGGTTATGGTTGAAAACATCGGGTGGATTGTCTTTGAGCAGATCCAGCGCGACATCCATGCGGCCACGGAAATCCGGCACTAAGGTTTCAATACGAATGTGCGGATTGAGTGCGCGAATCTCGCGGTTACAATCGGCAAAGTGCTGAGCACCACCATCACGCAGATCATCGCGATCCACCGAGGTGATTACCACGTATTTGAGTTTCATGTCGGCGATGGTTTTCGCCAATTTTTTCGGTTCTTCGGCTTCTGGCGCAAGAGGGCGGCCATGGGCCACATCGCAGAATGGACAGCGGCGAGTACAAATCGCGCCAAGAATCATAAAGGTGGCGGTGCCGTGGTTAAAACACTCGGCTAGGTTTGGACACGAGGCTTCTTCACAAACGGAGTGCAGGTTGTTTTTGCGCATCGCTGACTTGATGTCTTGAATTCGTTGACTGTCTGAAGGCAGCTTGATCTTCATCCACTCAGGCTTACGCAGGACTTCCTTCTGCTCAGTCGGCATGTTCTTGACGGGGATTAGGGCCATTTTGTCAGCGTCGCGATACTTAACGCCTTTTTCCATTTGAATCGGTTTACTCATGCTTCTCTTTACTTCTCTTTACTTTTTATGGCGTTACTCGTGTGGTGCTAAATTCAACTTGATCATAACCAAGTAAAGTAACGAGCTCTTTTATCAGCGACTCTTCAACGTCAGGGAGAGAGGCCGCTGTGTTTAGCTGACGAACCTGCACCATTTCCATTCCGGCATAGCCACAGGGGTTAATGCGCAGGAAAGGCGACAAATCCATATCGACATTGAGCGCTAGGCCATGAAACGAGCAGCCTTTGCGGATTCGCAGTCCCAACGAACAGATTTTACGTCCGTCGACATACACGCCAGGTGCATCAGGGCGCGCGTTGGATTCAATGTTGTACGCTTTGAGCGTTTGGATAACGAGGTTTTCGATATGTGTGACCAAATCACGCACGCCGAGTTTTTTGCGCCGTAGGTTAATCAGAAAATACGCCACTAACTGACCAGGGCCATGGTAGGTCACTTGCCCGCCACGATCGCTGTGCACCACAGGAATATCACCGGTACTGAGCAAGTGCTCTGCTTTTCCCGCTTGTCCTTGAGTAAACACAGGATTGTGTTCAACCAGCCACACTTCATCTTGGGTGTCGTCATTTCGGCTGTCAGTGAAGTCATGCATTGCGCGCCAAATCGGCTCGTAATCTTGTCTTCCTAGTCGTCTGACCACCAACTGGTTGTGCATAGCTGTGCCCGTTATCCATTAATAAAGTCGAAAGATTATAAACTGCTTCTGCTAAAGGCACTACAACCTAGCCACACATTTTTAACCTATCAGTTTGGTTAGAATAATTATCTATCTGATATCTAAAAAGAAAGCAGCTTACGCTGCTTTCAAAAAAATTTTAATAAATC
This sequence comes from Vibrio sp. R12-SG2-ISO1, assembly GCF_059834045.1. Lineage (NCBI taxonomy): Bacteria > Pseudomonadati > Pseudomonadota > Gammaproteobacteria > Vibrionales > Vibrionaceae > Vibrio > Vibrio sp. R12-SG2-ISO1. The sequence continues at coordinate 502,404 of NZ_JCBDGO010000008.1, read as the reverse complement.
AAAAATAATTACAGAACCATGCGAACAATGTCGATCTCACCCAGTTCTTTGTACAGGGTTTCGACCTGTTCAATTGAGGTGGCGGTGATGTTGACGGAAACCGAGTGGTAGTTGCCTTTGGCGCTCGGTTTCACACTTGGGCTGTAGTCACCAGGAGCATGACGCTGGATGACTTCCAGTACTTTCTCTGGTAGCTCAGGTTTAGCGTGGCCCATGACTTTGTAGGTAAATGAGCAAGGGAACTCGAGTAAATCCTTTAGCTTTGCATCCGAATTAATAGTCAGCATATTGTTACTCCAAACTGGACTGTCGATTTTTGCAGCGGTGCATAGTACTGCGAAAATCATCAAACCTCAACCGAGCCTGATTGGCGGCCACGTTAGGCGGTTGGCGTACCGACCACGGGCGTATTAGGCTGCGGTGATAAAAATAGAAAAGCCGCCCTTGGCGGCTTTAAGCATGACAGCAGGGTTAGCCTTTATAGGAAGCTTTTAAACAGCATCACTATGTAGTCCCATAGGCGGCTGAACAAACTGCCTTGCTCGACACTTTCCAGTGCCAGCAGTGGGTATTCAGCCACATCTTCGCCTTCAAGTTGATAGTATAGCTTACCAACGACGTCACCCTTGTTAATGGGGGCTTCGAGCTCTTTTTCAAGGATAAAGCTGGCTTTCAGCTCTTTCGCTTGCCCACGAGGTAGGGTCACAAAGGTGTCTTGATCGAGACCGAGCTTCACAGTGTCTTTGTCACCCATCCAAATCTTCTCTTCGACAAAGGTTTCCCCAGCCTGGTGCGGTGCGACGGTTTCAAAGAAGCGGAAACCGTAGCTCAACAGCTTTTTGCTTTCTGACTTACGTGCATTGGCGCTCTGTGTGCCCATCACGACAGCGACAAGGCGCATTTTCCCTTCGGTCGCAGAGCTCACGAGGCTGTAGCCTGCGTTGCTGGTATGGCCGGTTTTAATGCCGTCCACGCTCATGCTTTTATCCCACAGCAAGCCGTTTCGGTTGTACTGAGTAATGCCGTTGTAGGTGTAGCTCTTCTCAGAGTAGATGCGGTACTCTTCCGGAACGTCACGGATTAGGGCTTGGCCCAATAGCGCCATGTCATACGGTGTGGAGTAGAGGTTTGGGTTATCGAGGCCGTGAACGTTGGCGAAATGCGTGTTGTCCATGCCCAGTGAGTTTGCCCAAGCGTTCATCAAGTCTACAAATGCATCCTCAGAACCTGCAATGTGCTCGGCCATCGCAACACAGGCGTCGTTGCCCGATTGAATAATGATGCCACGGTTCAGGTCTTCCACTTTGACTGTGGTGCCGACTTCGATGAACATCTTTGATGACTCAGGGAAGTTCTTCGCCCAGGCATTTTCGCTGATGGTGACGTCATCACTGAGGTTGATGTTGCCACGTTCAAGTTCTTGACCAATCACATAGCTGGTCATCATCTTGGTCAGGCTTGCCGGTGAAAGCTTGGTATTCATCTCTTTCTCAGCAAGGATTTTGCCTGAATGGTAATCCATCAACACGTAGCCCTTAGCGGCAATTTGCGGCGCGTCAGGAACAACAATCGGGGAGGCAATCGCTGAATTCGCGAGGGTTGCACAAAGTGCAACGGAAGAGACAAAAACAGATTGAGTTAGCGTTGTTTTTTTCATATCAAAGTCAGAATTATTTTTCACTGTCCATATGTTAACAGAAACAATCACTCAAACCAGTGCAAGGACGACCACACACTGGGTTGAGGACTACTGGTTGCGAATAAAGGCGCTGGAGTAACCCAGCTCTTTCACTTGTTCTAATGTTTGCTCTGTGAGCAAGTAGTCTTTAAAAGGACCTAAAAAGACACGGTGAATTTTATCGCCCGAGGTGACGTGGCTTTTCACCGACAATTTTTGACTCAGATCTTGCGCTAAAGTTCGCACGCGATCTTCATGTTGTGAAGAGGCGACCTGGACAACATAACTGGGCTGACTTTTTTTCTTCAGCTCTGAGTCCGGCTTTTCTGAGGTGATCACTTCGATCTCCACATTGGCCACGCCCGTTTTCACCACGTCTAGTTTGACCGCCGCCGCGTAACTGAGGTCGATAATTCGTCCCTGATGGAACGGCCCACGGTCATTGACGCGGACGATGGTGGTTTTGCCATTGTCTAAATTGGTCACTTTGACGTAGCTCGGCAGAGGCAAGGTTTTATGGGCCGCCGTCATCGAGTACATATCGTACACCTCACCGTTAGAGGTGAGATGGCCATGAAACTTTTTGCCGTACCAAGAGGCTTGTCCCTTTTGCTTAAAGCCTTCGGGCTCTTTGATGATCGAATAGCTTTGGCCACGCAGGGTGTAACTTTTATTGCCGCCTAAGCTGTACGGCTCATATTGCGGGTGTGCATCCTCAATATGGTCGACAGAAATCGGTTTCGATGGCGCGACGTCATCCTCGATGCTGTAGCGTTTGGAGGATGAACAGCCTGCAAGCACCAGGAGCGATGCCAACATGACGAAAATAGGGTGCGTAATGGCCATGATTAGGTTGCCTTTGAAAATGCTTTTCTATGGGTATGGATCGACATCAATATGCCAAAACCCGCCATGAGCGTCACCATCGAGGTACCGCCATAACTGATTAACGGTAACGGCACGCCAACCACGGGCAAAATGCCACTCACCATACCAATATTGACAAATACGTAGACGAAGAAGCTTAAAACGATACTGCCTGCCATCATACGACCAAAGGCGGTTTGGGCTTTACTCGCTAAAAACAGACCTCGACCAATAATAAACAGGTAGAGACTGAGCAGCACTAAGATGCCGATCAATCCCCACTCTTCGGCGATCACCGCAAAAATAAAGTCGGTGTGGCGCTCGGGTAAGAACTCTAGCTGAGATTGAGTACCTTGTAACCACCCTTTACCGTTAATTCCGCCTGAGCCGATGGCTATTTTACTTTGGATGATGTGATAGCCAGCGCCAAGTGGATCGGATTCTGGATTGAATAGGGTGCGCACGCGGACTTTCTGATACTCGCGCATGAGGAAAAACCACAAGATCGGTAAAAAACCGCCAACGGCGCACAGCGCGGCGAAAATAATGCGCCAACTGATCCCGGCAAGGAAAATGACGAAAATCCCCGATGCTGCGATGAGAATCGAGGTGCCAAGGTCGGGCTGTTTAGCGATCAAAATCGTTGGGACGAACACCATCACCAGTGATGCAACCAAGGTTTGAAAACTCGGTGGCAGGGCGCGTTTACCGATATAGCGGGCCACCATCAGCGGCACCGCCAATTTCAGTAACTCTGAGGGCTGAAAACGCACAAAGCCCAAGTTGAGCCAGCGCTGCGCGCCTTTAGAAGCCTCACCAAAAAACAGTACGCCAAACAACAAGATAACGCCGCCGATAAACATGACAGGTGCTAAGGCTTCATAGGTCCTAGGCGGCACTTGGGCGAGCAGCAACATCACACCCAGTGACAGCGCCATGCGCATCGCTTGGCGGTCCATCATTGCCAGGCTTTGACCACTGGCGCTGTACATCACCACTAAGCCAAAACCCATCAGGACGAGTAGACCAAGTAGCAAAGGCAGATCGAGATGAAAGCGCTCAAAAAGGGCTCGGTTCTGACCGGTGGCTGGATTGAAATCCATTACTGTGCCGCCTCCTGTTTTTTCTCAACGAGAACATGATCAAACACGCTACGGACCACAGGTCCCCCTTGTGATGAGCCGCCGCCGGCATTCTCTAGCACTATGGTGACAATCACTTCAGGATCCTCCAGTGGCGCAAAGCCAGTGAACAAGGCGTGATCTCGTAGATGCTCGGCCAGCTCTTCTGCGTTGTACTCTTGATCTTCTGCAAGCCCGAACACCTGCGCGGTACCGGATTTACCCCCACTGACGTACTCTGTGTTGGAAAAGGCGCGTCGCGCGGTGCCTTTCTTACCGTGGTTTACCAAACGCATCCCTTCAATCGACATCTCCCAAAATTTGTCTTTCACGCCGGTGATGGGCGGGTAGGTGTCGATGTCGGCCAGTTGGCGCTTAGCAAACTCTTCACCGTTGTCAATGGTGGCGCGCAATAGATGCGGGGCGATGACTTTTCCGCGGTTAACCAGCACAGACGTCGCCTTGGCAATTTGCATAGGCGTTGCGGTCCAATAGCCTTGACCGATACCAACAGGAATCGTATCACCTTGATACCAAGGCACGCGATGCCGTGCCATTTTCCATTCTCTGGTTGGCATGTTCGCTTTGCTCTCTTCGTGGATATCGATGCCGGTATAGTCGCCAAAGCCAAACATCATCATCCATTGAGAGATGCGATCAATGCCCATGTCGTAAGCGATTTGGTAGAAGAAGGTATCGACGGATTCTTCTATCGATTGCACGATGTTCACGCGGCCATGCCCCCAACGCAACCAGTCACGAAAAGGTTTCGTCTTCGAATTGGGTATTTTCCAGTAGCCAGGATCGTTGCGGGTGGTGTAGGGGGTGATAACACCCTCTTGCAGCGCCGCGACAGCCATAAATGGCTTGATGGTTGATGCGGGCGGGTAGATGCCCAGCGTCGCACGGTTAACCAATGGACGATTCTTATCGGTCAATAGCGCGTTGTAGTCTTTGCCTGAAATACCATGCACGAAGGCATTAGGATCGTAACTTGGGCTTGAGACCATAGCGAGCACGCCATTGTCGTGCGGATCAAGCACCACGGCACTGCCACGTCGGTCAGCGAGTAACTCGTGGATGTAGAGCTGCAAGTCGATATCAAGGTTGAGCACGATGTCTTTGCCGGGCTCAGGTGGCACGTATTTCAAAGTACGAATTACGCGCCCACGGCTGTTGACTTCCACCTCTTGGTAGCCGGCAATACCATGCAGTACGTCCTCATAGTAGCGCTCGATGCCGAGTTTACCGATGTCACGAGTGGCTTGGTAATTGGCGTCTTTCTCTTCACGTATCAAACGCTGCATATCACGATCGTTGATTCGAGAGACGTAGCCAATCACGTGAGTGAGCACTTCTCCATAAGGGTAGTGACGCTTGAGCGCCGCGTTCACGGCGACACCAGGAAACTTGTGCTGATGCACGGAAAACTTAGCCACTTGCTCTTGAGTGAGCTGAGTAAGAATGGGCACCGATTTGAAGCGGCGAGTTTGACGACGCTCGCGCTCAAAGCGTTCAATCTGATCGTCTGTGATGGTGACGATGCTTTGTAATCGACTCAGGGTATCTTCCATATCGTCGATTTGCTCTGGGGTGATTTCGAGGCTAAATACCGGGCGGTTTTCTGCCAGCAGCTTGCCGTTTCTGTCATAGATCAAACCACGATTGGGGGCGATCGGCACCACTTTGATGCGGTTGTCGTTAGATCGAGTTTTGTAATCTTGGTATTGATTGATCTGGATGTTGTAGAGGTTACCAACCAGTAGCCCCATCATGACGACAATGCCTAAGAAAGCGACAATAGCACGGCCTTTGAATAGCCGCGCTTCTTCCTGATAATCCCTAATTTGGCTACGCTTTCGCAACATCTATTGGTTATTCTCGATGATATGGGTGGTTGGCGGTAATGCTCCACGCTCGGTACAGGCTTTCTGCCATCACAATGCGTACCAGAGGGTGAGGTAAAGTTAACGCGGACAGTGACCAGCTTTGATCCGCGGCGGCTTTGCACGCAGGGGCTAAGCCTTCTGGGCCACCGATCAAAATCGATACGTCACGACCATCTAGCTTCCAACTCTCCAGTTGTTCTGCAAGTTGGGGGGTGTCCCATTTTTTACCAGGAATATCGAGAGTAACAATTCGGCTGCCTTTTGGCACGGCGGCGAGCATGGCTTCGCCCTCTTTTTGCAAAATCCTTGCAATGTCGGCGTTTTTACCTCGTTTTCCTGCTGGAATTTCCACCAACTCTAAAGGCATATCGTGAGGGAAACGGCGGCGGTACTCTTGAAATCCCTCTTCTACCCATTTGGGCATTTTGGTGCCGACTGCAATGAGTTGAAGTTTCATCGATCAGCTCCAGAGTTTTTCCAGTTGGTAAAGCTCGCGCTGCTCTTCTTGCATGACGTGAACAATGGTTGAACCCATATCCAGCACCACCCATTCACCCAGGTCTTGACCATCAATACCGAGTGGCACTAGGCCGGCCAGTTTGGACTCTTTTGCAACGTGATCAGCGATGGACGAGACATGACGCTTCGACGTGCCTGTGCAGACAATCATAAAATCGGTAATGCTTGATTTTCCTTGTACGTCGAGCACAGTGATGTTTTGCGCTTTCATGTCGTCGGCTTTGTCGACAAGAAACTCGTTAAGCTGTTCTAGTTGCAAGTGTTGTTCCTCTCTTGTTTGGATGAGCGTATGGCTAGCGGCGATGACAGGGCTCTGCACGGCCTACTCTGTTGGGGCCGAAGTATACCACGCATTTCAAATGTGCACTTGTGGCAAGCAAATTTCCAGACTCAGTTGATGTATTTGTGGCCAAGGGCTCTGCTCATATAGCGTTTTGGCAGTCAGTTCAATCTGGGCCAGCAGTTGCAGGAGGCGCATAAGGCGCGTGGTGTCCAATCTTTGCAAAGCGCTAGAATAGAGCGGACGTTTGGAGGACCAAACTTTGTAGCGTTCCAGCACTTGCGCCAATGGCAGGGTTTGCATCAGCGATTTCATTGCCAGTAGTTGCTCAAGCTCTTTTTGAACCGTGCGGACAAGGATCACAGCCTCGACGTCTTCCGCTTCAAGCTGGCGCAAAATACGATCGGCGCGATTGGCTTTGCCTGCCAGCAGGGCATCAATCCAATGAAATGCGGTGAAGTGATTGTGACGGCTCAACGACTCTTCAAGTCGTACTAAGGTCAGCTTGCCATCGGGGTAGAGCAGCGCAAGTTTCTCTAGGCTTTGCGTTAGAGCGAAGAGGTTTCCCTCGTGCCACTGAGCAAGCATCTTGGTCGCTTCGGCATCCGGCTGTAAGCCTAGGGCGCGGCAGCGAGTTTGGACAAATTGGGGCAATCTGGCCAAATCAGGCGTGACGCAGCTGACCCAGCACCCCCGTTGGTTGAGCGTCTTAAACCACTTGGCGTTCTCTTGGGCTTTGGTCAGTTTGGTACCGATGATGATTAACAACAGGTCGCTGTGAAGAAGCTCAGCAATGGCCAGTAGTTCTTTGGCCATTGCGGCATTGACACCTGACTCTGGAAGCTCCAGCTCGATCACTTGCCGGGCGCTGAATAGGCTCATCGCTTGGCACGCATCATAGACGGGCGCCCAGTCAAAGCGGCTGTCGACCGTATAGCGGTGACGCTCTTCAAAACCCGCTTCACGGGCTTTGGCGTGTATGACTTGGCGAGACTCTTGAATCAGCAGCGGCTCGCTGCCGAATATCAAAAACAGCGGATCAAGTTGGTGGTTTAGGTGCTGAGCTAACCTATCTGCAAAAATTCTCATGCGCGATAACGAACTCGGGATTACTCAGTGACCGGAGCGGGCGCATCATCGCTGTAAAAGGTCTTGACGCGATATTGCTCTTCTTGCGCTTTGAGTTGCACTTGTTCTTCGTTCTCTAGCTCGATTTCGTTGGCTTCGATATCGGCTTTAAGGCGCGCCATTTGGCGAATGATTTGGGTGGCTGCGAGCTTGCGCATCTCATCTTCGATCATGTCGCGCTCAACCGATTTCGCTAGCGCTGACAGCGGGTTATCCAGGTAGCTACGGGTGACGCTCGTAGAGAAGGTTTTGGTGCCAAGATCGGGCACGGTAACGCGATAGGAGGCACGGAAGGTGAGCTCTTTCTCCGCCGCACGCGTGTTTTGGTAAAGCGAGAGGGTGCGCTCGCCAACGCCTTCACTGATCAGGTGCAAATTGGCGATGTTTTCCGCCAGTGGCACGATCTCGATTTCACTCATGCGTAGCTGAGCTTTCATCATGCGGGTAAAGGTGCTGTATTTGTCGTAACTGGTCAATGACATCTTATCGAGCTCCTCTGGAACCGAGTAATCACCACGTAAGTGGAAACCACAACCAGCAAGAAGCGAGGCAACCAACAGTGCGCTGGTTAGCTTAACGGATGAGATTGAAAATAGACGCATGAGTGAACGGCTCTTTGGTTAAGAATACTAATAGTATGGACGAAAGTGTTATAGACCACAGTGGTTGGATAACTTCGGTGAGCGCTCTGTCAAAAATAAAACGCTCATCGAAGTTAAGCAGGGCACTAGGCCCTGCTTAAGACTCGAACTAATGGGATTAGTTCGCCACGATGTTGAGAAGTTTGCCCGGGACGTAAATCACTTTACGAATCGTCAAGCCTTCTGTGAACTTGGTGACGTTCTCATCACCCAAACCGAGTGCTTCCACTTCTTCTTTGCTGGCATCGGCCGCCACAGTGAGTTTGGCACGTAGTTTACCGTTGACCTGAACGACGATCAGTTTCTCGTCTTCAACCAGCGCTGTCTCGTCATGTTGTGGCCAAGCCGCGTTGTCGATGTCTGTGATGTTGAGCGCATTGCCCATTTCAAAACAGATGTGCGGAGTGATAGGGTAAAGCATCACGACCACGGCTTTCAGTGCTTCATCCAAAATCGCACGATCTTGCGCTGAATCTTGTGGCGCTTTTGATAGCTTGTTCATCAGCTCCATGATCGCCGCAATAGCGGTATTGAAAGTTTGACGACGTGCAACATCATCGGTCACTTTAGCAATGGTTTTGTGGACATCACGACGCAATGCTTTTTGGTCACCCGACAAGGAAGACGCATTCACTGCTTCAGCTGCGCCTTTTGATGTGTGCTCATTGACCAGTTTCCACACGCGTTTCAGGAAGCGGTTCGCGCCTTCTACACCAGACTCTTGCCATTCCAATGTCATATCGGCTGGCGAGGCAAACATCATAAATAGACGTACAGTGTCAGCGCCGTACTTGTCGACCATCTCTTGTGGGTCAATGCCGTTATTTTTCGACTTAGACATCTTAATCATGCCTGAGTGCGTTACATCACGGCCCGCGTTGTCTTTGGCCGAAATAATGCGACCTTTACCGTCACGTTCGACAGCCACATCGGTCGGCGCTACCCACTCTTTACCGCCTTTTTCGTTCTCGAAGTAGAAGGCGTCTGCCAGTACCATGCCTTGACATAGCAGTTGCTTGAATGGCTCGTCAGAGGTGACGTAACCAGCATCACGCAGGAGTTTGTGGAAGAAGCGAGAGTAGAGCAGGTGCATACACGCGTGCTCGATACCACCAACGTATTGATCAACTGGTAGCCAGTAGTTGGCTTTTTCAGGATCAAGGATGTCGTCCGCTTGTGGTGAACAGTAACGCGCGTAGTACCAAGAGGATTCCATAAAGGTATCGAAGGTGTCTGTCTCACGCAGCGCAGGTTCACCATTGAATGTGGTCTTCGCCCACTCTTTGTCGGCTTTGATTGGGCTTGTCACGCCGTCCATGACCACGTCTTCTGGCAGAATGACTGGCAGTTGGTCAGCAGGGACAGGGTGAACTTCACCATCTTCTGTGGTGACCATTGGGATTGGTGCGCCCCAGTAACGCTGACGAGATACACCCCAGTCACGCAGACGGAAGTTAACGGTCTTCGTCCCTTTACCTTCTGCTTCTAGCTTGGCTGCGATTGCGTCGAATGCTGCTTGGAATTCTAGTCCGTCGAATTCTCCTGAATCGAACAGTACACCTTTTTCTGTGTAGGCCGCTTCAGAGATGTCGAGTTCACTGCCATCAACGGGTTTGATAACCGGTACGATATCGAGACCGTATTTGGTCGCAAACTCGTAGTCACGTTGGTCGTGCGCCGGTACCGCCATAACTGCGCCTGTACCGTAATCCATCAGGACGAAGTTCGCCACAAAGATTGGCACTTCACGACCGTTCAATGGATGAATAGCAGTAAGGCCCGTCGCCATACCTTTCTTCTCCATGGTCGCCAGTTCCGCTTCCGCGACTTTGTTGTTCTTACACTCATCGATAAACGCAGCAAGTTCTGGGTTGGTTTGAGCCGCCAGAGCTGCAAGAGGGTGACCTGCCGCGATGCCCACGTACGTCACACCCATGAGTGTGTCAGGGCGTGTCGTGTACACTTCTAGGTCTTGTTGACCCTTGACTTTAAACTTGAGTTCAACACCTTCAGAGCGACCGATCCAGTTGCGCTGCATGGTTTTCACCATTTCAGGCCAGCCGTCTAGGTTGTCGAGATCGTCTAGTAGCTCTTGAGCGTATTCAGTGATCTTGATGAACCACTGTGGAATTTCTTTTTGCTCTACAGGCGTGTCACAACGCCAGCAGCAGCCATCTTCAACCTGCTCGTTGGCAAGAACGGTTTGGTCGTTTGGACACCAGTTAACAGAAGAGGTCTTCTTGTAAACGAGGCCTTTTTGATAAAGCTTAGTGAAGAACTCTTGTTCCCAACGGTAGTACTCTGGCGTACATGTCGCGAACTCACGGTTCCAGTCATAACCGAAGCCAAGAAGCTTAAGCTGGTTCTTCATGTATTCGATGTTTTCGTAAGTCCAAGGCGCTGGTGCCGTGTTGTTTTTCACCGCCGCGTTTTCAGCCGGAAGACCAAATGCATCCCAACCGATAGGCTGCATGACGTTTTTGCCTTGCAGACGTTGGAAACGAGAGACCACATCACCGATGGTGTAGTTACGCACGTGACCCATGTGGAGACGACCACTTGGGTAAGGGAACATAGACAGACAGTAGAATTTTTCTTTATTTGGGTCTTCACTTACAACAAAGGTCTTGTTGTCATCCCAGTGCTTTTGAACTTTCTGTTCAATATCTTGCGGGTTGTATTGCTCTTGCATCGATGATATCCGGTTATCTTGGAAATTGTGAGTTCAGTTCGAACAGACATAAATAGATCGTCATAGAATACCTAAAGGAGAGGTGCACAACAATAGCGGAAATTCTGGATTATTCCTAAGGAGGTCACCATGGCAAAACAGAAAGCCGGTTATGAGGAGATGTTTGAGGATGTTCTCGAAGCCCTCAAACATAGCCCGGAAGAAGTCAACCATGTGCTAGAGACATCAGGTAAGGTGGTCGAGGCGGCGAACGATTTAACTAAAGACGAATTGGCGCTGGTTTCCGCCTATGTCAAATCAGACTTGAAGGAGTTTGCCGACAACTATGACCGCTCGAAAAGCAGCCCTTTCTATCTGATGATTGCAGACTCGATTTGGCAAGGCTTGCTCGAGATAACCGATCGAACCAAAGTGGAGTGGGTGGAGCTATTTACAGACTTGGAGCACCAAGGACTTTATCAGGCCGGTGAGGTGATAGGGCTTGGGGTGTTGGTTTGTGATGATTGTGGCCACAAAACCGAATACAACCACCCCACTACTATCATTGCTTGTACTAAATGCGGTTGCAAAGGCTTTACGCGGCAAGCGCTACAACCTTAACCGCGTAGTTGTTTTACTGAGTGATGGGGCGTTCGCCCCGTCTTGAAGACAGAAACGCCCCCAACAGGCTCAATGCCGCCCAGCAATACAATGGCCACGTACCCCATTGATGGTACGGCGTTTGCCCTGTGGTGGAAACCACGTGTGCAGTGAGCACTGCGGTTTCAAACTGCGGGATTTGCGCGGTGATCTTTCCTTGATAGTCTGTTACCGCCGTGACGCCATTATTGGTCGAACGAATCACAGGCTTACCCAGCTCTAACGCACGCATTCGTGCAATCTCCATGTGTTGCAGCGGGCCAATCGAGTGACCAAACCACGCGTCATTGGAGAGAGTCAAAATGAAGTCGGTCTCATCGTTAACGTTTTGCCTTACTTGGTCGTTAAAGATGATCTCATAACAGAGCGCGGGCGCGAAATGGCGACCGTTGGCGTACACGTTGGGTTGGATAAACGCGCCGCTACTGAAAGAAGACATCGGCAGATTAAAGAAAGGAGCCAGCGGGCGTAATATCTCCTCAAAAGGCACGAACTCACCAAAGGGTAGAAGATGATGCTTGTGGTAGCGCTCGCTCAGATCATAACGGTACTCATCACGCCCAGACTTACCTAAGGTCAAGATGCTATTGAAGAACTGACGCTGTTCACCCATATTGACGACGCCGGTGATCACGGCGCTGTCGTTCATCTTCGCCGCTGAGTCTAAGTTGGAAAGGAAAGAGGCGATTTCAAATTCAAACGCAGGAATCGCCGCTTCTGGCCAGATGATGATATCGGCATTCCAGTTTTCACGGGTCAAATCGGTGTACTTCATCATGGTCGGCCAACGCTGACTCGGAACCCATTTGATTGCTTGGTCAATGTTGCCCTGAATCAACGCAAAACGAGTACTGCTGTCAGGGTTTGGTGTTACCCACTGTGCACTGCGCAGACCGAAGCCTGTTGCGAGAATGACAAGGGGAATCCACAGGATTGACCATTGGCGGCGAAGCCACGCAAAAGCTAGGGCACTCGCGCTTAACACACACAAAAGGGTAATCAGCTCAACGCCACCTAGCGGGGCGAACTGGGCAAGCGGGCTATCGATTTGACTGTAGCCGAGCCACAACCATGGAAAGCCAGTCATTACCCAGCCTCGTAACCAATCCATGATCAGCCAAAGAGCCGGAAAGGCAAGGAAATAGCGGCGCCTTGAGAGTGCAGGAAACCACTTATTTATCAGGTAACAGGCGAGTGCCGAATAGAGTGCGAGATAGCCGACCAACAGCGCCATTAAAAACAGACTGGCGATTTTGGGCATGCCGCCGAAGGTATCAATACTGACATGCACCCAGCTGATGCCGGTGGCAAATTGACCAAGTCCCCAAGCATAACCAATCGCAAAACTGCGTTTACTCGACTGCTGGTGGATGAGAAGTAGCAGCAGTGCAGGGCTGATAATCGCTAAGGGCCACAGTTGATAAGGTGCAAAAGCAAACGTGGTTGCGGCGCCAACAAAAACGGCCGCGAACGGCCGTTTTAGGCGATGAATGAGGGGATTCATCATGGATGTGATCTCTAATACTACTCTTGAGTAGGCTCAGGTTGAGCGTCTTCTTCTGGGATCGTCACTTGAAGTTGCAGTACGCGGCGGTTGTCCGCGGCGGTGACTTTAAAGCTGTAGTTGTCGATTTCCAGCACTTCCCCTCGTGAAGGCAAGTGACCGAACGCCGTCATGACTAAGCCGCCTACAGTATCGACTTCCTCATCGCTGAAAGAAGTGCCGAATGTGGTGTTAAAGGTTTCGATCGTTGTCAGCGCCTTCACCGCAAAGGTGTGTTTGCTTAACTTGCGGATATCGATCTCTTCCTCATCGTCGAATTCGTCTTCGATTTCACCGACGATCTCTTCCAAGATGTCTTCGATCGTCACCAATCCAGACACACCACCGAATTCGTCGACGACAATCGCCATGTGGTAACGCTCTTCACGAAACTCTTTAAGGAGTCGGTCAACGCGTTTACTTTCAGGAACAACCACCGCAGGGCGGATCACTTCCTCAATGTTAAATGGCGAGCTATCAGAGCCTAAGTATTTTAATAAGTCCTTCGCTAGTAGGATGCCTTCAACGTGGTCTTTGTCTTCACTAATGACAGGGTAGCGAGAGTGCTGTGCATCGGTAATCAGCATCACTAGCGCATCCAAATCGTCATTGCGGTCAATAGTGACCATCTGAGAGCGAGGCAGCATGATATCACGCACTCGCATCTCGGAAATCTCCATGACGCCTTCGAGCATGTCGCGGGTGTCATGGTCAATTACGTCATTTACTTCCGAGTCGCGGAATACTTCCACTAACTCTTGGCGATCTTTTGGGTCGCCCTGGAAGATTTGGCCCAGGCGTCCGAAGAAGGACTTTCTACTCGGACCTTCAGATTTTTCTTTCTTACCTTCTAAGGCAGAGGGAGAATTGTCGTCGTTCATTGTTTCTCATTTTAGTCACGCTACCAAAGTGTGGTAGCTCACATAGCACTCGCGCTCATGGAGGTAATTGAGCGTCGAGTGACGATGCTGAGTGCCGAAAGCCGACACTCAATCTTCCGTTTCGTAAGGATTGGCGATGCCCATTTTGTCTAGAATCTCGATTTCGAGAGACTCCATTTCTTCGGCTTCGTCATCCTCAATATGATCATAACCTAGCAGATGCAAGCTACCATGTACAACCATATGCGCCCAATGTGCCATCAAGGGTTTACCTTGTTCATTGGCTTCTTGTTCAACCACTTGGCGGCAGATAATCAGGTCGCCCAGCAAATCTATCTCGATGCCCGGTGGTGCTTCGAAAGGAAAAGACAACACATTGGTTGGCTTGTCTTTGCCGCGATATTCGTGATTAAGTTGTTGGCTCTCTTCGCTATCTACGATACGAATCGTCACTTCCGCATCCTGTTGAAAAAGAGTGACCGCGGCGTTTAGCCATTGGCTAAACTGCTCGAATGTAGGTAGATCCGTTTCTTGTTCGACCGCGAGTTGCAGATCGAGTTCGATACTCATGACTCTTTACTCTCTGTCGAAGGGGCAACGTGTGCCTGTGGCGCAGACGCGACCTGAGTGTCGAGCAGTTTCGCTTCGCGCTCTTCACGGCGACGCTTTTCATACTCTTTGCGCTCTTTTTGATCTTGCGCTTCCCATTTTTCATAGGCGTTGACGATACGAGCGACGACAGGGTGGCGAACAACGTCATCAGACTGGAAGAAGTTAAAGCTGATCTCCTCAACGTCACTGAGCACTTCAATCGCATGACGCAGGCCAGACTTCGCGCCGCGTGGTAAGTCGATTTGCGTGACATCACCGGTGATCACAGCACGTGAGTTAAAGCCGATACGAGTCAAAAACATTTTCATCTGTTCGACGGTGGTGTTCTGGCTCTCGTCGAGAATGATAAACGCATCATTCAAGGTTCGGCCGCGCATGTACGCAAGCGGCGCCACTTCAATGACATTACGTTCAATCAGTTTCTCGACCTTCTCAAAACCGAGCATCTCAAACAATGCATCGTAAAGTGGGCGCAGATAAGGGTCGACTTTTTGGCTCAAATCACCCGGCAGGAACCCGAGCTTTTCACCGGCTTCGACCGCAGGACGCGTGAGTAGAATACGGCGAATTTCTTGGCGCTCTAATGCGTCGACCGCAGCGGCGACCGCAAGGTAGGTTTTACCCGTACCGGCAGGGCCAATACCAAAGCTGATGTCATGCGTCACCATGTTGACGAGATACTGGGCTTGGTTTGGCGTACGTGGTTTGATGACGCCCTTCTTCGTTTTGATGAAGACTTCTTTGCCATGCTCAATATTCGACTCAAGATTTTGCTCAAGGACACCCGTTTCTTTGATCGCAAGATGGATTTCGTCCGGCTCAATATCAGGAATGGTGCCACGTACTGGCGCCGTGTTGACGTAGAGTGTTTTGACGATTTCAAGTGCTGCCGCGGCAGTATGAGGCTTACCTACGATGGTAAAAAAGTTGCCTCGGTAGCTGATCTCTACCCCTAAACGTCGCTCAAGGTGTTTGATGTTGTCATCGAATGGACCGCATAGACTGGCGAGTCGGCGGTTATCTGAAGGTTCTAGATCGATTTCTAGCGTAACGATTTTATTGCTCAAAGTTGCCTCACATAATTGGCCATTTAAGAAAGCCCGATTGAGACCGGGCTTCCAATGGCGACAGTTCCTATTACTAAGATGGCTACTTAGTTAGGCATTTTCAAGACTAAGGCGTAAAGGTTGCTACACCTAGCTCATCTTCGCGTTTGGTTTTTGCCATCATCTGTGTCGGTGAAATGACGCTGCGCAGATCCATCTCTTTCTCTGTGCGGATGATTTCACCACGTAGCGAGTTGGCAAACACGTCAGTGATCTTAACATCAACAAACTGACCGATCAGTTCGGCGTTGCCTTCGAAGTTCACCACTCGGTTGTTCTCTGTACGAGCGCGAAGCTCCATTAGATTCTTTTTCGATGGCCCTTCAACCAGCACACGTTGCTCAGTGCCAAGCATCAAACGCGAATAGCGCATCGCTTGACTGTTGATCACTTGCTGCAATTCGTAGAGGCGCTCTTTCTTCTCTTGCTCGGAGACATCACACGGGTAGTCCGCCGCTGGTGTACCAGGACGTGGTGAGAAGATAAAGCTAAAGCTCATGTCGAAGTCGACATCTTTAATTAACTTCATGGTGTCTTGGAAGTCTTTGTCTGTTTCACCTGGGAAGCCGACAATGAAATCTGAACTGATTTGAATGTCAGGACGCGCTTTACGTAGCTTGCGAATGATCGATTTGTACTCGATAGCAGTGTGCGGGCGCTTCATCATCGTCAAGATACGATCGCTGCCGCTTTGCACAGGTAGGTGCAAGAAGCTAACAAGCTCTGGTGTGTCTTCATAAACCGCGATAATGTCATCGGTGAATTCGAGCGGGTGGCTGGTTGTAAAGCGGATGCGATCAATGCCATCGATCGACGCGACCAGACGGAGCAATTCAGCGAAGCTGCAAATCTCACCATCATGAGTAGGGCCACGATAGGCGTTTACGTTTTGGCCAAGCAAGTTGACTTCACGTACGCCTTGCTCCGCTAACTGGGCGATTTCAAACAGCACGTCATCCATAGGACGGCTGACTTCTTCACCACGGGTGTATGGCACAACGCAGTAGGTACAGTATTTCGAGCAACCTTCCATGATAGAGACGAACGCCGTTGCCCCTTCAGCACGAGGCTCAGGCAGACGGTCAAATTTCTCTATTTCTGGGAAGGAGATGTCCATCACTGGCGCATCATCGGATTGCGACTGTTTGATCATCTCTGGCAAGCGATGCAGAGTTTGCGGGCCAAAAATGACGTCAACGTAAGGAGCACGCTCACGGATGTGGTCGCCTTCTTGAGTGGCAACACAGCCACCAACGCCAATCACCACATCTGGCTTTTTATCTTTCAACGTTTTCCAACGGCCGAGCTGGTGGAAGACCTTTTCTTGTGCCTTCTCACGGATAGAACAGGTGTTCAGTAGCAACACGTCTGCTTCGTCTGGTTCTTCTGTGAGTTCATAGCCGTTTGCGGCATTCAGGAGATCGGCCATTTTTGATGAATCGTACTCGTTCATCTGACAGCCCCAGGTTTTTATTAGCAGTTTCTTACTCATGTTGTTCGCTCGATCGTTAGTTTAAATTAAGGGAGCAAATCGCCCATTGGTTCCAGTTGGCCAAGGTATTGAGTGACTCAATTGGCCGATTTTTCACCGCCTGTGCGGCGTTAAGCGGCGTATTGTACTGCTTTCAATGGCGAGTGACCAGAAGCAATTCTAGCCTTGTGGTTACAAGGGTTTGCCCGTATCCCCATCAAGGTTTTTAGTTACAAATTGGCACTCAAACCGTACAATCGAAAACAGCCTTTGAATCAATACGATGAAGTACGAAATATGAACAAGTATGATGTGGCCGTGATTGGCGGAGGAATGGTAGGCGCAGCTATCGCTCTCGGGTTTGCGGAGCAAGGTCGACGTGTCGTGGTGATCGAAGGGAAGGCGCCGACGCCGTACGCACCGCAACAAACGATGGATGTCCGCGTCTCCGCGATATCGAATCATTCGGTTGCCCTACTTGAGTCGCTAGGGGCATGGCAAACCATTCAGTCGATGCGCGCGTGTCCTTATAAACGTCTAGAAACGTGGGAACATCCCGAATGCCGAACCCGCTTTCACAGTGACGATGTCGCTTGTGATCAATTAGGCTACATCGTTGAGAACCGCATCATTCAACTGGGGCTCTGGTCGCAGTTCTCGGCATGGCCGAATCTGGCGTTGCGTTGCCCCGTGACGGTCGAGCACATCGAATATGGCTCAGTGAATCAAGTGACGCTATCAGACGGTGAGGTTATCGAAGCCGGGCTGATTGTCGGGGCCGATGGTGCTCATTCTCGCGTCAGACAGAGTGCAGGCATTGGCATCACCGCTTGGGACTATAGGCAGCATTGCATGCTAATTAATGTCAAAACCGATCTCCCTCAACAAGACATCACTTGGCAGCAATTTACGCCGTCGGGACCACGCTCATTTTTACCTCTATGTGGTCATCAAGGCTCTCTGGTCTGGTACGACACGCCAAAGCGTATTCGTCAGTTAAAGGCGATGACGCCGCTTCAACTTGCCAGCGAAATAAAGACTCATTTTCCCGCTGAGCTTGGCGGTATTGAGGTGATTCAGTCCGGCTCATTCCCGTTAACTCGCCGCCATGCACAGCGCTACTACACGCCCCACTGCGTCCTGGTTGGGGATGCCGCGCACACCATCAATCCACTGGCAGGGCAGGGGGTGAATCTCGGCTTTAAAGATGTGGAGGCTTTGCTGAACGTGACGCGCGATCATGAAGAGATTCTTTTGTCGCACTTAGCGCAATATGAGCGTCGTCGTCGGCCTGATAATTTGCTGATGCAAACAGGGATGGATCTGTTTTATAAAGGGTTTAGCAATAACAAGGCACCGCTTAAGTGGATAAGAAATGCGGCGCTGAAAGTGGCAGAACACTCTGGCCCCATTAAGCATCAAGTATTGCGTTATGCGTTGGGTATGGACGCTTCACTCTAGGCCAGAAAACAAAAAACGCAGCGTAAAGCTGCGTTTTGTTATTCTCGTGAAGCTAATTACTTAGTCACACGTAGAACAGGTGTTTCACCAACAGTGACAGAACCAGACAGTTTGTTCAACTCTTTGATTTCATCCATGTTAGAAATAACAACAGGTGTTAGCGTTGATTTTGCTTTTTCTTCTAGAAGTGCTAGATCGAACTCAATGATAGTGTCGCCAGCTTTCACTGTTTGACCTTCTTCAGCGATACGCTTGAAGCCTTCGCCTTTCAGTTCAACGGTATCGATACCGAAGTGAACAAAAAGCTCAACACCATCGTCAGATTCGATAGAAAACGCGTGGTTTGTTTCGAAGATCTTACCGATAGTACCGTTTACAGGAGCAACCATTTTGTCGCCTGCTGGTTTGATTGCAATACCGTCGCCAACGATTTTCTCAGCGAAAACCACATCAGGCACGTCTTCGATATTTACGATTTCACCAGAAAGTGGCGCGATGATCTCGATTGCACCAGCGTCAGCGCTGTCATCTGATACTAGCTTCTTAAGTTTGTCAAACAGACCCATTGTGTCATGCTCCTAACGTTTAATTTAATTCTGTCGAATTATAGTATACCAATCTCACGAGATAGACGACTATTTTTAGTCGTCTATCTCCTTCTTACCTAAACAGATTCGTTCATTACAAACGCCTGATTAGGCAACAAGGCTCCCCCCAGATCGGAGATTGGTATTAGCCGGTTATAGTGATTTTTCAGCGATGAACTTTTCAACTACCGCTTCAATTTCAGCCGCCGTTGGTAGAGACAGTGCCTCTTCCGCCATTGCTTTCACTTCCGCGTAGTTTGAGTTACGAATCACTTTCTTCACTTTAGGAATAGAGATGCCGCTCATTGAGAACTCATCCAGCCCCATACCTAATAATAGTAGCGTTGCGCGCTCATCGCCCGCTAGCTCACCACACATACCTGTCCACTTGCCTTCCGCGTGCGATGCATCAATGACTTGCTTGATGACCGTAAGAACCGCTGGTGACAGTGGGTTGTATAGGTGAGAAATCATTTCGTTACCACGGTCTACCGCGAGTGTGTACTGGGTAAGATCGTTGGTACCGATTGAGAAGAAGGCCACTTCTTTTGCAAGGTGTGGTGCAATCGCTGCCGCTGCTGGTGTTTCCACCATGACACCGATTTCGATCTCTTCATCAAATGCCAGACCTTCTGCACGAAGCTCTGCTTTGTATTCTTCAATCGCCGCTTTCAGTTCACGAATCTCTTCTACAGAGATGATCATTGGGAACATGATGCGCAGCTTACCGTGTGCAGAGGCACGTAGGATGCCACGTAGCTGGTCGCGTAGGATTTCACGACGGTCTAGGCTGATACGTACAGCGCGCCAACCCAAGAATGGGTTCATCTCTTGTGGGAGATCCATGTACGGTAGGTCTTTGTCGCCACCGATATCCATAGTACGGATGATAACGGCTTCGCCGTTCATCGCTTCTGCCACTTCTTTGTACGCTTGGTACTGCTCTTCTTCTGTTGGTAGCGCATCGCGGTCCATGAACAAGAACTCAGTACGGTACAGACCAACACCTTCACCGCCATTGCGCAGTACGCCATCACAGTCTTTAACTGTACCGATGTTGCCGCACACTTCGACGCGGTGACCATCCAGAGTTTCAGCGTGAAGATCTTTCAGTTTTGCCAGCTCTTCTTTTTCAGCAAGGAATGCGGCTTTAACAGCTTTAGCTTCTTCTAGCTCAGCGTCAGATGGGTTGACGACAATCTTGTTGTTCATAGCGTCAAGAATCAGCATGTCGCCGTTCTTCACTTTTTTGGTAATGTCGTTGGTGCCCACGATCGCTGGCAACTCAAGTGAACGTGCCATGATTGAAGTGTGAGAAGTGCGACCACCGATATCACAAGCAAAACCCAGTACGTAGTTAAGGTTGATCTGTGCCGTTTCTGATGGAGTCAGATCGTACGCAACTAGAATGACTTCTTGGTCAATATCGCTAAGAGAGACAATATTGATGCCTAGCGCGTTTTTCACAAAACGTGTACCGATATCACGGATATCTGTCGCACGCTCTTTGAGGTATTCGTCGTCTAAAGATTCAAGTGCTGCAGCTTGCTCTTCAATCACAGTGTGAATGGCATTGTCTGCATGCATCTTGTCATTTTTGATCAGCGCTAGGATTTCTTCTTCTAGCTCTTCGTCTTCAAGAAGCATGATGTGACCTTCAAAGATCGCTTCTTTTTCTTCACCGAAGGTTTCTAGTGCTTTCTGCTTGATGGTTTCAAGCTGAGCCGCTGATTTGTCACGTGCTTCAAAGAAACGTTTTACTTCAGCGTCGACTTGATCGTCAGAAATAGTGTGAGTGTTTAGGACAATTTCATCTTCTTGAAGGAGTAGTGCTTTACCGATAGCAATACCTGGAGATGCTAGGATGCCTGAAATCATAGCCTTACCTTAAATTGGTCAACTTTTAAACGGGAGAAATGGGTGCGCTAACGTTTATGTGTAGCTTAATCTGGGTGCTATTTCCAATATGATGGGATAGTTCGGCGCAAACGAAGTGGCCTGTTCATCGACCGGATCAGATTGGTATAAAGCCATTTTGCGTTGGCAAAATGGCTTTAATCAATAGCAGACCGATTAGTGTAGTTGGTCCATTAGAGCAACTAGGTGGTCAACTGCTTTCTGAGCCTGTGGGCCTTCAGCAGAGATAGTGACTACAGTACCTTTCACTAAGCCTAGAGTTTGTAGCTTAAATAGGCTCTTAGCGCTTGCACTTTTACCGTTAGAAGTCACAGTGATGTCCGCGTCAAATGCTTTTGCTTCTTTCACGAACTGTGCAGCTGGACGAGTGTGAAGACCGTTTTCTGCTGTGATTTCTACTTGCTTCTCGTACATGTTGTATACCCCAATTGATTTATTTTTAGATAGTTTATTAATTAGAAACAGCTTAACTCGGATTAAACGGTTGCGCTAGGCAACAGACGTTGTTTTCGTGTCAGAACTGATACTAATTGTATACTAGGTGCCGCGTGGTCAGTCTTTGCTGTTTTTCGCCGCAACTATAAAATCGTTTTAATGTTTTATTTTGATGCTAGAAATAAAACATCCCGATATTACCAAAGGTGGAGCTAGGATCAACAAAAAAGCCCCTGAACGGGGCTTTTTTAGACGAAAAATTGATTTCACCACATATTACTGTTGGTTCTCTTTCTCGGTAAAGATGCCTGCAAATAGCGCTGAGCTTAGGTAACGCTCACCCGAGCTTGGCAATACAGTCACGATGGTTTTACCTTCAAATTCAGGTAGTTGAGCAAGGCGGTTTGCAGCAACCACAGCCGCGCCTGACGAGATACCCGCAAGGATACCTTCCTCTTCCATAAGACGACGAGCCATCTCAATTGCTTCTTCAGAAGTAACGGCTTCCACGCGGTCAATCAACTCTAAATCGAGGTTGCCTGGAATAAAGCCAGCGCCAATACCTTGGATTTTGTGTGGTGCTGGTTTGATTTCTTCACCCGCGAGCGCTTGTGCAATCACAGGCGATTCCGCTGGCTCTACCGCTACGGAAACAATGTTTTTACCTTTTTCGCCTTTGATGTAGCGGCTTGTACCTGTGATGGTACCGCCGGTACCGACGCCTGCAACGAAGACATCGATTTCACCGTCTGTCGCGTCCCAGATTTCTGGACCAGTGGTTTTTTCGTGAATCTGTGGGTTAGCTGGGTTATTGAACTGCTGAAGAAGCAGGTACTTGTCAGGGTTGCTCGCCACAATCTCTTCAGCTTTGTTGATCGCACCTTTCATGCCTTTGGCTGCTTCAGTTAGCTCTAGGTTCGCACCTAGGGCTTTCAGCAGTTTACGACGCTCTAGGCTCATCGACTCAGGCATCGTTAGGGTTAATTTGTAACCACGCGCCGCCGCGACGAAGGCAAGAGCAACACCGGTATTACCACTGGTTGGTTCAACAAGTTCAACGCCCGGCTTTAGCTTGCCTGCTTTCTCAGCTTCCCAAATCATGTTCGCGCCGATACGACACTTAACACTGAAGCTTGGGTTACGCGCTTCGATTTTAGCCAAGACTTTGCCGTTGCTCACTTTGTTCAGGCGAACAAGAGGGGTATTACCAATAGTCAGTGAATTATCTTCGTAGATTTTGCTCATGATGTAGTCCTTCATCGAAATATTGGCAGCGTGTTTGTCACGCCACCAATCATGTTCTATTTAAGTTTGACCCGATAGAGATTAGGTCAGGGTAAAAAACTAGAAAAGGATTAAAAAGTTATATGATATGAACTTGATAAACTCAGTTTCTTGCTTTGAACTCGGTCACCCACATCGATGTCGCACCGCACACCGCGACAGGCATAACGATCAGGTTCAAAATAGGAATGGTGGTGAACACGGAGACCAGCGCACCAAAGGTATAGGCTTTGCTTTGTTTTTGTTTCAAATTGTGTCGCATGTCATTAAACGGCACCTTGTGATTATCGAACGGATAATCGCAGTACTGAATCGCCAGCATCCAAGCGGTAAACACAAACCACAGAATGGGGCCGAGCGTCTGGCCTAAGGCTGGAATGAGCAGCAAAATAAACAATCCAATGGCTTTGGGCAGAACGTAGAGCAGTTTGCGCCATTCTCGTGCCAACACACGCGGCACATCTTTGATAACGCTGAGCATGCCATCGTCATTGATCTTTTGGCCCGTTAGGTGCTCTTCCACCTTTTCTGCGAGCAGACCATTGAAAGGTGCTGCGATAAAGTTCGCTAAGGTGCTAAAGAAGTAGGAGAAGGTCGCCAAAATAGTGAGCACCAGCAACGGCCACAGAAGATAACTCAACCAAGAGAGGAAATCGGGTAGCTGACCAATCCACTCCGCAATCCAACTATCCAAATGAGAGAAGAGATAAAAGAGCGCGCTTCCGACCAAAATAATGTTAGCGAGGAGAGGTAAAAGGACAAACTGACGAATGCCGGGTTGCAGAGTGAGTTGCAAACCGTGGAAAAAATAACCAAATCCGGTTTTTGACTGTTGAGTGTTGTTCATGAAAATGTGCCTAACAGGGTTTTTATGGTGTGTTAACAAGGAAAAGCGTGTTCAAAATCACATCATTATGGGAACTTCTAACATTAAGTTGTTCTAAAACCTATGAGAGTTTTGGTAGAGTAACTCAAATCAGATTATTTGAAACCAGTTTGGCTGATTTAGCAGCTGAATGATTGAGAGTGAAAGATGCAGGAATTGCGATTTGTACTGATCATTGTGGGCGCTTTGGCCATTGCCGCGCTGCTGTTCCACGGATTATGGACAAGCAAAAAAGAAGGCAAAACAAAATTTGGCAACAAGCCAATTGGAAAACTGGCGACGCCAGAGCAAGACGAATCCGTACCCGAGCGCTCTTTTGCTCCCGAAGATGATTTTGAGATTGTTCGCGTGACTAAGACCAGTCGCAACACCAGCAATAAATTTGCTTCAGACTCCGGTGAGACAATGGATGATCCTCTGCTAAATGATCCGCTTCTCGATGCATCCATCAGTGACTCAACGTTTTCAAGCGATGCCACTCGAGATGAGCCAACCTTTAGTGAGTGGAAAGACGATCTGGTAGAGGAGTCTCAAACTACTCCGCTGCAAGATAATCCCCGTCAAGCGTCATCGGAAGAGCTAGACATTCCCTCTATGTCTGCAAAGCCTCAAGAGCCCCGTGATGTGAGCTCTGTATCCACCACAGAATCCGCGCCGACCCAGATTGATGATAGTGATGACGAAGATGAGATGCAGGTGATTGTCATCAATGTGCATTGCGCTGGAGAGACGCCATTTGTGGGCACCAAGCTGTTTGATAGCATGCAGCAAAATGGGCTGATTTACGGTGAAATGGACATTTTCCATCGTCATGCGGATCTCTCTGGTACCGGCAAAGTGCTGTTTAGCGTTGCCAACATGATGCACCCTGGCACACTCAAGCATGATGATCCTGCAACATTCACCACTAAAGGGATCTCATTCTTTATGACATTGCCGTGCTACGGTGATGGTGAACAAAACTTCAAGTTGATGCTGAAAACCGCGCAGCAAATTGCCGATGATTTAGGCGCCAACGTGCTGGATGATGCGCGTAATCTCATGACGCCGAACCGACTTGATGCGTATCGCGCTCAAATCAAGGCGTTTAAGCTCGCACAGCAACCCTAGTCAGCAAAACAAAGCGTGCTACCATAAAGGCTCCTGATGCGGAGCCTTTTTCGTTTTACCTTATTCGCTTTAGAGTCACTGATTCATATTGGATTAAGATCAAAGGCAAAGGCCCTGTAAGTGGCCAAGATATAGAGCAGAGAGACTGATGTCCCAAGAAATTGAACAGAAAATTGAGGCCCTTCGTAGTGCGCTTCATCATCATGGCATTAAGTACTACGTAGAAGATAGCCCTGAAATCCCCGATGCAGAATACGATCGTATGATGCGTGAGCTTATAGAGCTAGAGCAACAGCACCCTCATTTGCGAACACCCGATTCGCCGAGCGCTCGGGTAGGGGGCATGGCCTTATCTCAGTTTGAGCCTGTGACTCACGAGATCCCAATGTTGTCGCTCGACAATGCGTTTGATGACAGCGAGTTAGATAGTTTCTACAAACGCATGACTGATAGACTGGCGGGCCAGAGCGTGGCTGCGTTTTGCTGTGAACCAAAACTGGATGGCTTAGCAGTCAGTTTGCTGTATGAAAATGGCGTGCTAACCCAAGCGGCGACGCGGGGTGACGGCGCGACGGGGGAGAACATCACCGACAACGTTCGAACCATCAAAGCGATTCCACTTAAACTGCGTGGTGAAGGTTGGCCTGCGCGTATTGAAGTTCGTGGTGAGGTGTTCATGCCTACCGCTGGTTTTGAGCAGTTCAATGAGCAAGCGAAAGCCAAAGGGGAGAAAGTGTTTGTCAATCCGCGTAACGCGGCGGCAGGCAGTTTACGCCAGTTGGACTCTAAAATCACCGCGACCCGCCCTCTTAGTTTCTATGCCTACAGTGTCGGTGTGGTGCAAGGTGCGACCCTGTCTTCAAGTCACTACCAGCGCTTTATTCAACTCAAGGAGTGGGGCCTACCCATGTGCCCTGAGGTGCGTTTGGTAGAGAGCATGGAAGAGGTAAAAGCTTACTATCAGGACATTCTCACTCGCCGCCAAACCTTGCCGTATGAAATCGACGGTGTGGTGATCAAGGTCGATGATGTGGCGCTTCAGCAGCAACTCGGTTTTGTCGCACGTGCGCCGCGCTGGGCGATCGCCTACAAGTTCCCGGCGCAAGAAGAGATCACTGTGCTCAATGACGTTGAGTTCCAAGTCGGGCGAACGGGCGCGATAACACCCGTCGCAAAGCTAGAACCTGTATTTGTTGGTGGCGTGACGGTGAGCAACGCTACTTTGCACAATGCCGATGAGATCGCGCGTCTTGGTGTCATGATTGGTGATCAGGTGGTGGTTCGCCGCGCTGGTGATGTGATTCCACAAATCGTCTCTGTGGTCGAAGCTAGCCGCCCTCTTGATGCAAAAGTGATCGAGTTTCCGAGTGCTTGCCCTGTGTGTCACTCCCATGTTGAGCGCGTGGAAGGCGAAGCGGTAACGCGCTGTAGTGGCGGATTAGTATGCCAGGCGCAGCGCAAAGAAGCCTTGAAGCATTTTGTCTCACGTAAGGCTTTGGACGTCGATGGACTTGGCGTCAAGGTGATTGAGCAGTTGGTTGACAAAGAGATGGTGACAACGCCTGCTGATCTGTTCAAGCTCTCTGCTGGTGTACTGACAGTGCTGGATCGCATGGGGCCTAAATCAGCGCAAAACGTGGTCGACGCACTGCAAAAATCGAAATCCACCACATTACCAAGATTCCTCTATTCACTGGGGATTAGAGAAGTGGGGGAAGCGACGGCTGCGAACCTGGCGATGCATTTTAAAACGCTACCAGCGATCAGCAAAGCCACCTTGGAACAGCTAATAGAAGTCCCAGATATTGGTCATATTGTCGCAAGCCACATTTTGGCGTTTTTCTCTGAGGAGAAAAATCAGCAAGTGGTTGAGGATTTGTTAGCGCAAGGGATACATTGGCCGGATATCGCTGAACCTGACGAGGATGCACCCGCGCCTCTGGCCGGTAAAACGGTTGTGCTAACAGGGTCACTTTCTCAGTTGACACGCAGTGATGCAAAAGCGGCACTGCAAACGTTAGGCGCCAAAGTGACCGGCAGCGTGTCCAAAAATACCGACATTCTGTTTGCGGGTGAAAACGCAGGATCCAAGCTCGCCAAAGCACAAGATTTAGGTATCGAGATCAAAACAGAACAAGACTTACTTGATTTGATGAAATAACCTCGCACAGCCAAGCACCTCTTTATTGAAGCCCTTAGTGATTTCGCTAAGGGCTTTTTGTTTGTCTCGTATTATCTACCTTCCGCCGACTTCAATAATCGCAATAATTAGTCAGTGATCTTGTTCATAGTCTTATGTTCGAATCTTACAATGAAGATAATTTGCGAGCGATCTCACGCCTATTGATGTTGTTTTTTATTTAACTTGTTGATTTTGTTTGTTTTGATTGGTTTCGCCTGAAAAAACAAAAAATGAGAGGTGGATCTTGTCTATTAATGGAACTTTGCTATTGCTCATATTTTTTTAGAAAAAAATTAAGTTCTATTTGGATATTTTTAGTCGCGAAGTTAGCCTGAGTTCATGGATACACAGTGTGTATGCAGGAATAGAAAATCGGATGCGAAAGGTTTGCAGAGGGTTTTCAACATAGGAAATGATTTCTCCCTTCGGCGGCCAACTTAAGGTGAGAAAACAAAAGACAGCTATATCCATTTTTAGGAGTTTTTCCATGGACAAAATGTTTAAACGTTCACTCGTAGGTGCTGCAGTTGCTGCTGTAGCGATGTCAGGATCGGTACTTGCAAAACCAGCTACAGACAGCGTGGACCTGTACGGTCAAGTTGCACTGTCTATCTGGCAGTTCGGCGAACATAAAATTGGTGGCGGAGATCAACCTCTAAATTTTGAAAACGAATCACGCTTCGGTCTTCGTGGCACCAAAGAGCTTGCTCGCGGCCCTAAACTGATTTGGCAAATGGAAGGTGGTAACGTTGGCGATGTTGGCGCAAACAGTGGCCTAGGTGTTCGTGATACCTTCGTTGGTTTTGAATTTGACGATGGCGGTAAGCTTCGCGCGGGTCGCTTGTTGACGCCGTTGTACGAGATTGTCGACTGGCCATACTCAGGTCAGCGTGCGGGTGCTGTGTTTGACTGGGGCGGCGATGTGGTTGGTGGCGCACGTTACGACCGTCAATCAAACATGGTTCGCTACGACTCAACGAATTTTGGTGGCTTTAAGTTTAACTTAGCTGCAGGTCGTGGTACTGAGTCAGACAAAGATTCTAACTTCTACGGTGTGGGTGCGCACTTTACAACGGGTGGATTCACTGTTCACGGTGGTTTAGAAGTTGGCGAGAACCGCAGTGTCAGCAACTTCAACACGGCCTACAACCAATTCCTAAACCAAAACCCTGGTTCAGTTCCATCATTAGGTGATGATGAAACAGTGACTGCAGTCTCTGATACTTTTGCGGCGATTGTTGGCTTCGAATACTATATCAATGACTTTGGCGTATACGGCGCTTATAAGATGGAAGAAGCTGAGTATTCAAATGTTGTACTTGACGGCGATTCTAAACCTGAGCTAAATGGTGCAGAAATTGCTCAAGACAGCTACTCGTTTGGTATTGTGTACAGCGGTGTTGAGAACTGGAACTTCAAAATGAACTACGCGGCAAACCTAAATGCTGACCTTAATAGTTCTGAAGTCAAAGGTACTAAAGATTACATCATTTCTGCTCAAGCGATGTACTTCTTAGATGATTCAGCACTGACTTACTTCCGTCCTTACATGATCTCGAAAGACGATTCTGATGCAGAGTTTGGTTGGGGTCTAGGTCTAGAGTACTACTTCTAAGTCGCACTAAATTTCATTGCCTTATAAAAAATAGCCAGCATTTGCTGGCTATTCTCTTTTTCACAAGAGCATAATAAAAAACACCGTAGTTACGGTGTTTTTTTTGGTAAAATGTAATGTCGAGTAAACTTATTCTAAATTGCTAATTGCCCAAGTTAAAAATTTCTTTTTATCTTCTTTGGACGCATTATTGTAAGCATTCTTTAATGTTTCATAGCTTGTACTTGAGGAGGTATTTTCTAGTTTACTCTCAGCAATAGAAACTTGAGAGAAGTTTTTTAAGCTCGCTACTTCGGTACTCATGTTGTACTTTTCTACTTCTTGTACCATATCGGGCATAAGCTTAAACCCAATTGAGATTTTGTCTTTCTTTATTTTATTTGGTTCATTGTTGTTGCTATCTATCAGTTGAAAGGTCGGATTAGCATTGAAGTCCATACCTTGATCAAACGTCTGAATCTTAGGGATAACAAGCTTGAAGCGTGCATTTTCGTCATCAAATGTTGCAACCAAAGGTTCTGATTTGAATTTGGTTTTTTCAGAACCAGACTCTCTGACTAGATGGGCAAGTCTAAAGACGATTTGATTAACACCGTCTTCAAGAACTAAATTATCTTTATAATCAAATCCCATACTTGAGTATCCGGCATCTTCGCCATTTACTGTGAGTAATTGAACCCCTCTTGGAATATCAATGCTTACTTCCGCTAAGGCTAATGTTGGAACCATTAGTATAGAGGGTAACAAGGTGTGAACTAATTTCATAATCGCTCCATCAACTGTGATTCTGACCTAAATAATGAAGGTAGAGAGAAGAATATAATAGTTATTTTTTGATGCAAAAAATACTAAATAATTACAACAATGAGATCTGGATGGAGTGTTGAAAGAGTCGATTTTTGCCGTGCAGAACGTCATTGGAGGAGAGGGACGTTCTGCACTATCAGTGTTTAATACAACACCGAATACAATTGGCGGCGGTACTGACTGGCGATGGCGTTTCCTTGGCCTAATGCCGAAAGGATATCCATAAAGATCTTTTTCAGATCACCGCCTTCGGTGTTGAGGTCTTTCTTAAGAAATGTCCAAAGTAGCGCAAGGGCTTCTTCATCGCGCTTAACTTGGTGGTAGCAAAGTGCCAATTCGGATGCCAATTTGGCGTTGCCTGGGTCATTCGCTAAGTCGGCTTCGAGAGATTGAATCTCTGGGCTGTTGGCGGATTGCTCATGTAACTCTAATTTTGCGATTAAGCCTTTGTAGTAGTTATCCTGGTACTCAAGCGGAATATGGCTCAGCATGGCTTTTGCCTCATCAAACGCTTGGGTCTCGAGTAAGCAGTCTGCGATGGCGAGTTTCACGTCACCTTTTTGTTGCCACTCTTCACCAAGACTTTGAAGAATCGGCAGTGCTTGAGTGTACTGCTTTTGCTCAATCAGAGTCAGCGCTTCACTGAGCACCAGCTCTTCTTGGCTTGGCAAATGCTTGCTCAGCATGGCTTGAATCGCTTCAATACCCTGCGGGCCACCTAAGCCGTCGACGGCTTGACCATTAATAAATAGGGCAATGGTCGGGAGCGCTTGCACGCCAAATTGCGAGGCGATCATTTGCTCTTGTTCGCAATTGAGGAGCGCTAAGGTAAAGGCGCCGTTGTATTCCTGGGTTAGCGACTGAAGTTGCGGAATGATTTGCGCACTCTCTTGGCTCATTGGTGCCCAAAAGTGAATTAACACCGGCGTTTGCATTGAGCCTTCCAATACTTGTCGAAAGTTCTGCTCATTTAATTCAACGATATAGGGTGATTGCATGTGATCATTCCTTGCTGGTAGATGTGTTCGTAGTCACGATGTCTATAGGCAACATATGGGCGAAAGCCAAAGAGTTCAAGCACGCAACGCGATTCTGTGCTCTTTATGCCTTTGAATGGCAAACATTGCGCTTATTTCCAGCAGCTAGCGGGTGAGCGCAGGCCCAACTGATTGAGTGTCAGCGCGGTGTAAGTCGCACCGCCACACGCATCGCTCGCTTGTGCGCCACTGGGCGTTGCCGTAATCGTATAGGAGGCGGCGCTCGCAACAATGCTGAGTGAGTAACGTGCTGTGTCGGACTCGCACACCGTACAGCTCGACCCTGACATAATCGATGATGCCAAGGTGAGGTAGCTGCCATCGTAACCTTTCTCAAGCGCGAGCTGGATGCGGCTCAAATCGGCTAATGCTGTAGTGCGATGCGCTTTTAAGGCGTAGCTCTGCATCGCGGGATAGGCAATCATGGCCAATATCGTCACGATCGCAACTGCGATGAGTAATTCGAGCAATGTCATGCCATGTAAGTGATTTTTTCGGTTGTTGCAGCGATTTTTTCGAATCATTTCTAATGCTTCCTCTTTGATTTATAAACTATTTTTATGGGCTGATAGCATGTGCGCAAGATAAAAATGGCATATGCGATGGTTTACATAATGAAATGGGAAATGACTCGCGGCTTTACCTTGCTTGAGCTGCTCTGCACGATAGTGGTGCTCGGAATTGTGCTTACGGTGGCCGCGCCGAGTTTTCAAACCATGAGTGCAAGCAATCAAATGAAGCGCGTCGCGGGTGAGCTAGAGCACTTTCTTGTTCAAGCGAAGTCGGAAGCGGTGTGGCGCAACCAAGATCTGTGGGCTCACATTGACGCTTCTGTCACTCCAAGTTTGCCCGGTCAGTGGAGACTGCTACTCACAGACTCCGACACCTCGGGAGGAACGCCCATTCTTTACCTTGATGGCGCAAGCTTTCGAGATGTGGTGATCCTCTCTAACTATACCTCTGATCAAATTAAATTCGATGGTGTGCGTGGCAAAGTGAAAGATGGCAATTTGGAGTTTTATATTGCCAATACCACCAATCAGAACTTGAAACTGAAGAGTGCTTATGGTGCGAGCCGAGTGATGATATGCGCAGTAGGAGGCAGTCATTATGGCTATGCGCAATGCTAAACCGAGAGGCCATTTTCAGCGCGGTGCGTCATTGGTCGAGTTGCTGATCGCATCGGCCCTTGGATTGATTGCCATCATGCTGGTGGGCAGCGTGTTTATTCGCAGCCAAGCGGTGGCAACCGAGCGAGGCAAAGCGTTGCTGTTAGCCCAAAACCTATCGACTGCGATGGCACAAATGAAAGAGGACATGCAGCGCGCAGGCTATGACGGCCTTACGGATACCTATCACCAGTTGTCAGGCGCTTCGGGTGTCATTCATACCCAGTCTTCACCGGAGTTAGTGGGGTATGTGTACCGCGTTGCCTCGTCTGGCGCGAGTGCGTTTCGCAACGTGGTCTACAAGCGTGAGCCAAGCTCATCCGGGACGCTCGGCCACTCGCTCAAAATCTGTGAGAAACACACGCCAGCGCCACTTTCTGTCAGTGACGCAACTGACTCTGGACTGCATGGAAACTGTTACAACGTTTTTGATCCAAAACAGATTTCCCTCACCGCGTTAACCGTCAACACAGAGACGATTCGAGGAGGCTCGACACGCAGCCAACAGGTCAATGTCATATTGCGCGCGCAGTTAGTGGGTGACACGAGCGTGACGTTCGACACTTCTTCGGTGACTTTGCAGAGGAATTGGCAATGAGTAGGTACAAACAGCGTGGGGTGGTGACTCTATTCGTCACATCGATTTTGTTGGTGATCGCACTGGTGATGGTGTTGGCTTCTTATCGACATGTCTTTTACCAGATCAAGCGCTCACACAATGAAGTCAAAGCTAGACAAGCTCATTGGCGGGCAGAAGGTGGCATCGAGTGCGTCTATGCCTATTTAAAAGGAAGCCCCAACCTCGTGCCCGATTTGACGGCGCCGGGGCACGGGTTGCTCGATTCAATTTGTAAAGAGACGTTAGCGCTCGATGACTTGTACCTGCGCGCTTTAACCGCGTCCGATTATGTGATTGAGTCACAAGGCCCAACTCACGAACTTAAAAAGTCGTTTTATTGGGGGAGCATGACGGGGCTTGGCGCGATTCAAACCACAGCAGATCTGCGTATCCGTGGCAGTGCGGCGATCGCAGCCGATGCGCCTAAAAAGCCGAATGGAGAAGGCGAATATGAGTGCGTTGCGATTCGCTATAAACACCGTGTGACGTTTGAGTCACCCACAGGTGCTTCATTGAGCACCGAAGACCCTATGCCAAATGGCCCTTATCCTGGGTTCTCCGGTGACTGTGCCAGTAGCTACAAAACCTCGACCACTGAAGGGGGCAATACCACCGATGACCCAGACCTCTTTGCGCAGGATTATCTCAAAGACGACGATATTGACCCGTTTTATAACTATTTTGGTGTCACCAAAACGACGTCAAACATCTCAAATATTAAAGCGGATTACTACGTAATCACGAATCCCGAAGTCTCGGACGGTCAGACTTGCCATCAACAACTGGCGGATGCTTTTGCCAGTTATGACAAAGTGTGGGTAGAAGGCCACTGCGTCCTCAGTGCGCCGCTCACTGTCACAGGGCCGCGTTCACTGGTCGTCGCCAATGGCATATTTGCCTCGACAGGTTCAACGAGTTACTCAGGCTCATTTTTTCATATGGTGGATCGTACCAGTCCCGCTTTTAGCGATGAGAATTTGGCGAACTATTGGTCTGAAGTCAGCTTTTTTAGCGCGATAGAAAGTCTGCTCTCAACCCACACTGTCTACTTGGACAATGGCGCGTTTCACCCCAAAGGGGGGATGCATTTCGATTCACCCAACGGTGAAGTGGTGCTCAATGGCTCGTACGACCTCGACTACTCGTCAGCCAATAGTCTCTACCAACGGCCGAAAACCCTAATGTGGAACAATGGAGGTTGGTATGCAAAATAGCCAGCGTGGTTTTAGTTTGGTGGAAGTAATGATTGCGTTTATTTTGATTGGTGTCGCCTCGTTGTCACTGATCAAGCTCCAAGCATACGTTGAGCAGCGCTCCGATTTTGCCGTCAAGAGTATTCAAGCACTCAATATCGCAGAAAGTCAGTTGGAGTGGTTTCGCAGTCGCGGCGCATCAGCGGCGTTGTCTAGCATACCTCCCGCCGATTTTACGAGCATAACCAGTGGCAGTGACGCGACCACATACGCTCCATTTACCGTGCGTTGGCAAACCAGTGAGCCTGCTGCAACCTTATCCAACGCATTGAAAACCATCACAGTGACAACCGAATGGCGAGATAGGTTGGATACCGCTCAAACCCTATCCGTGACCACTATGATATCAAGCTACAGTGAGTTTGCTGATGACTGAATAACCCTCGTGATTAGGTGTTGTCAATTGATGGTTGCGCTGAATAAATTTCTAATTAGTGAACGAGTTGTGAGGTATTTGGTGGGGTTTTTGTGGTGTTTGTGTTGCACGTCTTTGACGTTTTTGCAAAACATGTCTCCAATTATGGAAAAAACCTTAGAATCTTGTGCTTTTTGTAAGCGGGTTTTATAGAATGCTTGGCTGATAATAGACCGTCAAAAAACATAACAAGGTCTAGGGCAACAACATCAAACTATGGAGTTACCATGAGTAACCAAGCAATCAATTCAGCGCCATCTGCTAAGCCGAGTGGGATGGATCGCTTTTTAAACTTTATCGAGCGCGCAGGCAACAAAATTCCTGATCCGGCGATCTTATTCTTTTGGGCATTGGTGATCACTTGGGCAGCATCAGCGCTGTTGTCTAATGTGTCATTTGATCTGATCAATCCTCGTACAGGTGAGGCATTGGCGATCAACAACCTGTTGACGGGGGAGGCATTAGCCAGTTTCCTCGCGAATATGGTGACGACTTTCACCGGATTCGCACCTTTAGGTATCGTGCTTGTGGCGATGTTGGGTGTGGGTGTGGCTGACTCTTCTGGTTTCATCACCACAGGTCTTAAGAAGATGCTGAACTTCACGCCAGCAAAACTTCTGACGCCAATGCTGATTCTGGTTGCCATCGTGTCGCATACGGCGGCAGATGCGGGTTATGTTTTGGTTATTCCTCTCGGTGGTATTATTTTCCATGCCGCTGGCCGTCACCCACTTGCGGGTATCGCTGCTGCTTTTGCGGGTGTGTCAGGTGGTTTCTCTGCTAACTTTATCCCTTCTGGTATTGACCCTCTGTTAGCGGGTTTCACTCAAACTGCCGCACAGGTGCTTGATCCTCAATACGTCGTCAACCCACTGGCCAACATCTTCTTCACTGGGCTTTCATCAGTGATCATTGTTGCGATTGGTTGGTACGTGACAGAGAAAATCATCGAGCCTCGCCTAGCAAAAACACCGATTGATGACGATGCGGAGAAAGCCCCGGATCTCGGTTCATTTACAGAGTTGGAATCGAAAGCGTTTCGTTATGCCGGTTGGTCGATGATGGCGGGTATTGCACTGCTGATTGCAGCGATTATTCCGGAGTCTTCTGCACTGCGCTCACCAGAGGGTGAAATTACTGCGTTCTCAGCGCCGCTGATGAAGTCTATCGTGCCACTGATCTTTATTCTGTTTATCATCCCTGGTTACGTTTACGGTAAGGTTGCCGGTACGTTTAAGACCAGTAACGATGTGATCAAAGCGATGTCCGACACCATGGCGACCATGGGCGCGTACATTGTGATGTCGTTCTTCTGTGCTCAATTCCTTTCTGCTTTCGCACAATCGAACATCGGTACTATGTTGGCGTTGTACGGTGCAGAAGGCCTGAAAGCGATGAACCTGCCGGGTGAAGCGACCATTATTGGTATGATTCTACTGACAGCCGCTGTGAACTTGTTGATTGGCTCTGCGTCGGCGAAATGGGCATTGATTGGTCCAATTCTTGTGCCAATGTTGATGGCTGTAGGCATCTCTCCTGAGCTGTCTCAAGCGGCGTACCGTGTTGGTGACTCAGTGTCTAACATCATTTCACCGTTGATGGTCTTCTTCCCATTGGTGGTGGTGTACTGTCAACGCTACGTGAAGTCGACGGGTATCGGTACTCTAGCATCGTTGATGATGCCATTCTCGATTGCGATGCTGATTGGCTGGTCTATCTTCTTGCTAGCGTACTGGGCTGTTGGCATTCCTCTTGGTATTCAAGCGCCTTACACTTACGTGATGTAAGCGCGGCGACTTGGTATCACGATAAGCCAAGTCTCCTAAATTCAATATTTACGCCAGCGATCCCGCTGGCGTATTCTTTTCCACAACCCACAACCCACAACCCACAACCCACTTCCCATTTCACCCACAAACCACTAGGATCAAGCCTCTTAATCACCACCGAGGACTCTCCTTTGTCTACCGACACATTTACCCCCCAAGATGAACACTTTATGCGTCTTGCGATGGAACAAGCCAAACTGGCTGAACAGCAAGGTGAAGTCCCCGTCGGCGCGGTGCTGGTCAAGGAGGGTAAGGTTATTGCGACAGGATGGAATCAGTCGATTGGTCAACACGATGCAACCGCACATGCGGAGATTCAAGTGTTGCGCCAGGCAGGGCAACAGCTTGGCAACTACCGCTTATTAGACACCACGTTATACGTCACGCTAGAGCCTTGCCCTATGTGTGCAGGAGCCCTTCTTCACAGCCGCGTTAAACGGATTGTGTTTGGCGCACCGGACTTAAAAGCGGGGGCGGCAGGTACGGTATTAAACCTCTTTGAACATCAAGCCGCGTACCATTACGCAGACGTCGAGCATGGATTGTTGGAGGCGGAGTGCCGAGAGCAGCTTCAGGCCTTTTTTCGCCGACGTAGAAAAGAGAAAAAAGCGGCCAAGCAAGCGTTAACAAATGACGATGCGTCAGAGTCGATGGAGTAGGTGGAGTAGGTGGAGTAGGTGGAGTAGGTGGGGGAGTTTTTAAGCAAACATCTTAAGTAAGATGTTTGCTCTGTAGGGTTTATGCACAAATGAGTTGCATAAATGCACGGTGACGTGCGATGACTTTCTTCTTGTTGTTGCTGATCATTCGCTTTCGGCGATTCGCTGATACAGTCTTGTTAAGGCGTTTTGACTGCAGTTTACGTCGACGCATAAAACAACCTCCTAGCTAATGTTAACGACAGACACTCATGTGTCACCTAAGGAAACTTTGTCCTAGGTGTCGATTCTTATAACCGTCCAATGTTACCGTTTTAAGAATGTTACGTGAGTGATTAGGCACAGGATAGAAATGGGCTTAGCGCGCGAGAGTTCGCGACGCTAAGCTCTGTGCTCGGCTTATTATTGATCGAGATGGCTGTCAGCGGAAGAGGCGCTTTCGATTTCTTGTTCGATGACGGCCTCGCCTTCCGGCTCTTCTTCATCTGGCAGTTCGATCACCACCAGATCATCAACGGTCAGGTCCTCAATGCTGGACTCCTTCTGTTCAACGTGACCAATAATGCTCTGATAGTAGCGACGAATATTCTCCACATAGTTGCGTGCTTCATCACCCCGCGCGTAGCCATAGCGAGTGGTACTGTAGTATTTCTTAAGGCGAAGCAGGGGCAGTCTGTCTTTGACATCTGACCAAGCATCGGGGTTGCCGCCTTGTTTTTTCGTCAGGCGGCGGGCGTCCATTACATGACCATAGCCGACATTGTACGACGCCAACGCAAACCAAATTTTCTCGTGGCTTTCGATCGTGTCTGGAATGCGCGCCACCATGCGCCGCAAGTACTCAACCCCACCTCTGACCGATTGCTCGGGATCGAGTCGGTTGGTCACACCTACACTTTTGGCCGTCGGCAGCGTCAGCATCATCATGCCACGAACCCCAGTTGGTGATTTGGCGCGAGGGTTCCAGTGTGATTCTTGATAAGCCAGTGCTGCGACCAATCGCCAATCAAATTCATCGGAGTATTTCTTAAACAGTGGCGACCACGTCGGTAGCGTGGAATCCAACGCGCGGATAAAGGCGCGGGTATCGACGTAATCAAAGCTGTCGATATGGCCGATGTATTTCTCTTCCAGTGAGGCGAGATGCCCGGATTGTTGTAGATGACCAAAGAACTCGATCAGCAAGGCGTAGAGGCTTTCGTCTTGGCTGCGTCGTAAGAACCAGGAGATGGGCTGATCTTCGGTCAGCTCAAACGCCAGTGCCACATCGGGATAAATCCGCTGTGATAGCGAGATCTCGACTGAGTCTGCGACGGTAAATAGCAGTTCACCATCAGAGACCTGCTTGAGCAGGTCATTGACATCGACATTGGCGTCGACCTTATAGGTAAACTCCGGGTAGTCGATTTGAATCTCTCCTAACGTCTTATTGAAGTGAGAGTCACTGACAATACTTAAAACGGGCTTGCCGTCGTTCTCTTCAATGAGCTCGGCCTGTCGCTCAATCAACTGCTCTAGATTTCGTGGTCGCCACTGCCCTTTGCGATACACCAGTTGTTGACTGACGTAATAATAGGCGGGGGCAGGGCGAAAACGGCTCATGCGCTCAGGTGATTGACTGAGGCCCGCCGCGATAATATCGATCTCACCCTTTTCCAGCGCTGGGTAGAGGCTCGAAATGCGATAGGCCGGTTTCATTTCCAATTGCACACCAAGCTCGTTGGCAAATTCACGGGCGATTTCGTAATCAAGGCCTGCCGGGCCATCAGGACCAATATAATAGGAGAGCTGGTTATTGAGGGTGCCAACGCGAAGCACTCCACGTTCGCGAATTTGGTCTAATTCGCTTTTCGGCTTAGATTCAATTTGGCATCCCGTCAAAAAAAGCGCAGAAAAAAGCAGCGCGCACAAGGCTTTCAGCGGGCTAAAGTCATACTTGTTCATTAAAGAGAGTCTCATACTTCCAGTAGGGCATTTATATCAAAGTGTCATCACAAGGCAAGAAACTATCGACGGCGAAGCCGCAGAGTTCAAAAAATCATCATGTTCACAGGCCATGATGGCTCATGCTCTTCCGTACAGGGTGAGCTTGTGGACGGGACAGGAAAGAAAGGCTTTGCGGCGATTGTGCTGGCGGTACGCCGATGAAAAAAATGACGCAAACGGTTGCGTTTGGTGTTACATCACAAAACCAATTGCTATATAATGCGCTCGCAAACGCAGAGGTGCGATTGGTATAGGTTTGATCTGTTTTTTATAACGTATTGAATTTATTCCAATATCATCTTAATCAATTGCATAAGAGACCTAAGCACATGAGAATTTTGCGTGGCTCCCCAGCTCTTTCTGAGTTTCGTGTTAACAAACTAGTAGAACTTTGTCGTGAACAAGACCTGCCTGTGACAGGTATTTACGCTGAGTTTATGCACTTTGCTGACCTTACCGCAGATCTGTCTGACGCTGAACTAGCAAAGCTAGAAAAGTTGTTGACCTACGGCCCAACGATCGAAGAGCACGCACCTGAAGGTCTTTTGTTGCTTGTGACTCCTCGTCCGGGCACCATCTCTCCTTGGTCTTCTAAATCCACCGACATTGCCCATAACTGTGGCCTTTCAAGCGTTAAGCGTCTAGAGCGTGGTACGGCATACTACATTGAATCATCGGTAGCGTTAAACGACGCACAAGTGGATGCGGTGAAAGCACTCATCCATGACCGCATGATGGAATCCGTATTTACTCAGCTTGATGCTGCCTCTGCACTGTTTAGCGTTGCTGAACCTAAGCCTGTTGCTCACGTTGATATTCTTGCGGGCGGTCGTCTTGCTCTTGAAGAAGCAAACGTTTCCTTGGGCTTGGCACTGGCGGAAGATGAAATTGACTACCTAGTAGAAAACTTCACTAAACTGGGTCGCAACCCGAACGACATCGAACTGATGATGTTTGCTCAAGCAAACTCAGAACACTGTCGTCATAAAATCTTTAACGCAGACTGGACGATCGACGGTGTTGATCAAGAGAAGTCGCTGTTTAAGATGATCAAGAACACATTTGAAACGACACCTGATCACGTTTTGTCTGCTTACAAAGACAACGCAGCGGTTATGACGGGTTCAAAAGTAGGTCGTTTCTTCCCAGATCCCGATACTCGTCAATACACCTACCACCACGAAGACGCGCACATCCTTATGAAGGTTGAGACGCACAACCACCCAACCGCTATCTCGCCTTGGCCAGGTGCGTCTACCGGTTCTGGTGGTGAGATTCGTGACGAAGGCGCAACGGGTATTGGCGGTAAGCCTAAAGCTGGTCTGGTTGGTTTTACTACCTCTAACCTACGTATTCCTGGTTTTGAACAGCCATGGGAAACCGATTTTGGTAAGCCAGGTCGCATCGTCAACGCCCTTGATATCATGCTAGAAGGCCCTCTCGGTGGCGCGGCGTTCAACAACGAATTTGGTCGTCCAAACCTACTGGGTTACTTCCGTACTTACGAAGAGAAAGTGACCTCTCACGCGGGTGAAGAGATCCGTGGTTACCACAAGCCAATCATGATTGCTGGTGGTATGGGTAACATCCGTGATGAGCATGTTCAGAAGAAAGAGATCCCTGTGGGTGCAAAACTCATCGTACTGGGTGGTCCTGCGATGAACATTGGTCTTGGCGGTGGTGCGGCCTCTTCAATGGCGTCAGGTCAGTCTGCGGAAGATCTTGACTTTGCTTCTGTACAGCGTGAAAACCCAGAGATGGAGCGTCGTTGTCAGGAAGTGATCGACCGTTGTTGGCAGCTTGGTGAGAGCAACCCAATCGCGTTTATCCACGATGTGGGCGCAGGCGGTATCTCAAATGCACTACCAGAGCTGTGTGATGATGGCGAACGTGGTGGTTTATTCCAGCTACGCGACGTACCAAACGACGAGCTGAGCATGAGCCCACTTGAGATCTGGTGTAACGAATCTCAAGAGCGTTACGTAATGGCAGTGGCGCCAGAGAATATGGAAGTATTCGATGCTATCTGTAAGCGTGAACGTGCGCCTTATGCGGTTGTGGGTGTCGCTACTGAAGAGCGTCATCTAACACTAGAAGATTCTCACTTCGACAACACGCCAATTGATATGCCAATGGACATCTTGTTGGGTAAAACGCCGAAGATGCACCGTGATGCGAAAACGCTTAAAGTCGATAGCCCAGCGATTGATCGCGATGGCATCGAAATTAACGAAGCGGTTGATCGCGTCCTACGCCTACCAACAGTGGCAGAGAAAACCTTCCTGATCACTATTGGTGACCGCTCGGTAACTGGTCTTGTTGCGCGTGACCAGATGGTTGGTCCTTGGCAGGTTCCAGTGGCAAACTGCGCGGTAACCGCAGCAAGCTATGACTCTTACCACGGTGAAGCCATGTCTATGGGTGAGCGCACACCAGTGGCTCTTCTAGACTTTGGTGCATCAGCACGTCTAGCAGTAGGTGAGTCTCTAACAAACATTGCAGCGACAGATATCGGTGATATCAAGCGCATCAAACTGTCAGCGAACTGGATGTCTCCAGCAGGTCACCCAGGCGAAGATGCCGGTCTTTACGAAGCCGTGAAAGCCGTCGGTGAAGAGCTATGTCCAGCGCTAGGTCTTACTATCCCGGTGGGTAAAGACTCCATGTCGATGAAGACTAAATGGGAAGATAATGGTGAAAGCAAAGAGGTGACCTCACCACTTTCATTGGTGATCACCGCATTTGGTCGTGTTGAAGATGTTCGTAAGACAGTAACGCCTCAGCTACGTACTGACAAAGGCGAGACGTCACTGGTTCTTGTTGACCTTGGTAACGGTAAGAACCGTCTAGGCGCGACAGCACTCGCACAGGTTTACAAACAACTGGGTGATAAGCCTGCGGACGTGGATAACGCAGAGCAGCTAAAAGGCTTCTTTGACGCCATGCAAACGCTAGTTCGTGATGACAAGCTGGTAGCTTACCACGATAAAGGGGATGGCGGTCTGTTCGTGACCTTGGCAGAGATGGCCTTTGCGGGTCACTGTGGCGTGAAAGCGGACATCGCAAACCTAGGCGACGATGCGCTTGCCGCGCTATTTAACGAAGAGCTAGGCGCGGTTGTTCAGGTGAAGAACGATGACTTAGACGCAGTGAAAGCGGTATTGGCTGCCAACGGCCTAGAGGCATGTTCTCATGTTATTGGTTCAGTAGAAGCAACAGACAGCTTTGTTATCACCGCGGGTGAGACGGTTA
Organism: Vibrio sp. R12-SG2-ISO1; assembly: GCF_059834045.1. NCBI lineage: Bacteria > Pseudomonadati > Pseudomonadota > Gammaproteobacteria > Vibrionales > Vibrionaceae > Vibrio > Vibrio sp. R12-SG2-ISO1. Next base: position 460,834 of record NZ_JCBDGO010000008.1, on the reverse strand, counting down.
TCCTTGAGCGCTCTCGTACAGAACTTCGTACTATCTGGGCTGAGACCACACATAAGATGCAAAGTCTACGTGATAATCCTGCCTGTGCTGACCAAGAGTTTGAAGCGAAGAAAGACAACTCTGATCCAGGTCTGAACGTTAATCTAAGCTTTGATGTCAACGAAGATGTTGCTGTGCCTTACATCGCAAAAGGTGCGAAGCCGAAAATGGCTATCTTGCGTGAGCAGGGCGTCAACTCTCACGTTGAAATGGCAGCGGCATTTGACCGTGCTGGCTTTGAAGCGACCGACATCCACATGAGCGACATCCTAACGGGTCAGGCAGCGTTGGATGAATACCAAGGTCTTGTGGCGTGTGGCGGCTTCTCTTACGGTGACGTACTAGGTGCTGGTGAAGGTTGGGCGAAGTCTATCCTATTCAACCCACAAGCACGTGAGCAGTTCCAAAGCTTCTTCAACCGTGACGATACCTTCTCTCTTGGTGTGTGTAACGGCTGTCAGATGCTATCGAACCTGAAAGAGCTGATCCCTGGCGCTGATTTGTGGCCACGTTTTGTTCGCAACGAATCTGAGCGTTTTGAAGCTCGCTTTAGCCTAGTGGAAGTACAGAAATCGGATTCTGTGTTCTTTGATGGTATGGCAGGCTCTCGTATGCCTATCGCGGTTTCTCACGGCGAAGGTCGCGTTGAAGTACGTGATGCGGACCACCTAGCGGCGATTGAAGCGTCTGGTACGGTTGCAGTACGTTACGTTGATAACCACGGTAACCCAACACAGCAATACCCGAACAACCCGAACGGTTCACCAAATGCGATTACCGGTCTTACTACACAAGACGGTCGTGTGACCATTATGATGCCACACCCTGAGCGTGTATTCCGCACGGTTGCCAACTCATGGGCACCAGAAGGTTGGGGTGAAAACGGCGCTTGGATGCGTATGTTCCAAAACGCACGTAAGAACATCGGCTAAGCCTGATTAATCGAGTCAAAAGCGTAGCGTGAATTCGCTGCGCTTTTTTATTTTTAGCGAAAAGTGTTTTCAGCGAAAAAACTACTAGCCAGCGATGCTTTTTTAAGCTCTAATAGCGCACTTTTTTGCGAAGGGCTCAATCATTAGGGTCGCTTGGTCTGAGGAAAAAATTTATGAATGCCAACAAAAAATATGCGTTGCATGTTACTCAACAAGAGTCACAGTGGAGTGCGACAATCACTCGCCAGGTGACATCACGTAAAACTCACGTTTCAAAAAGTGAAACAGGGTTTGAGTCTGAACAAGCTGCACAAGCTTGGGGTGAAGAGCAATTGGCGGTATTCGCCAAAGCGCAAGCCGGTCACAACGCGCGTAAAAAAGCCAAGTAATCACTGTTGTCGACCTTATTGTGCCTACCTGAGTGTAGGTACGTTTGTTTTGAGCGCTAGCCAAGATAACCTAGCGCTCGCAGAGAGGCGGTCGCGTTAACGAAACTGCCCCGCCTCAGGCAAGTATTCAAACCCTGCGCTGGCAAGCTTTGCTTCAAGGGCAGCACGGTCAATATCGAAATACGCTACAAGCTTGTCCAGATCCCCTGCAAAATCATCGCGTAATTTCATGTTGACGATGCTCATCAGCATCACGCTATCCATGTTGGCAAAATTGCTCAAATTCATCATGCATCCTCAAAATCAGAAATCAGCAGATTGGCCGCTGCGAAGGCCGCTTTTTCTCGTACCAATTTAGGCAGAGCGTCATCCGCTGCAATGTCATTAAGCGCTTTGAGCGCGCAGGTGATGGCTTGTGGGACATAGGCTTGATCGCCACTACCGATCTGGGCGTAAAGCTCACGAATCATGTCACAGCACTGATAAACTTGCATGTTGGTATCCTTAACAAATGATAACTGCTCTCAAATATACACAGGGACGAGAGGAAACTCAAAGCGCCCGGTTGCGCTAGCGCAAACTCGTGAAGCCTTAGTCGATTTTTTCACCAATAGGGTGAGGTAGGAGAAACGCAGCGCAAAAAAAGCGAGCATTAACGCTCGCCAATTGGATTGAAACGGTTTGATTACTCTTCGGCGTAACCATGCATGCCGAGCAGCTTGCCATCGAGGTAGGCTTCTTTGCCATCTTTCATCACGAGGCGCTCTTCCACCATCCACTTTACGACTAGAGGGTAGATTTTGTGCTCTTGCGTTTGCACGCGCTCGGTGAGGGTCTCGACAGTATCTTCATCAAAGATTGGCACTTTTGCCTGTAAAATGACAGGCCCGCCGTCAAGTTGCTCAGTGACAAAATGGACACTGGTACCATGCTCTTCGTCACCGGCGTGAATAGCACGTTGGTAAGTGTTGAGCCCTGGGTATTTGGGTAACAGCGATGGGTGGATGTTGATCATTCGCCCCATAAAGTGACGAACGAACTCGCCACTTAAAATGCGCATATAACCCGCCAAGACCACAACGTCAGGCTTGTATTCATCCATCTGCTTCATCAACTCGCGATCAAAGGCGTCGCGAGTATCGAATGAGTTTGGATCAAGAAAGTGCGCGCCAGCACCGGCTTTTTTCGCACGTTCCAAAGCGTAAGCGGTTGCTTTGTTTGAAAAAACAGCGGTTACTCGGCCATTATCGATGTTGGTTTCACAAGCATCAATAATCGCTTGCAAGTTAGAACCATTCCCTGAAACTAAAACAACAACGCTTTTCATCTTTAGTTGATCTCTACTTGTTCTTCGCCTGCTTGCGCTGTTGCAATCTCACCAATTACCCAAGCGTTCTCGCCTTCGGCTTTCAACAGTTCAACCGCTGCGTCCGCTTGTGCTTTAGGTAGGGCGACAATCAGACCAACACCACAGTTAAATGTGCGGTACATTTCGTGGGTTGTGACGTTGCCTTGCTCTTGTAGCCATTTGAAGATGATTGGCCATTCCCAGCTGTTACCATCGATCACCGCTTTGGTGCCTTCAGGCAGTACGCGAGGGATGTTTTCCCAGAAACCGCCACCAGTGATGTGGGAGATGGCATGAATGTCATGCTGCTCAATCATCTTGAGTGCCGATTTGATGTAAATTTTGGTGGGTTCGAGTAGGTGCTCACCAATCGTTTTGTCAGCTAACTGTTCGTTTTTGTCAGCACCAGAGACTTCAAGAATCTTACGAATGAGTGAGTAACCGTTTGAGTGTGGACCGCTTGAACCGACCGCGATCAGCGCGTCGCCAGCGGCGACTTTCGTGCCGTCAATCACGTCTTCTTTTTCGACGACGCCAACACAAAAGCCTGCTACGTCATAGTCTTCGCCTTCATACATCCCTGGCATTTCTGCGGTTTCACCACCGATCAGTGCACAACCTGCTTGCACACAGCCGTCTGCAATGCCTGACACAACATCCGCTGCTGTATCGACATCCAACTTACCTGTTGCGTAGTAATCCAAGAAGAACAGCGGCTCTGCACCTTGAACAATCAGGTCGTTGACACACATTGCCACAAGGTCAATACCGATGGTGTCATGCTTTTTCATATCCAAAGCAAGGCGCAGCTTAGTGCCCACACCGTCTGTCCCTGAGACGAGAACTGGATGCTTGTACTTGGTTGGCAATTCGCACAGCGCGCCAAAACCACCAATACCACCCATTACTTCAGGGCGACGTGTACGTTTTACCGCACCTTTAATACGGTCAACAAGTGCGTTGCCTGCATCAATGTCAACGCCAGCATCTTTATAGCTAAGAGAAGTGTTATCAGCACTCACGGGGAAGTCCTCGGTTAGAAAGTTGGATGTGAAAACGGCGCTATTCTACCAGTGGTCAAAGCTAGATAGCAAACGTTTGCGCAAGTTTTTTCTTTTGCGCTACGACAAGAAATTGTGAACGAAATCGTTTATAATCGACAAGTTTATTTGAAATTTGCCATAGATCCGGAGATGGAAATGAAAGTTGTTGAAGTTAAACACCCTCTTGTGAAACACAAAATTGGTCTTCTACGAGAAGGTGATATCAGCACTAAGCGTTTTCGCGAGCTTGCAACAGAAGTCGGCAGCTTGCTGACCTATGAAGCGACCGCAGACTTTGAAACAGAAAAAGTAACCATTGACGGTTGGAATGGTCCGGTAGAAGTGGATCAAATCAAGGGTAAGAAAGTCACCGTTGTGCCGATTCTTCGTGCTGGCCTAGGTATGATGGACGGCGTGCTTGAGCACATTCCTAGTGCTCGCATCAGTGTGGTGGGTATTTACCGTGACGAAGAGACGTTGGAGCCTGTGCCTTACTTCAACAAACTGGCGTCAAACATTGATGAGCGTATCGCGTTGGTTGTTGACCCTATGCTTGCTACCGGCGGCTCTATGATTGCGACGATTGACCTTCTTAAAGAGCAAGGTTGTCAGTCATTCAAAGTGTTGGTGTTGGTTGCTGCGCCAGAAGGCATCGAAGCTCTAGAAAAAGCGCACCCAGACGTGGAACTGTACACCGCTGCTATTGACAGCAAACTGAACGACAAAGGTTACATTGTCCCAGGTCTTGGTGATGCCGGTGATAAGATTTTCGGCACTAAGTAATCGTTGATATCGAAGTCACTTTATACGCTAGCGTGTTGACTGACTTTTAGAGGCTAAAAAGGAGCATCGAATGATGCTCCTTTTTCATTGCAGCAAAGCGCTGAACGGATACTTCGCCTGCGTTACTTCTTCAAACTTAGCGTGCCGCCGGTGCGTGGTTTTGCCGGTTTGGTCGTGGGGCCTGAGTGTTTGTTGGCGGGCTTTTGGCTCGGATTGTGGTGATGGGCGCGGCCCTTTTTCGAATTAGGCGCGTGACGAAGATCATCGGCATTGCGACCTTTAAACGTTCGCGGCTTTTGATTGCGTCGCGCTTTAGATTCTTGGTTCTCTTCTCGACTATCAAAGAGCTTTGCATCCGTCGCGCGGCGGATTCTTCGCCCTTTGCTGTCAACCTTTGAGGCTTCTTCAGTCCCGCTTGAGCCTTCACACATAGCGAGAATCGTCTCAACCTCTTGGTCAGACAAGTAGCGCCATTGACCATTAGGGATACCATCCAAGGTAATGTTCATGATGCGAACTCGGCGCAACTTGAATACTTCGTATCCCAACGCTTCACACATACGGCGTATTTGACGGTTCAACCCTTGTGTCAGCACGATTCGAAATGAAAACTTGGTTTCCTTGGTGACACGGCACGGTAGCGTGACGGTATCTAAAATCGGCACGCCGCTGCTCATCTTATGAATAAAGTCATCGGTGATGGGCTTGTCAACACGCACGACGTACTCTTTTTCGTGATGGTTACCCGCACGAAGAATTTTGTTGACGATATCGCCATCATTGGTAAGAAAGATCAACCCATCCGACGGCTTATCTAAGCGACCAATTGGGAAGATGCGCTTTTTGTGGCCAATAAAGTCAACAATGTTACCCGGTACATCTCGCTCGGTTGTACAGGTGATACCAGTCGGTTTATTTAAAGCGATATAAATCGGTTTATCGGTGGCACCACTGATAGGTTTTCCATCGACTTGAACATCGTCTCCGGGAAGCACCTTGGTGCCCATTTCCGGCACTTGGCCATTAATGGTGACTCGACCTTGCTCTATCAGTCGGTCTGCTTCTCGACGTGAACAAAAGCCGGTTTCACTGATGAATTTGTTAAGGCGTTTCGCGCTATCTTGGGACATGAGCATTCTCTTTACGTTTCACAACGGCAACCCGTGATGTGGTGGTGGATGGATCCGAAATCGGGGTCGGGGAGTGTATCACTCTGTCTATCTTAGACCAACCATAACGATCGGAAACGGATTTACCCGAGCCGTTTTTGATGACGCTCTCGAGTCTCTTGTTTCTTGTCGGCACTTTTTCTCAGCATGACGTAGACCGCACCCGTGCCGCCGTGAAAACGCTGTGCACTGTGTACACATTGGACGTCATTGATTTGTGATAGCCACTTTGCAAGATAACTTTTCATCATGGCGGGGGGATTGGATTTCTCGCCTCGACCATGAATGATCAGCACCGTGCGAATATCCATACGCATGCACTGTTTGAGAAAGGTGAGCACTTCGTCACGCGCTTGTTTGAGCGTCTTACGGTGTAAATCTAACCTTGCTTGAAGTGGGTACTTACCCAGGCGCAGTTTACGAAAGACCCCATCTTGTACACCATCGCGCTTGTACTCAATGATATCTTCGGGTTTGAGCATCGGCGCATGGTCAATGGAGAGGTACTCGGGAGCATCATCGCTGAGCCACATAGCCGCTTCGCGTTTAGCCAGCTGCGCTTGGGTGACCTGATGCATTTTGACGTGTTGAGTGGTGTCTTGCTTGATGGGTTTAACGTCTCCCATCATTTGCTGAAACAGTGCAAAATCGTCGTCGTTAGACATGACGGTATCTCAGAGTATTCAATCAATAAAGCTATTATACTTACGTAAGCCTGTTGTGATCAGCAAGAAATAAAAAACCGAAGTAAACAGTGTGTCTACTTCGGTGCATAGCGAATGTCTATTCAGAGAATAGAGCTAAGCGATTCTAGTGAGGAGATTTGTCATTCATCACCTTGTAGACGAAGAAAGCGCCGTAAAAGAGCATGAGACTAAAGGCACCCAAGATGACAATCATTGAAGATAGACCTACTGCATTACCAAAGAGAAGATCAAGCCAAAAGTCCATAGTTCCTCCGCCAAATACAAAGTGTGTGTTGACGGAATTTAAGGTAATGGCTGGTCATTAATTCAACACTGATCTAGATCAAGTGTTATCCGATGGTTGCGTTTTTGTTCTGCTTGCTGTGTGTTTGCTCACATTTTGTGGCCCGTTGCTCGCGTTTTAGTCAAACGGTGTGAATTTGGAAAAAAGTGCGGGAAATGGCTTGCGTTGGCAAACAGAATCCGTAATATACGGCTCCGTTCTCGGTGAATAGCGCAGCTTGGTAGCGCATCTGGTTTGGGACCAGAGGGTCGGGGGTTCGAATCCCTCTTCACCGACCACTTTCTAAAAGCCCCGCTAGCAATAGCGGGGCTTTTTACGTCTAGACAACTATGCTGCGCATTATGGGTCGTGGGCTGGAGCGCCAGTCCGATCGAATCCCTCTTCACCGACCACTTTCTAAAAGCCCCGCTAGCAATAGCGGGGCTTTTTACGTCTAGACAACTATGCTGCGCATTATGGGTCGTGGGCTGGGCGCCAGTCCGATCGAATCCCTCTTCACCGACCACTTTCTTAAAGCCTCGCTAGCAATAGCGGGGCTTTTTTACGTCTAGACGAGTGGTTTATCCCCTCTTACTCCATTAATACTTAAATTCACAGCCAGCGGGAGCGGTTTGGGCGAGTTGCTCAATCTCGAATCCTTGAGTTTGCAGCAGTTCAATCAAGTTGTGCTTTCCGACCAGGTGCAATGCGCCCACCACAATCACGTAGCTGCCCTTGGCATTGGGTAGCCAGTTTGGGTTACTGAGTTTGGTCGCCCAGTCGAGGTTGCGGTCAATTAAAAATGCTTGCTCAAAGTCTGGTGACATCTTGGTTAACTGAGCAAACTCTTCGAGCTGCGCTTTGTCACCCGCGATCCAACTTTTGATTAAACATTTTGCCATGTGTTCAGAGTGATCAAAGTCATCGATCATGCTTGTCAGCATCTCTTGGCCTACGTCAGGATCGCTTGCCAGCATATCGATTTGAAATTGCATGCTTTCTAGAGAGAGCACCGGAACATTAAGATTGTTCGCTTGGGTCAGCAGGTAGGCATCGACGCCTTTACTGGCTTGAAATCCGAGGTACTCAATTTGGCGCATCTGAATGGTCAGCGCGCTAGCCCAAGGAGGCGAAGCAAGCAGTTGCGCTTCATTGAGGCGCAGTAAATTGGCAATGCCAGAGAGCTCATGTTTTTGTTTGGCGGATAAGATCTCTGCGCTGCTGATCGTCTGTTGCGGGTAGCTGACGGCTTGACCGTTGTGGATATCGGTTTCGACGATCAATCCGTCACTATGTTCGAGAGCTGCGCTGATAGGGGAGGGGAGTGGGTACATACTGTCGTCACCGACGTGAACCGAACCAATGATATGAAAATCTAACGCCCCTTTACTGGCGTGCCAGTAGAGCGGCTCCGCTTGCAGAGTGCAGCAGAACAAAGTAACACAAGAGAGTAGCCATTTATGCATTCGAAGTTTCCTAGTGGGAAGGCCAACAACTGGCTCGGACTGTGACTAGGTTATAGCATAATTTTGCTCATCGAGAGCAAAGGGCATAACGCTCGGTTTGTGCCGAGCGCTGTATTGGGGAGGATAAGTAACCGATCAGGCAGTTTGAGGCTCAGCCAATTCGTGGCTCTCTTGTTTGCTCTCTGCGCCGTGCATCCATCGAACCAATGTACCTGAGAACATCAGCAGTAAAATACCGGACAGCGTTGCAGTGACAGCAATCCCGCTAAAGATCGCCATTGGTCCCAGTTCGCCCACATGCGATCCAACAAATCCAGCTACATAGTTGGCAATCGCATTAAAGCCAAACCACGCCCCCATCATCAAGGACGCCAATCGAAGCGGTGCAAGCTTGGTGACTAATGATAGGCCGATAGGGGATAGGCAGAGCTCACCCAAGGTATGGAAAAAGAACGCGCCGACCAACCACAACATGGAGGTTTTCACGCTCGGATCACCGCCTTGTTCCATGACAGCGCCCACCATGCAGACAAAACCCATCGCCAAGAAAAACAGGGCACAAGCGAACTTCACCGGCGAGTTTGGCTCACACTTGCCAAGTTTGACCCAAAACGCCGCCAATACGGGAGCTAGGGTGATGATAAAAAACGGGTTAAGTGATTGGAACCAAGCCGCAGGTACCTCAAAGCTACCGATCATTCGATCGGTGTACTGCTGAGTGTAGATATTCATCAGGCCGCCCGCTTGCTCAAAGCCAGCCCAAAAAACAATCACAAATAGGCCCATGACAAGAATGACCTTTAGACGGTCCACTTCTTGCGTTGTCAGCGGTTGCTTAGTCGCGTTGTTTTTGTTTGCGAGATCGCGCGCTGCGGCGGGTACGGTGCCAATATCACCTAACCATGATTTGGCGAGCGTCATTTGCATGATAAGGCTTATTACCATGCCTAAACCTGCAACAAAAAAGCCCGCTTTCCAACCCAGCTCATTGGTCACTGAGCCAGAGACAACACCGGCAAGCAAGGCTCCGATATTGATGCCCATATAGAAGATGGTGAACGCACCATCGCGGCGATTATCACCCTCTTGATAAAGGTCGCCCACCATGGTTGAAATGTTCGGCTTGAACAGTCCGTTACCCGCAATCAACAGTGCGAGTCCAAGATAAAAGCTAGGGACTTGATCAAGGCCGATGGCCCCAGCAGGCATTGCTAGGGTGAACTGGCCGGCCGCCATTAACGCGCTACCGATCAAAATAGAGCGTCGTTGACCTAAGTAGTTGTCAGCCAAGTATCCGCCGATCAGAGGAGTGATGTACACCAGTCCAGTGTAGATGCCGTATAGGTCGAGTGCTTCTTTGGTTGTCCAACCCATTCCACCATGAATAGTGGCGTCGGTTAAATAGAGGACTAAGATGGCGCGCATGGCGTAGTAGGAAAAACGTTCCCAAAGCTCAGTTCCAAACAGAAGGAATAGGCCACGAGGATGACCAAAATACTGATGATGTTGTTTTGATATAAGTTTTGCTAATTCTATTTATTAAAGAATATTATTTCATTCATTCTATACACCTTGGATTTATTATCTGCAAATGGGGTTTTTATTCATCGTACTTATCTAATGATCTAAATGTATGATCTACAAGGTTTTGTGTGACTATTGTCACTATTTTCATGCAAAGAGAACTTATTTTTCATAATTGAAATAAGCGGCGCTCAATCGCACTTGACTATTAAGCTTATGAATTCCCCCATGGTCACGAGAATGGTAGGATGGCGCAAAACGATAGATTGGCGAACTAAGATGAAGCAGTGGTACTTACTTTATTGCAAACGTGGCGAACAAGAACGCGCTCAACAGCATTTAGAAAATCAGAAGGTTGAGTGTTATTACCCCGTGATCACACGAACTGCGATTCGTCGAGGTAAGCGACAAACCAAGCCTGAGCCCCTTTTTCCGTGTTATGTATTTATCTGCTTTGACCCACAACAGGGACCGGCGTTTACCACCATACGCTCGACGCGCGGTGTGGTGGATTTTGTCCGCAGGGGGGCAATGCCTCAAGTGGTTTCACCAGATTTGATTGAAGGGTTAAAGTCGATGGAATCGATGCAGCTACAAGACAACCAAGGGATCCCTAAAGCTGGGCAGCCTGTGTCGGTGTTAACGGGCCCGTTTGCTGGGGTTGAGGCCATCTTTAAAGAATCAGATGGGGAGCTACGATCGATTATATTGGTCAAGCTTCTCAATCAAACCGTCGAAGTGAGTGTGGGCAACCAAGATTTCGATGTTTAGTCAGCAAGATGTCCAGTTTAGTGAGTTCGATTGGTAAAAAAGGCTCCCCAGTTTCACTGGGGAGCCTTTTTGTCACTAGGATGTCATTAGCGCTCTAGCGTGATTTAGTAAGCTTCGTTGTGCACACTTTTCACTGCGCGACCTGATGGGTCTGCGAAGTTTTTGAACGACTCATCCCATTCAATCGCTTTTGCCGATGAACACGCCACCGATGGACCACCAGGTACACACTCGGCTGCTGAAGGAAGTGGGAACAACTCTTCAAAGATTTCGCGATAGACGTAGCCTTCTTTGGTGGTTGGCGTGTTGTACGGGAAACGGAACGCAGCGGTTTCCATCTGCTGATCTGTGACTTTCTCTTCCGCTACCGCTTTTAGCGTATCGATCCAGCTGTAACCCACGCCATCCGAGAACTGCTCTTTCTGACGCCATGCAATTGATTCTGGCAAGTAGTGTTCGAAGCACTCACGCAAGATGTGTTTTTCCATCTTACCGTTACCACACATTTTATCTTTCGGGTTGAGACGCATCGCGACATCGATAAACTCTTTGTCCAAGAATGGCACGCGACCTTCCACCCCCCAAGCCGCAAGGGACTTGTTTGCGCGAGCACAATCAAACATGTTGAGTGCCAGCAACTTACGCACAGTCTCCTCATGGAACTCTTTCGCGTTCGGTGCTTTATGGAAGTAGAGGTATCCGCCGAAAATCTCATCGGCACCTTCGCCCGAGAGCACCATTTTAATTCCCATGGCTTTGATCTTACGTCCCATTAAGAACATCGGGGTTGACGCACGTATAGTCGTCACATCGTAGGTCTCAATGTGGTAAATCACATCACGAATCGCATCAAGCCCTTCTTGGATGGTGTAGGTCATCTCATGGTGAACGGTCCCAATTTGCTCTGCCACTTCACGAGCTGCCTTGAGGTCAGGCGCACCTTCTAATCCGACCGCAAACGAGTGCAGTTGCGGCCACCAAGCTTCAGACTGCTCATCATCTTCAATACGCATCGCGGCAAAACGTTTCGCCACGGCGGAAGTGATGGACGAATCTAGCCCTCCGGACAAAAGTACGCCATAAGGCACGTCGGTCATGAGCTGACGTTTAACCGCGGCTTCTAGCGCTTCTGTGAGCTCTTCTTTGCTGGTGGTGTTGTTTTCAACGGCAGCAAATTCATTCCAATCACGGATGTAGTAGCGTTGAGGCTCTGCATCGCTGCTGCCGTAGTAACTGCCCGGTGGGAATTCACTCACGGTGCGACAAACAGGCACCAAGGCTTTCATTTCCGATGCAACGTAATAGTTGCCGTGCTCATCGTAGCCTTGGTAAAGCGGGATAATACCGATGTGATCTCGGCCAACTAAGTATTGATCTTTCTCTTCATCATAAAGAACGAAAGCAAAAATACCGTTTAGCTCTTCCAGTAGGTCCGCTCCCATGTCTTGGTAAAGAGCGAGGATAACTTCACAGTCAGAGTCGGTTTGAAAATCGTATTTACCTTCGTAACGAGCACGAATTTCTTTGTGGTTGTAGATTTCACCATTGACGGCAAGGATGTGTTTTTTATCTGGGCTGTAGAGCGGTTGTGCCCCACTGTTCAGACCGACAATTGCCAAGCGCTCATGCGCAAGGATCGCGTTATCTGATGAGTAGATACCGGACCAGTCTGGACCACGGTGACGCAGCTTTTTAGACATTTCCAACGCCACAGGGCGCAAAGCGGACGCATCACTTTTTATATCTAAAATACCAAAAATCGAACACATACTACTTCCCTTTGAATTTCGTTTAATCTGTTAACTTCAATTTGCCATTCTGATTAAAAAATGCAACCAAGATTGATAAAAAAAATATTAAAGAGGCTTTGCTGATAAAAAATATCTAATTAAATGGTGATTATTGTAAATGAAATCTAGGTTTTGCCTGTTTTTTGTTCAAAATAAAAAAAGGCTACCTCGAGAGGTAGCCTGTCACCTTGACGAGCAAGCGTGCTAGCGGATAGAGCTAAATTGCGGTTTTAGCTGCTCACACACATGGCGCGCAAAACCGCTACCTGCTTCATTGTATATGTTAAAGGCTGCATCGACGCCTTGCTCAACGAGAGTATCCAATTGATCTGAATACTCGGCAATTGCCGCGATCTGCCCTTTAAAGTGGCGTTGTTGCAACTGTTGCAGCGCGATCTGATTTCCTTGGTGATGCGGCATTGCCAGCAGCACGAGTTTGACGTTGGCAGTGTCTAAAATACGCTCCCAAAAATCAGGGTCGGTTGCATCTCCGGCGATCACGTTACGCCCTTGCGCTTTGTGCTGGCGAGCGGCATCTTCACGCACCTCGATACCCAGACTGATCTTGCCGTAACGAGCTCGAATCTCATCATAGGCACCGGTACCAATTCGACCCATGCCTAAAATCAGCACTTGAGCATGGCCCGGGTTAATACGCTGGTCTCGACTATGCAGCGATTCTGCGGCGTGCTCCTTGAGCCAGCGGCTTGAACGTTGATAGAGGGCATGGCCGTAGCGGTTGATAGGTGCCGCAATCACAAAAGAGATGGAGACCGCAAGCGCAAGCGCCACCAGGATATCGCCGCTCATCCAACCCATTTTAAATGCAAGGCCGCCGACGATAAGGCCGAACTCACTGAAGTTAAACAAACAGAGCGAAGCGAGTAGAGAAGTGCGGACGCGGAATTTAAAGGCGTTGATGATAATGAAATAGAGCGCGCCTTTTAACGGCAGCAACAGCAAGAAGAGGATAGCTAGAGCAAACCCGGCTAGTGTTGGCTGCTCAGACAGACCAATGTTGAGGAAAAAGCAGACCAAAAATAGCTCTTTGAGGTTAAATAGGGACTTTGCTAACTCAGACGCTTTGGCATGACCTGCCAGTAGCATCCCCAAGATCAACGCCCCTAAATCAGGCTTCATGCCCACCAGTTCGAACAGCCCCGCGCCCACCACTAGCGCAAAGAAGATGCCGAACAGAACCAGCATTTCGCCGTGGCCAACCCAGTCTAGAACCTTATAGAACAGTGGGCGAAGCAGCGGTAAGGCAAACAGTGCTACGGCATACCATTCAGGCAGCTTGCCGGTTGACGCGGTGAGAAACACCACGGCAAAGATATCTTGCATGATCAAAATACCGATGGCCAAGGTGCCATAGGTCGCGTTCATTTCCCCTTTCTCTTGTAATGATTTCACTGCAAATACGGTACTTGAGAAGGAGAGTGCAAAGCTCAGCAGAACAATTTGCTCCACTTCCATGCTCGCCAGTGAACTGATCCCAAGAAACTTAAAGCAAAAAAGCGCAACAGAAAAAATCGCGGTAGACAAAAGGTTGTGCAGTGTCGCGCCGGCCCAAATTTCTTTGGAGAGTAAGGTTTTGATGTCGAGCTTAAGTCCGATGGTAAACAGCAGCAGCGTGACACCCAGGTCGGCCAGCAGCACCAAGGTGTCATTCGATTCAAACCCCAAGGCGTGCAGGCCAAAACCAGCCAGCAGAAAGCCTACCAAGGGAGGCAGGTTACACTTGAGCGCGAGAAAGCCGGCGAGAAACGCGGCGGAGATCAGTACGAGTTCCATAGCGGTGTAAATAATCCTATAAAAACGGGCTACGTCTAGTAGCCCGGTATTCTATCTAACTTCAAGTGATAAGACGTTAATCTTCTAACAATTTTTGTAACAAAACACCGTTCAGCATAGCACGCTTGATCATTGAAAAGGCGCCTAATGTCGGTTGCTTATCAATCTGTGACGCCACGATAGGCAAATCTTTATGGAAGGTCGTGAGGGATTGATTTTCAACATTGCGGCGAATGGCTGGGAAGAGGATCTCTTCACACTGGGTGATTTGACCGGCAATCACGATTTTTTGCGGGTTAAACAAGTTAATCGTAATGGCGATCGCTTTACCTAACTGGTTGCCGACTCGAACCAAGCTCTGTTTTGCCAGCTCGTCGCCTAAGTTGGCGTGTTCACAGACATCCGCAATAGTGATGCTGTCGAGTGTGGTTAAGGTAGACTCATACCCTTGTTTGATGAGTTTGTTGACGCGCTCGACAATGGCAGGGTTTGCCGCCACCGTTTCGAGGCAGCCAAAGTTCCCGCATTGGCACTGCTCCCCGAGAGGATCGATTTGAATGTGGCCTATTTCGCCAACGTTGCGGTTGAAGCCAAGGAACACTTGCCCATTGACGATGATGCCCGCGCCCGTTCCTCTGTGTACGCTGACTAAAATTGAGTCTTGGCAATCTTGGCTGGCGCCAAAGTAGTGCTCCGCCAGCGCCATCCCTCTCACATCGTTACCGACAAAGCATTCGACGTGGAAACGATCGCGAATCATCTCTGCTAGGGTAAAGTTGTTGATCGAAATATTCGGCATGTACTCGACCACACCGGTTTCAGGATTGACGAGACCGGGTAAGGATATACCGATGGCGATCAACTGATTGATGTGGCTTTGCTGACTTTGGATAAAGGCTTTAAGTTGAGACTCCAAACCTTCTGCCAGTTCGTCTTGGGTGGTGTAATAAAACTCTTGATAATCGCTAGCGAGCTCTTTAGCGCCGAGATCATAGAGGCTAAATTGCAAATAGTCTCGGCCGATACGGACGGCCACAGAGTGGAAGGGCTCCACTTCTGTGGTAAGAGAAATCGCACGGCGTCCTCCGGTTGAGGCTTGCTGAGCGACTTCTTTAATCAAACCACGTTCTAAGAGTTGGCGGGTTATTTTGGTAACACTGGCGGGCGCGAGCTGACTGACATCGGCCACCTGGATGCGAGAGATTGGCCCTTGTTGGTCAATCAGCCGATACACTGCTGCGCTGTTGAGCTGCTTTACTAGATCTACGTTACCTATTTGTCCGCCATTCATTCTTAATTCTGCTCGTATTGTCCGTTTACTACCGTCGCCTGGACGTTGAAGTCGCGGTCGAATACGGTGAGGTTTGCCACTAAGCCTTTTTTAATTCGACCCAGTTTATTGTCTACACCGATTGCTTTCGCAGGGTAAAGGGTTGCCATGCGAAGGGCTTCGTCCAGAGCGATACCGACGTGCTCAACCGTGTTTTGAACTGCTTCAATCATGGTTAAGGCTGAACCGCCTAGTGTGCCATGTTCATCGACACACTTGCCATCCCGGTAATATACTTTCTTACCTACAAAAATAAAGTAATCCATGTCAGCGCCTGCAGGAGCTGTGGCATCGGTCACTAATACTAATTTTTCACCCTTAATTTTGTGCGCAATTCGGATGTTGGCGTAATCGACGTGGAAACCGTCTGCAATGATGCCCGCGTAAACTTCTGGCGTGTCATAAATCGCACCAACCACCCCTGGCTCTCGGCCGACCATTGGGGTCATGGCATTAAAGAGGTGAGTGGCAAACGTCACCCCTGAATCGAAGCTTTGACGAGCTTGTGCATAGGTGGCATTGGTGTGACCAATCGAGACCACGATGCCTGCTGCACTTAAGCGTTCAATATGAACGGCGTCATTGTGCTCTGGCGCGAGTGTGACTTTAGCGATGACATCGGCGTTGTCACACATAAAGTCAATCATGCTGTCATCGGAAGGGCGAATATAGTCGACACTATGAATGCCTTTTTTCGCTACGTTGAGATAAGGCCCTTCAAGGTGAAGGCCGAGAGATTGGTTTTGATATTGAGCGTGATACTCGCGAGCCGCCGCGACGGCGGCGCGCATGTCTTCATCGGAAGAGGTAATCAGAGTCGGCAGGTAACTGGTACAGCCCGATTTTAAATTGGCTTGATGCATGATTTGCATAGTCTGAGCTGTGATTTCGTCATTCAGCATTACGCCGCCACACCCGTTCAGTTGCAGATCGATAAAACCTGGACTGACGTTTGCGCCTTTTAGGTCGATGGTTTTGATCGTCTGTGGCAGAGCCTCTTCGGGGCAAACTGCCTCAATGAGCCCTTGGTTCACAATCACAGCGTGGTTCGTTAGAACGTCACTGCCGGTGTAGAGTTTGCAGTTGGTTAGCGCATACATGGTCAGCAAATCCTTATAGGTATAGACCCGTCAACGAGTTAGGGTCACATTTCTCATTCTTTTATAGATCAAACTGAAGAGCAATGAATTGATCCGACAACTTTATTTGAAAACTTCAATTAGATCGCGAAATATCTTTACCAGCCGAAGCGTCATTTTACGCTGACTTGGTTCAGTTTTGAATTCTGTCCTAAGACAGTGTCAGGGCGAGTTTCTGTTTGTCTTTCTCTTTAAATGTCGTAATAACATCATGTTATCCATGAGTTTTTACTATGTTTCCGCATCTGACTTATGCACTGATACTAGCCGATAAATCTCATTTATTCGCATTGTAAAATAAGTTTTATGATCTGGCTAGCAAAAACCTCGAAATACCCCTGTATCTGGTGATTATGATCACAAATGATGAGCTTTTAATTTGCGGAGCAAAATTAATATCATAAACTGACAAGGACTAAATTGAGCAACTAAAAAAAGTTACTCGACCAATTAAAAATCCTATAGGGGGAACTTAAGGTGAATATTCTTGGTTATTTCCAAAAAGTAGGTAAAGCGTTAATGGTGCCTGTCGCCACGCTACCTGCTGCAGCAATACTCATGGGTGTTGGATACTGGATCGATCCAAACGGTTGGGGCGCAAACAGCGCACTTGCTGGTTTCTTGATTCAGGCTGGCGCCGCTATTATCGATAACATGTCATGGCTATTTGCTGTGGGCGTGGCTTACGGTTTATCTAAAGACAAAGATGGTGCGGCTGCTCTGGCTGGCCTCGTCATGATGTACGTAGTGACGAAACTGCTTTCTCCAGGTGCCGTTGCTCAAATCCAAGGTATTGATGCAAGCGAAGTCCCTGCGGCATTCGGTCGTATTCAAAACCAGTTCGTGGGTATCCTAGTGGGTATCATTTCGGCTGAAATCTACAACCGCTTCTCACATGTTGAGCTGCACAAAGCGCTCGCGTTCTTCTCCGGTAAGCGTCTTGTACCTATCATGACATCGTTCGCAGGTATCTTCCTATCGTTCGTATTGATGTACGTATGGCCATCAGTATACGGCGGTCTAGTGAGCTTTGGTGAAGGTATCCAAGGTCTGGGCGAAGTCGGTGCTGGTATCTACGCATTCTTTAACCGTCTACTTATCCCTGTCGGTCTACACCACGCATTGAACTCAGTATTCTGGTTCGACGTGGCGGGCATCAACGATATTCCTAACTTCCTAGGTGGTGCGAAATCCATCGCTGAAGGTACGGCAATCCCAGGTGTAACGGGTATGTACCAAGCGGGCTTCTTCCCAATCATGATGTTTGGTCTACCTGGTGCAGCGCTAGCGATTTACCACACGTCCAAAGCGAAGAACAAAGAAAAAGTCGCGTCTATCATGATCGCAGCAGGCTTTGCTTCTTTCTTCACAGGTGTGACTGAGCCTCTAGAGTTCTCATTCATGTTCCTAGCGCCGCTACTGTACGTATTGCACGCGTTGCTAACCGGTATCTCTGTTTACATCGCTGCATCAATGGAGTGGATTGCAGGCTTCGGCTTCTCGGCTGGTCTAGTGGATATGGTACTATCAACGCGTAACCCACTTGCGGTTAAGTGGTACATGCTGATTGTACAAGGTCTTGTGTTCTTCGGCCTCTACTACGCAGTATTCCGCACCGTTATTCTGAAGTTTGGTCTAAAAACGCCAGGTCGTGAAGACGACGAAGCTACTGAAGTTTCAGGTTCTGAGAACTCATCTGAGTTGGCTAAACAGTACCTAAAAGCGCTAGGTGGCCATGAGAACCTAACTAACATCGACGCTTGTATCACTCGTCTACGTCTGACTATCAAAGATACCAGCATTGTTGATGAGAAAGTGCTGAAGAACCTAGGTGCAATGGGTGTGGTTAAACTTGGCGCGAACAACCTTCAAGTTATCCTTGGCCCACTTGCGGAAATCATTGCCGGCGAAATGAAAAACATTCCAGCCGATGAAGATTTGACGCCAGTACAACTGCCTTCTTAATCGAGTCTAAAGACGATTAAAACGGAGCCTCCCAATTGGGAGGCTCTTTCTTTTACGGCCCAGAATCTCGTTTGGGCTGTGCTATGTTGGTCGAAAACTGCGCGCTTTATCGGGCATCGTTTATCAACACTCATTATTTCTCAAGAAAAGACCTGTTCTTGTTGTGTATCCGCTTAGAATTGTGGATCATTACCCGCTATATGCCCTAAAGGACTTTTCCCTTTAGAGAACTTTTTCTGAACAATACTAAAACAATTGAGGTGCTATAGATGAGTGAAGCTGAAGCTCGTCCATCGAATTTCATTCGCCAAATCATTGATAAAGATTTAGCGGATGGTAAACACACTAGCGTGCATACTCGTTTTCCGCCGGAGCCAAACGGCTATCTTCATATCGGTCACGCTAAGTCAATTTGCTTAAACTTTGGTATTGCTCAAGACTATCAGGGCAAGTGTAATCTGCGTTTTGATGACACGAACCCAGAAAAAGAAGACGTCGAATACGTTGAGTCGATTAAGAATGATGTGAGCTGGTTAGGTTTCGAGTGGGATGGTGAGGTTTGTTACTCATCCAACTACTTTGACAAGCTGTACGAGTACGCGGTTGAATTAATTAACAAAGGCTTAGCGTATGTTGAAGAGCTAAGTCCTGAGCAGATTCGTGAGTACCGTGGTACCTTGACTCAACCGGGCAAACCTAGCCCATATCGTGACCGCAGTGTTGAAGAGAACCTCGCGCTATTCGAAAAAATGCGTGCGGGTGGTTTTGAAGAGGGGACGGCTTGTCTACGCGCCAAAATCGACATGGCCTCGTCGTTTATGGTGATGCGTGATCCTGTGCTTTACCGCGTTCGATTCGCGACTCACCACCAGACCGGTGACAAGTGGTGCATTTACCCAATGTACGACTTCACACACTGTATCTCTGATGCCCTTGAAGGGATCACTCATTCGTTGTGTACGTTGGAGTTCCAAGACAACCGACGTTTGTACGACTGGGTGCTAGAGAACATCACGATTGACTGTCAGCCACACCAGTATGAGTTCAGCCGTCTGAATCTTGAATACACGGTCATGTCTAAGCGTAAGCTAAGTCAACTAGTGACAGAGAAGTTGGTGAGCGGCTGGGATGATCCTCGTATGCCAACCATCTCTGGTTTGCGTCGCCGAGGATTCACGCCGGGCTCCATTCGTGAGTTTTGTAAGCGCATTGGTGTGACCAAACAAGACAACATGATCGAAATGAGCTCGCTTGAGTCTTGTATTCGCGATGACCTGAACGAAAATGCACCTCGTGCGATGGCGGTACTAGACCCTGTTAAAGTGATTATCGAGAACTTTGACGCAGAGCGCGTAGAGACATTAACGGTCGCCAACCACCCTAACAAGCCTGAGATGGGTGAGCGCGAAGTGCCGTTTACTCGTGAGGTTTGGATTGAGCGTGAAGACTTCCGTGAAGAAGCCAACAAAAAGTACAAGCGTTTAGTTCTTGGTAAAGAAGTGCGTCTTCGCGGTGCTTATGTCATTAAGGCTGAGCGTATCGAGAAAGACGAGCAAGGTAATATCACCACCATCTACTGCAGCTATGACGACCAAACACTCGGCAAAAATCCTGAGGATGGCCGTAAAGTGAAAGGTGTGATTCATTGGGTCTCAGCAGATAAAGGCTTACCGGCTGAAATTCGCCTTTACGATCGCTTGTTTACTGTGCCAAATCCAGCTGCAGCGGACAACTTTGCTGAGACGATCAATCCTGATTCACTGATGGTGATGAACGGGTTTGTTGAGCCAAGCCTAGCTAACGCTGAAGTGGAGAAAGGCTACCAGTTTGAGCGTATGGGCTATTTCTGCGCGGACGCGAAAGATTCTAAGCCTGAGGCGTTGGTCTTTAACCGCACCGTTGGCTTGCGTGATACTTGGGCTAAGATTGAAGCTCAGTAAGCGCAACGAATCCTATTAGGGTCGCCAGTGAGCGATAAAAAATGCCAGTCTTGATGACTGGCATTTTTTTAATCAGCAGAAAAGAGACAGTGCCTAATTAGCTTTAGCACTGATCTACTGTTATTTTTTTGGTTTGTGCGCGTCAGGGTTGTCTTTACAACTGCCATCGCCACATTTTCCGTATAGGTACAAGCTGTGGTTGGTCAGCTGGACATTGTACAGAGAGGCGATCTCTCGTTGACGCTCTTCGATGATTTCGTCTGAAAATTCAATCACTTCACCACAGTCTAGACACACTAAGTGGTCGTGATGGTGTTGAGTGCTCAGTTCGAAGACTGATTTTCCACCTTCAAAGTGGTGACGGGTCACAATGCCAGCATCATCAAATTGGTTTAAAACGCGGTAAACAGTAGCCAGACCGATTTCTTCACCCAGATCGATGAGTTTCTTGTACAAATCTTCAGCACTGATGTGCGCGCAGTCTGGTTGCTGTAATACTTCTAAAATTTTGAGTCGCGGAAGAGTGACTTTAAGACCGGCATCCTTCAGCGCTTGGTTGTTATCTGACATATACTTTCCTGTTGATGTTCTGCGGCATTAAACAGAATCCAATATTCCAATCATTATAGGGTACTCGTTAATAACAATAAACCCGAATCTCAAAGGGTTACTCATGTTTTATCATAAACTAGCGAGCGGTCACTTATAGTACTGGTCTAATGAGTTACAATTTGTTAACGTTTTGGCAATGTAATCAGTTTAGGATTTCACGGATGTCTACGCTACTTGAAAAGATCTATAAACCCAGTGTTGTGAAGTTTGCCCTTAATATCTGGCCACCGTTTTGGGGGGCTGGGATTCGTATTGTGTCGATCAGTGAAGACTTTCGTGAGGTGAAGATGAAGCTCAAGTTACGCTGGTGGAACAAGAACGCCAATCGTACCCAATATGGGGGCAGCATTTTTTCCCTGACCGATCCCGTCTATTCATTAATGCTGATGGGGATTTTGGGCAAGCAATATTACGTGTGGGACAAAGAAGCGAGCATCAACTTCATCAAGCCGGGACAAAGTGATTTACACGCCGATTTCTTAATCTCTCAGCAGATGCTTGATGACATCCTGACTCAAACCGCAGGGGGCGACAAGTGCTTTCCAGAGTTCATTACGCATGTAAAAGACAGCAACGGTATGGTGGTATCGGAAGTACAACGTAAGTTGTATGTACGTAAAAAACCGAAGTTTAGGGATGAGGAACAGGCGCCTCAATCGGCATAACAGACTGGATTAAATACAAAAAAACCTCCAAAGATGGAGGTTTTTTTAAAAGGTCAGCTTAGTCTTCCAACTCAGCTAAGCACATCTCTTCATGGATTTGCTTACACCAGTTGTTAACGCGGTCTTCAGTCAATTCTGGTTGGCGATCTTCGTCGATACACAAACCGACAAATTGGCTATCGTCACCCTCAACTAGGGCTTTTGATGCTTCAAACTCGTAACCATCGGTTGAGGTGTAACCGAGAATCGTACCGCCTTTTGCTTCAACGATATCACGTACTGTGCCCATGGCGTCGCAGAAGTACTCTGCGTAATCTTCTTGATCGCCACAACCAAATAACGCAACTAACTTGGTCGAGAAATCGATTTGCTCTAGCTCTGGGAAAAAGTCATCCCAATCACATTGTGCTTCACCGTAGTACCAAGTAGGAATACCCAAAAGCAGAAGATCGAAGTTATCAATGTCTTCTTTACTGCTTTTGGCAATATCTTGAACGTGAACCAGTTGTTTACCCAGTTGCTTTTGAATCATCTTCGCAACAGCTTCAGTGTTACCTGTGTCGCTACCAAAGAAGATACCTACACTTGCCATAGATTCGTTACCTTTACTTTTACGTGTTGTGGCGGGCCAAATGGCGAACCGCGTTTGGCCTGTTACCCCAGACCACCACCTTCCCAGCTAAGCTGAATGATGCCTTTGGCAATAAAGCCAGCGCAGCCCAGGAATAGGACTAACCATACAATTCGACGACCAAATGGTGGGACATTTCCCGCTTTGAGTACATCTTTTATCGCCATACCGATGAGAAAAAAGATAGACGCAAAAAGCAAGTCGAGACCTATCGACTCAAGCATGTTCATATAGTCGTAAAGCATGGAATCCCTTATGCCAAATTACTTGCGCTGCACTATACCATTGTTAACTCGTAAAGTTAACGGTCAGGAGAGATTGAACGCGTATTCGATGGCTAGCCAATAAACTTGCGAATAGCGCGTAATACTTCCGCGGGCTTTTCTGCGTGCAACCAATGGCCTGTATTGGCAATGACGTGTGCTTTAGCGTGGCGAAATTGCGCCTGAACCGCTGGTTGATGCTCGGCGGTAAGGTAATCCGAATCGCCTCCTTTGAGAAAGAGGGTCGGCACATCTACAGGGGATAAGGATTGCCAGCCTAAAATATCCCAGTAATTGTTTTTAAGGCTCGTTACGTTGAAGCGCCACGCGAGATGATCGCCTTCTTTATACAGCGACTTGCTCAGAAACTGCCTGACGCCATCGATGTCAATGTGCTGTGCGAGAAGGGATAGGGCTTGCTGACGAGATTGTGGCCGAGCTGTGAGTACGGCTTCTAATCCTTTAAAGACATTATCATGTCTTGCTTGGGTATATTGCACAGGCGCCATGTCGAGCACGATCAGCTTGTGTACTCGAGTTGGGGCCAATCCGGCCAGCGCCATGGCGACTTTACCGCCCATCGAGTGCCCCACCACGACTGCAGTTTCAATGCTCAAATGATCGAGCAAACGCAGGACATCACTGGCCAACACATCGTAATTGTGTTCGTCGCTGTGAAAAGATTGGCCATGATTTCTAAGATCAACACTTAGCACTTGGTGGTCTTCACGCAGATCGCGCGCCAGTAAACCGAGATTGTCCAAGTTACCAAATAAGCCATGAAGCAGAACAACGGTGGGTCCTTGTC
The DNA here is from genome assembly GCF_059834045.1 of Vibrio sp. R12-SG2-ISO1. NCBI lineage: Bacteria > Pseudomonadati > Pseudomonadota > Gammaproteobacteria > Vibrionales > Vibrionaceae > Vibrio > Vibrio sp. R12-SG2-ISO1. The sequence goes on along the minus strand of NZ_JCBDGO010000008.1, from coordinate 437,464 downwards.
CTTCAAGTTTGTAGTTGAGCAATGGTGACATTTTAAAACTTCGTTTTTTGTTTATTCGTGTGGGTTTAACGTAGAGTCTGCGCGAAGATCTCGCTATAATCCCCCAGAGTTTAAACATAGAGATTGTGAAAAGCGAATGAAAACAATTGAGGTTGATGAGGATCTATACCGTTACATCGCAAGTCAGACCCAGCATATTGGGGAGAGTGCTTCTGATATTCTCCGTCGTTTACTAAACGCTGACCGCCAGCAAACGGAGTCGCTCGCAACAACGCCCACAGCAAAGAAAGGCGTCGTTGTCAGTAAAGACGCTGTGTTTGAAGAGCGCGTGGATAGCGTCAAAGCGATGCGCTCACTGCTGATTTCCGATGAGTTTGCAGGGCTGAAGAAAGCGATTGACCGCTTTATGCTAGTACTCTCTACTCTTCATCGAATCGACCCCACTGGTTTTTCAGAAGCAACACAAGTGAAAGGTCGTAAACGTGTCTATTTTGCTGACAACGAAGCGACCTTGTTAGAAAGTGGCAATACGACCAAGCCTAAGGCGATTCCTGGCACGCCATTTTGGGTGATAACCAACAACAACACGAGCCGCAAACGCCAAATGATTGAGCAATTGATGGCTCGCATGAATTTCCCCGCCGATCTGATTGAGAAAGTGATTAACTCGATTTAGAAACTTGTAATCACCGTCAAAGAAATCGGATTTAAACCTCATAATGCACGAATAACTTCAAGTATTATGAGGTTTTTTGTTTTCTTCCCAATTTAAGAAAGGATGTCGACATGGCTATGCACCCGAGAGCGGGACAAAAGGCTCAGCAGCAAGATCTGCATAATATCCCTGCCTTAGTGGCAAACTACTTTTTACTTCAACCTGAAGCGAGCAACCCAGACCATAAAGTGGAGTTCGGTACGTCAGGCCATCGTGGTAGTGCGGACAAATCTACGTTTAACGAGCATCATATTTTGGCGATTGCCCAAGCCATCGCAGAAGTGCGTGCCGAGAAAGGCACCACAGGGCCATTGTTTGTCGGTAAGGACACACACGCGTTGTCAGAGCCAGCGTTCTCAACGGTGGTTGAAGTGCTTGTTGCCAATGGCATCAAGGTGATTGCGCAGCAAGACAACGGCTACACGCCGACGCCTGGCGTCTCTCATGCGATATTGAGTTACAACCTAAAGCATGAGCAAAAGGCGGACGGTATTGTGATCACGCCTTCTCACAACCCACCACAAGATGGCGGAATTAAGTACAACCCGACGCATGGCGGCCCTGCGGAAGATGCCCTAACCAAAGCCATTCAGGATCGCGCGAACGTGCTGATCGCAGAGGGTTTACAAGGCGTGAAGCGCATGCCGTTGGCAGAAGCGAAAACCTCTGAATTGTTTTCTGAAGTCGACTTGGTGAAACCGTATGTTGACGACCTAGTCAATGTGATTGACATGGAAGCGATTCAAAAAGCGAATTTGACCCTCGGCGTTGATCCACTCGGTGGCAGTGGTATTGATTACTGGCGTCAAATCGCATCCACTTACAACCTTAACCTCACTTTAGTTAGCGAAGCGATTGATCCCTCGTTCCAGTTTATGTCGTTAGACAAAGACGGTGTGGTTCGTATGGACTGCTCATCACCGTACGCTATGGCGGGGCTGCTCGCGCTGAAAGATCAATATGATCTCGCGTTTGGCAACGACCCTGACTACGATCGCCACGGCATCGTGACGCCAAAAGGGCTTATGAACCCTAACCACTTCCTAGCTGTCTGCATTGATTACCTCTACCGCCATCGTGAAGGATGGGAACAAGATGTCGCCGTGGGCAAGACCTTGGTCTCAAGCGCCTTGATTGACCGTGTTGTGGCGGATTTAGGACGTGAGCTGTGCGAAGTGCCTGTCGGTTTCAAATGGTTTGTGGATGGCCTGTATGAAGGTAAGTTTGGTTTTGGTGGTGAAGAGAGTGCTGGCGCGTCATTCTTACGTAAAGATGGGACACCTTGGTCAACAGATAAAGATGGCATCATCTTGTGTTTGCTTGCCGCTGAGATCACTGCCGTCACCGGCAAGAATCCACAGCAGTACTATGAAGAGTTGGCGGCAAAGCATGGGGAGTCTCAATACAACCGAATTCAAGCGGTCGCAAATGGGCCACAGAAAGACGTGTTGAAAAAGCTATCTGCAGAAATGGTCAGTGCGCAAACCTTGGCGGGCGATCCTATCACTGCTCGCTTGACACATGCGCCAGGTAATGGTGCGGCCATTGGCGGTCTAAAAGTCACGACCGATAACGGTTGGTTCGCGGCTCGTCCATCCGGTACGGAAGACATCTACAAGATTTACTGTGAGAGTTTCAAAGGGGCTGAGCATCTTAAGCAGATTGAAGCGGAAGCGCAGCAAATCGTGAATCAAGTGTTTGCTGACGCAGGGCTATAATAGAGACGCTCTCGTTTTAAGTCACAGGAGACACCAAACTAGGCTACTTTCGGGTAGCCTTTTTTATTTGTGCTGCTTTATTACCTGCCACATGATATTCCACGTTATCTTTCACTTAGCGACTTGCTGTCGGGTTGTGAGCGTCATAGTCACTCTGCGTTTGACCTCAGTTTGGCCAAGTATCAGGAACAATAAACCAAAACTCTCCGTCTTGCGTTTGTGCATGGACAAATCGCTCTGAGTCGAGCGTCACTACCTCTCCCATCTCGCTGTTGCCCACCGCCCATTGATGCTTATCCAAAGCGAACAGTGGCTTATTGATCTGTTCCCATTGGCTTGCATAGCACCAGTAGCCACTGATTTGACTTGGGTTAAGCGCATAACCTAGGCAGTGGCTAGGAATGGTCTCAGGCTGAAATGGATTGATGTAGAGGCGGCCCTGGAGTAACAATTTACTTTCCAATGGTTGATATTGTGGGTATTGCTCCACAAATGCCGCCGTTTGGCTCATCAATAGTTGGTGATTGAGCATTCTGTCGAGTTTTTTATCCAGTTGATCGTGTGCATTGGGCCCATACCATCGACCGTTGTGGAGTAAGTAAAACTTAATGGCCAGCTCCCAGTGCTGATGTTGAGAGGCTTGGTGGTCATAAACTATCAAATCAATCGCGCCCAAGGTTCTTCCCTCTGGGCTTTGAATTTGTAACTCATCCAACACGACGTCATAGCGCTTGCTGTTGTTTAGGGCTTGAGTAACCAAATATTGATAGACGAACCCCAAACGTGCGTTGCCAGTATAGGGCTGCGAGTCCAAAGGGGCAGGATCGAGGGTCGTGAGTGAGCAAAACGGCGGGGTAAGCTCAAACAAGGGCGGCGTTGCGGTCAGCCATTGATAGAATCGGGTGAATCGTGTCATCTTTCTTTACGGCTTGGTTGTCACTGCGGACTAGCTTGACATACACTGGCCGCTAAGCAAACAACCGATAATGTGGAATGTGGTCATGAATCACTTACAACTCGAAGCAATCCTCAATCAAAAGTTATCGCCAGAGCAAATCAAAGATTACGCGCCGAATGGCTTACAAGTGGAAGGCGCAGCTGAGATCACTAAGGTCGTGACGGGCGTCACCGCATCGCAAGCCTTGATTGAGCAAGCGGTCGAGCGAGGCGCGCAGGCGCTACTCGTCCATCATGGTTATTTTTGGAAAGGTGAGCCAGAACCCATTCGAGGGATGAAAGGAAAGCGCATTCGAACCTTGATCAAAAATGACATCAATTTGTACGGTTACCACTTACCTCTTGATATTCATCCGGAGCTTGGCAACAACGCTGAGCTTGCAAAGTTACTGGATATCGATGTAGAAGGTGGACTGGAAGGGCACCCTCAATCCGTCGCCATGTTTGGTCGTTTCAGGCACCCTATGACAGGCGCTGAGTTAGCACACAAGATTGATGCAGCACTCAATCGCCCGCCACTGCATATTCTGCCTGAAAGCGGCGACAGTGTGATTGAAACCATTGGCTGGTGTACCGGAGGTGGTCAGGATTTCATTGAGCTGGCTGCCAACCAAGGTCTGGATGCGTTTCTTTCTGGTGAGATTTCAGAGCGAACGACGTACACAGCGCGAGAGCGCGGCATTCACTATTTTAGTGCGGGTCACCATGCGACTGAGCGATATGGGGTGAAAGCACTAGGGGAGTGGTTAGCCGCGCAGCACGGCTTAGAGGTTGAATTTATCGACATCGATAATCCAGTATAACTGGGCGCGAATACTCAAAAAAACAAAAAAGGGTTGAGACGATCTCAACCCTTTGTGTTTCTTATGACAGGCTATTCACGTTCATGAATAGGCTGAAAGTCGCGTTGCACTTCACCAGTGTAGAGCTGACGTGGTCGGCCGATACGGTTGAGTGGGTCGCTGTGCATTTCATTCCAGTGTGCGATCCAACCGATGGTGCGAGAAATTGCAAAGATAACGGTAAACATCGAGACAGGAATACCAATCGCTTTAAGAATGATACCTGAGTAGAAATCGACGTTCGGGTACAGTTTCTTCGAAACGAAGTACTCATCGGATAGCGCAATACGTTCTAGCTCCATCGCGACATCGAGCAATGGGTCTTGAATGTTGAGCTCTTTGAGTACGTCGTGACAAGTTTCACGCATCACGGTCGCACGTGGGTCGTAGTTTTTGTACACACGGTGACCAAAGCCCATGAGACGGAATGGGTCGTCTTTGTCTTTCGCGCGTTCAATGTACTCTGGGATGTTGTCGACGCTGCCGATCTCTTCGAGCATCTTCAAACACGCTTCATTCGCGCCGCCATGCGCCGGGCCCCACAATGAGGCGATACCTGCTGCGATACAAGCAAACGGGTTCGCGCCAGAAGAACCAGCAAGACGCACTGTCGAGGTTGAGGCGTTTTGTTCGTGGTCTGCGTGCAGAGTAAAGATCTTATCCATCGCACGGGCGACAACAGGGTTCACTTCGTACTCTTCGCAAGGATTTGCGAACATCATGTGTAGGAAGTTCTCTGCGTAGCTGAGATCGTTGCGTGGATAAATGAATGGCTGGCCAATCGAGTATTTGTAACACATGGCCGCCAACGTTGGCATTTTCGAAAGTAGACGATACGCTGCGATTTCACGGTGTTCGTCGTTGTTGATATCCAGTGAGTCGTGGTAGAAGGCGGCAAGCGCGCCGACCACACCACACATGACGGCCATTGGGTGAGCATCACGTCTAAAGCCGTGGAAGAAGCTAGCGATTTGCTCATGAACCATCGTATGACGGGTTACTGTCTTTTTGAATTGCTCATATTGTTCACGTGTTGGGGCTTCACCATAAAGAAGTATGTAACACACTTCTAAATAATCAGCGTTGTTAGCGAGCTGATCAATGGGGTAACCGCGGTGCAAAAGAATGCCTTTGCCACCGTCGATGTAGGTGATTTGAGATTCACAAGATGCAGTGGCAAGAAAACCCGGGTCAAAAGTAAAGAATCCATTTGCTCCAAGTTTACGAACGTCAATTACAGGAGTACCTAGGGCACCTTCCATAATTGGCAGCTCGATCGGCGCTTGACCTTCGACATGAAGGGTCGCTTTCTTATCTGCCATAACAATCTCCTTTGTTTATTATTAATCCATCCAGGATGTTTGTGTGACATTTTTGTACGTGTCTTCCGTATTAAAGTCAATTCTTCTACTCTGATGTGTGCACTTGTTTTGATTTTTTGAAGCTGTAAGGTTAAAAATCTGTTCTGTGTAGCAAAAATTGTTACATCAATTGTATTAGAATGTTGCGAGCCGTATAGTGACACTGTAAATTTTGGTGTAAACCTAATAAATTCAAGGCTTGAAACAAATGTGAGGTGACGTTTCGAATCTTGTTGTTAACAATAATTTTACAATTCGATCGGGGTATATTACCTGTTGAGTGTTAAATAAATGTTAACTTTTGTGGGTTTGCAACCAAATTTCATCCATAACAATAAATGCTCAATGGAGCTGAGTGAGCAAGCCCGTGAAAGAAAGAAAGTCAAGACCTGTTAATTTAGATTTGCAGACCATTCGCTTTCCGATCACAGCAATCGCATCGATTTTACACCGGGTCTCTGGTGTGATTACGTTTGTCGCGGTCGGGATTTTACTTTGGTTATTAAATATTTCCTTATCATCCCCTGTCGGTTACGCGCAAGCTGCTGACATCGTCGATGGCTTCTTCGTGAAGTTCATCTTATGGGGCATTCTGACGGCATTGGCCTATCACATTGCAGGTGGTATTCGTCACCTGTTGATGGATCTGGGTCATTTCGAAGAGCTGGAATCTGGCGCGATGAGCGCTAAGGTTGCATTCGCAGCAACAGCCGTGTTGTCTCTACTTGCGGGGGTAATGGTATGGTAAAACACATCTCATCCTTTGGTCGTAACGGTGTGCACGATTTCTTACTCATTCGTGCTACGGCCATCATCATGACACTCTATACGATTTATCTGGTGAGCTTTTGTGCCTTCACCGATATCTCTTACATATCCTGGACTCAGTTCTTTGGTGGTACGTTTACGAAAGTATTCACCATGCTCGCCCTCGTGTCTGTGCTAATCCACGGTTGGATTGGTTTGTGGCAGGTGCTGACCGATTACATCAAATGCGCCAAGTTACGTGGTGCGCTTCAGTTGGGTGTGATCGCGATTCTATTGGGTTATTTCTTCTCTGGTCTATTTGTATTGTGGGGTGCGTAAGTGTCTATTCCAGTTCGTGAATTTGATGCCGTAGTAATCGGCGCTGGTGGTGCAGGTATGCGTGCTGCACTGCAAATTTCAGAGCAAGGCCTGACGTGTGCTTTGCTGTCCAAAGTCTTCCCAACTCGTTCTCATACTGTATCAGCGCAAGGCGGTATTACCGTTGCGCTCGGTAACTCGCATAAAGACGATTGGCAATGGCACATGTACGACACCGTTAAAGGGTCGGACTATATTGGCGACCAAAACGCCATTGAGTACATGTGTAAAAACGGACCAGAGTCTGTCATCGAACTAGAGAAAATGGGTCTGCCATTCTCTCGTTTCGATAATGGCAGCATTTACCAACGTCCTTTCGGCGGTCAGTCGAAAGAGTTTGGTGGCGAACAAGCCGCTCGTACTGCTGCTGCCGCTGACCGTACGGGCCACGCGTTATTGCACACCCTGTATCAGCAAAACGTCAAACACAAAACCACCATTTTCTCTGAGTGGTACGCGCTTGATTTGGTAAAAAACCAAGACGGCGCCATCATGGGGTGTACCGCTATTTGCATGGAAACGGGTGAAATCTGTTACTTCAAATCCAAAGCTACGGTACTTGCGACAGGTGGTGCGGGGCGTATTTATGCCTCAACGACTAACGCACACATCAACACAGGTGATGGTGTGGGTATGGCGCTTCGTGCTGGTGTGCCAATGCAAGACATGGAAATGTGGCAGTTCCACCCAACTGGTATTGCCGGCGCGGGTGTTCTGGTTACAGAAGGTTGTCGCGGTGAAGGTGGTTATCTTCTTAATAAAGATGGCGAGCGCTTTATGGAGCGCTATGCGCCGAATGCGAAAGACTTGGCAGGTCGTGACGTGGTCGCGCGCTCAATGATGATTGAGATTCGTGAAGGTCGCGGTTGTGACGGTCCATGGGGTCCACACATCAAACTCAAGTTGGATCACTTGGGTAAAGATGTGCTTGAATCGCGTCTACCAGGCATTTGTGAGCTTTCTAGAACCTTTGCTCACGTCGATCCGGTTAAAGAGCCAATCCCTGTTATCCCGACCTGTCATTACATGATGGGTGGCGTACCAACTCAAGTGTCCGGTCAAGCGATCAAACAGCTGGCAGATGGCAGCGATGTTGAAGTTCAAGGTCTGTTTGCTTGTGGTGAAATTGCCTCTGTATCTGTGCACGGTGCTAACCGTCTCGGGGGTAACTCGCTGCTTGATTTGGTGGTCTTTGGTCGAGCGACGGGTCTACACCTTGGCGAGACTTTGGCGGCTCAAGCAGAAGCACGCCCAGCGACAGAGTCTGACATCGAAGCGTCACTGGCGCGCACTATGCGTTGGGAGAACAGTAAAGGTGGTGAAGACCCAGTTCAGATCCGCAAAGATTTGCAAACGTGTATGCAAAACAGCTTCTCTGTCTTCCGTGAAGGCGACGCGATGGCAACGGGTCTCGAAGAGCTTAAAGTCATTCGTGAGCGTTTAAAAGACGCACACCTTGCGGACAAATCTTCTGAGTTCAACACCCAGCGTATCGAATGTTTAGAGCTAGACAACCTCATGGAAACGGCGTTCTCTACTGCCGTTGCAGCGAACTACCGTACGGAAAGTCGTGGAGCGCATGCCCGTTTTGACTTCCCTGAGCGTGATGATAACAACTGGCTATGTCACTCAATTTATAACCCGGAAACCGAAGCGATGACCAAGCGTGATGTCAACATGACACCAGTTCATCGTGAAGCATTCCCGCCGAAAGTACGTACATACTAAGGGAGGATTGAATCATGAAACTAAACTTCTCTTTGTACCGCTACAACCCAGATGTAGACAGCAAACCTTATATGAAGGACTACACTCTAGAGGTCGACGAAGGCTCTGACATGATGGTGTTAGATGCTCTGATTCTGCTGAAAGAGCAAGATCCTACGATTGCATTTCGCCGTTCATGCCGTGAAGGTGTCTGTGGATCTGACGGTCTGAACATGAATGGTAAAAACGGATTAGCCTGTATTACACCGCTGTCGGCATTGCAAGGTGACAAGATTGTCATCCGTCCACTGCCGGGATTGCCTGTCGTGCGTGATCTAATCGTTGACATGACACAGTTCTATGATAACTATGCGAAAGTTAAGCCATTCTTGATTGACGACGGCGCACTTCCCCCATCAAGAGAGAACCTACAATCTCCTGATGAACGTGCTCATTTGGATGGATTGTACGAATGTATTATGTGTGCATGTTGTACGACATCCTGTCCGTCTTTCTGGTGGAATCCTGACAAATTTATAGGCCCTGCGGGCCTACTTGCCGCTTACCGTTGGCTGATTGACAGCCGTGATACGGCGACAGATGAACGCTTATCAAATCTTGATGACGCATTTAGCGTTTTCCGTTGCCACGGCATCATGAACTGTGTAAGTGTTTGTCCAAAAGGGTTAAATCCGACGAAAGCGATTGGTCACATTAAGACCATGCTCGTGAACCGCTCGGTTTAATGGACAATAAAAATTGCCGGTCATAATGTCGTGACCGGCTCTTATTAGCTCGGCGCAGACCGAAGCAAACGTGAAAACTACTGGTTAAGGGAAAATATGCACAACGGCGTGATGAAGGCATGGCTCGAGTCTTCACACTTGGCTGGCGCCAATGCAACGTATGTAGAGGACCTCTACGAACTGTATCTAAGTGATCCCGATCTGGTAAGTGAGGAGTGGAAACGCGTGTTCGATGGCTTGCCTAAGCCTGACAACGAAGTGGTTGAACAGCCACATTCGCGTGTCCGTGACTACTTCCGACGACTCGCTCAAGAAACAAAGCATTACAATGTCCAAGTTAGTGATCCAGATGTCGACGCTAAACAAGTAAAAGTACTTCAGTTAATTAATGCTTACCGCTTTCGTGGACACGAAGCGGCTCAATTAGACCCCCTAGGATTATGGCAACGCTCACCTGTGGCTGAGCTTGATCCTGCTTTCCACTCTCTCACAGAAGACGATCTAGAAGAATCCTTCAACGTAGGTTCATTTGCTATTGGTCAAGAGACCATGCCGTTGAAAGACATCTACTCTTCGCTGAAAAAAATCTACTGTGGTTCAGTGGGTGCTGAATACATGCACATGACCGACACCGAGCAAAAGCGTTGGATTCAACAACGTCTCGAGTCGGTCGTCGGCCAGCCGACGTTCAGCCAAGACGAGAAGCGAACATTCCTTGACGAGCTTACCGCAGCGGAAGGCCTAGAGCGTTACCTTGGCGCGAAGTTCCCTGGCGCGAAGCGTTTCTCACTCGAAGGTGGGGATGCCCTAATCCCTATGACCAAAGAGCTGATTCGTCACGCAGGCTCAAGTGGTATGCGTGAAGTCGTGATTGGTATGGCGCACCGTGGCCGTTTGAACATGTTGGTCAACGTGCTCGGTAAAAAGCCACAAGATTTGTTTGATGAATTCGCGGGCAAACACGACGAAACATGGGGAACGGGTGATGTGAAATACCATCAAGGCTTCTCTGCTGACTTCGCTACCCCAGGTGGTGATGTCCACCTCGCGCTTGCTTTTAACCCGTCTCACCTAGAAATCGTCAACCCAGTTGTCATGGGCTCAGTACGTGCACGTCAAGACCGTTTAGGTGATAAAGACGGCAGTACTGTTTTGCCAATCACCATTCACGGTGACTCAGCGATTGCCGGTCAAGGTGTCGTGGCAGAGACGTTCAACATGTCTCAAGCACGCGGCTTCCAAGTGGGTGGTACGGTTCGTATCGTGGTGAACAACCAAGTCGGCTTTACGACGTCTAACCCAAGAGATACGCGCTCAACCATGTACTGTACGGACATCGCTAAGATGGTCCAAGCACCGATCTTCCATGTCAACGCAGACGATCCAGAAGCGGTGGCGTTTGTGACGCGTATCGCCCTTGACTACCGTAACGAATTCAAACGCGATGTGGTGATTGACCTGGTTTGTTACCGTCGTCACGGTCACAACGAAGCGGACGAGCCGAACGCGACTCAGCCGCTGATGTATCAAAAAATTAAGAAGCACCCAACACCACGTAAGCTCTACGCCGATGTGTTGATGGAGCGCGGTGATTTCGGTATCGACGTGGCCACGCAACTGGTCAATGAATACCGTGATGCGCTTGATCGTGGTGAAGTGGTGGTCAAAGAGTGGCGCCCGATGGCTCTGCACTCAGTGGACTGGTCTCCATACCTTGGACACGAGTGGGATATGCCGTGGAGCAATACCTTTGATAAAGCGCGTCTGCTTGAACTAGGCAAACGTATTTGTCAGTACCCAGAGAGCCACAAGCTCCAGAGCCGAGTGAATAAGCTCTACAACGATCGTCAAGCTATGTTAAGCGGTGAGAAAGCGGTCGACTGGGGTATGGCTGAAACCTTAGCCTATGCCACCTTGGTTGACGATGGTAAGCGTATTCGTATCTCCGGTCAGGATTCAGGTCGTGGCACCTTCTTCCACCGTCATGCAGTACTGCACAACCAAGCGGACGCCAGCACGTATGTGCCACTGTCTAACATCCACGACAAACAAGGCCCGTTCCAGGTATTTGACTCGGTGCTGTCTGAAGAAGCCGTGCTTGCGTTTGAATATGGTTATGCGACCGCTGAGCCGGGCGGCCTGACGCTATGGGAAGCGCAGTTTGGTGACTTTGCCAACGGCGCGCAGGTCGTGATTGACCAGTTTATCTCGTCTGGTGAACAGAAGTGGGCCCGTTTGTGTGGTTTGACGATGTTGTTGCCGCACGGCTATGAAGGTCAAGGACCAGAGCACTCTTCTGCACGCTTAGAACGTTATCTACAGCTATGTGCAGAGCAAAACATGCAAGTGGTTGTGCCGTCAACGCCAGCTCAGGTGTACCACATGATTCGCCGTCAAGTGGTTCGCCCGATGCGTCGTCCTCTGATTGTGATGTCTCCGAAGTCGCTGCTGCGTCATCCTTTGTGTACGTCTACCATGGATGAATTGGCCGATGGCACATTCCAAGCGGCAATTGGCGAAATCGACAACTTAGAGCCAGCCAAAGTGAAACGTGTCGTGTTCTGTTCCGGTAAGGTCTACTTTGACCTGCTTGAGCAGCGTCGTAGCAATGAACAAGACGACGTCGCGATTGTTCGTATCGAACAGCTTTACCCATTCCCACTGGAAGAGGTGAAAGCCGCTATCGAACAATACACCAACGTGGAAGATTTTGTCTGGTGTCAGGAAGAGCCGCAAAACCAAGGGGCTTGGTACTGCAGTCAACACAACTTCCGTGCTGCTATTCCGAAAGGCGCAGATCTTAAATACGCGGGCCGTCCTGCGTCAGCATCTCCTGCGGTCGGCTATATGTCAGTACACTTGAAACAGCAAAAGGCGCTAGTTGAAGACGCGCTAAACGTGAATACAAAAACTTCGGATTAAGAACTAGAAGTTAAAGGAAGAAACCGATATGACAATTGAAATTCTGGTTCCAGATTTACCTGAATCTGTTGCTGACGCTACGGTCGCGACGTGGCACAAACAACCTGGTGACGTTGTAGAGCGTGACGAGGTGTTGGTGGATATTGAAACGGACAAAGTGGTTCTAGAAGTCCCAGCGCCAGAAGCGGGTGTACTTGAAGCCATTATTGAAGTCGAAGGCGCAACCGTGCTCTCGAAGCAGCTTCTTGCCAAACTTAAGCCAGGTGCGGTCGCCGGTGAGCCAACGACTGACACAACAGAAGCGTCAGAAGCGTCACCAGACAAGCGTCACAAGGCGTCATTGAGCGAAGAAAGCAATGATGCACTTAGCCCAGCAGTGCGTCGCCTACTCGGTGAGCATGGCCTTGAAGCGAGCCAAGTTAAAGGCACGGGCGTAGGTGGTCGCATCACGCGTGAAGATGTTGAAGCGCACCTTGCGAACGCGAAAGCAGCACCTCAAGCGGCAGCGCCTGCAGCCGTTGAAGCCCCAGCAGCGGCACGTAGCCAAAAACGTGTGCCTATGACGCGTCTTCGTAAGACAGTGGCTAACCGTCTACTGGAAGCGAAGAACAACACCGCGATGCTGACAACGTTTAACGAAGTGAACATGAAACCTATCATGGACCTGCGTAAACAGTACAAAGATCAGTTCGAAGAGCGCCACGGTACTCGCCTTGGCTTTATGTCTTTCTACGTCAAAGCGGTGACGGAAGCATTGAAGCGTTTCCCAGAAGTGAACGCGTCTATCGATGGTGACGATATCGTTTACCACAACTACTTCGACATCAGCATGGCGGTATCGACGCCACGTGGCCTAGTGACGCCAGTATTGAAAGACTGTGACACCCTAGGCTTTGCAGATATCGAGAAAGGCATCAAAGAGCTTGCGATTAAAGGTCGTGATGGCAAATTGACGGTCGACGAATTGATGGGCGGTAACTTTACTATCACTAACGGTGGTGTATTTGGGTCATTGATGTCAACGCCAATCATCAACCCACCTCAGTCAGCAATCTTGGGTATGCATAAAATTCAAGATCGTCCAATGGCGGTGGATGGCAAAGTCGAGATCTTGCCGATGATGTATCTCGCGCTTTCATACGACCACCGTCTGATTGATGGCCGTGAGTCCGTTGGCTTCCTAGTGACCATCAAAGAGCTATTGGAAGATCCAGCACGTCTGTTATTAGACGTTTAATATCGCTGAAACGTCTAGCTGTCTTAGATAGCTAGACGTCTAAAGTTTCAAAGGCTAGACTCGCTCAACTGTCTGGCCTTCATTTGAATCGCAGTGTCGGTAACGAGATATGCGGTTGATTTGAGAAGACCCTACGGACGTAATGCAGTTCGCTGCGACGTTATGGAAATAATAATCCCTTAAGGGAACATAAACGGAATATCAAAATGAATTTGCATGAATATCAAGCCAAACAGCTGTTTGCAGAATTCGGTTTGCCTGTACCTAAAGGTTACGCGTGCAGCACGCCTCAAGAAGCGTACGAAGCAGCCGGTCGAATTTCGACAACCAAGAAAGTCGTCAAATGTCAGGTTCACGCGGGTGGACGTGGTAAAGCGGGCGGTGTAGAACTGCACGAAACCAAAGACGGCGTAAAAGAGTTTGCGCAAAAGTGGCTAGGTAAGAACCTAGTGACTTACCAAACTGATGCGAATGGCCAGCCGGTTACTAAGATCTTGGTTGAAGAAGCGTCTAACATCGCCAATGAACTCTACCTTGGCGCAGTTGTTGACCGAGCAAGTCGTAAAATCGTATTCATGGCCTCAACCGAAGGCGGTGTGGAAATCGAGAAAGTGGCAGAAGAAACGCCAGAACTGATCCACAAAGCGGCGATTGACCCATTGGTTGGCCCTCAAGCTTATCAAGGCCGTGAACTTGCCTTCAAACTCGGCCTTGAAGGTGACCAAATTAAACAATTTGTGAAGATCTTTATGGGTCTTGGCACTATGTTCTCTCAATATGATCTTGCTCTGCTTGAGATCAACCCGTTGGTGATTACCGGTGAAGGCAGCCTGCTTTGCTTGGACGGTAAGATTAACATCGACTCCAACGCACTTTACCGTCAGCCTAAACTGCGTGAAATGCACGATCCTTCACAAGAAGATGAGCGTGAAGCACACGCTGCTCAGTGGGAGCTAAACTACGTTGCACTTGATGGTAACGTTGGCTGTATGGTCAATGGTGCTGGCCTAGCGATGGGTACGATGGATATCGTTAACCTACATGGTGGCAAGCCTGCAAACTTCCTAGATGTGGGTGGCGGCGCGACGAAAGAGCGTGTTGCTGAAGCCTTTAAGATCATCTTATCTGATGACAATGTTAAAGCCGTACTCGTCAACATCTTTGGTGGTATCGTGCGCTGTGACATGATCGCAGAGGGCATCATCGGTGCGGTTAAAGAAGTAGGTGTAAACGTACCGGTTGTGGTTCGTTTAGAAGGTACAAACGCCGATCTCGGTCGTGAAGTGCTTGCGAATTCTGATGTTGATATCATTGCAGCTGAGTCGCTCACCGACGCAGCTCAGAAAGTTGTTGCTGCTGCGGAGGGCAAATAATGTCTGTACTAATTAACAAAGACACCAAGGTAATTTGTCAGGGTTTCACCGGCGGTCAAGGCACTTTCCACTCTGAACAAGCGATTGCTTACGGTACGCAAATGGTCGGTGGCGTTTCTCCGGGCAAAGGTGGCCAAACTCACCTCGGTCTACCGGTATTCAATACCGTACGTGAAGCCGTTGAGGCGACAGGCGCAACAGCCACTGTGATTTATGTACCAGCACCTTTCTGTAAAGACGCGATCTTAGAAGCGATCGATGCGGGTATTGAGCTTATCGTTACCATTACCGAAGGCATCCCAACCACGGACATGATCGACGTGAAAGTGAAGTTGGAAGAAACCGGCGTTCGCATGATTGGTCCAAACTGTCCAGGCGTTATTACTCCTGACGAATGTAAGATCGGTATCATGCCGGGTCACATTCATAAGAAGGGTAAAGTCGGTATTGTGTCTCGTTCTGGCACGCTTACTTACGAAGCGGTTAAGCAGACGACAGACGAAGGCTTTGGTCAGTCAACATGTGTGGGTATCGGCGGCGACCCAATTCCAGGTTCAAACTTCATTGATATCCTGAAATTGTTCCAAGAAGACCCTGAAACGGAAGCGATTGTAATGATCGGTGAGATCGGCGGTACTGCGGAAGAAGAAGCGGCGGCGTACATCAAAGAAAATGTCACTAAGCCAGTTGTTTCTTACATCGCGGGTGTCACTGCGCCTCCTGGCAAACGTATGGGCCACGCGGGTGCGATCATTTCAGGTGGTAAAGGAACAGCGGAAGATAAATTTGCTGCACTTGAAGCGGCAGGTGTTAAGACGGTGAAATCACTGGCTGAGATCGGTAAAGGTCTCCGCGAAGTGACGGGCTGGTAATCTTAGCATTACGCTCACGTATACAAACAAAGGCTTGGCAGTGAAATGCCAAGCCTTTTTATTTGTCGGGCTCGTTGGATTATTAGCCTAGCTTCGCTTCAATGGCTGCTAATCGGGCGGTGAGCTCGCGTACTTGCTGCTCAAGTTGAGCAACGCGATCTTCTTCAAGCGGCGGCTTTGCCGCGACTTCAACTTTTGGTACGCGCAGTGACGCTTTCCAGCTTTTAATTGTTGTGATCAGCGCTGGCATGGGAATGGGAGTAGAAAGCCGAGCTTTGACCAAGGCAACCGTCGGCTCTTTACCTTCTTGGCTGAGTTGTTCTAATACCTGTTTGAGCTCTTGGCTCACATCCTGAGTAAGCATAGTGACTCCTTGTGTGTAATCGATCACATGATACTCGGCGACGATGAAGAAAACGAATAGAAAATTTGGTAATTGCGTGTGCGAGATCTCGCACAAAGCGTGTGAGAAAAATTCGTCATTTTGCTAGCTCTTATATCAATAGTGAAATATAACTGTTTGATAGTATTTGATTATTTTTGTTGTTTATGAGTTGTAAATATAAAAGAAATGACCATCAGACTTGTCCAAAATCGTCAATCACGTAAATTAATCCCTGTCGGAAGGATGCTGACACGGAACAGGAAACAGCACGGATTGCACTCTTCAGGATGAAGAGAGATTGGCCAGGATGGACAATTGCGCAGGATGCTAGGATAGCCGTACGGACACGGTTTCGCTGATAGGACATTAGCGATCAAGGAACGAAATGGACCCCTCTAGGATGAGGCAGGACAGCATCAGGAAGATGCCAAGGACACCGCTCAAGGAACAAGTGATGAGCGCTAACGGGGAAGGTTAGCACAAAGGACAAACAGGACACCGCTAGGATGGCGAAGTAGGAAGAGACTGACGGATCACAGTCACTATTAAGGAAGATGCATGGAGCACCTTTTGTAGCCGGACTGCTGCGAGTAAGACTATAGCCCCGATACGTAAGTATCGGGGCTTTTCTTATTCCATGCTTTTTCCTATCGATGCTTTTGCCTACGGACGTTAGTCTAGCGGCCCTACGTGTTTAATCCTTAGTGCGTCTACAGGCGATGTGGCTCTAACCAGATATCACGCAGGTGAAACCCTTGCATGGTGATCTTTCCTTGATAACAGTCGTCACCAAGCGACGAAAATTCAAATAGGTAAATAGTATGCCAACGCCACTGACCCTGTGGCGTTTTTAGTTTGTGTCCATCTAGCGCCACACTTAAGAGCTGTAAGCCTAATTGGTCGCACTTACGTATGGCGATTGCTTTGGCGATCTCGGCCTGACGACGATGTTGCCAAAAAATAAAACAGCCAAAGCTCAGTGCTAGGATGGCCAGTAAGTTGTCAATCATACGCCCTCTTTTCTACTCGGCTTTGGTCGCTTTCTGAAGGTTCAGCAGCGCTTGAGCCAGCTCAGGGGAGGGGCTGGTGTGGAGCAACGGCAGCAGGACCATACGCAGCTCAGGGAGCATCACCAGATCGGCAAACAGCTGATTAAAGAGTGTTTGATTACCGGTTTGCGCCAGTCGCAGCAAGAACTGCTCTGCGATGTCTTGATCTGACAGCCAGTGCCAGCAGCGGCCAGCTATAGCGATGAGCACTTCTTGATGACTGAGCAGCGGCGAGGCTAAGAGGGTTTGAACCAAGCGGTGACTCAGTTGATGGTGACTGCCGGATAAGGCGCGAGTCAGTGCAGAGAGCAAAAACAGATCCGGCGTTTTGGCCTCCATCTCCTTGTGCGCCATTTCACTGAGTCGCTCGGCTAATTTGCTGGGTAGTGGTGACGTATGTTCGAGCACCCCAAGCAGAGCATACAGGGGCTGGCTAGGCAGCGATGTGAGGGACTTACGTATATGCACGCCATTTTGGTCACGTCCTAGACGTGCGCACATATCACTGATGCCTTGAAGCCCGACAGTCTGCCACTGTTCAAAGCCTAATCCACCTTTGAAATAGTGTTGCGCGTGTTCATAGTACTGACTACAAGGAAGGTCGAGTTCGGCGCGAATTTGACTATGGAAAACCGCCATCTTGTCATCGCTGGGTTTGAACGTATAGGGGTTGTTGGATAGCTTCTGTTGCTGCTCCTCACTCATCTCTTGATTTAAGCGTGAGCCCATCGCCTCGATGACGTATTTAATAAATTGGCCAATGTCCGCTTGTTGAAACAAGCCACGCTCATCCAACTTGAATTTTAAAAACCAAATCCAAGGTTGCTTGTGTTCATTCCAATAGGCGATCGCGAGGTGTGCTTTACGTTGAAGTGGGTAAGGGTAGGGTTTCTGTCCTTGTTCCACATCAGAAAATGTCTGAGCATCAATGACGCTGATGCGACGGCCTAAATCGAAGACACGGTAGTCGCAATGGCTATTTTTCAGCAGGTCAGTGAGTGAGTGAATGGTATCCATCGATGAATTGTCCTAACTTTCTTTCCTCTATAAATGGTACTCTTATCATTAATTTCAAGGTTTCACGTTTAGGTTTATGACACAGCAACAACAATTGCTCACCTTGTTTGCGTCTATTCAAGCGCAACTGCAAGCATTACAACTTTGGCAACATACTCGACCTGATGAGTCACAACTTGAGAGCGCACAGCCCTTTGCGATGGATAAGCTTGCTCCTGAAGCTTGGCTTCAATGGATCTTTGTCGACAAAATGACCGCGATGATCGAGAACGGTGAGCCTCTTCCGAGCGGTTTTGCTATCGCGCCCTATTTTGAGCAGTGTTGGCAGTCAAACAGCGACTATCAGCCGTTGCTTGAACTGATAAGGCAGGTAGATGAGGTGTGTCAATGACGCTAGAGATTCTTTACCAAGATGCGTATTTTGTCGCGGTCAATAAGCCCGCGGGTATGTTGGTGCACCGCAGCTGGCTAGACAAGCACGAAACGCAATTTGTGATGCAGACGCTTCGCGATCAAATTGGTCAGCATGTATTTCCTCTTCATCGCTTAGATAGGCCAACATCGGGCGTGCTGATCTTTGCGTTGTCCAGTGAAGTGGCAGCAGAGGCGATGCCGATGTTCGCTGAACATCAAATGGAGAAAACGTACCATGCCGTTGTGCGCGGTTGGATTCATGAGGCGGCTCGCCTCGACTACGCGCTTAAGTTAGAGTTGGATAAAATCGCCGACAAGTTCGCGAGCCAAGAAAAGGAAGCGCAAGAGGCCATTACCGATTATCGTCCACTGGCAACAGCGGAGGTGCCTTATTCCACAGGACCGTTCCCTACGTCTCGCTACGCGTTAATGGAGTTAAAGCCTCTTACCGGTCGCAAGCACCAGCTTAGACGCCATATGGCCCACCTGAGGCACCCTATCGTCGGTGATACTACACATGGTGATGGTAAGCATAATCGATTATTTCGTGACGTCTTTGATGCACACAGGTTGATGCTGCATGCCTCGCGGTTGAGTTTTGTTCATCCTTATACCCAAGAGCCCATCACCATCGTTGCGCCAGTCGATGAGTGTTGGCTGAGGATCATGGCGTCGATGTCTTGGCCGCTCGAACGTTTAACGGATTGATGAGAACACAAACGCAAAGAGCGCAGACTGGGTCTGCGCTCTTTTATGACTTGAATTGTTATGGCTTGAATTGTTAGGGCAAGTGCGTGAAATGGTAAAGTACGCGCTTAGCAAGCAAGATAATCGCGAATCGCGCGCTCTATGCCCTTTGCATCTAGGCCAAGCTCTTGATGCAACTCTTCTTGTGTACCTTGAGCAATAAACTCATCCGGTAAACCCAGGTTAAGCACAGGTTTGAGTAGCTTATTCTTCATCATGAACTCAATCACGCCTGCACCTGCGCCGCCCGCAATCGCGTTTTCTTCAATGGTAACCAGCACATCGTGTTGCGCTGCCAGTTCACGAATCAGAGCTTCATCAAGCGGTTTAACAAAGCGCATGTCAGCAACTGTGGCATCTAGGCCCTCAGCCGCCTCGAGTGCGTTCGCAAGGAAGGTACCAAAACTCAAGATAGCGACACTCGGGCCCTCTTGAGAGTGGCGAGATTGACGAACCACTCGCCCTTTACCGATCTCCAGTGCCGTGAACTCGGTTTCAATCTCAACGCCCATGCCGCTGCCTCTCGGATAACGAACGGCACTAGGACCTTGATGCTGATGGCCGGTGTAAAGCATTTGTCGGCATTCATTCTCATCGCTCGGCGCCATGATGACCATATTCGGAATGCAACGCATAAAGCTTAAGTCAAACGCCCCTTGATGAGTCTGACCGTCAGCGCCCACCAGACCGGCGCGATCGATGGCAAACATGACGGGCAAATCCATGATCGCGACGTCATGAATCAGTTGATCGTAACCGCGCTGCAAGAAGGTCGAGTAGATCGCGACGATAGGGTGATTGCCCGCAATCGCCATGCCCGTTGCTAGGGTCACAGCATGCTGCTCTGCGATCGCAACGTCGAAATACTGTTTGGGGAACTCTTTAGAGAAGCGCACCATACCAGAGCCTTCGCGCATCGCTGGCGTGATGGCCATCAATTTCGGGTCGATGGCTGCCATGTCACACAGGAAGTCACCGAAGATTTTTGAGAATGTCGGCTTACCTCCGCTGCTTTTTGGCAGCGAGCTGTGGCTTGGATCAAATTTAGGCACACCGTGATAACCGATGGGATCTTTTTCTGCGGGTTCATAACCTTTGCCTTTTTTGGTCATGATATGCAAAAACTGTGGCCCACTGAGTTCACGCATGTTTTTCAGTGTTTTCACTAGTTCATTGACGTCATGGCCGTCAACAGGGCCAATGTAGTTAAAGCCCAGCTCCTCAAACAGAGTCCCTGGTACCACCATGCCTTTTAGATGCTCTTCGGTACGACGAACCAGCTCTTTAATTGGCGGCACGCCAGAGAGGACTTTTTTGCCCCCTTCACGAATCGAGGTGTACAAGCTGCCAGACAGCACTTGCGCAAGGTGGTTGTTAAGTGCACCAACGTTTTCTGAAATGGACATTTCATTGTCGTTGAGGATCACCAGCATGTCAGGGTGAACGTCACCGGCGTGGTTCATCGCTTCAAATGCCATACCTGCGGTGATGGCACCATCACCAATCACGCTAACGACTTTGCGATCTTTCCCTTCACGCCCAGCGCTGATCGCCATGCCCAGCGCAGCACTGATCGATGTGGATGAGTGTCCGACAGAGAGGGTGTCATACTCACTCTCTTCACGCCAAGGAAAGGGGTGCAGACCGTCTTTTTGACGAATAGTTGGCATTTGCTCACGGCGACCCGTCAGAATCTTGTGCGGGTAAGCTTGATGACCGACGTCCCAAATCAACTTGTCAAATGGCGTATTGTAGACATAGTGTAAAGCGACCGTGAGTTCCACCGTACCAAGGCCTGAGGCAAGGTGACCACTCGATTGGCTCACCGAGTTGAGTAAGTAGGTGCGTAGCTCGTCACACAACGCTGGCAGCACATCTTTCGGCAGCGAGCGTAGCTCCTGCGGCGTGTCAGCCAGTGCAAGTGTCGGATACTTTGAAATATCAAGAGTCATAGTTATGCGCGCTTATAGTGTTAGTTCTTGCGCTCGATGACATATCGGGCGAACTCTTCCAGTAATTCTGTATTGTAGGGGATCGCTTCCAATGCTTGAAGCGCCTCATTAAACAGAGTGTGAGCTTTGTTGATGGCTCCCTCTAATCCTAGCAAAGCGGGATAGGTACTTTTGTTGAGCGCTTGGTCTGAGCCTTGCGGTTTGCCAAGCGTTTGCGTGTCACTGATGATGTCCAAAATGTCATCTTGGACTTGAAACGCCAGCCCAATGGCATCGGCGTAACGATCAAGATGTGGCAGTACCTCGACCCCTCGTTCACCGGCGGCGAGGGCGCCAAGACGAATTGCAGACTTCATCAGTGCCCCCGTCTTATTCCGATGGATGGTTTCGAGCTCCTCAAGAGACACGGCGCGGTTTTCCGCTGCTAAATCCAACGCTTGACCTAAACACATACCATTGGCGCCCGAGGCATTCGCTAACTCCTGTACCATCTTTATACGCAGACTTTCGGCCTCAGGGTGCAATGGGCCTTGCGCCAAAATGGTAAAGGCGAGCGTTTGCAATGCGTCTCCCGTGAGCACAGCGGTCGCTTCGTCGAACTTAATGTGGCAAGTTGGTTGGCCACGGCGAAGCTCATCGTCATCCATCGCGGGTAGGTCGTCATGAATCAAGGAATAAGCGTGGATGCATTCCACCGCCGCTGCGGGCGTGTCCAATGATTCCAACTCACATCCGAGCATCTGGCCGGTGATGTACACTAAAAAAGGTCGCGCGCGTTTTCCACCGAGCAGTAAGCCATAGCGCATGGCCTCCAGTAGCGGAAGATGCTGGTGTGGGTAGCGATCGAGCCAAGCTTGCAGCTGAGCATTATTGCGCTGTTGAAGAGAGGTTAAGGCCTCAATCATAGGAGAATCTTCTAAAACCGTTATTCAGGCTGGGCATCAAAATCAACGAGCGGCGCGTCATCGTCATTACGAAGTAGCAGGCTGACACGTTGTTCTGCATCGCTCAATTTAGCTTGACCAGCACGAGCAAGAGTGATGCCGCGTTCGAATTTCTTTAATGCGTCGTCGAGCGATAAATCGCCATTCTCTAAATTTGCAACAATTGTATCCAGTTCTTCAATTGTTGCCTCGAATGTCATATTTTCGGGTTTCTTGCTCGCCATAACTTTTCTACATTTGTAAAGATGGACGAAAGTTACCTTAGCCGCCAATGATGGTCAAATTTAACCGAGTAAATTTGTCAGAAAAATCGAGCTTGCGCGGTGGCTCCGGTCAAGCAAAGATGGATGTTGTGACGCGAAACTTATAAAAAACTAAAGATCTGAACATGTTGCCGATATAATTTGGTAGAAGCTTGGAGTTAGCATGAGGAGTGCTTTGTGGATTTAGCAACGCTTTTGGGATTGCTTGGCGGATTTGCCTTCGTCATCATGGCAATGATACTTGGCGGAAGCATCATGATGTTTATCGATGTCACATCGATATTGATCGTGGTCGGCGGTTCGACCTTTGTTGTACTGATGAAGTTTACCATGGGGCAATTCTTTGGCGCGGCGAAGATTGCTGGCAAAGCCTTCATGTTCAAGGTAGACGAGCCAGAAGATCTCATCGCTAAAGTGGTTGAAATGGCTGACGCTGCTCGTAAAGGTGGCTTCCTTGCACTCGAAGAGATGGAAATCACCAACAGTTTCATGCAAAAGGGCATCGACTTATTGGTCGACGGTCATGACGCCGATGTCGTGCGCGCCGCGTTACAAAAAGACATCTCCTTGACGGACGAACGACATGAATTCGGTACCAGCGTATTTCGCGCCTTTGGTGACGTAGCGCCGGCGATGGGCATGATTGGTACCTTGGTCGGTCTGGTGGCGATGCTGTCGAACATGGACGATCCCAAAGCGATCGGTCCTGCTATGGCGGTGGCGTTGTTGACAACGCTGTACGGGGCGATCTTGTCTAACATGGTGTTCTTCCCAATTGCCGACAAACTTTCCCTGCGCCGAGAACAAGAGAAGTTAAACCGTCGCTTGATCATGGATGGCGTACTGGCTATTCAAGACGGTCAAAACCCTCGTGTTATCGACAGCTATCTGAAAAATTACCTCAATGAAGGTAAGCGTGCCCTTGACGTCGATAACGAGTAAGGAATAAAGATGGACGACGAGAACGATTGCAAATGTCCGCCACCTGGCTTGCCCTTGTGGATGGGGACGTTTGCCGACTTGATGTCGCTGCTCATGTGTTTCTTCGTACTACTGTTGTCATTCTCTGAAATGGACGTACTGAAGTTCAAACAGATCGCGGGATCAATGAAGTTTGCGTTTGGTGTGCAAAACCGCTTGGAAGTGAAAGACATCCCGAAGGGGACCAGTATCATTGCTCAAGAGTTCAGACCGGGTCGACCTGAACCAACGCCGATTGACGTCATCATGCAGCAAACCATCGACATCACTCAGCAAACACTGGAGTTTCATGAAGGCGAGTCCGATCGCGCCGGGGGAACCCAACGTGACAAAGGCAAGCTGACTGGCGGTAAATCGCCCGATACGTCAACGCAAGATAACCAGAACTCTGAGTCAGACAACGAACAACAGCAATCGGCAGAGAAGTCACAAGAGCTTGAAACCTTGATGGAAAGCATCAAGAAAGCGCTAGAACGTGAAATTGAGCAAGGGGCGATTGAGGTAGAAAACCTCGGTCAACAAATCGATATCCGAATTCGTGAAAAAGGTGCCTTCCCCGAAGGTTCTGCCTTCTTGCAGCCTAAGTTCCGTCCTTTAGTGCGCCAGATAGCGGATCTTGTTAAAGACATTCCTGGTGTGGTGCGCGTCTCTGGCCATACGGACAACCAAAGGTTGGATTCGGAGCTCTACCGTTCGAACTGGGATCTCTCCGCTCAGCGTGCGGTATCAGTGGCACAGGAAATGGAGCGAGTGAGAGGGTTTGACCATAGCCGTTTAGAAGTGCGTGGTATGGCGGATACTCAGCCGCTCGGACCTAATGACACCGAAGCGCAGCGCTCACGCAATCGCCGAGTTGAAATCAGCATCTTGCAAGGGGAAGCCCTGCTCAGCGATGAAGTGCCTGTACTGGACAACTAAGCTAAAGCAAAAGTAAGCAAAAGTAGTCAGGGCAAAAACAGTTAGGATAAAAGCGCGATTCGAGAGGCGGAAACTTAGCGTCATCGAGAATGGTCAAAAGGCGAGCGATGGCTCGTCTTTTTTATGCGCACTCATTCGTGTATAATCCTGCGCCCTTAGCCAGCGCAACGCGTTAAGGCTAACCTCTATTTATGTGCGAAACAGAACTTGTGAAGTGAACTATGAAATTTATCGTTAAGCCCCATCCAGAAATCTTCGTAAAAAGTGAATCGGTGCGCAAGCGCTTCACCAAGATTCTAGAGTGTAATATTCGCAACATTATCAAAAGCCGAACGGAGTCTGTAGCGGTATTTAACCGTCGTGATCACATCGAAGTGACCTCCGAGTCTGATAAGTACTACAACGAAACCATCGAAGTGTTGACGCACACGCCGGGCATTCATCATGTCTTAGAGGTTAAGCAGTCAGAGTTTAAAGATTTGCACGACATCTACGAGCAAGTGCTAGAACTTAATCGCCCCAACATTGAAGGTAAGACGTTCGTGGTGCGCGCAAAGCGTCGTGGCAAGCATGATTTCAGCTCTATCGAACTGGAACGCTATGTCGGTGGTGGCCTTAACCAAGCGGTGGAAAGTGCCAGCGTTAAGCTGCAAAACCCAGATGTGACAGTCAAGGTTGAAGTCGCAGGCGACAAACTTAACCA
The DNA here is from genome assembly GCF_059834045.1 of Vibrio sp. R12-SG2-ISO1. NCBI lineage: Bacteria > Pseudomonadati > Pseudomonadota > Gammaproteobacteria > Vibrionales > Vibrionaceae > Vibrio > Vibrio sp. R12-SG2-ISO1. The sequence goes on along the minus strand of NZ_JCBDGO010000008.1, from coordinate 412,516 downwards.
AGTCATCGCACGCCACAAAGGCTTGGGCGGCTTCCCACTAGGGACGCAAGAAGATGTGCTGAGTCTGATTTCAGGTGGTTTTGACTCAGGTGTTTCTAGCTACCTGCACATCAAGCGTGGCTCAAAAGTGCATTACTGCTTCTTTAACTTGGGCGGTCCGGCGCATGAAATCGGCGTTAAACAAGTCTCTTACTACTTGTGGAATAAATACGGATCGTCGGCCAAAGTGCGCTTTATTTCGGTCGATTTTGAACCTGTGGTCGCAGAGATCTTGGAAAAGGTCGACGATGGTCAAATGGGCGTGGTGCTAAAGCGTATGTTTATGCGCGCAGCCGGTATGATTGCTGAGAAGTTTGGTATTCAGGCCTTGGTCACAGGTGAGGCGCTTGGCCAAGTATCAAGCCAAACCTTAACCAACCTGCGTCATATTGACGGCGTGACCGATACCTTGATTCTTCGTCCGCTGATCAACTGGGACAAAGAAGACATCATCAACCTAGCGCGTAACATCGGCACCGAAGATTTCGCTAAGACCATGCCAGAATATTGTGGGGTGATCTCTAAAAAGCCAACCGTCAAAGCGGTGAAAGGCAAGCTAGAAGCGGAAGAGGCCAACTTCAACTTTGATATTCTTGAGCAAGTGGTGCGCGAAGCGCGTCAAATGGATATCCGAGATATTGCGAAAGAGACAGAGCAAGCGGCGCCTGAAGTTGAGCAAGTTCAAGCGGTGGAAGAGCACGCAGTGGTTTTGGATATTCGTAGTCCAGAAGAGGAAGACGATAAGCCATTAGAAATAGAGGGTGTCGAGGTTAAGCACATCCCGTTCTACAAGCTAGCCACGCAATTTGGCGATCTCGATCAGTCTCACACGTATCTGCTTTACTGTGAGCGTGGGGTGATGAGTCGCTTACAAGCGCTATATCTGCAAGAGCAAGGCTTTAGTAACATCAAAGTCTATCGCCCATAGTGGTTTTTTAACCCCTATAAACGCGCAGCCTGAGTTGTCTCACGCTGCGCGTTTTTGTTTGACTGGGTAAGTGAGCAGATAAGGAAGCGTTAAGCCGTTATTGTCTGAAGAACACGAATACAGGGCATAAAAAAACACCGCCATAAGGCGGTGCTAAAAAATTTGACAGACAGGTCAAAATAAATACAGGAAGTATGCGCTTTGATAGTTATCAAAGCGGGTAGAATACTACCGAACTCGAAATTCGAGTTTGCAAACACAACATCGCAACAAGAAGCCAATTGATACCGAAATATCAAGCCGTTCAGGCTCTTGGTGCGGTGAGAAATATAGAATTTCTCTAGTCGTCAGGCAATGGACAATTTATAATGTTTCAGATTAAAAAAACTAATCCATATAGAGGCGACCCTAATGTCCAGAAGATTGCCCCCTTTGAACTCATTAAAAGTGTTCGAGGCCGCCGCACGTCATTTGAGCTTTACCCGTGCTGCCGAAGAGTTGTTTGTGACTCAAGCGGCAGTGAGCCACCAGATTAAAGCGCTGGAAGAGTTTCTCGGCTTGAAACTGTTTCGTCGCCGAAATCGCTCGTTACTGCTCACCGAGGAAGGTCAAAGTTATTTCCTTGATATCAAAGATATCTTCTCTTCACTGGCCGAAGCGACAGATAAAGTTCTGGAAAGAAGTGAGAAAGGTGCCCTAACTATCAGCTTACCGCCGAGCTTTGCGATCCAATGGCTTGTTCCAAGACTGGCGGACTTTAACCAGCAAGAGCCAGATATCGACGTGCGTATTAAAGCCGTTGATATGGACGAGGGGTCTCTGACCGATGATGTCGATGTGGCTATTTACTACGGGCGCGGTAATTGGCCCGGGCTTCGAGCAGACAAACTTTACCAAGAATTTTTAATCCCACTTTGTTCCCCGTCGTTACTTTTAGGTAACAAACCATTAGAAACATTAAGTGACCTCAAGCAGCATACTCTGCTTCACGATACCTCGCGCAAAGATTGGAAGCAGTTTGCGAAAGAGCATGACATTGAAGGCGTCAACGTCAACCATGGCCCCATCTTTAGCCACTCAACCATGGTGCTGCAGGCGGCTGCTCACGGCCAAGGGGTCGCCTTGGGTAACAACGTGCTTGCCCAGCCAGAGTTGGAGGCAGGACGCTTAATTGCCCCATTCGATGAGGTATTGGTCTCCAAGAACGCCTTTTATGTGGTCTGCCATGAGAAGCAGGCGGATATGGGTCGTATTGCCACTTTCCGTGATTGGATGCTGGCCAAGGCGCACAAAGAACAAGAGGTATTGCTGGATGAATAATCGACGTATTGACGGCCACAGCCATGATCTTGTGTTTATTTTTGCTCATGGCGCGGGGGCGGGAATGGATCATGCGTTCATGGATGCCGTCGCCAAGGGGCTCGCGAGTCACGGTATTCAAGTGATTCGTTTTAATTTTCCCTATATGGAAAAGTGCGAACAAGATGGCAAGCGCCGCCCGCCAGACAGAGCGCCCAAGTTACTGGAAGCCTATCAACAGGTACTTGAGCAACATGCCGCTTCCCCTGTGGTGATCGGCGGTAAGTCGATGGGAGGACGCATGGCGAGTTTATTGGCTGATGACGATAAGGTGCGCGCGGTGGCATGTTTGGGGTTTCCTTTTCACCCGCCGGGCAAGCCAGAGAACTTTAAGGGCGACCACCTAAGCACTATCCACAAACCCACCTTGATTTTGCAAGGTGAGCGTGATGCGTTCGGCTCAAAAGATGAGTGCGTGAATTTCTCTTTGTCGTCATGTACCGAGCTTGTGTTCATTCCAGATGGCGATCATAGCTTTAAACCTCGCAAACGCTCTGGGCATACTGAGCAAAGGAATATCGCCTTAGCGGTCGAGAAGTTGGCCGAGTTTATTCAAGGAGTCTACAGTGAAAAGTAACCACTTACTTGCCTTGGGGGGCACGTTTTCCGGTCTTGGTGTCGCGTTAGGAGCCTTTGCTGCTCATGGTTTAAAAGCCATGCTGCCGCCTTATCTTCTGGAGGTGTTCCAAACCGGCGTCCATTATCAGTTCCTCCACGCTATCGCGATCATGCTCTGCGCGCTTTTCCTTCGGTTGACGTCATTTTCCGCGGGAGAAAAAAATTTCGCACGTGCGGCAATTTGCTTTATCATCGGCATCTTTTGTTTTAGCGGCAGCTTATACGCACTCGCGATCACGGGCATCAAATGGTTTGGCCCGATCACTCCGTTCGGTGGAGTGATGTTTTTGATTGGTTGGGCGCTGTTTGTTGTCGCCGCACTGCAAAGTAACGAGGTGAATCAGTGAAACAGTTAATGCTCTATTGCCGTTCTGGGTTTGAGAAAGAGTGTGCCGGAGAAATTCAAGATCGCGCCACCCAGTTGGAAGTGTATGGTTTCCCTCGCCTGAAAAAGAATTCGGGATACGTGCTGTTTGAATGCTATCAAGAGGGCGATGCCGAGAAGTTGGTCAAAGAGCTCGACTTTAAGTCGCTCATTTTTGCCCGTCAGATGTTTGCGGTGGCGGTAGAGGTTGACCAACTGCCTCGTGAAGATCGTATCACGCCGATTTTGCAATTTCTGGCTGAGGTCGAAGGTTTTCCTCGTTGCGGCGATATCCGAATTGAGACGCCAGACACCAATGAGGCCAAAGAGCTACTCAAGTTCTGCCGAAAATTTACCGTACCGATGCGCCAAGCGATGCGCGGCAAAGGCATTCTTTTCGATAGAGAGAGCCCGAAGAAGCCAGTCTTGCACCTCTGCTTTGTAGCGCCGGGGCACTGTTTTGTTGGCTACTCGTTACCTAGCAACAACTCCCAATTCTTTATGGGCATCCCGCGTCTTAAGTTCCCTGCTGATGCGCCTAGTCGTTCGACGTTGAAGCTTGAAGAAGCGTTCCATGTCTTTATCCCAAAAGAAGAGTGGGACGAGCGTCTTGCCTCTGGCATGTGGGGTGTGGACTTAGGTGCGTGTCCGGGCGGTTGGACCTATCAACTGGTCAAGCGTTCGATGTTTGTCCATGCGGTTGATAACGGCATGATGGCGGACAGCTTGATGGAAACAGGGCAGGTGAAACACCATCAAGAAGATGGTTTTAAGTTCGAACCCGCGCGTAAAAACGTCACTTGGCTCGTGTGTGATATGATTGAAAAACCGTCACGTGTGGCGCAATTGATGGGCGAATGGATCATCAGTGGTTGGGCGAAAGAGGCGATCTTCAATTTAAAGTTGCCGATGAAAGGGCGTTACGATGAAGTGTTGGAAGATATTGAAAACTTGAAGATTTTCCTGATTGAAAACAAGGTAAAATTCAAGCTGCAAGCTAAGCACTTGTATCATGATCGAGAAGAGATCACCGTACACGTCCAGTGTTTATCGAACATCTCGCCGCACTAAGCTAACCGATAAAGGTCAAGTTACAGCCCTGCATTGTCAGGGCTGTTTTTTTATCCTTGTTCGGGCGGTGAATAGCGCAAATCTTGTAAGTTGAATCCAAGCTCGATATCGGTTTTCAGCGCGGCAACTTGGCGGCACAGTTTGGCTTGCTCAATATGCTCGTCCAATTTTTTACGATATTTGGGCGCTAAACTCTCGCTGGCGTAGGCCTCATCGATGTTGGCAAATTGGGTCAGGATCTCTTTGGCGGCTTTCGGGCCAATGCCCGGAACCCCAGTCACTTGGCTTGAGCTAATGCCAGCCAATCCCCAGTAGTCGGCCAATTGCTCGGGTTTGACACCAAATTCTTGTTCGATAAATGGCGCGTCCAACCAACGATGCTGAAAATAGTCGCGAATTTGCAAGGTGGGAGAGAGCAATTGGCAATAGCCTTTATCGGTGGAAATGATGGTCACTTTTTCTCCGTGACTCGCGACCTTCATCGCCAGTGTAGCGACCAAATCGTCCGCTTCATCCCCTTCAGATAACAGCGAATCCACCCCCAATTGCCACCATGCTTCTTGAATGCTCTCTAGGCCCTCTTGCAGTGGTTCGGGCATCGGTTTGCGGTTTTGTTTGTATTCAGGTAACAGTTCGGCGCGCCAGCCTCGCTCTTGCAGGTGATGATCAAACACCGCAATGATGTGGGTGGGTTGGCTTTCGTTGATGATGCGACTTAAAGTGCGCGAGGTGGTTTGAGCGGTACGTGCGATGTCTGACGCATCAGGCTGCGCTGAGTGGACTCGGCGAATCAAATTGAGGGCATCGATGATCACAAGGTGTATAGACATAACAGCGTTACCAAAACGGCATAAAATAAGGGCTCTAAGGCCCTTATTGTAATGATTGAGTGATAGATTGCTAGGCGGTCTTAATCCGATAGCACGGTTCGTAGGCACTGCCTCCGGGCAGTTTCATCCGGTCTTGGCTGACAAAGTCTTTTAATAGTCTGTCCATCTTTTTCATCAGCTCACTATCGCCATCGAGTTCGAACGGGCCGTGGCGTTCAATCTCACGAATACCTTCTGCCTTAACATTACCCGCCACAATACCCGAGAACGCTTGACGCAGAGAAGCGGCGAGGTTTTCAGGTCGTTGATTGAGGTGCAAATCCAAACTTGCCATGTTGTCGTGGGTCGGTTCAAAGGGCAGTTGGAACTCAGGCTCAATTTTAAGTGACCAGTTGTAGCTGTATGCATCGCCGGTTTCTTTACGATGAGCACGCACTTCACTCATTCCATGTTTCATGATTTGCGCCACACGCGCGGGATCATCAATCACGATTTCGTAGTGTTGTTGTGCAGCTTTACCTAGCGTGGCACCGATAAACTGGTCAATGGAGCGGAAGTACTCTTCACTCTCTTTTGGCCCGGTCAGTACGATGGGCAGCGGCTGATCGGCGTTTTCTGGGTGCATCATAATGCCTAACACGTAAAGCAGCTCTTCCGCTGTGCCCGCGCCGCCGGGGAAAATCACAATGCCGTGCGCCATACGCACAAAGGCTTCGAGGCGCTTTTCAATGTCCGGCATGATGACCAGTTCATTGACGATCGGGTTTGGCGGCTCAGCAGCAATGATCGATGGCTCAGTGAGGCCAAGATAACGCTGCTCGTAGTAGCGCTGTTTGGCATGACCGATCGCAGCCCCCTTCATTGGGCCTTCCATCGCACCAGGACCACAGCCGGTACAGATGTTCATTTCACGCAGACCCAGCTCGTTACCCACTTCGCGCGTGTACTGGTACTCCGTCGCATTGATAGAATGGCCGCCCCAACAGACGACTAAGTTAGGCTCAAGCCCAGGGATTAGGGCTCCGGCGTTACGCAAAATGGCAAACACCAAGTTGGTAATGTGGCTGGCATTGGTCAGGTTTAGACGTTGATTGTCCGCTAAGTGCATGTTGACATAGACAATGTCGCGCAGCACAGAGAAGAGATGCTCCTGAATACCTTTGATGATTTCCCCGTCAACAAAGGCGTGCTCTGGTGCATTGATGAGTTCGAGTTTGATGCCTCGCTCACGGCGTAAAACATTGACATCAAAGGATTTGTATTTGTCGAGTAGCTCTTTTGAGTTGTCCGTGTGGCTGCCGGAGTTAAGCACCGCCAGCGTGCAGTTGCGATACAGTTGGTAGAGATCACTCGAGGCCGTTTTTTTAAGGCGCTCAACTTCAAGTTGAGACAGTAAGTCCATACTACCGGCTGGGCTGATATGTGTGATCATGAAGTCTCCTTAACCAGAATTGTTTCATGCGGTGATTTATTATTGTTAGTGCTCAGTGGAAAATGGAGAGGGAGTGAATAACTGAGTTACTACTAGCTTAGCATGCTTTAACAGATAATAAAGGCTAAGTATTTGATATGTTTATATCAAGCTGAGAAATGAAGGGAGGGTTATTTCCAAACCAGTTGGCTTTTGCCGACGGATTTCGCTTCTTTCAGTGAAAGGTTTAGGCGTTCGAGCACTTCTTCTGGGGTATCGGACTCTTTGAAGGAGGTACTGGCTGCCGACAAGGTGATGGAGAGGTTTTGGTCGCGGAATTTGAATGGCAGCTTCGAGACCTGAGACTGAACAGTTTGGATGAGCTTAAAGCTGGCGTTGTCATCGGATTCAGGCAGTAAAATGATGAACTCTTCGCCTGAGAAACGGGCGACCGTATCAGTGCTATTCAACTGGCTCTTAATGGTGCGTGCAATGATCTTGAGTGCTTTGTCGCCCGCAGAATACCCAAAGCTGTCATTGATGACTTTAAAACCATCAATATCAAACATCACCACGCGAAGATTATGTTGCGCGCGAATCCAGCGGCGATATTCAAGCTCTAAACGATCGTTAAAGGCGGTGCGGTTGTAGACCTTGGTCAGTGGGTCAAGCAACATGCGCTGCGCTTGATCTTCAAGTCGACGACGGTAATCTTGTGTCACTTCGAACAGCGCTTCCAACTGATTATTGCCATATTCCATCCGCTCGATGAGGGCTTGCTCACGCTGCTCCGCTAAGTGTAACCGTTCGGTTAATGCATTGAGCTGACTCAACAGTGGATTGAGATCTTGCTTGAGATCATCGAGCGACTGCGCGTTGTTGACCTTAGATTGAGTGCTGCCCAGTAACTCGGAGAGCTCGATGTTCATCTCTTTGCGCTGCTCAAAGTAGCTTTCTGACTGCTGCGTATTTTGCGCGCTACTTTTGAGTGTCGTCGCGAGAGAAGCGTTCACTTGCTCTAAAAACTGCTCAGAGGTCTTGCGCTCATACTTGGTGCCTTCGATGACCAGCTTGAGCGTTTGTAAGGTGAGCTCAAGCAGTACATGTGAAGAGACACCAATCAGCAGTTTGGCACGGATATCCGCTAAGAGATCCCCTGACTCGCCCTCAAAATCCAATTCAGTGATGAGGTGTTGCAGTTCATCCGAAAGGCGCAAAAGCAGTTCGCGATCCGAGCTGTTGGCGATTTGATTGATGGAAGTGTCAGGATTGGAAGTAATGATTTTGATGGAGCGTTCGTAGAGGCCAAGTAGAGTCAAAGCTTGTTCTGCTTTAGGCCGCTCAATGCCGTTGGAATAACTGAGTAAATCGCGCAGATCACGCTTAATCTTGGCAGGCAAACCCGTCAGGCGTAGCAGGGTTTCACCGCTTGCTTTGATTTTCGAGTCTAAATTGTCGCTCTGTTTGTCCATCGCTATGCTCTGCTGTTTAAGCAGGCGTTCAAGAACGGCGAGCTTCGGTATCATGGTAGTGACATCTTGCTGCTGTTCTAAGGCTCGACGCAGTTCTATCAAGCCATCTTGAAGCCTAGGGTTCTCATAAGTATAGGCGCTACTTAGGGACGCGACGATTCGCTTCAATACCTTTTGTTCTCGTTGAAACTTGAACGAGGTATCTCTGTGATTCAATCGGACTTGTTCCAATTGAGATTTCAGATTGTACAGCTGTGACTGAAGATCTTGCTCAAGAACGCCCATGAAAATCTAAACTTAAGACGGATAGGAAAAGCCTAACCTTAATAACGAATTTAACGATAATATCAAAATAAATCCGCCCGTCACGACATACCGACGTCGTTTGCCCAGGTTTTACTCATCTTTTAATAGTTTTTTGATACTGTCCTCATTCTTGAACGATGAATGGACCTTTATTAACCCTTGATTAATGGAATGTTTACACGCTTTACGTATGTTACCAGTTGCAAGGCTCGCCGCCGGAGCATTCTCAATCGCCTTGAGGTAAACCCATTGACTGCTGTGTTCTTTCATACTTAAGGTACGCGCCGTGCTGGTGGACATCAACAACACATCAATCAACTCTTTATCATTCACGGCCGTATAAGCCCTTGGTAGGAAGGGGTAATCCGCCATACCAATTCGTACGATGCGGTTAAGCGAGCGTTGAGGCTCAAACTCACAGATCCACTGCTGAATGCGTTCAAACAGTCGCTCAGGATCTCGGTTCTCTTCGCTGGCTGGCTCAATGTAGAGGAGGTTGGCATCGGAAAAGTGATATATACGCGCCGGAGATTCAATACGGCTGTGCAGATAATCACCAAAGGCTTTTTCCAGTTTTAACCCCTCTGCGTAGCCGTGTTGCAAATACATGTTACGTAGGAAGGGGACATCAATCATTACGAAGCGCAGACGGTCATTGAGTGGCTCATGAATCAGCTCGCCAACATGCCACTTCTCAAATTTATGACTGCTCTCTTCCAATGATGCCGGTAGTTTCGCGTTCAACATGCGTAAGTTTTTCAAGCCAGAACGTGAATGGGTGTAGATCAGCTCGTTGAGCAGATCCAACTCCTCACGTTGAACATTGATGACATGCCCTCGACGTATTAAGAAGATAAACAGCAGCGCGCACACCACAAACAGCGTCACTGTGATTTTCTGAAATTTGAGGTACTCGGCGTGGGTTTCAATCAGCTCTTCTTTTTGGCCCGCTAGATGAAGCGATTGCTCGACGAACTCTTTTTGTTGGCGAAACGCGTCTTCGCTTATGATGTCGAGTTGCTGCTGCTCAATAATGGATAGGGAGTTAAATTGTTTCAGAAACTCTAACGCCTCTTTGTATTCCCCACTCAGTTCATAGCCGTAGTAGAGCAGTTGGAACGCGTGTTTACGGATGGTGATGTCATTAAGCGATTCACCGATAGCGAGCGCTTTGAAGGCGCGATCCAACACCACTTTTGCGAGCTTTTGATGGCGAGCCAAACCGGCTTCAAGCAACAGAGCGTGTGCCTTTAGACGTGGGGTATCTGTGTACTGCAACAGATCTTGCGCGCGCTCTAAATATTGCTCTGCCAGTGGGTAGTTGACCAAATTTAGGTAAGTGGTCGCGAGCGAGAGACGAATGTCGATGACACTTTCGATATTGGTGCGCATCTTCTCATGGTCCATGGCGTTGAAGTAGTGCACTAACGCCAAGTTATATTTCCCTTGCTGGTAGTAGATATCGCCCATACGTTTGAGCAAGGGGGCTAATCGAGGGGATGAGTCAAAGTTGTCATAAAAATCCGCTGCTTGGGAGAGGTGGTCCGCCGCTTTATCCAGCACTCGGCGCTCAAAAAAGAGTTGTCCCAGCACTTGGTTGACCTCTGCCAATTGTTGCCCTGAGTCTACTTCAATCGCTTTCCAATAACTGGCAAGAAGCTCGGAGAGCGCTTGGTTGTACTGTTTATGCGCGAGTAAGTGCTGTCCATAGGTGGTGTGAAAGCGGATAAACGTACGGTCAGAATTGGAGTTGTCCACATACTCTCTACTTTGCAGGTAGAGTTGATTGGCGAGATCTAATTGCCCTTCCTGTGACGCTATCGCGGCGCGTAACATGGCTGTGCGGTATTGCAATCCGCGCGCAAATTGCTGTGGGTTGGCGATTTGACTGATTTCTTGCTCGACCAGCTCGAGCCCTTCACGGGCGGCGGCGCCATCAGCGCTGATTTGCCAACGCAGTTGAATTTCATCAATACGCACGTCAAGCAGCAGATAGGGGAGCTGGTATTTTGCCGCTAATTCTTCCGCTTGCTCAAGGTGCAGGAGCGCGTTTCTTGGGTTGTGCAGGTTGTATTCGGCTTTTGACAGAATTCGCAGAGCGTCAATGGTGCTGCCTGGAGAGCGAGTGCGGCTCTCAGAATCGTCACGGGATAAAGCGTTCGGGCTTTGCTCCGTCTGACCAATTAAATCACGCTGCTCTAAGAAATTTTGCACCAACTGACGAGCTTGCGCTGGCACGACATCCACCACGCCGCTGGCCTCGTTCAACACGGCGGATGAATAGATCGTGTTGGCCCATAACGGGCGAGAGATCAGCAAAACAAACGCAAAGACAATCGAGCGCCAGCGAAGTGAAATCATGGTGGTAGCTATCCTTGTTGACCAAATTAAGAGGAGCGAATGTTATTGGCGCGCCATGCGTTGGTTGTGCAACGGTTCTGGGTATTGATTCGAGCGATATGGGTTGATATCAAGACCACCACGGCGTGTGTAACGGGCATAGACCGTGAGCTTCTCTGGTTGGCAGTAGGTCATGATGTCGGTAAAGATTCGTTCCACACACTGCTCGTGAAACTCATTGTGCTCACGGAAAGAGACAAGGTAACGCAGCAGCGCTTCGCGATCGATTTGCTTGCCCTGGTACTGAATCTCGACGCTGCCCCAATCAGGTTGATTGGTGATCAAGCAGTTCGATTTCAATAGATGGCTGTGGAGGCTCTCTTCCACGTATTCCGCTAGCGTGGCATTTTTCAGCAGGCTCGCATCAAAGTCGTAATGGGTGATTTCAATGTCTTGGTGATCGATACACTCGCCATTCATGGTCACAATCACGCTGTCGGTATAGTCCTCAACGCTGTGCAGGGTGACGGACACGGTTTCACCTGCGCAGGCCGAGAGATCGCGGGTCAACGTGCGTTCGACCTCATCCCAACTGTCGAAGCGGGATTGGTTAAGGCTGTTAAGGTAGAGCTTGAACGACTTCGACTCAATCAAGTTGGCGCTAGTGGCAGGGATGGCGACGTCACCAATCGCGACTTGAGGCAGTCCTTTACTGTTTAGCCATGAGAGCTCATACAAAGTCCAAAGATCGCAGCCCATAAATGGCAAGGTGTCACCCAGCTGAAGATCGTCGCGGTTGAGGCTGCGCGGGACCGGTTGAAGCAAGCTTGGGTCGTACTGGTTGGCGTAGTCGGTTTTTTGTCCAAGGGTTAGGCCAGCCAGCTCTTTGGCATCAGAATATTTGCTCATACTTTTGTTCATTTTCCATTAGAATGGCGAGAATTTTACGCAATCCCGCCCCTAAAAGCGAACATTGATGTTGGAGATTTGAATGCAAGATATCGCAGCTGAGGCGTTACTCTCGTTGAGTGACCGCTACCGCCAAGCCTACCTTGACCGTCAAGGTCATTTGCCGAAAAGCGCAGAGTTGGCGGACTTGGTCTCACCCTGTGTTGTACACAAGGATGAGGACGCAGTCTGGTGGCAAGCTCAGCCGAGAGAGCGTCAAGCGGATTTTTCCAACGTTGAACAAGCGATTGAGCTGACCCTTCACGATGACATCAAAATCTTTTACGGTATTCAATACAGCGCCGATATGGACGTGACCTGGCAAGGCAATGACTTGACGCTCTTGCAAGTGTGGAGTGATGACGACTTTGAGCGCCTGCAAGAGAACATTCTGGGGCATTTGGTTACCCAGCGTCGTTTAAAACTCAAACCTACGGTGTTTATCGGAGCGACAGAGGCGGAGCTCGATGTGGTCTCGATCTGCAATTTGACGGGGAACGTGATTCTTGAGCGCCTCGGCACGGCAAAGCGAGACGTCCTCGCGCCAAGTATTGATGAATTTCTTTCCCAGTTAGAGCCGGTGGTATCAAGCGATGTACGTGGTTGAGTTACAGTTTGAGTGCTTTGATAACACCACCATCAGTGCGGTCGACAAAGCCATTAACGGTTTGATGGATGCGCTACGTTACAACGGTCAGGTGCTCGGCAGAGAGTTCCCTATTGTGATGGGCGATGGCGAATTTTTTGTCCGTGTCGTTTGCCCTGAGAAAGAGAGCTTACACCCAAGACATCATTCCGACTTTGTCAAAGTGTGTCTCAAGCGCCTAGCTGAGGCGGCGCTGCTGGCCCCAAAAATGCGTTTGTTGGGCCGAGATATGAACTCGGAAGAGGCCGCCGATGACAGTACGCCAAGCTGGCAGGTACTCTACACCACGTATGTGCATACTTGCTCGCCGCTTCGTAGTGGCGATACCTTGCTGCCTATCCCTTTGTATCGCAATGGCCCAACGCTCAATGGCGATCATAAAGCGGTGATCAAATGGCAGACGGAATGGCAAGCGTGCGATGAGCTGCAAATGGCCGGTGCGTGCCGCGCCGAACATGCGGCCTTGCATGAGATTGGTGACGTGGACAGCGTGCTATTCAAGCGTGGCTGGGATTTGCGCGGCCGGATTGAGTACATCACGCAAATCCCCACTTACTACTATCAGTATCGCGTCGGAGGCGAGAGCCTAGCGACCGAGCAGGCTAGGTTGTGCCCCAAGTGTGGTGGCGACTGGCGCTTAGACGAGCCGCTTCATGATGTGTTTCATTTTAAATGCGACGAGTGCAGATTGGTCTCAAACATGTCGTGGGATCATATCAAATAGATAGCTGGGCTAAACCGACTTGGCTGATACGCGGAGGTGGCTCCGCGTAATGCTCAGAATAGGAGAGGTAACTTAGTCTTTTTTCTGCGGGTGAGTGGTGCTGCTACTGGCACTATTATTGGTCATTGGGTCGCTGCCCTCTGGCGTGCTTTTCTCGCTTTCTTCGAGTAGCTCTTTGAGTAGCGCTTCATCACTGCGGCGCTCTTGCTCTGTATCTGTTGGCTGCGTTTTGCTAGTCGGTTTGAGTTTCAAGTAGGAGACATAGCGCAATGCCGCGATGTTACCGACCATAAAACAGACGACCAGAATGATGATAAACCAAGGGTTAGTGAACAGTTCCATTGCAAGCCTACGCGCTAATATTGGTGATAAATTGAGTATACAGCGTATCGATGTTTGAGATCAGGTACTCTTTTCCCAGTAGCTCGGGATCGTGCCACTGCTCAGTCAGCAAGGCTGGGGTGAGGTGGCTAAGGCAAGTCTCTGCGGTAGCGCGGTGACTGATGTGCCAAGGCTCGGGAGCGACACCGCCACGATCGGTGTGATAGGGAAAGAAAAAACCGTAGTCTTGCAGAGTGTGACTAAGCCACAGATAGAAAGGTTGCTGGTGACCGGTGTGATATTCCCAAGGTTCCAGTTTTAGAGAAGTATGCCGAGGAAGTAAGTTACGTGCATACACGTCGAAATCCGTACCCCAATGATGACGGCTCGCGCCTGGCACCGCAGACCAGCGCATGATGGCATGGATACGCTCTGCAATGGTGAGCGATTGAGCGTCGAGCGGACGGCTGTGGCTGTCGAGCACGGCAGCCTCTCCGCTCATTTTTCGATTCCAAATCGCTTTTTGCCGATCATAATCCCGAAAACCGCTCGCAACGCACAGGTCAAATCCAGCCTCAAGCGCCGCTTCTCTTAACGTCAGCAATGCGTGTGTGGCGTTCGGGTGCACCAGAAACGCTTTTTCTCCCACCCACACCTCTTTTAGGTGATCGGAGGCTTTGCCGGTCAGTTGCGAGGGCGTCATGGCTACACCAACAGATTTTCGAGCGTTTTCTGGTACATCAATGTCAGCTTTTCAAGATCATCGACTTTTACACACTCATTCACTTTGTGGATGGTTGCGTTGACCGGACCAAGCTCAACCACTTGCCCTCCCATTCGGGCAATAAATCGGCCGTCTGAGGTGCCGCCCGTCGTGAGGAGTTGCGGTTTCGTTTGGTTGACCGCATCCACCGCATCCACAACAGCGTCAAGTAGCGCACCGGTATCGGTTAGGAACGGGTCACCATTGAATGTCCATTTCAGATCGTAGTCGAGTTGGTGCTTGTCTAATGTGTCGTGGACGCGTTTGACGATGGTGTCGTTATTGAGCTCGGTACTAAAACGCAAGTTAAACTGAACGTTGAACTCCCCCGGGATGACGTTAGAAGCTCCGGTACCTGCGTGCACATTGGGGATCTGAAAGCTGGTGGGTGGGAAATAATCGTTCCCTTGGTCCCACTCTGTCGTGGCCAGTTCATGAATGGCGAGCAGCGACTCATGCACTGGGTTTTTGGCAAGATGCGGGTAGGCAACGTGGCCTTGAATACCTTTAACGGTCAAATCGCCGGTGATGGAGCCACGACGACCATTTTTCACTACGTCGCCAACGATGTCTGTGCTGGATGGTTCGCCAACGATACACATATCAATGTGCTCATTGCGTGCCATTAAGGTTTCAACCACGCGCACTGTGCCATTGATGAAGGGGCCTTCTTCGTCTGAGGTAATCAAAAAACCAATCGACCCCTTATGATCAGGATGCTCAGCTATAAACTGCTCCACCGCTATAATCATACTGGCCAGTGAGCCTTTCATGTCCGCTGCACCGCGACCAAATAAGACGCCATCTTTGATGGTCGGCTCAAAAGGGGGCGTCTGCCACTGTTCTATCTTACCCGCAGGCACGACGTCGGTGTGGCCTGCAAAGGCAAACAGCGGCGCATCAGTTCCTCGTCTTGCCCAGAAGTTGGTGGTGTCTTCAAATACCATTACTTCGATGTCAAACCCCAAGGCTTTTAAGCGTTCAATCATTACATCTTGGCAGCCGGCATCTTCTGGGGTCACCGACTGGCGGCTAATTAAATCTTTTGCGAGAGCCAATGTTGGGCTATCTGTCATCCTTGAGTTCCTTAATTATTCATTTCAATACAATGTGGGTGATGCAATATGAGGGATTCTACGAAAAAATCGCTGTGTACTGGTCTGCTTTGAAACCAAGGTGGAGCGTACCGTCGACATCGAGAATCGGACGTTTGATCATCGCTGGCATCTCAACGAGCAGCGACACGGCCGTTTCTTTGTCTAAAGTGACTTTTTGCTCATCGCTGAGTTGGCGGTATGTGGTGCCGCGTTTGTTGAGCACATGCTGCCAGTCAAGCTGTTGGCAAAAGCGCTCGACGAGCTCCGTTTCTATACCTTGTTTGCGATAGTCATGAAATTGGTACTCAATGCCTTGTTGTTCCAACCATTTTTTGGCTTTTTTGATCGTATCGCAGTTAGGAATTCCGTACATAGTGATGGTCATGACTTACCTTTTTATGACTGTTTTTATTGTTTTCGCATCGTAGCAGGAACTGAGCAACGAGACAAAAGTGTGATCGATATATTTCATTGAGCAAAAAAAATGTGTTGCAACGAATTTCGATTGTCGAGTTATTGATCAAACGCAACACATCGCCAGGCAAAACAGAAATAATGACCATAGAAATCTTTAGGAGGTTATCAATGGAGTTGAGTCCTGTGTTTGCAAGACGCCTATATCTTGCACTGCTCGTTGAAAATTTAGAAAGGCCCAATGTCCCCAAGCTGATTGAACAGACGGGGTGGCCACGCCGCACCATACAAGATGTGATCAAAGCGTTGCCCGGTATCGGTATTGAATTGATGTTTGTTCAAGATGGACGCCGCCATAATGACGGCTATTACCAGCTTTCAGACTGGGGTCCGTTTGACAGCCAGTGGGTGATTGAGCGCCGCTCAGACATCGCAGCCAGTTTGGGCTTTAAAGCTTAGCCAGTGAATTGAACCCACTCGGGGCACCGCTCATACTAGGTACTCGTTTACGGACACAAATAGGCGTTGCCCATGAGTGTAAATGAGGTCACGAAATCTTGCGGAGAAACCATATACACCGTGTTTGCGCCTAGTGCGTGAGCACGGTTTTTGATGTCATTGGTTGCACCTTGGATCATCACATCGTTGGCAAAGAACCAGTAGCTGTACCAATGGCCTTCACTGCCGGTCACTTCACCAAGGAACTGACATCGCAGAGGATCAAAGGTGGCATCTTGGCGAAGATGAACGTGCTGCGCCGCAGGGTTGAGGCTCATGCTCGGTGACGCGCACCCTACCAATGTAAGTCCGCAAAAGGTGAGCGCGCAAAAGGTAAGTAAAGCGCTATGTTTATTGGCTAACGACATAAGCAATAAATCCTATCCAACTGATGATAAGTAGCCCCCAAGGGAGCCAAGTGTTGGTCTTTGAGCGAGAAGGAACCGATTGTGGTTCAGGGGAAAGCGCCACTTCCTGTGTCGGCGCGGTTTTGGCTTTCTGATTTTTCTTACGAGCCTTATCCGCTTGGCGAGCTTTCTCTTTTTGCTGCTTTTTATACAATGCGATGCCTTTCTCGATCCCTTGAGCAATAAGTTTGGTTTGCTCTTTGGTCTGCCCCGGCTTTTGCGTTGCTTTTGCGATGGCTAGCGCGTCTTGCTTGGTTTCAGGTGAAGGGGAAGGGCTGGTTTTCATGGCGGTCTTCATTGAGAAAGTAAACAAAGGCTTATCATAGCACGCCGCTTTGGCTTGTGGGGGCTTGCGGGTCGCAAAGTGGCGGCTTTTACTTTACAGTGTGGGTTAGTCGTCTTAGAAAATGAATAACGTCGTGCGTTACGCCATCGAACACTATGATCAACACGGTTTTTTAAAAGCGCCAAAATGGCTATGGCTAGGGTGGTTTTTTCTTGCTCGCGCTTGGATTGTCTTCGTCGTCGCTGGCGCCAGTCGAGAGTCCGGAAGTGAGATACTGACTATCGTGTACCCTAATCAAACGGGGCTCTATCTTGGGTTACTGATGGGGTTGCCGACGATTGCGTTGATGTGGCTTTATGGTTTGCGCAGTCCCGAGCGCACTTGGCTCACTCGTGTGTTGTATTACGGTCGCCCGCTCACCTTAGTCATTGCGGTTGCTCAGTGGTTGCAGTGGGCTTACCAGGTATACTTGCATCAAGGCGCCTTCAGTTGGACACAGGGTGGCATCGGGTTATTGCTGACTTGGCTCATTATCTATCTAATTCACAGTCGCAGTGTGAAAGATTGCTTTCAGCTTGGCGTCGAAAATGAGTCAACCAAGTCATCTACGTAAAAGCATCTACGTAAAAGGCATCTACGTAAATCGTGCATTCACCGTTAAAGAAGAATTGAACAGATACTGATCTCCCAACGTACTGGGATAAAGAACAATAAATACGTGAGGTTATAACAATGTCATCGCCACAAAGTGCCATTCTCCCTGAGGCTGGCCCATTTGCTCAATACACACTTCTCAAAATCAAACAGAATCCGCAAAAGGTGCTTGAAAAGCTTCAAGCTCTGCCGCACAAGGTGGCTGAGCTCAATCAGCAGCAACCGGGCGCACAGTTAACCCTGTCGATTGCGTTTACGCACGCATTTTGGTCGCAGCTCGATGCGCCAATGCCAAGCGAATTGATACCGTTCCCTGTTTTGGGAGAGGGAAGTGTGGTGGCGCCAAGCAGTGATGTCGATGTGCTGATTCACTGTCACTCACTGCGTCATGATCTGCATTTTTACCTTCTGCGTACGCTGATGGCGGAGGTGGCCGATGAGGTCGAGATTGTGGATGAGACATACGGTTACCGCTACCTAGACTCTCGTGATATGACCGATTTCGTCGATGGCACAGAAAACCCGAAAGAGGGGCAACGTCATGAAGTGGCGATCATCCCTGAAGGTGAATTCGCCGGTGGTAGTTACGTGATGGTTCAGCGCTTCGTGCACAATTTACCTGCATGGAATCGCCTTAACGTGTCAGCTCAAGAAAAAGTGGTTGGTCGTACAAAACCGGATTCTATTGAGTTAGATGACGTGCCAGCGGCATCGCATGTTGGCCGCGTTGACATCAAAGAAGACGGGAAAGGACTGAAAATTGTGCGTCACAGCTTACCGTATGGTTCAGTATCGGGTGAGCATGGTCTGCTCTTCATTGCTTACTGTAATACGCTGCACAATTTCAAAGCGATGCTTGAGAGTATGTACGGTGTGACAGATGGCAAGACGGATCAACTGTTGCGTTTTACCACCGCGGTAACCGGGGCTTACTTCTTCGCGCCTTCTGAGGCAATGCTGACGGAGTTAAGCGTCAAATAATCTCCCTCATAAAGCTTAAACGCGAGAGCCGAAGCATCCAGCTTCGGCTTTTTCATATTTGTCATTAAAGAATGGCGTGATTGGCCGATATAACCTGTAGGACTTTAATTGAATTTGTAGTGAAATCATGGCGATCACCGTAAACACCAACGTGTCAGCAATGACGGCGCAGCGATATTTGAGTAGCGCGACAGAGATGCTCAATCAATCGTTGGAGCGGCTCTCTTCGGGCAGCCGGATCAATAGCGCCAAAGATGACGCAGCGGGTTTACAAATCTCTAATCGTCTTGAGTCACAAATGCGCGGGCTCGATGTTGCAATGCGCAATGCCAATGATGGCATTTCAATCATGCAAACCGCGGAAGGGGCGATGCAAGAGACGACCTCCATCTTACAGCGTATGCGCGATCTCTCTTTGCAGTCGGCCAACGGTTCGAACAGTCAAGCTGAAAGGCAGGCGTTACAAGAAGAAATGGGCGCTTTAAACGACGAATTGAATCGAATAGCAGAAACGACCTCTTTTGGTGGGCGAAAATTGCTCAATGGTGGCTTTGAAACCTCTTCGTTTCAAATCGGTGCTAGCTCAGGGGAGGCGGTTCAGGTGTCACTAAAAAGCATGCGCACCGACACCCTAGCGATGGGCGGGTTTAGCTACCGTGCTGGCTTATCTGCAGGTTCAGATTGGCAGGTCTCGCAAGGGGCATCGATGCTCAATATTCAGTACACCAACGCCGCAGGTGAGCAAGAACAAATCCAAATAAAAGCCAAACAGGGTGATGACATAGAGCAACTGGCGACTTACATCAATGGGCAAACGGATACAGTCTCCGCCTCGGTGAATGACGACGGGCAACTGCAACTGTTTATCGCCGGTAAAGAAACATCAGGAACCTTATCTTTCTCGGGCAGCTTAGCCAATGAATTGCAACTGGGGCTGGTGGGTTACGAGGCGGTCGATAATCTGGATATTTCCAACGTCGGCGGCGCGCAACGAGCGGTATCAGTGATTGATACGGCGCTGCAGTACGTCGATAGCCATCGAGCAGAATTAGGCGCAATGCAAAACCGCTTTGATCATGCGATCAACAACCTAGGCAACATCAACGAAAACCTTGCCGCCTCCAACAGCCGCATTAAGGATACTGACTACGCACGTGAAACGACGCAGATGGTCAAACAGCAAATCTTGCAACAAGTGAGTACCTCTATCCTTGCCCAGGCGAAACAGCAACCCAATCTGGCGTTAACGCTGTTGAATTAATCGTCATTATTGAGAAAACAAAAATCTCAAAAAAGAGAAAGCTATCGACAGGTCTAAATAAAGCTTTAGCGAAAAAATGAATTTTTTAACGATTATTGCCCGTTAATCACGTTTTCCTCCCCAACTGCCTTTTTTTCGAAAAAAACAAAAAAAATGTCTCAAGCTTTTCCGCCTCACGCCGTTAATAAAAGTAACTTTGAGAGAACTACTTTGGTTTTCCGAGACGTCGGAAACCGGATACATCGGAAAATCAATTTGGAGAAATCACCATGGCAGTGAATGTAAATACTAACGTAGCAGCAATGACAGCACAGCGTTACCTAAATAGCGCGAACAATGCACAACAAGCTTCAATGGAGCGTCTATCTTCTGGTTTTAAAATCAACAGCGCGAAAGACGACGCAGCAGGTCTACAGATCTCAAACCGTTTGAATGTGCAAAGCCGCGGTCTTGATGTCGCTGTACGTAACGCGAACGACGGTATCTCTATCGCGCAAACTGCTGAAGGTGCGATGAACGAGACAACCAACATCTTGCAACGTATGCGTGACCTATCGCTTCAATCAGCGAATGGCTCGAACTCAAAATCTGAGCGCGTGGCGATTCAAGAAGAAGTCACAGCTCTAAACGACGAGCTAAACCGTATCGCGGAAACAACCTCTTTTGGTGGTAACAAGTTGCTTAACGGTACTTACGCAACGAAATCGTTCCAAATCGGTGCAGACAACGGTGAAGCCGTCATGCTGACGCTCAACGACATGCGTTCTGACAACGTTGGCATGGGTGGTACTAGCTACGTTGCACAAAACGGTAAAGATAAGGACTGGTCTGTTCAAGCGGGTACCAATGATCTCACGATCAACCTGACTGACACCGACGGCCAAGCACAAACCATCAATATCACCGCGAAAGAAGGGGATGATATTGAAGAGCTTGCAACTTACATCAACGGTCAAACTGACATGGTAAAAGCCTCGGTTGATGAAGATGGCCAACTGCAAATCTTTGCAGGTACCAACAAAGTTGACGGCGCAGTGAGCTTCTCTGGTGGTCTAGCGGGTGAGCTAAACATGGGCCCAGGTCAAGACGTAACAGTGAACACCATTGACGTGACGACGGTAGGGGGCGCGCAAGAGTCTGTCGCGATTGTTGATGCGGCGCTTAAATATGTGGATAGTCACCGTGCAGAGTTGGGTGCGTTCCAAAACCGCTTCAACCACGCGATCAACAACTTGGACAACATCAACGAAAACGTGAACGCGTCGAAGAGCCGAATCAAAGACACTGACTTCGCGAAAGAGACAACAGCACTGACCAAATCTCAGATCCTGTCTCAAGCGTCAAGTTCAATCTTGGCTCAAGCGAAACAGGCGCCAAACTCGGCACTCAGCCTACTTGGCTAATCGCCCTCCGCGCTTATCAAATAAAAATCCAGCTTCGGCTGGATTTTTTACGTTTGGTGTTTGCAAGAATTTTCATGGTAGTTAGATCAGTTTCACGAAATTGTACGGATGTGAGGCAAAGAGAAAAAAACTTCATTTTTTTTCTAAAGGTATTTTTTGCTTCGCCGTTACAAGACTGAGAGAAATGAGATGCGCCGAAGTGAGGTGAGAGACACGACAGCGCATCACCCCTAATGCCAAAGGAGATCAATATATGGCAATTAACGTAAACACGAACGTGTCTGCGATGACCGCTCAGCGCTACCTCAATGGGGCGTCGGATGGTATGCAGAAATCCATGGAGCGTTTGTCATCGGGTTACAAAATCAACAGTGCCCGTGATGATGCTGCCGGTCTACAAATCTCAAACCGTTTAACGTCTCAGAGTCGTGGTCTTGACATGGCGGTGAAGAATGCCAATGACGGTATCTCTATTGCTCAGACGGCTGAAGGTGCGATGAATGAAACCACCAACATCCTTCAACGTATGCGTGATTTGGCACTGCAATCGTCAAATGGTTCGAACTCGCGTTCAGAGCGAATTGCGATCCAAGAAGAAGTCACGGCACTGAACGATGAATTGAATCGTATCGCCGAAACCACTTCGTTTGGTGGCAACAAATTGCTCAATGGTTCATTTGGTAGCCAGTCTTTCCAGATTGGTGCCAGTTCCGGTGAGGCGGTGATGTTATCCATGGGCAACATGCGTTCTGATACAGCAGACATGGGCGGTAAAGCGTATATTGCTACGGCGGGTAAAACACCCGATTGGACAGTGAGTGCAGGCGCGAGCGACCTGACTTTAGACTATACTGACGTGCACGGTGAGGCGAAAAGCTTGACCATCAACGCGAAAGAAGGCGATGACATCGAGCAATTGGCCACTTACATCAATGGTCAAAGTGAAGATGTGAAAGCGTCGGTTGGCGAAGATGGCAAACTGCAACTGTTCGCTGCGACCAATAAAGTCTCTGGTGATGTCACCATTGGCGGTGGTCTTGGTGGAGAGATCGGCTTTGGCGCCGCGCAAGATAAAACCGTCGCAGATGTCGATGTCACGACCGTTGCGGGCTCGCAACTGGCAGTGTCAGTGATTGATGGCGCGCTAAAGAGCGTGGACAGTCAGCGCGCGGAACTCGGTGCGTTCCAGAACCGCTTTGGTCATGCGATCAGTAACTTGGATAACATCAACGAGAACGTCAACGCGTCGCGTAGCCGTATCCTTGATACAGATTACGCCAAAGAGACGACAGCGATGACCAAATCGCAAATTCTTCAGCAAGCGAGTACGTCGGTTCTAGCGCAAGCTAAGCAGTCACCGTCGGCAGCTCTTAGCTTATTAGGTTAATCGGTAGGTTCGCAGGAGCTTATTGGTAGTAGCATGCGCTACTGACCTATGAGGTGGAAGGGAGATTGTTATGGACATACCATCTAACACATCGAACATCCAGCCTTACGGCTCAGAAAGTGGCACTAAAATTGCTTCTAAGTATGATGGTGCGCAGTCCATTTCTTTAAGTAAAGAAAAGGCCTCTACCCATGAAATGAGCAAGCAGTCTGCCGAGTCTGTCACGCAAGCGATAGAAGCGGCGAAAGCTCGTGAAAAGCTCAATAGCCAAGAAAGGCAACGTTTGGTCGAGGAGATGAATGATTTCATTTCGTCCATCAACAAAGGGTTGTCCTTTCGAGTGGATGAAGAGTCGGGGAGAGATGTGGTCACTATTTACGAAGCGAGTACTGGCGATATTATCCGCCAGATACCCGACGAAGAGATGCTGGTAATATTGCGGCGCCTAAGGGAACAAACGGCTCGATACTCATCGGGCTTAGTAAACCAAACGGTGTGATCGTACTTCGAGGTGATTGAATGAGTTTTGGCCCTATTGGGATGAACACTGGCATGGACATCAATTCCATGGTCAGCAAAATTGTTGATTCGGAGCGTGTGCCTAAGCAGCAACGTATCGACAATGAGCGAGCCGAAATTGAGTCTAGTATCAGTGCCTATGGGCGACTCAGAGAGTCGCTGGATACGATGAGAAGCTTGATGCAAAACTTTCGTACAGAGAAAGCGTTTGCAGCAAGAAAGGTCGATACGACCGATGACTCTGTTGTCTCCGCGACGGCAACCACAGAAGCTATCGCTGGTCGATACGCTATCGATGTGTTGCAGCTTGCCCAAAGTCATAAAATTGCGTCTGATGTTTTGCCAGCAGATGGCAAATTTGGACCGGGCAAGCTGCAGATTTCGATGGGCAACCGAAGTTTTGATGTCGATGTTCAATCCGGCTCGAAACTGGTCGATATTGTACGTGGTATCAACAACGATAAAGCCAATCCAGGCGTTCGCGCCTCAATCATTAACGACGTCGACGGCCCTCGTCTTATCGTCGCCTCCAATAAATCCGGCGAAGAGAACAGCGTATCGCTGCTTGCAGACGCACAGCCGGGTGATCTACTTAAAAATCTAGAATACAAAACGCTTGAGCAGCGCGTGAAAGATCTTGAACGTGCGCGCGCTCAGGCGCAAGAGCTGCTTGTCCCTCTCACTCCAGAAGAGCAAGCGGTTGCCGACAAAATCGCGCAAAGAAACATCGAAGCGGCAAAACTTGTCGATCAGGAAATTGCCGATGCCTCAAAGCAAGCGGCCATTCAAGCCGACCCTAACGCCGCAAAAGATGCGTCAGCAGGGAATGAGCTGTCCGATAGTGCAGCGGCAGCGGCGGCCGGCGCGGGTGTTGAGGCGAACAAGTACATCAAACCAGAAGATCGCATTCCAGGTTGGACGGAAACCGCTTCAGGGACTTTGCTCGACTCTTATTGGGAACCAGAGCCTGAGCTCGATGCCAAAGCGCGCGAGAAAGCCGGTGATGTCCCTGGATGGAGTAACACCGCGTCAGGCACACTGACAGACTCCTACGTGACGCCGAAAGAGGCGCAAGCCAAGCTCGAAGCGGAACAAGCTCGTATTGAGCAGAAGATGGCCTCCGAAAAGGCAGCGCTTCAGCAGCGCGTTGATTCTGGCGAATTGACAGCAGAACAAGCCAAAGAGTTGGAGCGAGCAAAATTACCGAAAGAAGAGCGCGAATATCTAGAACGTGTCGATGCCGCGCAAAAAGCCCTTGAGGACGCACAACGCTCTTTTGAGTCTTATCGCGGGATGACGCAGGTCCAAGCAGCCCAAGACTCCAAAGTGATGCTCGATGGTGTCGCCCAGTTGTCGAGTGACAACAATATTATAGAAAATGCCATTGAAGGGGTCGATTTAACCTTAAAAGGTCGTACGACGCCCGGAAAACCCGCATCGGAAATCGATATTGAGTATGACCGAGAAGGTGTACGCCAAGATATTGAGCAGTTTGTTGCTGCTTACAATCAGTTCTATCAAGTCTCAAAAGAACTGTCTGGAGTCGATCCCCGTACAGGCATGGCGGGCCCACTATCAGGCGACAGTATCGTCCGCAATGCCGATGCTAGGTTGAAATCTGTCTTCTCATCCGCTATTGAGCCAGCGCCCGATGACCTCAAAACATTAACCGAGTTTGGTATCACCACCACACGTCAGGGTAATCTTGAGATTAATTACGCGATGCTCGACAGGCAAATCAACAATAACTTCAATAAGCTTGAAGCCTTCTTTGGTGGCAATCAAGGGTTTGCCAAAAAAGTGGAAGATGCCATTCAAGGGTTAACTGGCGCGACTGGGTCGATTCGAACTCGTGAGCAGAGCATGATTGAGCGCAACTATGGTCTTCGAGATGATCAGGCGGCACTGGATCGCCGCATGGAGAGTTTGGAGCAGCGAACTCACGCCAAATTTTCGGCGATGCAGGACGCGACCAGTAAAATGCAATCACAGTTAGCAGGGATGATGAATGCACTTGGCGGATGATTTTTCGGCGCAACTGGCCACTTTGTGTGATATTGATCAAGCTATTGGCCATCTGCTTTCAATAGATGACATAAATACTGAAGAAATCACCGCCCAAGTCGATACAAGGGAACAGATATTGCAGAAGTTACTCTGCATGATCGAACAGTGCCCTGAGTTAGCGCAATTGCCGGCTTGGCAACGCGCCATAGATGACACTGCAGCCATGGTGAAGTTGATGCAACAGAAAACGGCCCTCGCAGGCCAAGCGCTAAAACAGTATCGTCATGGTCAACGCTCGGTTCAGCAGTACAAAAAGTTTTTATAAAAGAGGATAGTTATGCGTGGTTCTTTACAGGCTTACAAGAAGGTATCGGTTGATAGCCAGCTCAGTGCGGCCTCCCCGCATAAGATAGTGCAAATGCTGATGGCTGGAGCTATCGAGCGTCTTATTCAAGGGAAAGCAGCAATGCAAGCTGGCAATGTTCCAGTGAAGGGAGAGCGTTTGGGTAAAGCGTTAGACATCATCATCAGCTTACGCAGCTGCTTATCGATGGATGATGGCGGTGACATTGCACAGAATCTCGACCAACTCTATGAGTTTATGATCACTCAGATCACGGAAGCGAATCATAAAAATGAACCGCAGCCTATTGACGATGTGATTGAGATTATACGTGAAATCAAATCAGCATGGGATCAAATACCCACTGAGTTTCATAACCTTACCGCAGCAGAAGTGGGCATTTAACCCGCACTTCGGTCAAGAAATGTTAAGTCGAAAGCCTTTCATTAACGCGCTTTTGGCTTAACATCACACCGAGTTATTGCTCGGTTGCCTTTTGCTATTTATCACATAGAATATAAGCCACTACGTAGCCTAGTGGCTTATTTTTGTTGTAGAAGTTTATACATTCTCTGTCGTTACACCTACACTGTAATTGAAAGACGTTAGAACAGATAAAACAGCCACAACGTTTCTGATAAAAGGCAAATATTCTCAC
Organism: Vibrio sp. R12-SG2-ISO1; assembly: GCF_059834045.1. Taxonomy (NCBI): domain Bacteria; kingdom Pseudomonadati; phylum Pseudomonadota; class Gammaproteobacteria; order Vibrionales; family Vibrionaceae; genus Vibrio; species Vibrio sp. R12-SG2-ISO1. The sequence goes on along the minus strand of NZ_JCBDGO010000008.1, from coordinate 386,461 downwards.
CTATGCAAGGTTTAGCAAAAATTCTCGTGATTGAGGATGACGCGCAGGCGCGAATCAATCTGAGTAACATATTGGAGTTTGTAGGAGAACAGTGTGAGGCCATCTCTTCTCGCCAATTAGAAGAGCCCAATTGGTCTGGTTTGTGGGGCGGCTGTATCGTCGGTTCCCTGATTGGAGACTCACTGCCTGCAAGCCTGAGTGAAAAACTGGCCTCTGCCAACCATATCCCTTTACTGATAGCCGGTACGCATTCTTATCCCGTCGATGAGCTGACCAATTATGTTGGCGATCTCGAATACCCATTAAATTACCCGCAACTCAGTGAAGCCTTACGCCACTGCAAAGACTTTCTAGGCCGCAAAGGTGTAAATGTCTCTGCATCGACTCGAAAAAACACCTTGTTCCGAAGTCTGGTTGGCCAGAGCATGGGCATTAAGGAAGTGCGTCACCTAATCGAGCAAGTGTCTGGCACGGAAGCGAATGTATTGATTCTGGGTGAGTCCGGTACAGGTAAAGAAGTGGTGGCACGCAATATTCATTACCACTCAGCGCGACGCAATGGGCCTTTTGTGCCGATCAACTGCGGCGCTATTCCACCGGACCTGCTGGAAAGCGAACTGTTTGGTCATGAAAAGGGCGCGTTTACCGGCGCGATCACTTCAAGAAAAGGGCGCTTTGAGCTGGCAGAAGGCGGTACGCTCTTTTTGGATGAAATCGGCGATATGCCGATGCCGATGCAGGTTAAACTGTTGCGGGTTTTGCAAGAGCGCACATTTGAACGTGTTGGGGGCAACACCACGATTCGTGTCAACGTACGAGTGATTGCCGCTACTCACCGGAACCTTGATAATATGATTGTGGATCAATCTTTCCGCGAAGACCTCTACTATCGTCTCAACGTTTTTCCAATCGAAATGCCCGCTCTGCGTGATCGTAAAGAAGACATTCCGTTGCTATTGCAAGAGTTGATGACGCGAATGGAATCGGAAGGATCGCAGCCTATTTGCTTCACGCCTCGTTCTATCAATTCATTGATGGAACATGAGTGGCCTGGCAATGTCCGCGAGCTCGCGAACTTGGTAGAGCGTATGATTATCCTCTATCCAAACAGTTTGGTTGACGTTAACCACTTACCCACCAAGTATCGTTATAGTGACATTCCTGAGTTTCAACCAGAGTACCACTCCACGGAGTCGGTTGAAGAGCAGGAGCGTGATGCCTTGCATGATATTTTCTCTGAAGACTTTAGCTTCGAAGGGAGCGACCCATTTCAAGAGTTTGATAACGCGCCGCAAGATCTGCCGCCCGAAGGCGTCAATCTTAAAGAGATGCTCGCAGAGCTTGAGGTCAACATGATCAATCAAGCCCTTGAAGCGCAAAGTGGTGTTGTGGCACGCGCTGCGGACATGTTAGGCATGCGACGCACCACCTTAGTTGAGAAAATGCGTAAATATAATTTGCAGCGCTAAAGTGCCAAAAACTCAACTGTCAAATAATCGACTTTTGTAAGTTTTTGAAAAATATATAAAATAGCCTGGTATGCAATTTGCATTTCAGGCTATTGTTGTATTTACGATAAGAATGTCGACATGACCTCAAACCCACCGACAGAACCCGCGATGCCATTGGGCACGCTCGAAGAGCAAGTAGCACGTTATCAGCAAGTGTTGGATGTGATGCCCGCAGGCGTCATTTTGCTCGATACACAAGGTGTTGTGCGAGAAGCCAACCCTGAAGCGCAAAAACTCCTTGAAGTTCCGCTGGTGGGGGCTCGTTGGTTTGAAGTGATTCAGCACGCGTTTGCGCCGCGTGAAGACGATGGCCATGAAATTTCTTTGCGCAACGGGCGCAAAGTCCGACTGGCGATTTCCGCCTCGGCGACGGGGCAATTGATTCTCATCACTGACCTTACCGAGACGCGTTTGTTGCAGTCGCGCATCAGTGATTTGCAGCGGCTCTCTTCGCTTGGGCGCATGGTGGCGTCGCTGGCCCATCAGGTGAGAACGCCTCTGTCGAGTGCCATGTTGTACGCTTCCAATTTGGCGGCGCCGAATCTGCCTCCTGCAACGAAAGACCGCTTTCAATCCAAATTAATGGATCGATTGCATGACTTGGAAAAACAGGTCAACGACATGTTGCTGTTTGCCAAAGGCGGCGACAACAAAGTCGTTAAACCTTTTTGCATTGGCGAGTTAGTGGATGAGTTCTCCCCGATGGTGGAGACCGCGTTAAAGAACAATCAGATAGACTATCATTTAGAAGTAGAGCAAGAAGAGACCTTACTACTCGGCAATGCCAATGCGCTAGCCTCAGCTTTGAGCAATTTGGTGATGAATGCGATCCAAATTGCAGGCAAAGAGTCTCAACTCGACGTCTTTTTTAGGCCCGTGAAGGGTGAACTGAAAATCTCGGTTCAAGACAGTGGCCCAGGGGTACCCCCTGAGCTGCAAAGCAAAATCATGGAGCCCTTTTTCACCACACGCTCCCAAGGTACTGGGCTTGGCCTTGCGGTGGTCCAGATGGTGTGTCGAGCACACGATGGGCGTTTAGAGCTCATATCAGAACCGGGTGATGGCGCATGCTTCACCATGTGTATTCCGTTGCAACGCAACGTGGAACCCAATCAAGATCTAAGCACTGGAGAATAACAATGGCTCAAAGCAAAGTACTGATCGTTGAAGACGATGAAGGTCTACGCGAAGCGTTGGTCGATACGTTAGCGCTGGCGGGGTACGAATGGCTTGAAGCGGACAGCGCCGAAGACGCGTTGGTTAAGCTAAAAAGCCAAGAGGTGGATATCGTTGTTTCTGATGTGCAAATGGCAGGCATGGGCGGTCTCGCCTTGCTAAGAAACATCAAGCAGCACTGGCCTAACTTGCCGGTGCTATTGATGACGGCCTACGCCAATATCGAAGATGCCGTGTCAGCGATGAAAGAGGGCGCCATTGACTACATGGCAAAACCTTTTGCTCCAGAAGTCCTACTTAATATGGTCAGCCGATACGCGCCGATCAAATCGGATGACAATGGCGACGCTGTAGTCGCAGACCAAAAAAGCCTTAAGCTGCTGGCGTTGGCCGATAAAGTGGCGAAAACCGATGCGAGCGTGATGGTGCTTGGCCCAAGCGGTTCGGGCAAAGAGGTGATGTCGCGCTACATACATAATGCGTCATTGCGCAAAGAGGGCCCTTTTGTCGCGATTAACTGCGCCGCTATCCCAGATAATATGCTTGAAGCCACCTTATTTGGTTATGAAAAAGGGGCCTTTACGGGCGCCGTTCAAGCGTGTCCGGGTAAGTTTGAGCAAGCGCAAGGCGGTACGATTTTGCTCGACGAAATCAGTGAGATGGACTTGAGCCTACAAGCCAAATTGCTGCGTGTTTTGCAAGAGCGAGAAGTGGAACGTTTGGGGAGCCGCAAAAGCATCAAACTGGACGTGCGCGTACTGGCGACCAGTAACCGCGATCTTAAGCAATACGTCCAAGAAGGGCATTTTCGCGAAGATTTGTACTACCGCCTCAATGTCTTTCCGATTACTTGGCCAGCACTGTGTGACCGACCGGGGGATATTGAACCGCTCGCTAATCACTTGATGCAGCGTCACTGTTCAAAACTTGGGATGCCGGTTCCGCAGTTGGAGCAAAGTGCGATTCATAAATTGCTGACTTACCGTTGGCCTGGCAACGTACGTGAATTGGATAACGTGGTGCAACGTGCCCTGATTCTTAGCGATCAAGGGCAGATTCACGCTGAGCACATTCTGTTGGAAGGGCACGATTGGCATGACGCGTCAGGCTTACAACAAGTCGTTCAAGAGGGGCATGTGATGGCGCCGGACGTCAAGCCGATTGCTGAAGCGGAGGCATCGCGTCAGCTCTCAGGGGGAAGTGGCTTGGGAGGCGAGCTTCGTGACCAAGAATACGCGATCATTTTGGAGACCATGGCCGAGTGCCAAGGGCGCCGCAAAGAGATGGCCGAGAAGCTGGGTATCAGCCCACGTACCTTGCGCTACAAGTTAGCGAAAATGCGTGATGCGGGGATTGATATTCCTAACTAACGTGCTATTTTTCGTCTCATTCAAACGTGGCATGCAGTTTGCAGCGTCAGAGAAACAGCAGAACAAAATGTCAAAGAGTTGACAATCGAGGTACGGATGAAAATTGACGGTTTTCAGGGCGAAATGCAAGCCATGATGTTTGAAGCAAGTAACACCAGACCTGCCGCCACCGGTCATACGGTCGGGGCGGATTTTGGCGACTTACTCAACAATGCCATCAATAACGTCAATCAACTTTCGAAAACCTCGAGCAACTTACAAATGCGCTTTGACCGCGGAGATGAAGATGTCTCTTTGTCTGATGTCATGATTGCCCGCAACAAATCGAGCGTGGCTTTTGATGCGACAATCCAAGTACGAAACAAGTTTGTTGAAGCGTACAAAGAATTGATGAATATGCCAGTTTAATAGTAGGTATCGACGGTGGCAGAACCAACTCAATCCACAGACCTAACCGTAGCGGATGACCATGTCGATAGCACTATGCTATCGACGGATATCGATAGCGGTGGTCAAAACCCCGATCTTGATGAAAAAAGCAGCTCCAAGTTTGATATGGCGGTGGGCGATCTCGACCTGCTGCGCCAAGTGGTGCTGGTTCTGTCGATCTCAATCTGTGTCGCATTGATTGTGATGCTGTTTTTTTGGGTTAAAGAGCCCGATATGCGCCCACTCGGAGCGTACGATACCGAGGAATTGATTCCTGTCTTAGATTACCTTGATCAGCAAAAGCTAGACTACAAACTCGACGGAAACACTATTTTGGTGCCTGCGAGCGATTACAACTCACTCAAACTCAATATGGTCCGCGCGGGGCTCAACACCGAGAAACAGGCGGGTGATGAGATCTTGCTGCAAGACATGGGATTTGGGGTTTCTCAACGTCTCGAGCAAGAGCGTCTTAAGCTCAGCCGTGAGCGCCAACTCTCTAAAGCGATAGAAGAGATGACCCAAGTACGCAAAGCGCGTGTGCTGCTTGCGCTGCCTAAGCAAAGTGTGTTTGTGCGTCACAATCAAGAGGCCTCGGCGTCGGTATTTTTGACTTTGCGTACCGGCACCAGCCTTAAGCAAGAAGAGGTTGACTCGATTGTTGATATGGTCGCGAGCGCAGTTCCGGGCATGAAGCCGACCCGCATTACCGTGACGGATCAGCATGGCCGTTTACTGAGCTCTGGCTCGCAAGATCCAGCCTCTGCGGCAAGACGCAAAGAGCATGAGCTAGAGCGTAAACAAGAACAAGCCTTGCGTGACAAAATTGATTCGGTATTGATCCCGATATTAGGCTTTGGTAACTACACCGCTCAGGTCGATATCCAACTTGATTTTAGTGCGGTCGAACAAACGCGTAAGAGCTTTGACCCTAATACGCCGGCAACGCGCAGTGAATACACCCTTGAAGATTACAACAATGGTAATGTGGTCGCTGGCGTGCCAGGCGCACTGAGTAACCAACCGCCTGCTGACGCCTCCATTCCTCAAGATGTGGCCCAAATGAAAGATGGGTCGCTACTTGGCCAAGGTTCTGTGCATAAAGAGGCGACGCGCAACTTCGAACTCGATACCACCATCAGTCATGAGCGTCGTCAAACCGGTGTCGTGAATCGCCAAACGGTCGCCGTCGCGATAAAAAATCGTGCTGTGGTCAATCCTGAAACCGGTGAGACGACCTACCAGCCGCTCTCGGATGCTGACCTAAATTCGATTCGACAAGTGTTGGTCGGCGCTGTTGGCTTTAACGAAAATCGCGGTGATTTGTTGAATGTGCTGAGCATGCAATTTGCCGAGCCAGAGATGGACATCGTCCAAGATGTGCCACTATGGGAACACCCGAATTTCAACGACTGGGTACGTTGGTTTGCTAGTGCGCTCGTGATTATCGTGGTGGTACTGGTGCTTGTGCGCCCAGCCATGAAGAAACTGCTCAACCCAGCATCGGATGACGACGAACAACTGTATGGCCCAGATGGCTTACCGATTGGCGCCGATGGTGAAACAAGCTTAATTGGGAGTGATTTAGAAGGTGGCGAGCTGTTTGAGTTTGGCTCAAGTATTGACCTTCCAAATCTACACAAAGATGAAGACGTGCTGAAAGCGGTTCGTGCATTGGTTGCGAATGAGCCGGAACTCGCGGCACAAGTTGTGAAGAACTGGATGCAAAATGCCTAACGAAATGGTCCCACAGGGTGGCGGTGAAGAATCTGAAAACACCGTGGATATTGAATCAATACCGGGTGAGGAGCGCGCGGCGATTCTATTGTTGAGTCTCAACGAAGAGGACGCAGCAGGCATTATTCGCCACTTAGAGCCCAAACAAGTACAACGCGTGGGTAGCGCTATGGCGCGCGCGTCGGATTTAAGTCAAGACAAAGTCGGGGCGGTGCACCGCGCTTTTCTTGAAGATATCCAAAAATACACCAACATTGGTATGGGCAGCGAAGACTTCATGCGTAATGCCCTAGTGGCGGCGCTCGGTGAAGACAAAGCGAATAACTTGGTTGACCAAATCCTGCTGGGTACGGGCTCGAAAGGTCTTGATTCCCTCAAGTGGATGGACCCGCGTCAAGTGGCCAGCATCATCGTCAACGAACACCCGCAGATTCAAACCATTGTCTTGTCCTACCTAGAGCCCGATCAATCGGCGGAGATTTTGTCTCAGTTTGCCGAGCGCGATCGTCTTGATTTGATGATGCGTATTGCGAACCTCGAGGAAGTGCAGCCTTCGGCATTGGCTGAGCTAAACGAAATCATGGAGAAGCAGTTTGCGGGTCAAGCGGGGGCCCAAGCCGCCAAGATTGGTGGCCTGAAAGCCGCAGCCGAAATCATGAACTACATGGACAACAACATCGAAGGCGTTTTGATGGAGCAAATGCGCGATCAAGACGAAGATATGGCGACACAGATCCAAGATTTGATGTTCGTGTTCGAGAACTTGATCGAGGTCGACGACCAAGGTATCCAAAAATTGCTGCGTGATGTTCCGCAAGATGCGTTGCAGCGTGCACTCAAAGGTGCCGATGACGCATTGCGCGAGAAGATCTTCAAGAACATGTCTAAGCGTGCAGCTGAGATGATGCGTGATGATCTTGAAGCCATGCCTCCGATCAAGGTGTCGGACGTGGAAACCGCTCAAAAAGAAGTCTTGGCGATTGCCCGTCGCATGGCCGATGCGGGCGAAATTATGCTTGGTGGCGGCGCAGACGAGTTCTTGTAATGGTTTGGGTCATCACCGCTCAACCGAGTGATGACCGCCACGCAAATCAACGCGAAGAGCTATCAGTAATTCAGTGAACGATCAGTAACTCAGTGAGTAAAAGTGTTATGGCCGGAGAAAGAAAGCGCGGTTTTTTACGATTGGATGATGAAGAAGTGGTGGTCCAAAAAGCGGAGCGCTGGGGCATGCCTGACTACACGTCACACACTCACAAGCAAGCGAAAGAAACGGCGCTGAATTACGATCCGAGCTGGATGCCTTTGCCCACCGAACCTGAAGAAGAGGCGCCCGTTGAGCTGACCGATGAGCAAATTGAGCACATCAAGCAGCAGGCGTATCAAGACGGATTGCTGCAAGGTCAAGAAGCCGGTTTCAAGCAAGGTTATGAGAAAGGCAAAGAGCAAGGCTTAGCGGAAGGCCATCAAGAAGGGCTCGAAGCAGGCCGTCAAGAAGGTGTCACGGCAGGCGAAGCCTTTATCAAAGAACAAGTGGATACCTTCATCAATTTAGCCAACCAATTCGCTCAGCCGCTTGAGCTGATGAACGCCCAAGTGGAAAAACAGTTGGTCGATATGGTCCTCATCTTGGTGAAAGAGGTGGTGCATGTCGAAGTTCAAACCAATCCTCAAGTCATTCTAGACACCATCAAACAGTCGGTTGAATCTCTGCCTATTTCCGGTCACGCGATTACCTTAAAACTTCACCCCGACGATGTCGCTATTATCCGTTCTGCCTATGGCGAAGAGGAACTGAACCTGCGTAATTGGAGCTTGATGAGTGAGCCTGCTCTCAATCGGGGCGATGTTCAAATTGAAGCGGGGGAGTCGAGTGTCAACTATCGCCTTGAAGATAGGATTCGCAGCGTGATCCAAAGCTTTTGTGGTGTCAATCGCCATCAAGGTGGTGAGTGATGCTCGAGCTCGCTCAGCGTCTTGGCCAGTACAAAACCCACGGGTTGACGTGTCGCCCAGTGGCGTCCGGTAAGTTGATTCGTGTGGTGGGATTAACGCTCGAAGCGACCGGGTGCCGCGCTCCGATCGGCAGTTTGTGTACCGTGGAAACCATGCACGGTGAAATGGAAGCCGAAGTGGTCGGTTTTTCTGGCGACAACCTTTTTTTGATGCCGAGTGAGCAGATCACCGGCGTGCTGCCCGGGGCGAAAGTGACGCCGCTGACCAGTGATGCAGGCTTGCCTGTTGGTATGGAGCTTCTTGGTCGAGTGATTGACGGCGTAGGCAACCCACTCGATGGTCTTGGCCCGATTTATACCGAGAAAAAAGCCTCGTTTAATGCGCAGCCGATTAACCCGCTGGCGCGTAAGCCGATCACGGAGCCGCTGGATGTGGGCATTAAAGCGATCAACGGCCTATTGACGGTGGGCAAAGGCCAACGTATTGGTCTGTTCGCCGGTTCTGGTGTCGGTAAGTCGGTGACACTTGGTATGATGACTCGAGGCACAACTGCGCAAGTGGTGGTGGTTGGCTTGATCGGTGAACGTGGCCGAGAAGTGAAAGAGTTTATCGAAGAAATTTTGGGCGTGGATGGTCGCCAACGCTCCGTGGTGGTTGCAGCGCCCGCCGACGCCTCACCGTTGATGCGTTTGAAAGGGTGCCAAACCGCCCTGACCATTGCGGAATATTTTCGCGATCAAGGGCTCGATGTTCTGCTTCTAATGGACTCCTTAACCCGTTTTGCTCAAGCGCAGCGTGAAATTGCGCTATCGGTTGGCGAACCGCCCGCAACCAAAGGTTACCCGCCTTCGGTCTTTGCCAAATTGCCCGCTTTGGTGGAGCGAGCCGGTAACGGTGGCCCCGATCAGGGCTCCATTACCGCATTTTTTACCGTACTGACCGAAGGGGATGACCTGCAGGACCCGATAGCAGACGCATCGCGAGCCATTCTCGATGGTCACGTTGTGCTCTCGCGTGAGATGGCCGATGCGGGTCATTATCCAGCGATTGATGTCGAAAAATCGGTTAGTCGTGTCATGCCACAGATCACCACCGATGAGCATATCTTGATGTCCAAAGCGGTGAGACAAATCCTCTCAATCTGCCGCAAGAATCAAGATCTGGTCTCTATTGGTGCTTACAAACCGGGTACCGATGCGGCGATTGATGGCGCGTTTACTATCAAGCCGAAACTCGATGGTTATCTGCAGCAAGGAATGAAAGAGAGCGTGCCGTACGATATGTGCGTAAATATGCTCAAGAACTTGCTGCAAGGGGAGTGATAGTCGATGGATAACGCATTGGCATTCTTGCTAGAGCAGGCGAAAGAACAGGAAAATCAGGCGGTCATGGCGCTTACACAGGCTCGCGGTGAGCTAGAAGGCTATTACCGACAGCTCAAACAGATTGAGCAATACCGCCTAGATTACTGCCAGCAACTGGTTGAAAGAGGTCAGCAAGGGTTAACGGCTAGCCAATATACCCACTTAAACCGCTTTTTAACCACGCTCGATGAGACCCTCGCCAAGCAGCAGAAAGCTGAGCACCATTTTAAGAGTCAGGTAGAAAGCTGTGAGCAGCACTGGCTGGAGCGTCGCAAACAGCGACGTTCGTATGAATGGCTGATGGAGAAAAAACGCAGTGAAAAAGAGCGTGAACAAGAGCATCGCGAGCAAAAGCTGATGGATGAGTTTGCCACCTTGCAATATTCACGTCGAAAGCCGAACTGATCGCTCATTAGCATCGTAAAAACTTCGTATTAGAATCCAACTATGGCGTGATTTTTGCTGATATCTAGCTAACCCCTGTTCCGTCTCTGCGCTGTTTCGAGATGATTAACTGTGAGTAGCTCAACTATGAATATCAATTTATCGTCTGTTTCTGACAGCGGAAAAGCCGCTAAGGTCGCGCCAAGCACGGGTGAGGCCAGCACTGAGAAAAACAGTGGAGAAGGCTTTTTTTCTAAACTCGCTGGGCTGATTAAAGGTGAAGGCGGAAAAGGCGACGACTCCGGTGATGGGGTAAAAGCGCAAGGCAAAGTCTCTGTAGAGAAAGCACCCACAGAAAAAGCTCCCACAGAGCAAGCAAGCGCAAGTGAAACGTCAAAGTCAACGTCTAACAGCGATAAGTCGACATCGACTGCCAATCAATCTACCGACGAGTTACTCGAGGCCGAATCGGTAAGTTCGAAAGCCGACAGTGCAAAAGGCGAAAGTGACCATGCAGCCTCAGCTAAGGTGTTGGCTGCGACGGATGATAGCGACGCCTCCCTACCGAAAGACCAAGCGGCGAAAATTGTGTCCGACAATGACCAAGTATTGCAGCGTCTGGATGAATCTAATCGCGCCCTCAAGGCAAAAGACGGCAAGAACTTGCCTCATGAAGCCAATGCCGCCAAGCTCGAACCTGCAACGGATACGCCTAAAGTGTCTGCTGAAGGGCAAGTGTCTGTTCAAGCCGCCGCCATCTCCGCTCAAGGCGATGAAAAGACCCAACCAGAATCCTTTGTGCGCTCAAATGAGAGTGAAACGGTGAGAGTGCACGGCGAAACCCTGCACGCAAATAGCCAGGCGAGAGATGAAGGTCAAGATGCAAATGCAGTGCAAGCCGCCGCGTCTTCGGTCTCGGCTACTGGCAGCGATGGCGAATCGCTTGCTGTAAGCGAGGTATCTGAGCAGGCGAAAGCGCAATCGGCGAAAAAGTACCTTAATGTGGAGTCTCCACTTGTGGATAGCGAACAAGATGGTGCTTCGCCTCAGGTTGCCGCTGCAGTGACCGCGAGTGTGGCGGCAAAAGCGGGACAAGAACCCACACCAACCGATGCACTGCCTGTAGATAAGTCGACTCAACACGGTTTCAACACCGAGCAACATCAAGCCGATGCGACCGCAGCGCCAAACGCACTGAATGCCAGCGCCATGACGGTAGGCACGGAATTAAGCGAAGCTGGCGTTGATACGAACAGAGCAGAGCAAGCGGCCAATGTCTCTGCTGCCTCCTTGACTGCAGAGCCCCAAACCGTATCGGCCGATACTCTTACGGATACCGAAACGCCAACGCAAGCAACAGCCATTCCATGGGCCGTACAAGGTGAGGCGGTGGTCAAAGAGGAGGTCAATCTGGCCCGAGATCCGCAAGTGAAATCTCAGCAAGCGGTGCTCGCGCACTCAGTACAACAAGCGATGCATCAAACGCAGTCAGTGACACCTACGCCACTGCAACAGGCTGCCACTTCGCCTATTCCTAACGCTGCCGCGCAAGCGATTCCCACATCGCCCATACCCACCGACCTAAGCGCCAGCGCGATGCCGAATGTGGCAGCGAACCCGGCACTGCAAGAGCAGGCACTGTTAAAATCGGCGTTGGGAGCGAAAGTCGCGATGGGCGCCGCCCAAAGTGGGGAGAGCAAAGAGGCGGCATCGGGCGAGCATTTTGCTCAGCAGTTGGCTGCCGCGAGTGGGCAGCAGCTTGGCACTCAACCTAATGGCATGCGTGCGGAGCAAGCCAATCCTGCGCAAGTTCCTTTGCAGCTCAGCCGTGATGTAGCCGCGGATCAAGTGGCAGAGCGCGTACAGATGATGATGTCGAAAAACTTGAAAAACATCGACATTCGCCTTGATCCACCTGAGCTAGGCCGCTTACAAATTCGCATGAACATGAATGGTGACGGCGCCACAGTCCACTTTACCGTCGCCAACCAAGGCGCGCGCGATATTATCGAGCAATCGATGCCAAGACTGCGTGAAATGCTCGCTCAGCAAGGGGTTCAGCTGGGAGACACCTCCGTTCAGCAACAGGCCTCTGGCCAGCAGCAAGGACGCTATGCAACAGGCAGTGGGCAAGGAAATGGTCAAGGGAGCAGCAATCACGCCTTTGGCGGTGAAGAAAACCTTGAACCAGACACCAATCTTGATTTGAATGTAGCAACAAAGCGTGATGGAATCAGTTATTACGCTTAAACTGTTAGAAAAACTAGGATTTAGAGACCGTTAAGTTATGGCAGACGAAGATATCACCGCAGAAGCTCCCAAAGGGAAAGGCAAATTACTGATCATAGTGGCCGTTGTTGTTGTCTTGCTACTTGGCGGTGGTGGTGCCGCGTTCTTTTTGATGGGGTCAGATGAGCCCTCGGGTGAACAGGCTGCAACGCAACAGCAAGTGGTGACGCCCGCCGAGCCTGTCTCTTATGTCAATATTCCTCAGCCATTTTTGTTTAACGTGACGGGCGACAAACGTGACCGCATGGTGCAGATAAAAGTGCAGTTGATGGTGCGTGGCAGCGAAAATGAAAACCTGGCCCGCTATCACTCGCCACTGATCGAGAGTTCCCTGCTGAGCACGTTTGCCTCAGCAACGGTGGACCAACTACGCAGCGTCAATGGACGCGTGGAGTTGCGCGACAAAGCGACGGATGACATCAAGGCCAGTTTGACCAGAGCTGTGGGTCAGCCTGTGATTGAACGTGTGCTATTTACTGATTTTGTAATGCAATAGGTGACGCGTGACTGATCTATTAAGCCAAGATGAGATCGATGCGCTGCTTCACGGCGTCGATGACGTCGATGAGATAGAAGAAGAGAGTAACGAGCAAGACGCGAGCGCCGTCGATTTTGACTTTTCCTCTCAAGACCGCATTGTTCGTGGTCGGATGCCAACCCTCGAGCTGATCAACGAACGCTTTGCTCGTCATATGCGTATCAGCCTGTTCAACATGCTGCGTAAAACCGCTGAAGTCTCGATCAACGGCGTGCAGATGATGAAGTTCGGCGAGTATCAAAATACACTTTACGTACCGACCAGTCTCAACATGGTGCGCTTTCGACCTCTAAAAGGTACGGCGCTGATCACCATGGAAGCACGCTTAGTGTTCATTTTGGTGGAGAACTTCTTTGGCGGTGATGGCCGTTTTCACGCGCGGATTGAAGGGCGTGAATTTACCCCGACCGAGCGTCGAATTGTTCAATTATTGCTCAAAATCGTCTTTGAAGATTATAAAGAAGCATGGTCGCCTGTGATGGGGGTCGAGTTTGAGTATCTCGACTCCGAAGTGAACCCGAGCATGGCGAACATTGTCAGCCCGACGGAAGTGATCGTTGTGAGCTCGTTTCATATCGAAGTGGATGGCGGGGGCGGCGATTTCCATGTCGTGATGCCATACTCAATGGTAGAGCCGATCCGTGAGTTGCTCGATGCCGGTGTTCAATCGGATAAGATGGAAACTGACGTGCGTTGGAGCACGGCGCTACGCGAAGAGATCATGGATGTCCCAGTGAACTTTCGCGTTAACTTGCTCGAGCAAGATATTTCCCTGCGCGACCTGATGGAGCTGCGCCCTGGCGATATTATCCCGATCCATATGCCAGAGCACGCCACCATGTTTGTGGAAGAGTTACCGACCTATCGGGTCAAAATGGGCCGCTCAGGGGAAAACCTTGCGGTGCAAATATCGGAAAAAATTAAGCGTCCCGATGTAGTGAAAACCGATATTGCCTTCTTGGGCAAGGATGTCATCTCCGAGTTAGAAGATGACGAAGGCGACATTGAAGATTAATTGAAGAGTAGGAATTAGGTATGGAACCAAGTGACGATCAGAAACTGGCGGACGAATGGGCGGCAGCCCTAGGAGAAGATCCCAACGCGCCAGAGATCGATGTGGATGAAGTGATGTCAGCGCAACTGGATGAGTTAGAAGATACCTCCTCACCCATTTCCGATGACGAGCGCCGTAAGCTCGATACCATCTTGGATATTCCGGTCACCATCTCTATGGAAGTGGGCCGCTCGCAGATCAGCATTCGTAACCTACTGCAACTCAACCAAGGTTCAGTGGTCGAACTTGAGCGCTTGGCCGGGGAGTCACTCGATGTATTGGTCAACGGCACCTTGATTGCCCACGGTGAAGTGGTGGTGGTCAATGACAAGTTTGGTATCCGTTTGACTGACGTTATCAGCCAAACTGAGCGTATCAAGAAGCTTCGTTAAGCCATGGGGCCTGCAACCGATAGCCAGTTAGACATAGCGACCACCTTTGGGTCGCTGTTGTTCGTTGTCGCTTTTATTTTGTTTTTGGCTTGGGTACTCAAGCGAATGCGCGTTCCCGCTATTGGCAATCAGCCGGGGTTGAACGTAGTACGCCAAATCGCGGTGGGTACCAAAGAGCGTATCGTGATTGTTCAAGCCGGAGAAGAGCAGTTCTTAGTCGGCGTGACGGCGCAGTCTATCCAGTTGATTGCGAAGTTGGATAAGCCACTTTCTCAGGAGGAGTTAGCCACCAGTCCGTTTGCAAGCCAACTGACTCAGCTATTGAAAAAGAATGATAAATCGTAGTCGAACTTTTTGGGTCTGGATGACCTTGCTATGGTCTCTTCTCTCTACGGCGGTGGTCGCACAGGAGGAGTTAGCGACATCGGTACCGAGTAATGCGGCGGGCGCATCGTCTGTGACTGTCTCGGCGATGGAGCGTGAACAAGGCGCTTCCGGTAGCAGCGCACAAACGTTGTCGACCGGTAGCTTGACCGGCGGAGGCGGCGGTATCCCAGCCTTTACCATGACCACCAACCCTGACGGCACAGAAGACTATTCCGTCAATCTACAGATTCTCGCTTTGATGACCATGCTGGGCTTTTTGCCTGCCATGGTCATTTTGATGACCTCATTTACCCGCATCGTTGTCGTGATGTCGATTTTGCGTCAAGCGATGGGTTTGCAGCAGACGCCGTCGAACCAAGTGATCATTGGCATTGCTATCTTTCTGACCTTTTTCATCATGTCGCCAGTACTGAGTAAAATTAACGACGACGCGATTCAACCCTACATCAATGAACAAATCACGGCACGTGACGCGTTCGATTTGGCGCAAGTGCCAATGAAAGATTTCATGCTCAAACAGACGCGTGTTAAAGATCTGGAAACCTTTGTCAACATTTCGGGCTCCGACGCAACCGCTCCAGAAGAGGTGTCGATGGCGGTGCTGATCCCGGCGTTCATTACTTCTGAGCTCAAGACGGCGTTTCAAATCGGCTTTATGCTCTTTTTGCCTTTCCTCATCATTGACCTAGTGGTCGCTTCTGTCTTGATGGCCATGGGTATGATGATGCTCTCGCCCATGATCGTCTCGCTGCCATTCAAACTGATGCTGTTTGTGCTGGTGGATGGTTGGAACCTGATTTTGTCGACCTTGGCCGGCAGTTTTGCGTTGTAGCGGGAGGAGACCATGACGCCAGAAGTTTTTGTCGAAATGTTTCGCGGCGCACTGTGGATGGTGCTCGTCATGGTATGCGCCATCATCATCCCAAGCTTGCTGATTGGTCTTGTGGTGGCGATTTTCCAAGCCGCAACGTCGATTAACGAACAAACGTTGAGTTTCTTGCCACGTTTGATTGTCACATTGCTAGCGTTAATGCTGTTTGCTCACTGGATGACACAAATGCTCATGGAGTATTTCTTTGCCATGGTTGAGCGGCTGCCTCAGGTTCTCTACTAGGAGCGGGTATGGAATATCCCGCTAGCGTCGTCCTCGACTGGATTGCCAACTACTTTTGGCCCTACACGCGTATTGCTGCCATGTTGATGGTGATGTCGGTCACCGGCGCGCGGTTTGTCTCCACTCGCGTGCGACTCTATTTGGGCTTAGCCATCACCTTTGCCGTTATGCCCGCTATTCCCGCCGTCCCCGATAACATAGAGCTGCTCTCATTCGCCGGCTTTATGACGTTACTTGAGCAGATCATCATCGGCGTGGCGATGGGTACCGTGACCCAATTTATGATTCAAACCTTCGTCATTCTAGGCCAAATCTTAGGTATGCAGTCGAGCTTGGGTTTTGCGTCTATGGTCGACCCTGCCAATGGACAGAATACGCCGCTGCTTGGTCAACTGTTCATGTTTTTGGCAACGCTTTTCTTTCTGGCGACGGATGGCCACTTAAAGATGATCATGCTGGTGGTGATGAGTTTTCAATCTCTACCCATAGGCTCAGGGTCGCTGACGAATGCCGATTTTCAAGAGTTGGCGAGTTGGCTGGGGATCATGTTTAACGTTGCACTGAGTATGTCGCTGTCTGGCATTATTGCGCTACTGACCATCAACCTATCGTTTGGTGTTATGACGCGTGCGGCGCCGCAGTTGAATATCTTCTCGCTCGGTTTTGCTTTTGCGCTGATGGTGGGTTTGCTGCTCTGTTGGTACATTATCGCCGGCCTGTATAGCCACTATGAGCTATTCTGGTTACAAGGTGAAGCGCAAGTGTGCCGCTTCATCCGGTTGGATTGTTAAGGGAGCGCGATGGCAGAATCCGACGGTCAAGAACGCACCGAAGACGCCACGCCCAGGCGCTTGCAACAGGCTCGAGAGAAAGGGCAGGTTGCAAGGTCTAAAGAACTGGTGTCGGTCTCCGTCCTTGTAGTGGGCGCGATTGCTTTAATGTGGTTTGGTGAAGGGCTGGCACGTGGCTTGTTTCAAGTAATGCGCCGCTTGTTCACTTTGTCGCGTGAGGAAGTGTTTGATCAAGTCAAACTGTTCGACATCGCCCTCGGGTCGTTAGGCAGTTTGATATTGCCATTATTGTTGATTCTGGTGACGCTGTTTGTTGCCGCGCTGATTGGCGCAGCGGGTGTTGGTGGCATCAGCTTTTCTGCAGAAGCCGCGACGCCCAAGTGGTCAAAAATGAACCCGCTGAGTGGTTTTAAGCGCATGTTCGGTCTGCAAAGCTGGGTCGAGCTACTGAAATCCATTCTCAAAGTGGCGCTGGTGACCGGCGTGGCGATCTTTCTTATCAACTCAGCGCAGCAGGATTTGTTTCAGCTGAGTATGGACGTTTACCCGCAAAACATCTTCCATGCGCTCGATATCTTACTCAACTTTGTGCTCTTGATTAGCTGCTCTCTATTGGTGGTGGTCGCCATCGATATTCCATTCCAAATCTGGCAACACGCCAACCAATTGAAAATGACCAAACAAGAGGTCAAAGACGAGTACAAAGAGACCGAGGGTAAACCTGAGGTAAAAGGCCGTATTCGTATGCTACAACGGGAAGCAGCGCAGCGGCGGATGATGGCAGAAGTGCCACAAGCGGATGTGATCGTCACCAACCCAGAGCACTTTTCCGTGGCGCTCAGGTACAAGCAAGATAAAGATCGCGCGCCGATTGTGGTCGCGAAAGGGACCGATCACATGGCGCTTAAAATTCGAGAAGTGGCGCGAGAGCATGATATCTACGTGATCCCCGCTCCGCCATTGGCTCGGGCGCTGTATCATTCAACAGAGTTGGAGCAAGAGATCCCAGATGGGCTGTTTACCGCAGTGGCTCAAGTGTTGGCGTATGTGTTCCAGCTCAAGCAGTATCGCAAACGTGGCGGTCAAAGGCCGAAGCTCAAGGCGTCCGAACTCCCTATCCCGCCAGATTTACGCCAGTAATGATTATTTTTCCGGGATCGAGAGTAAAACCAGCAACGCGCCATCGCCACCAAACTCAAGCGGTGCTTGGTGAAATGCCATCACATCGGGGTGCTGGGCCAGCCATAGCGGCGTTTTTTGCTTCAGGATGTGTTTGCCTATGCCATGCTGAACACAGGCACAGGCAATTTCGTTTTTGATGCAATAGGCAATCATCGCGCCGAGTTCACGCTTGGCCTCCAGTTGCGTCATGCCGTGCATATCCAAAAAGACATCAGGCACGTACACGCCACGGCGGAGTCGCTTCACCTCATACTGTGACACGTCGTCGCGGGCGTAGCGTGTTGGCCCTTCTTCATTGAGGAGCGGTACAAACTCGTCAGAGAAGTAAAACTCCGAGTCGCTCGCTTCACGTGCGCTGCGTGTGATTTCTTTCTGCTTAGTGTTTCTTTTTGGCTGTTGGACTATGGTATCCTGTCGCAACTTTTTTACGCCTTGTACTGCATCCCTGAAGAGGGCGAAATCGTCATCAATATCGGTGTCTTTTTTGTTCATGGGTGATTTCAATATGTATGATTAATGCTATTGGCAGTATTGTAGCGCTTTTCGGAGGCAATTTTGGATAAGATTTTTGTAGAAGAAGCGGTATCGGAACTGCATACCCTTCAAGATATGATTCGCTGGACGGTCAGCCGTTTCAACGCCGCTCACCTATTTTACGGTCACGGCACTGACAATGCTTGGGATGAAGCCGTTCAGTTGATCCTACCCACACTCTATCTGCCGATTGATGTGCCTCCCCATGTTCTCAACTCTCGTTTGACCAGCAGTGAGCGCCTGCGCGTCGTCGAGCGTGTGGTGAAACGCATCAATGAGCGCACGCCTACCGCCTATCTGACGAATCGTGCCTGGTTCTGTGGTTTGGAATTCTTCGTCGATGAACGTGTCTTGGTGCCACGCTCTCCGATTGGTGAGCTGATTCAAGCTCAGTTCGAACCCTGGCTAATCGAAGAGCCGACGCGCATTATGGATATGTGTACCGGCAGTGGTTGTATCGCCATCGCTTGTGCGTACGCCTTCCCAGAGGCGGAAGTGGACGCCATTGATATTTCATCCGACGCGCTGCAAGTGGCGGAACAGAACGTTCAAGATCACGGCATGGAGCAACAAGTCTTCCCAATTCGCTCGGATCTGTTCCGCGATTTACCGAAAGAGCGTTACAACTTAATTGTCACGAATCCACCGTATGTGGATCAAGAAGACATGGACAGCTTGCCGCAAGAGTTCACCCATGAACCTGAACTCGGCTTAGCGGCGGGCAGTGATGGTCTCAAGCTGGTGCGCCGCATTCTTGCCAATGCCCCTGATTACTTGACCGATAAGGGTATTTTGATTTGTGAAGTGGGCAACTCCATGGTGCACATGATGGAGCAATATCCAGACATCCCATTCACTTGGCTAGAGTTCGAAAATGGCGGGCATGGTGTCTTCTTGTTGACTCGTGACCAACTCGTCGCTTGCGCCGATGAATTCAAGTTGTACAAAGACTGATTTGTTGCCAACTGTGCACGCCCAAACGCCGAGCTTTTGCTCGGCGTTTTGCTCTCTAGCGTTTTCGCGGCTAGGTGAACAAAAATAGTTCTGGCTTGGGGCTTTACATCAAACCGTAATAAAGACACTATGAAAAAACGAACAATTGACGTGTAAAGCCTAATTGACAAGGCTGAAATAATACGAGGAAGTAATGGCAGGAAACAGTATCGGACAACATTTCCGAGTGACCACATTCGGAGAAAGTCACGGTATCGCACTAGGATGTATCGTTGACGGATGCCCTCCAGGTTTAGACCTCTCAGAAGCAGATATTCAAACGGATCTCGACCGTCGTCGTCCAGGCACTTCTCGCTATACCACTGCACGCCGCGAACCTGATGAAGTAAAAATCCTTTCCGGTGTGTTTGAAGGGAAAACGACCGGGACTTCGATCGGTTTGCTGATTGAAAATACCGACCAACGCTCAAAAGACTACTCAGAGATCAAAGACAAGTTCCGTCCCGGTCATGCTGACTACACCTACCATCAAAAGTATGGAGTGCGTGATTATCGAGGTGGAGGCCGTTCGTCTGCTCGTGAAACAGCAATGCGCGTTGCGGCGGGCGCGATTGCGAAGAAATACCTTAAGCAAGAGTTTGGTGTCGAAATTCGCGCTTACCTATCGCAGATGGGCGATGTCGCCATTGAGAAAGTCGATTGGGATGAGATCGAGAACAACCCATTTTTCTGCCCGGATGTGGATAAGGTCGAGCAGCTCGATCAATTGATCCGAGATTTGAAAAAACAGGGCGACTCTATCGGTGCCAAATTGCAAGTGGTCGCCACTGGCGTACCCGTTGGACTTGGCGAGCCAGTATTTGATCGCCTAGACGCCGACATTGCGCATGCACTGATGAGCATCAACGCGGTGAAAGGCGTCGAAATCGGCGATGGTTTTGATGTGGTAAGCCAAAAAGGCAGCCAGCATCGTGATACCCTCACGCCAAGCGGTTTTGGTAGCAATCATGCTGGTGGCATCTTAGGCGGTATCTCGACCGGGCAAGACATTGTCGCGAATATCGCGCTCAAACCAACGTCGAGCATTACCGTACCGGGCGAAACCATCACCAAGCAAGGGGAGTCGACCGAGCTGATTACCAAAGGCCGCCATGACCCTTGTGTTGGCATTCGCGCAGTGCCGATTGCTGAAGCCATGCTGGCGATTGTGTTGCTGGATCACTTGCTGCGTCATCGCGGTCAAAACCACGGTGTCACGACGCAAACCCCGAAAATTTAATCGTACAAACGGCTTCGCAAGGAAGCCGTTTTCTTTTCGCTGTAGCGCGTCTTAACGCTGGCTGCAGAGTCGGGTACAATGGCGCGCATCGTTACTTTGAACTTCCACATAGATGACCCACGATTATCGCGATTTGATTGCACTCTTCAATCAGACCTTTTTTGAGCAGTATCAGACCCGTCTTGAACTTGGCGGTGATGAACCTATCTATCTTCCCGCGGATGACTCTACTCCTTACCATCGCATCGTGTTTGCACGAGGTTTCTATGCGTCTGCACTGCATGAAATCGCTCATTGGTGTGTGGCAGGCCCTGAGCGCCGTTTACTAGAAGATTTTGGCTATTGGTATCACCCCGATGGCCGCAGTGAACAAGTTCAAGCGCAGTTTGAGCAAGTGGAGATACGTCCGCAGGCGTACGAGTGGATTCTATCGGTCAGCGCTGGCTTTGCATTTAGTGTCAGTTGCGACAATCTCAATGGCGACGTTGAACCCGACCGCCTCGGGTTCATGCAAAAAGTTCATCAAGAAGTGATGTCCATTTTAGCGACGGGGTTGCCGCCGCGTCTGCTGGCATTGTCTGAGGCATTGCGTGCCTTCTACCAAACCCCGCCACTTAAACCTGACGCCTTTATCGTCAAATAGAGCTTGGAATCAGCCACACCGCCTCTGACTCGCCTTGATGTTGATAGGTGTATGAGGTTGGTACGCTGCCTTCTTCCATAACCCACACCACAGCAATCAGTGATGACCAATGGTTGGCGACGCTCAAATCAATCTGCGCCAAGCCGTTATTGAGTGAAGACTTCACTAAGCACTGATCATAGTCAACAAAACTGAGATCGCCTTGCGCCGTGCGATTGTCGCACACCGATAGGTAAGCGACTTTACCATTCAACTCATTGAGCATGACGTCGATATTGAGCGTGTAGACCGACGCAAGGTCATTGTCATAACTGATCGAGAGCGCTTGGAGTCCCTCGGTGGTTGCCGCTGGCGTAGCGGATGGGGATGGCTGCACGGCATCGGCGCTCGCGGAGCTTCCCCCCTCGTCACCGCCGCCTCCTCCGCCACAAGCAGAGAGGCCAAGGGAGGCGAGCAATAGTGCGCCTGTAAAGTAAGGGTTGAAGTGTGTAGGCTGTCTCATCGGGCGTCTCCTTTAGTCGATGTAAATTCGGCTGGGTACTGCGAGTGTGTACCAGTTGGTGGCGGTGGTGCCGTTATCATCTTGGGCGAATTCATCAAAACTTGGGTAGGCGTTGAGAATATCGACCTGCTCCAGTGGGTGGGCCCAGTTTGTGGGGATTTCAATCGCCCAAGGTAGCCCGTTGCTGGTGTGAAAGTAAGTGTCACCGGACGAGGCGTCGACGCCATTTGCTCGGTAGCGGGGATCAAACTTGACCGTCGGTGCTTGATTCTTTAGGTGGATCTCTAAGCTACGGCCAGGGTGAGAGCCGGACAATTGATGGCCTATATCACCATGGTAATGGCCGGGTGCGGCAAAGATGAATGGGTCATAGGGAAAATCGGGCATCTGCGCTAAGTTCGGCGCGTTGAGTAGGGTAACGTGCAGGGTCCAAGTGGGGCGGTAGCTCGTGCCACACTGCTCCTGAGTGCGAAACATGCTGCAATTGGCCGCTTCTCCCGGTTCAGTAATGTCCCACAAGTCCTCTTCGATGATGAAGACAGCGTCAATGGTGTCAGGTTCTAAGACGACGCGGCTTTGCTCTTCACCATTGACAGTAAGGCGCACCGAGTCTTGTTTGATGTCGCTCTGGGCGATGCCTGGAAGGCGGATGGCGAAGCCAGAGTGGTAATCGCCACCTAACGCCGCGACTTGCCCCTCCATTTTAAGACGAATCACTCGACCGTCCAGTTGGTACTCGGTGTAGCGCACGTTCATTAACACATCATTCATGTCGTAATCGCCCTGCATCGGGTACTGATCTTCATAGGCAAACGTCGTGTACTCACCGCCGGCTGGGTATGACTCAGTGGTCACCCCACTTTCTGTAATATCGACCAGATAATCTTCGACTTCCCCTTCAGGCACGCCGCCACTTGGACCGATGCCAGAGGTATTACTGAGGCGAAAACGCGCCCAGGTTTCGCCGCTCTGCGCCCATGTTGGCGCATCAAAGAAGACAGAGGCTTTACCATCAATGACCGAGCGGTCGGTAATGATCTGTTCGCTGGAGTCAAACTGCCCATCTCTGTCCCAGTCAATCCAGCCATTGAGCACGCTGTCGGCGCTTGCGCCAGTGATCGTGACTTGCACCATACTGGTTTGGCCCACTTGCAGCGGGACGGGAAACGCGACACCATCGTCGTCGTTGAGTCCATCGGCGCTGTCATCACTCAATGGAGGAAGATAAGCCTCGCTCTCACCATCCACGCTGAGCCCGAGCGTCAAGCCACTGATACCATGGCGCGCGCCGAGCGCAGCGTAACTGGTTTGATAGCTGTCTGGCGCATCGCCAAAGTCTGTGTTGTCACTGGCGACCACTGGCGCTAACGCGCAGCGTGCGCCATCATTCGAGTTGCTGGAAGGGCCGTAGGCAAAAAAATCCGCACTGGATTGAGTACCGTCTAGGGTGACACGAAACACCAAACCGTTGGCGTTGTTGCTGCCATAGAGATTACCGTCAACGTCAAAATAGATAGCACCAAAGGTGAGCTTGTAGCCGAGTAGATCTTTGTTCAACACTTGGTTAAGACGCGTTGAACTCCCGGCTTCAACGTCAATCTCAATCAAGTAACCGTTAGCATCAATCGAATAGGCGAGGCCATTGTCAGGATGAAACGCGAGGTCATAAATCGCAGGCGTGCCGAAATCAGAGGGATTGGCCACTTGCGTCATGACCAGAGTCTCGAGATCCGCCTTAATTAAGCCGTATGATGGGTGGTAGCCAAACCACGCATTAGTATGCACCGCCACATCACCGACATAGATGCGCTCGGGTACACCGGCGGGTTGAGTCATCTCGAGCGGGTATTTGACGAATTCGGCATCGAGTTTAGCTAGAGTCTTGGCATCGTAATCCCACGCGTAAATAAAATCATCATGCTTGCTGTAACCGGCGCCATTAAGCTTGGCACTGCCCATATTGGACTCGAGCGCGCGATAGCTGCCGAGGTCGATGTCGACACCATATGCCACTGGGAAGCCATTTGGGTTTTGAATTAGAAACGCCTGAGTGGGACATTGCGCAAAAGGCACCTCAGCACGCGCGCTGTGATGCGCTACTGCGAGGGATAAGGCGACGAGAACGTTGACGGACAATCGGGACATCTTCATAGCAATTCCTTGGTTGTTTGCGGTGCATAACTCCCTATTGCAACCGATATGCCAGAGGACAACCCCTTGTGAACACAAGCATTTGCCTTGGGTTTCTCAATGTGAGAAGCTTTGGCCTCTTTTTGAGAATCAAACTGATTTTAGGTAGCTACAGAGAATGATCACGGAATACGAAGAAGCGTTGCTTGCGCTAATTGATGCGCGTATTGAGACAGCATCGGAAGATGAGTTGTTTGCAGGTGGCTACCTGCGTGGGCACATTTCTCTCTCCGCCGCGGCGTGTGAAGAAGAGGGAATCGTCGATCTTGACGTGTTCAAGCACCGCATTCAAGCCAGTTTAGATGAGGCGCGCAGCGAGTTGTCACCTGCTGATCGCACCATAGTGAATGACCTATGGGCCGAGTTAGCTGACCAAGCCTTACGTGCCTAAGTCTTAAGTATCTGAGTCTTAAGTACCTGAGTCTTAAGAGCCTAAGCCAGCCAATCGGGCCTTGTTGACTAAAGCCTATTACAACTCAGTAATAGGCTTCCCCTTTCTTAATTTTCTTACCCACATCCGACTCGGGTGACAGGCGTCGAGGATGTCGATAGGCAGTGGCATCGGATCGCCACACATCTGTGAAGCAAGTGTTTCCGCCAGCAACGGTGCGCTGCTCAATCCACGCGAACCAAGCCCCAACATGCAATATAGATTTGGATAACTTGGTACCGGCAGCGCCTCATCCTCTTGCTGTGTTGCTAATGTTTTGTATTGCTCCACCGTCGCCCTCTGCACGCCCACCGCACCGATAAACGGCAGATGGTCGCGGCTAACGCAGCGAATGCCTTGGCGAGATTGGTTGTCACTGGTATCGACATCCTGAGTCCAATCTTGGTTGGGGAGACAGCGCTTGAGTTTTTCACCATTATCGATTTGCGCAGCAGGATCAAACTCTGTATCAAGGCTCGTGCGATCGTAGCTAGCGCCAATACAATGCTGCTGGGTCTTCGGGTTTACTGGCGTCATGTAGCCATCGTAACAAAGTACGTTGCGCAGGCTGCTTAATCGCTCGGTGGTCGGGATATGACTTACTTGTCCTTTCACTCGTCCAAGTGGCAGAGTGGAGGTCTGCGTAAGGTCGGTAAACTGATGCCCATTGGCGACCACCACCGCATCAAAGGTGCGGGACTCCTGTTGGCTGCATACCGTCCAAGTGCCCTCTGGATGCACTTTTAGCTCGGTGACCTTGTGCTCAAAGCGCACCTCGAAAAGAGGGTGTGCCGATAAATCGTTAATCAATCCTTGGCTTAACTGTGCCGGGCAGAGCCAGCCGCCCAATGGATAATGCACGCTAGGCATGGTCAACGGTAAGCCGACGGTTTGCGCCGTCTGCGCTGGGTCCAATGGCGTAACCAGTTGAGCATCAAAGCCCACTTGATTCAGTTTGCTCAGTTTGGTGTGTGATTTTTCATCCCACATCAATTGAGTGACGCCGCACCAGTCGTGGTCGAAATGAAAGTGTTCACTGGCTTGCTCGACAAATTGACGGGCAAAGAGAAAAGCAGGGGCGAAAAAGCGTGACACGCCGCTGTGGGTGCCATTGAGCAGTGGGTACACCGCGCCTTGTCGATTGCCAGAGGCGCCCATTGCTGCGGCTTTATCTTGGCAATAGAGCGTGACGCGTTTCCCGCGTCGAATCAGCGCCGTGGCTAAGGTTGCGCTTGCAATGCCACCACCGACAATGGCGATCGACTCTGCATCTGCGCTATTTGGCCGCGCAAATAGGGGGGAGAGGTTGCTGTAAGGTGTGCGTTCACTCAACTCACCCGCGATCATCTCTCTTTTGGTGCCAAAGCCTTTGACTTTTTTCATCGCAAAGCCCGCTTCAATCAGCCCTCTACGGACAAAACCGGCGGCAGTAAAGGTGGCACAGTGACAGCCTTGTTTGGCGAGTCTCGCCATGCCGTCAAACAGCGTTTGATTCCACATTTCTGGGTTTTTACTCGGAGCAAATCCGTCGAGAAACCAGGTGTCAACGAAACCTTGCTCAGGGACTGGAACCAGAGGGAGGCAATCTTTAATGTCACCAAACCAGAGATCTAACGTCACGGCACCGTCATCGAGCACAATACGGTGACACTCAGGCACCGCAATCGGATAGTGCTTTTGCAGCTTTTGCGCGTAGCTGGCCAGCTCAGGCCACGCGAGGTGCGCTTTGGCCAAGTCTTCTTTGCTTAGGGGGTACTTCTCAAAACTGACAAAATGCAACTCTTTAAGTGGCGCATCAGGATGGCGCTGTCTAAATTCATCAAACCATTGCCACAACGCAAGGAAGTTAAGCCCTGTGCCAAAACCGGTTTCTGCCACCACAAAACGGCGTTGGTCATATTCCTGCCATCTTTGCGGAAGATGATTTTGGGTCAGGAAAACATAACGGGTTTCTTCAAGACCATTGACGTTGGAGAAGTAGACGTCGTCAAATTGGTCGGAAACTGGTGTGCCAGCTTCATTCCAGCCAAGCTGGGCGTGCGAAATAGTGGTCATAGAGAGTCAGAATTCTTTCTATTTAGACATTAAAAGTGTGAAGATTGTACGGATTTATGGGAAAGCTGACCACTTTTGCAGGGCAACTTCGTTATTATCTAGCGGAAATTTAATTTATAGGATTGTCATAATGAAACGTGTCGTAATCACCGGTATGGGTATTGTTTCGAGTATCGGTAACAACGCCGAAGAAGTGTTAGCGTCTCTAAAAGCAGGAAAATCTGGTATCACTGCCTCTGAGCAGTTTAAAGAACACGGTCTACGTTCGCAGGTTTGGGGTGATCTAAAAATCAACCCAGCAGAGCACATCGATCGTAAACAGATGCGCTTTATGGGTGATGCGGCTGCGTATGCTTACCTATCAATGGAACAAGCGATCGAAGACGCAGGCCTGACTCCAGAGTTGGTCTCTAACGATCGTACCGGTATTGTGGCAGGTTCAGGTGGCGCATCTGCGCTCAATCAAACGGTGGCAACTGACACCATGCGCGCCAAAGGCGTGAAACGTGTTGGTCCATACATGGTGCCTCGCACTATGTCATCGACGGTTTCTGCGTGTCTTGCGACACCGTTTAAGATCCGCGGCGTGAACTACTCAATGAGCTCGGCGTGTGCGACTTCTGCGCACTGTATTGGTCACGCGATGGAGCTGATTCAATTGGGTAAACAAGACATCGTATTTGCTGGTGGTGGTGAAGAGCTCGATTGGTCTCAAACCATGATGTTTGATGCGATGGGCGCTCTGTCGACTAAGTACAACGAGACACCAGAAAAAGCGTCTCGTACCTACGATGCGGACCGTGATGGTTTCGTTATCTCTGGTGGTGGCGGTATGTTAGTCATTGAAGAGCTTGAGCACGCGCTTGCGCGCGGCGCGAAAATTTACGGCGAAATTGTTGGCTACGGCGCGACGTCTGACGGCTACGATATGGTGGCGCCATCAGGTGAAGGTGCGGTGCGTTGTATGAAGATGGCGATGCAAGCTGTCGATAGCATTGATTACGTCAACACGCACGGCACCTCTACACCGGTGGGTGATGTTAAAGAGCTGGGTGCGATTCAAGAGCTGTTTGGTCAAAACAGCCCAGCAATATCAGCAACGAAAGCGATGACAGGTCACGCATTGGGCGCTGCAGGCGTGCATGAAGCCATCTACTCAACTTTGATGCTAACTCACAACTTTATTGCCCCAAGTGTGAACATCGAAAATCTCGACGAAGCGGCTCAAGGCCTTGATATCGTGACTCAAGCGCGCGACGCTGAGTTGAACACTGTGATGTCAAACAGCTTCGGCTTTGGTGGAACGAACGCGACGTTGGTGATTAAAAAGTACCAAGCTTAATCGCTCGCGCTGGTTCGCCAGACACCCGTTTCCAGGACTGGTGGTGAAGAGTTTTACTCACCGCCGAACAGACGCAGACTCTGACCCATGGAGAGCGGGTTAGGATCCTTTTGTTCTGGATAATTGCCCGGCCATGCGCCGGGCTTTTTTACGTCAGGTGGGGCGTGCTACTCGACACCGAGCCTGCTTTTCTGCACAATCGCCCCAACGCCCTTTGATCAAAGACAGCACACCATGAAAATTTTAATCGATGAAAACATGCCTTACGCCGAGGGGCTATTTAGCCAACTGGGTGAGGTGGTGTTGAAATCAGGCCGACAAATCACTGCGCAAGACCTTATCGATGTGGATGCGCTCATGATTCGCTCCGTCACCAAAGTGAACGCAGAGCTTATCGCCAACGCCAATAAACTGAAATTTGTCGGCACCGCAACGGCGGGGATGGACCATGTCGACCAAGCACTATTGCGTGAACGAGGTATCTTCTTTACCGCCGCTCCCGGATGCAACAAAGTCGGCGTTGCTGAATATGTGGTGAGTGTGATGATGGTGCTAGCGCAGCAACACGGTTTCTCGGTGTTTGATAAAACCGTTGGCATTATTGGTGCTGGTCAGGTGGGCAGCTACTTACAAGCGTGTTTGGAAGGGATCGGCATTCAAGTGCTCATCAACGATCCACCAAAACAAGCGCAAGGCGACGCGCGTTCGTTTACTCCGCTAGATACCTTGCTCGAGCAAGCGGATATTATCACCATCCATACGCCAATTACGAAAGAGGGCGAGTATCCTACCCATCACCTTATCGATGAAGCGGTACTCAACCGTTTACGCGGTGACCAAATCTTGATCAATGCGGCGCGGGGTCCCATCGTGGACAACAGTGCACTTAAGGCGCGGCTTGCGCGTCAAGATGGCTTTATTGCAGCACTGGACGTGTTCGAATTTGAACCTGAGGTTGATATGGAGTTGCTGCCTCTGCTAGCATTCGCGACCCCACATGTGGCTGGATATGGGCTTGAGGGGAAAGCTCGTGGCACGACGATGATCTTTAATGCCTTTTGTGAGTTTTTAAATCAAGAGTTGAGCGCGAACGCCAGTGATCTGTTGCCGATCGCGCCGGTTCCTCGTCTTGAGCTTAATCGAGCGTGGGATGAGGCGACGCTACACACGATCACACAGCTCGTCTATGATGTGCGTAAAGATGATGCACTGTTTCGCCGAGAAATCGGTCAGCCCGGCGCCTTTGACGCCATGCGTAAAAATTACTGGGATAGACGCGAATACAGTGCCATCACGCTAGTGGGGACGGCTGATTGTCAGTTGTCACCCCTAGCCAAACTAGGTTTTCAGGTTGAGGTAAATCAATGAGCCAGCAATACAATGTTGCCATTCTGGGCGCGACAGGCGCCGTCGGTGAGACGATTTTAGACGTTTTACAAGAACGTAAATTTCCCGTGGGTGATCTCTACCTACTTGCCAGTGAGCGTAGTGAAGGCAAAAGCTACCGTTTTAATGGCAAGACGATCAAAGTAGAGAATGTTGAGAATTTTGACTGGTCTCAAGTTCATATAGCGCTGTTTTCTGCTGGGGGCGATTTGTCGGCGAAATGGGCACCCATCGCTGCAGAGGAAGGCGTTGTCGTGATCGACAATACGTCACATTTCCGCTACGAATATGACATTCCTCTTGTGGTGCCTGAGGTCAATCCAGAAGCGATTGCGGAATTTCGTAACCGCAACATCATCGCTAACCCAAATTGCTCGACCATTCAAATGCTGGTGGCGCTCAAGCCAATTCATGATGCCGTCGGAATCGAGCGCATCAATGTCTCGACTTACCAATCAGTGTCAGGAGCAGGCAAAGCCGGTATTGATGAGCTGGCAGGGCAAACGGCCAAGTTACTCAATGGGCTACCTGCTGAAACCAACCAGTTCTCTCAGCAGATCGCGTTCAACTGTATTCCACAGATCGATCAGATGATGGAAAACGGCTACACCAAAGAAGAGATGAAGATGGTGTGGGAAACGCAAAAAATCTTTAATGATCCATCCATTACAGTGAACCCGACCTGCGTTCGCGTGCCGGTGTTTTATGGCCATGCTGAAGCGGTCCACGTAGAAACTCGTGCGCCGATTGACGCAAGCGAAGTCGTGCAGATGCTGGAGCAAACCGAAGGAGTTGAAGTATTCCATGGCGAGGATTTTCCGACCCAAGTTCGCGATGCTGGCGGCAAAGATCACGTCATGGTCGGACGAATCCGCAATGACATTAGCCACCACAGTGGCGTCAATTTGTGGGTGGTGGCAGACAACGTCCGCAAAGGCGCGGCGACCAACGCGGTACAAATCGCCGAAGTGTTGGTTCGCGATTACTACTGAGTGTGTGCTTCGCTTTTAAGAGCCTCGCCCTAGTGCGAGGCTTTTTTAATCAAAGTAAGAAAATTAGTGTGAGATTCATGCGATTATGGCGTAGGACACACATTTTTTGGCTCTCAGCCTATAGTTTTACTGCGTTTATCCGATATATTTAACAGATCAACGTTTTCAAACTATTAAGCACATAGCTGAGCCTTTTATGCTTCATATTTTTAAGCGCCTGCTTTTGCCTTTGGCATTGGTGGCCGTGACTCAGACATCCATCGTTAGTGCAGAAAGCATTCGCCTAAAGGGTCCAAATGGCGAAATTCAGTCTTCTCCACAGTTTGCACAGCCCCTTGCGCGTCGCTCTGGACTAGCGAATGAACCGTCACGCTTCTACGGACCGACTGGCGAACAAGAGACCTTATGGAGCATCGCTTCGCAACTGAGACCCTCTAATCAAGTCTCTGTGCAGCAAACCCTCTACGCTATTTATCAGATCAATCCCCAAGCTTTCGACAACCAAAATATCCATGAACTGATCCCAGGCAGCAATCTTCGTATCCCTTCATTAGCGCAAATCCAGAGTGCTACCACTGAACAAGCGGTCAATGTGATGGCGGCGCATCAAGCGCGCTTAACTCCGACTCAACCCGTCTCCCCAGCGCCTCAGCCTCAACGGGCAACCCCTGCGGTCACGGCGCCAGTCGAAGCTCCGGTCGTTGAGTCTACAACGCCAGACATGATGGCCAAACCGGCGCAAGATGTGCCGAGTGCACCTGAAAGTCGCCCACAAGACAGTGCCTCACAAAACAGCGATTTGAAAGACATTGCCAATCAAGAGCGCCAAGGTGAAGTCTCGACGCTAGAAAATCAGCTCAAAACCTCCGAAACAGAGTTGATGGCGTTGGAGGAGAAAAACCACAAATTGCGCCTGATGCTTGCACAGGTTCAGTCGGAAGTGGACGTACTCAAAGACTCCTTGGGCGATGAATCTCGCATTCGCAACGAAGTTGAAAAACTGCTGGAAGCCGAACGTCTCAAGTTGGCGGAAGAGCAAAAAATGGCGCCAAGCCAATGGGATAAGTTGCTATCGAACACTTGGGCAGTGGCTGCAATGGCGGTGGTTCCTGGTTTGATCATTGGTTTGTTGGTCATGTTGTTACTCGGGCGCCGTTCTAAATCTGAGCCTCAAGCAGAAACCACACCGGAATCGACGCCAACGGTTGCACCTGTTGTCCCCGATACGCTCAATGAAGATATTGGTGATGATCTTCTGCTTGATGATGACTTGTTTGGCGAGTCAGATGACGGTGAAGCGCTGTTCTCCGATGAATCGGAAGAGCAAAGTGATGAAGCGGATGTGTTTGCCGACCTTGATGACAGCGATTTAGACTTCAACCTCGAGGGCGAAGAGGGTGAGGACCCATTCGCCGGTATCGGCGATGACGGCGATCTGGATGAAACCCTTGCCGATGAAGTGGACAGTGCCAACGGTATCAGCGTCAAAGGGGACGATAAAGCGCTCAGCTTGGAAGAGATGGAACGTGCGCTTGATGATGTCGTGATGGACGACGATGAAGATGACAGTTTCGACCTCTCGGATGGGGGTGACTTTAGTCAAGATGACATTGACTCGTTGCTCGCCGGTGACAGCGATGAAGACCCGCTAGAAAGTAGCGAACTCGATCAATCCATGTTGGATGACTTGTTTGAGCAGAACAAAGAGAGTGATGAAGGCGATGTTGACTTCGATGAGTTGCTTGATGAAGCGGAAAATGCGTTTGACTTGAGTGATGAGGCCGATGACGAACTGACACAAACCTCAATTGCATCCGATGATGATATTGATGCGCTGTTCGCAGAAGCGGAGGCGCAAGCTAACTTAGAGGAACTCGAGTCTAACTCGGTCGATGACGCCGCTCTGCTTGACGAAATGCTAGAGTCAGACTTCCAGCTCGATGATGACGAAGAGGATGACTTCGACGACTTGATTGGCGCCGATATTGAGGAGAGCGTTGAGCCTGAGAGCACCGAGTTACTCGACGAGTTGCTGGAGGTCGATGAAGAGGACCCGTTTGAGGATTCACAATCTTTACTCGACAGTGAACTCGATGAGCTGATTGGTGCCGATGAGTTAAATGCCCCTCTTGATACGGGCACGGATCTGCTGGATGAACTGGTAGGGCAAGATGGCGAAGAGGATCTCAACGATGACGCCACTGACTTGTTCGAAGAGCTGCTTGATATTGAGCAGAGTAGTGAACAGAGCCTAGAAGCCATTGCTGACGACGTGTCGCCTAGCGAGAGCGTGAGTGAAGATGTCGATACCTTACTTGACCAAGCGCAAGCAGAGGAACAGGCTTTACCAGAACCAGAACCAGAACCAGAACCAGAACCAGAACCAGAACCAGAACCAGAACCAGAACCAGAACCAGAACCAGAGAAAGGTTTTTCTAGCGAAGAGTTCATCGACGATATGATGAGTGTTGCCCCGCAAGGTGACCCATTGCTCGACGAACAACAACAAGACCTTGATTTATCTACGTTAGCGCTTGACGAGCAGGACGAGTCTGCTCTCATCCCTGCAGAGCCAGAGCCAGAGCCAGAGCCAGAGCCAGAGCCAGAGCCAGAGCCAGAGCCAGAGCCAGAGCCAGAGCCAGAGCCAGAGCCAGAGCCAGAGCCAGAGCCAGAGCCAGAGCCAGAAGAAGATGAAGACGACTGGTTAAGCGCCGCTATCGACGAAGTGGAAAATCCTGATTATGACTCAGAGACGCCGCTCGATAGTGACGAGTTGCTGCCGCAAAGCGGCAGTGAGGGAAAGCCAGCAGAGCCAGCTACCCAGAGTGATGATGACCAAAGTGATGATGCTGACGATGATGATTGGCTGACGTCTGCCATTGAAGAGGTTGAGCAGCCACACGTTGAAGAGAGCCTATTAGAAGAGAGTCAGGTTAAGGAAGAGTTAGCGACTGAGCCAGAACCAACACAACCTGTAGAGGATGAGCCTACACCTGCCGTTGATGCTGGATGGGACCAGGGCATTGATCAACCAGCTTCTAACACACAGGAGAGCGAAGCGGTAGAAGCACCGGAATCGGATGAGAAAGAATCATCAGACGAGCCGGAGCTTGCGTCATCATCAGCCCCTGAAGTCGCTGCGAATGAGTTTGGTGTTCCGCAAGATGAAGATTGGCTGGTGGAAGACCCAACGCCAGAGATACAAACCGATGCGGATACATCGGACAGTGCAGATCCACTGTCGCAATCTGTCAGTGATATCTCTGACGTCGATGATTTGGAACTTCCAGAACGTACTGAAGAAGATGCCCTCGCGGATGTGGCCAATGAGCCTGCAACATCAGAGCCAGAGAAATCAGTCAGTGACGATGAGACTCTCGATTTTGATGATCTCGAGCTTCCAGAATACAGTGAAGACGATGCGCTTGCGGATATGGCCAACGAGCCTGCCGAACCAGAGTCAGAGAAATCAGTCAGTGACGATGAGACTCTCGATTTTGATGATCTCGAGCTTCCAGAATACAGTGAAGAAGATGCGCTTGCGGATGTGGCCAAAGAATCTGCCACATCAGAGCCAGAGAAATCAGTCAGTGACGATGAGACTCTCGATTTTGATGATTTAGAGCTTCCAGAATACAGTGAAGAAGACGCACTTGCGGATGTGGCCAACGAACCTGCCGCACCAGAGCCAGAGAAATCAGTCGGTGACGATGAGACTCTCGATTTTGATGATTTAGAGCTTCCAGAATACAGTGAAGACGATGCGCTTTCGGATGTGGCCAAAGAACCTGCCACACCAGAGCCAGAGAAATCGCTCAGTGACGATGAGACTCTCGATTTTGATGATTTAGAGCTTCCAGAATACAGTGAAGACGATGCGCTTGCGGATGTGGCCAAAGAACCTGTCACACCAGAGCCAGAGAAATCAGTCAGTGACGATGAGACTTTCGACTTCGATGATCTCGAGCTTCCAGAATACAACGAAGACGATGCTCTGGCGGATTTGGGCGATGAGCCATTCATTGATCTTGAAGAGAAGGCGCTAGCGCCGAGTACAGACTCTCCTCAAGAGGATCAAGCGACGGAATCAGTCGATACCGATGAGCTTGAGCTGCCTGAATATAATGAGGATGACGCACTTGCAGATATGGCTTCAGAGCCGATGTCTGATGACCAAGGCGAACCTGTTGGGCAGGAACTGACCGAGTTTGATGAGCTGGAATTGCCTGAATATGGTGAAGACGAAGCGCTGGCTGACATGCCGACCACAGATGGGGACGCAGAGAGTGCCGATGAGGTCAATTTCAATTTAGACGACTTGGAGACGCCTGAGCTGTCGGAAATTCCTTCCGAACGCCGCGCTGATATCGACGTCGCTGAGGCAATGGCCGCACAAGAGTTTGATGAGCAAGCCTTTGATGAGTTGCTTGCAGACAGCGAGGATGCCGCACCTAGCTTCTCATTTGACAGCCCGATCGATGCCACGACGTCTGACAGTGCCGGTATGGATATTGACGCTATGCTCGAGATGGGCGGCGAAGATTGGAACGGCTTTACGCTCTCTCCCGAGCAGCAGGCACAGATTTCGGATGACATTCCTGAAGAAGAGCGTGGGGTTTGGGATCAAGATAATGCTCTTGAGCAACCTGAGGTCAGCGATGAAGATTGGAGCATTCAAGACAGCGCCGACGACTTCAGCCCGCAGAAAAATCAGTTTAGAACCATTGATGAACTGATGGCAGAAGTGGAGATGGAAGAGCAGCAAGAGCTGGATGACGAGCTCAAGTTGGATGTTGGCCTGAATGATTTCCCTGATGTGATCGGTGACATTGGTGATGAGATTGACGTCGATTCAAACGCAGAGGCGGCAGGAAAACTTGATCTCGCCAAGATTTACGTTGAGATGAATGACGCGCAAGGGGCCATCAAACTACTCGAAGAGGCGATTGTCGATGGCAGTGACGAGATCCGTCGAGAAGCCAAACGTCTGATTGACAAAATCAACCGCGGATAAGCGAGTTAGAGTGAGGTAAGAGGGCTGCGGCCCTCTTATTTTTTATCCTTATTAAAGGTATACTGCCCGGCCCATTTTTAAAGAGATTCTGCAGATGAGAATAGCGTTAGGTATCGAATATAACGGTACTCAATACTATGGCTGGCAACGCCAAAAAGAGGTGAAAAGTGTTCAGGAAGCGCTCGAGAAAGCGTTGAGTGTTGTCGCCAATCACCCCGTTGAAGTGCAATGTGCTGGCAGGACAGATGCAGGCGTACATGGCACTGGCCAAGTGGTTCACTTTGATACCACGGCAGAAAGAAAAATGGTGGCGTGGACTATGGGCGTGAACGCCAATTTGCCATCGGATGTCTGTGTTCGCTGGGCGAAAGAGGTACCGGAGTCGTTCCATGCTCGTTTCTCTGCGACCGCGCGACGCTACCGCTATATTATCTTCAATAGCCCTCTGAGACCCGGGATCCTCTCGTCAGGCGTGAGCCACTACCACGGTGAACTGGATGAAGCATTGATGCACCAAGCTGGGCAGTATTTGCTCGGCGAAAACGACTTTACCTCATTTCGAGCGGTGCAATGCCAATCTCGTAGCCCTTGGCGCAATGTGATGCACCTGAATGTGTCTCGTCACGGGCAATATGTCGTGATTGATATTAAGGCCAATGCCTTTGTGCATCATATGGTGCGTAATATTACCGGCAGCCTTATCTGCGTGGGACGCGGTGAGCAAAAGCCCGAGTGGATAGAGTGGTTGCTTGGCGTGAAAGACAGAAAATTGGCGGGCGCCACAGCGAAAGCAGAAGGATTATATTTGGTGGATGTGGATTATCCGGATGAGTATCAGTTGCCACGCGTACCGATCGGACCTCTGTTTTTGCCAGACAATCTGAACTAATTCGTGATAAATTGTCGAATCAATCAGGACGTTAGGGCGTGAGACAGAGAGCCAGAAAATAGGTACAACCAGTTTTTTGTCTACACTTGGCATTTAATATGCTTTAATCCTCACGCGTAAATTCAGAATTTGAATCCCTGTATTGAACGGGGATCGAGAGAGAAAAGGTCTTCCATGAGTTGGCTTGAAAAGATTTTAGAAAAGAGCAATATCGGCACATCGAGAAAAGCGTCAATCCCTGAAGGGGTATGGACCAAGTGTACATCGTGTGAACAAGTGCTTTATCACGCTGAACTAGAGCGAAATCTAGAAGTTTGTCCTAAATGTGATCACCACATGCGCATGTCGTCGCGTCGTCGTCTTGAAACATTTTTGGATGAAGGCAATCGTACTGAGTTAGCCACTGAGCTTGAGCCACAAGATAAGCTCAAGTTCCGCGATTCGAAGAAATACAAAGACCGTATTTCTGCTGCGCAAAAGAGCAGTGGTGAAAAAGACGCGCTCATCGTTATGCAAGGCGAGCTGTTGGGTCTACCTGTGGTCGCGTGTGCGTTTGAGTTCTCCTTTATGGGGGGCTCGATGGGTTCAGTCGTTGGCGCTCGTTTCGTACGTGCGGTTGAAGCGGCGATGGAAAACAACTGTGGCTTAGTCTGTTTCTCGGCCAGTGGTGGTGCGCGAATGCAAGAGGCGCTAATGTCTCTGATGCAGATGGCAAAAACCAGTGCAGCGTTAGAGCGACTATCGCAAAAAGGCTTGCCGTTCATCTCAGTAATGACGGACCCAACCATGGGCGGTGTATCGGCGAGCTTAGCGATGCTAGGCGATATCAATATTGGTGAACCCAAAGCACTGATTGGTTTTGCAGGTCGCCGTGTGATTGAACAAACCGTTCGTGAAGATCTTCCAGAAGGCTTCCAGCGCAGTGAGTTCCTATTGGAACACGGGGCTATCGATATGATTGTTGATCGCCGTGAAATGCGTCAACGCATCGGCAGTTTGTTGGCCAAAATGACCAATCAACCGTCGCCATTGGTGGTTTCTGTGAATGATGCGCCAAATGAACCTGCATATGAAGTACCAGAAGCGGACGAAAAAGGGTAAAGTAACACACTAACAAACCACCACAATTTATGGTTTCAGTTAGATGAGTCAAACCCAAATTCCACAAGCCACATCCCCTCTTACGATGTGGCTTGATTATTTAGCCAACATCCATACCTCAGCGATAGATCTCGGGCTAGACCGAGTCCAAGCCGTCGCACAACAAGCCAACTTAACCAAACCCGCTCCGACAGTCATTACCGTTGCTGGCACCAACGGCAAAGGTTCTACCTGCGCTTTGATGGAAGCGATTTTGCTGGACGCAGGGTATAAAGTCGGTGTCTACTCTTCTCCTCATTTAATTCGATACAACGAGCGCGTGCGCATCAATGGCGTCGATTTAGCCGACGAGAAGCATTGCCAAGCCTTCGATTTCATTGAACAGCAGCGTGGGGATATCAGCCTAAGCTTTTTTGAGTTTGGCACGCTTGCGGCGTTACGCCTGTTTCAAACCGAGCAAGTGGATGTTGTCTTGCTTGAGGTCGGTTTGGGCGGGCGTTTAGACGCCACTAATGTCGTCGATCATGACGTATCCGTGATTACCAGTTTAGCCATCGACCACGTCGATTGGCTGGGCGATGACATTAACGTGATTGGTTTTGAGAAAGCCGGCATCTTTCGCGCAGGCAAACCAGCGATTTGCGGTCAACCGAAAGCGCCATCAACCGTGGCAGCACACGCCGATGATATTCAGGCTGAGCTCTTTCAAGTGGGGATTCAATACCACTACGAGCAACAATCAGAGACACAATGGCGCTGGCAACTTGGCACTTTTGAATTAAACGAGCTACCCATTCCCGGACTGCCGCTGCAGAACGCGGCGACGGCCTTAACGGCGCTGGCAAACGCCAATCTGGATATCACAGATATCAATATCGTCAACGGCCTTAAAAACGCCACCTTGCCAGGGCGCATGCAAATTCTGCACACTTCGCCAGTGATACTTTTGGATGTCGCGCACAATCCACATTCAGCGCAATACCTGGTTGAACGTGTAGCCAAGCAATACCCAAAACGTGTGATTCATACTGTGGTGGGCATGCTGCATGATAAAGACATCAAGGCGACGCTGGCTATCTTGAGCGAGCTCTCTTCGCACTGGTATCCAGCTTCACTGCATGGTCCTCGCGCCGCGCACGCTAATGAACTGGCAAGTCATTTACCAGCCGCGACTCAAACCTTTGATTCTCCGGTGCTGGCTTTTGAAGCCGCGATGACAAAGGCGGGCCAAGACGATGTGATACTGGTTGTTGGCTCATTTCATACCGTTGGGGAAGTGTTGGCGCATTGGCAAACATAAGGAGATTAAATGGCGAGCAAATTTCAAAACCGCTTAGTCGGTACCATCATCTTAGTGGCGATTGGCGTCATCGTATTGCCCGATGTGCTCGATGGCAAGAAAAGCCACTATCAGGAAGAGATCGCCAGTATTCCGCTAAAACCGGAGCTTGAAAGCGATCTGGAATCGTTTGAGATTCTCGAGCCGGTGGATGACTCGAAAGCGCTGCCCGATACACCTGTCGCGGTCGTCACTCAAGAGGGGAGTGCAGAAGAGGCGCCACTCGAGGTGATCGTTAAAGCCATCCCTGAACGCAATGAGTATCAAGACAGTGCATGGATCATCCAACTGATGGCGTTAAAAAACGCAGAGAATGCACAGAGCGTCGTGGATGATTTACAAAAGCGCGGATACCAAGCACACACCAAATTAGAGAATGGTTTTACCCGAGTAATTATTGGTCCTGATGTGTCGAAGAGTAAACTCGAACGCCAAGTGATTGAACTGGAAAAGATCACTGGCTCAAAAGGCCGATTGCTTAAATTTAAACCACTAAATCCATAAGAAAACGTTTGCGTCAGCGTTTTTTCTGTTAAAATGCGCGCCAACTTAAGATGTAGAACAACATGAACTGGTTAGATATTGTCATTTTAAGTGTGATCGGCCTCTCAGCGCTGATCAGTTTAATTCGTGGCTTCGCGAAAGAAGCACTGTCTCTTGTTATCTGGTTTGGCGCCTTTTTTATTGCCAGTCAGTACTACGCGAAATTGGCGATGTATTTCACCAATATCGAAGATGACATGATTCGAAACGGGTCCGCGATCGCTGCTCTGTTTATTGCAACTCTGATTGTCGGTGCTATCGTCAATTATGTGATTGCTCAATTAGTGCAGAAGACAGGTTTGTCTGGAACGGATAGAGTCCTTGGTATCGTGTTTGGCGGTTTACGAGGTGTTCTTATAGTGTCAGCGGCACTATTCTTCATGGATGCGTTTACGTCGTTTCCAGACTCACAGTGGTGGAAAGGGTCGCAGTTGGTACCGGAATTCAGCCGCATCATCGCACCTTTTTTTGAACACCTACAAGCAACATCTAGTTTCTTATCTGGGGCGCTATAGCGCTCCAGCCATTGTCGAAAATCGAGGGTTAAGACATGTGTGGTATTGTTGGAATCGTGGGCACAACGCCTGTAAACCAGTCTATCTATGACGCATTGACGGTATTGCAGCATCGTGGCCAAGATGCCGCGGGTATTTGTACCATAGATAGCAATCGTTTTCGTCTGAGAAAGGCGAACGGTTTAGTAAAGGATGTGTTTGAAGCCAAACACATGCAAAGACTTCAAGGTACAGTGGGTATCGGCCATGTTCGCTACCCAACAGCAGGAAGCTCAAGCGCGTCTGAAGCGCAACCTTTCTACGTGAACTCACCATTTGGTATCACACTGGCTCACAACGGTAACCTCACAAACGCACACGAAATTCGCGAAAAGTTGTTCGAGAAAGACCGTCGTCACATCAACACCACCTCTGATTCAGAAGTGTTGCTTAACGTGTTGGCTCATGAAATTGATACTGTCAAAGGTAATGTAACCTCTGAAGATGTGTTCCGTGCTGTCACCAACGTGCATCGCGCGATTCGTGGTGCTTACGCGGTGACGGCTATGATCATCGGTCACGGCATGATAGCGTTCCGCGATCCTAACGGCATTCGCCCATTGTGTTTAGGTAAACGCGAGGTTGAAGGTCGCACTGAGTACATGGTTGCCTCTGAATCAGTGGCACTGGATGCGGTCGGTTTTGACTTTATGCGCGATGTCGCGCCAGGTGAAGCAATCTATGCAACGTTTGATGGGCAACTGCATACTAAGCAGTGTGCGGATAACCCTCGACTCAACCCATGTATTTTCGAATTTGTTTACTTTGCACGTCCTGACTCATTTATCGATAAGATTTCGGTGTACAGCGCGCGCGTGGAAATGGGCAAGAAACTGGGCGACCGAATTCGTGACGAATTTTCTGATCTGGATATTGATGTGGTTATCCCGATTCCAGAGACCTCGTGTGACATCGCCCTACAAATCGCTCAAGCGATTGAAAAGCCTTACCGCCAAGGTTTTGTGAAAAACCGCTATGTTGGCCGCACGTTCATCATGCCGGGTCAGCAGCAGCGTAAGAAGTCAGTACGTCGTAAACTCAACGCGATTCGTTCAGAGTTTAAAGACAAGAATGTGTTGTTGGTTGATGACTCTATCGTACGTGGTACTACGTCAGAGCAGATCATCGAAATGGCCCGCGATTCAGGTGCGAAGAAAGTGTACATGGTCTCTGCTGCGCCAGAGATTCGCTTCCCGAACGTGTACGGCATTGACATGCCAAGCGCCAATGAGCTTATCGCCCATGGCCGAGACAACGAAGCGATCTGTAAGCAAATTGGTGCCGATGAGCTCATTTTCCAGACGTTGGAAGACCTTACGGACGCCGTTGGCCTAGGCAACACAGACATCTCTCAGTTCGAAACGTCGGTATTTAGCGGTGAATACGTAACCGGCGACATCAATCAGCAGTACTTAGACTTTCTTGAGTCTTTGCGCAGCGATGATGCAAAAACGCAGCGAGAGATTCAGCAAGAGCTTGCTAACTTAGAGTTGCATAACGAAGGCGCGTAACCTCCACGCTCTCTACGTAAACGTATTTAATGGTCATCCAACGGATGACCATTTTTTATTGCGCAATCCGGCTGCTGTCAGATGACAATAACGTGCGATTACTTTTTGGGTTTAAAGCCCTAATTAGCTGAACAAGCGTTATCTCATTAATTAGATGGTACGCCCCAAAGTGAGCTAAGCACTAATGAATGAGTAGTCTTTGCGAACTGCTTTTGAAATACAGAATCTAATGGCAAACCCAAGTGCAAGGCTACTCCCCTTTTTTTCTTACTGGGTAGCACTTCTCATTTCGCTTAAGAAATTTAACCTACTGAAAAGTATACTTTTGTATTAGTATTAAGGCTCTAAGATAACTTTGGAGCAGTAAATGATACGCCAGATCTCTATCAAGAACTTCCGTTCTATCTCTAACCAAGCGTTTAAGGCTGAAGAGATCACGACATTTGTTGGAAGGAATGATGCTGGAAAGTCCAATGTGCTACGAGCACTAAACCTGTTCTTCAATGGGCAAACAGATCACAATCAGAACTTTAATTTTGAGAACGATCACAATAAATATGCTCCTAAGTATAACCAACGAGCGCAAGAGATTGTTATTGAACTTGCCTTAAAGCTTCCCAAAAGCTATCGAAAAAACTTAACACAAGACCATGTTTACTGGAAAAAAGTATGGCGGGAAGAAGGGGTTCGAAACGACTATGAAGAAAGTGGGTTGTGTACAATCAGGAATAACCAGATACAAAAAAGAGCTAAAGGTTTTCCTCCTCGCAGCAAAATTCCAAATTTATTAAATGCAATTGATTTCGAGTATATACCAGCAACAAAAGACTGGAATTATTTTCAGAATTTGCAAATTAAACTATATGATTCATTGGCTAACTTGTCTGATCAAGGTTTACATCAATCTGCTTCAAGTTTCGAACAAGAGATCAATACTCATGTTCAAGACCTTACAAAAGCAATAGATGATGAGTTTTCGGGTAGTAATGTGGTCAAACTCCCCAAAAACCTTAGGAGCATTTTTGGAGCATTGGAGTTTAATGCAGATGAAATTCCATTGACCAGGAGAGGTGATGGAATAAAGATCCGCCACATACCGATGATCCTGTCATTTATTGCGTCTAGGAAGCAAAAAGCGGCAAAGAGAAATACAATTAAACCCCAGATATGGGCTTTCGAAGAGCCAGAGAATAACGTTGAGTTCTTATCCTGCTTCGAGCTTAATAGGCAGTTAATTGAAGCTGCAAAAAATCACACTCAAATACTAATTACAACTCACTCCCCAGCAATTTACTCTATTGGTTCATCTGAAAAGTTACCTTCGAATGTTAAGACAACCAGTTACTATGTTGGACAGAAAGATAACGCCACTTTTGTTAGTCAGACTGACGAGAAAGCATTGCATGGTAATATGGGCTTTCTACAGCTAATTGCACCAATAGTTGAAGATAAAAGAAAAGAGTGGGATCAGAGAGAGAAAGAGTACATCCAAGCTCAAGAAAATCTTAAAAATAAACTGTCTAAAACTAAGCTACCTCACCTTTTCCTTGAGGGAAAAAGTGATAAGAAAGTTTTTGGCTGTTTACTTAAAGCAAAAGGACTTAATGACAAGGTTCATATTTTTGTCCCATCAAATGCTAGTAACGGTGCTAATTCGGCAGCCGATAGACTACAAGCATTTCATTTGCTTCAAAAGCACGTTAAGC
This sequence comes from Vibrio sp. R12-SG2-ISO1, assembly GCF_059834045.1. Lineage (NCBI taxonomy): Bacteria > Pseudomonadati > Pseudomonadota > Gammaproteobacteria > Vibrionales > Vibrionaceae > Vibrio > Vibrio sp. R12-SG2-ISO1. The sequence continues at coordinate 343,823 of NZ_JCBDGO010000008.1, read as the reverse complement.
CCAAGGATAAATTGCAAGCTCTTATCATTTTGGACAACGATGATGCAGGAAAAAAGGCCTCAGAGACTTTAGACGATGCTGTTGCTTCCAAGCATATAAAACGCTTTTTATTGAAGCCAAATGATGACCTAAAAGCAATGTTCAAAGTCGGCGGATTAAACATAAATACTGATCTGGAAAGGTTAATGCCCCCTTCACTTTGGCAGCTAGCTAAGACGGAAGGTTGGGTCGAGTTAGTTAACGACCACTATGAAAAGTTAACTGAGTGTGGGCGAAAAAAAATATGCAATGACAACATTAGCTTTGATGACCTTATTAGTAAGCTATCTGAGCATCAAAAGGATCTACTAAACTATCGATTCACCGATGAGGGCAAAGATGCTTTAAGCCGTCATATTGAGTCTTCGGAAGACGAAGCTCTAGTAGATGCGTTGCTTGATGCATTTAAAGAGCCATTGGATATCATAGAAAATTTCTTGCTAGCGCCTACTAAAACGCAATAAGTCGACACTTTATTTTGTGGCTACAGAAAATTAAAGGCTAGTCTCGCAGATGCTTGGGAGTAGCAACTTAGCATTACTTAGTGGTTTTTCCATACTGAAAGTAATTTATGAATTTCTAATTTAGCATAATCACTGACTCATTTTTGTCCAGAAACGTGCTAGTGGGAACACTGCTAGCAGGAAGAATTACCAACTCATTCATACTTTATATCTTTCCCAAAATCCCGATCAATATTTCGTTATGGCAAGTGCACTAATATTACAAATTATCCTTGATTTGCAGAGCCTCTCATATGGTCTAGTTTAAAACTTCTACTAAGAGTTAAGACGATCCCAAATTTAAGTATTTAAAAACAATAAGTTAAAATAAAATCTAAGAGATCTATTAACCTGAACCAAGACCCTTTACAACCCTTAAATAGCACAGTATATTTGTATTATTAAATTATTTTAATTTATCCGCAGTTTAACAAAGCCGATGCGATTCAGACCACATTCCAAGGGCGAGTCAGTTTTCTCGCCCTCTTGTGTGTTGCTAACCTTCCCTCATACTCAAATACCCTACGAAAGAGATACTAATGAAAAAGTCACCAATTGCATTTATTTTAGGTTCATTACTATTCGCAAGCGCGACAACGAGCCACGCAAGCACAGAACAAGTTACCCAACCGACAGCAGTTATGGTTGATCAAGGTGTTGCTGTGGCTTCTGCACAAGAGGTGCTGGAGCTACGCGAGAGCATCAACAACGCGCAAGATGGCGACGTTATTAGCATCAAACCAGGTCGCTATGCCGATTTAGGTCGTGTGACTTTATCTGCGAGCAACGTCAAGATTGTTGCTCAAGAGCCTGGAACTGCCATTTTTAACGGTTCAACTCAGTTCTTGATTAAGGGTGATAACAACCTAATTGAAAGCTTAGTCTTCACTGATGGGGGCGCAACACTAAGCACTGAAAGTCATGATGCAAACATCATGGGCGTGTTTGGTATCTTTGGTAAAAACAACACCTTAAATAACTCTGTTATCTACAAGTTCAACGATTACGAATACGTAGCAGATGAGAAAGGAAAATACCCTAACATCCGTTGGATCACGGTTGGCGGCGAAAATAACAAGATTACCAACAATACTTTTGAAGGTAAGTACAAGCGCGGCGCGATGCTTGTTGTCGCAACATCAGACAAGTTAGAGAAAACTCTGATCGAAGGTAACATCTTTAAAGACCTGACGGCTTTAGATATGGAGCTGATCGAAAACTCAAACCCGAAAATGGTGAGAACCAACCGCAACGACAGACAAGCGATCCGCGTGGGTGACAGCCACAACTCACTGTTTGATTCACAAAGTATTATCCGCAATAACTACTTCGACAATATCAGTGGTTATGTCGGTAAAAACGGCTCTGGCGAGATCGAGCTTATCTCTGTGAAAGCGAGCGGCATCACTTTTGATGGCAACACAATCAAAAACAGTACTTCGATGATTTCTTTACGTCATGGCCATAATAATGTTGTGACAAACAACGTGATCTTACCGGGTAACACGGCTAACTCAGGCGGTATCCGTATCTATGATGAGAACCACATAATTGAAAACAACTATATCGAAGGTACATTGGGTAAAGGTACTTACCGTGGCGCTCTTGTGCTGAACACAGGCATCATCGATGTAGCGAATGGCGAAGTGCTAAGTAAAGACTCAACGGACGGCAAAACACTGCAAAAACAGTGGACACCAAAAGACGTTGTGGTTAAGAACAACACGCTAGTGAACAACACACAAGGTATCTTTGCGAGTAATGCAATTCACCGTGTGAGCTTAACCAACGATGAACGTGTTGAAACAATCTTCCCAGCTGTTAATACGCTATTTGAAAACAACCTGTCTATCGCAACTGAAGATGGTACAAACGCATTCCGACAATTTGAAGGCGAAAAATTCCAGATGGTTGGTTCTAAGTTTGTGAACAATATCTTCTATGGTCAAATCGAAGGCTTAGACCAATTGCCTGAGGGTGTTACTACAGACGCACCAGCAATGGAGCGTGACGAGCAAGGTCTATTGAAAGCGGTGGGTACAGTAGGTGCGTCTAACCTAACAGTACTAAATGAAGAAATGGTTGGTTCAACTATCGTTATCAACTAATCGATTTCAATAATTTAATCTGGTTCGTTCAGCCATCTATACTCTGAGCGGGCCGGCCATCCGGCTGTGACATATTCACTGTTCACAACGCTCTGAACGTAAAAAAGCCCAACTTATTTCTAAGCTGGGCTTTCTTGAATTTGGCTCCCCCTGCGGGACTCGAACGGGCCGGCCATCCGGCTGTGACATATTCACCGTTCACAAAGCTCTGAACGTAAAAAAGCCCAACTTATTTCTAAGCTGGGCTTTCTTGAATTTGGCTCCCCCTGCGGGACTCGAACGGGCCGGCCATCCGGCTGTGACATATTCACCGTTCACAAAGCTCTGAACGTAAAAAAGCCCAACTTATTTCTAAGCTGGGCTTTCTTGAATTTGGCTCCCCCTGCGGGACTCGAACGGGCCGGCCATCCGGCTGTGACATATTCACTGTTCACAAAGCTCTGAACGTAAAAATGCCCAACTGTATAAGCTGGGCATTTTTAGGAATTTGGCTCCCCCTGCGGGACTCGAACGGGCCGGCCATCCGGCTGTGACATATTCACTGTTCACAACGCTCTGAACGTAAAAAAGCCCAACTTATTTTAAGCTGGGCTTTCTTGAATTTGGCTCCCCCTGCGGGACTCGAGCGGGCCGGCCATCCGGCTGTGACATATTCACTGTTCACAAAGCTCTGAACGTAAAAATGCCCAACTGTATAAGCTGGGCATTTTTAGGAATTTGGCTCCCCCTGCGGGACTCGAACGGGCCGGCCATCCGGCTGCGACATATTCACCGTTCACAAAGCTCTGAACGTAAAAAAGCCCAACTTATTTTAAGCTGGGCTTTCTTGAATTTGGCTCCCCCTGCGGGACTCGAACCTGCGACATACGGATTAACAGTCCGCCGTTCTACCAACTGAACTAAGGGGGAATTGCTCTAAAGCGAGCGGAATATTAGCAGTACCAGAAAATCTGTCAAGTTTCATTCTGCGTAAAAACGCAAAAATTAATCATAAAAAAAGCTTTACTTTTCTGTAGCCCTTGCGGCATTTGGGCTCTATTTACTTATCCACCAAAATTGTGGATAAGTGTGTGCATGAGATCTGATCAAGTAAAATTTCCGTCAAAATTAATGCCTTTACTCTAATTTGTAACGTGAAGAGTTTGGGTTACAACACCTTGTTCTATCAGATGATAATCGAGAAAATGCCTGAGAAACGGCGAGATCTTAGCCTGTGCATAACAAAAATAGAATGTAACAAACTAGCTTGAAATGTGAGTAAGCTGTGGAGTAAAAGAGAGGGATTTTAGGAGTAGATTTCCTTTAGGGGGAGGAATATTAACAGGAATGAATATGATGATCTAGAGTAAATTCTACAGATAAGAAAAATCGGTAATTTATTTTTCTCTCGCCTATTGAGTCTGTATATCTATACAGCCAAAATAGACCAAATTGTCTCACGGTGTACATGCGTATGAATAAAGTATTTGATCTGGTCTCAGACTATCAGCCATCAGGGGATCAGCCAACCGCGATCAAGCAGTTACTCGAGGGCCTTGATGCAGGGCTTGCCCATCAAACACTGCTCGGTGTTACGGGCTCTGGCAAGACGTTCACACTGGCGAATGTGATTGCTCAAGCACAAAGGCCAGCCATTCTACTTGCACCGAATAAAACACTGGCTGCGCAGCTGTACGGAGAGATGAAGTCGTTTTTCCCTAATAATGCTGTTGAGTATTTCGTCTCTTACTACGATTACTATCAGCCTGAAGCCTACGTACCCACCACCGACACCTTTATTGAAAAGGACGCCTCGGTTAACTCGCACATAGAGCAAATGCGCCTGTCGGCCACCAAAGCGCTACTTGAGCGTAAAGATGCCATCATCGTCGCGTCGGTGTCTGCGATCTATGGTTTGGGCGATCCTGAATCCTATTTGCAAATGATGTTGCACATCCGTCGCGGCGATGTGATGGACCAACGTGATATCCTACGTCGTTTGGCCGAATTGCAATACAGCCGCAACGACGTGGCGTTCGAGCGCGGCCAATTTCGAGTGCGTGGAGAGGTGATCGACATCTTTCCGGCTGAATCGGATCAAGATGCGGTACGGATTGAGATGTTTGATGATGAGATAGATTGCATCAGCGTGTTTGACCCGCTCACGGGTGTGGTGAAACAGCGAGACCTACCGCGATTTACCATTTATCCAAAAACGCACTACGTTACCCCTCGAGATCGTATTTTAGATGCGATAGAAAAAATCAAGGTAGAGTTGGAAGGGCGTAAAAAAACGTTGCTGGAAAACAACAAATTGCTTGAAGAGCAGAGGATCTCCCAGCGTACTCAGTTTGATATAGAGATGATGAACGAGTTGGGTTTTTGCTCGGGGATTGAAAACTACTCCCGCTACCTCAGTGGTCGAAATGAGGGAGAGCCGCCGCCGACCTTGTTTGACTATCTACCGCACGATGGCTTGTTGGTGATTGATGAATCGCACGTTACAGTTCCGCAAATCGGCGCGATGTTCAAAGGGGATCGCTCACGAAAAGAGACCTTAGTGGAGTTTGGTTTTCGTCTGCCGTCGGCGCTCGATAATCGTCCGTTGAAGTTTGAAGAGTTTGAATCATTGGCACCGCAAACCATTTTTGTTTCAGCGACGCCAGGTAATTATGAGCTAGAGAAATCGGATGGGGAGATCGCCGATCAGGTCGTTAGGCCGACGGGTTTGCTTGACCCACAACTTGAAGTGCGCCCCGTGGCGACTCAGGTAGATGATCTACTGTCAGAAATTCGTATTCGAGCGGCGAAAGATGAGCGTGTGTTAGTCACGACGCTGACCAAGCGAATGGCGGAGGATCTCACTGAGTACTTGACCGAGCATGACGTCAAAGTGCGTTATTTACACTCAGACATCGATACGGTGGAGCGGGTCGAGATCATTCGCGATCTGAGACTTGGTGAGTTTGACGTCCTAGTGGGTATTAACCTGTTGCGAGAAGGACTCGATATGCCTGAGGTCTCTCTCGTAGCGATTTTAGACGCAGATAAAGAAGGCTTCTTGCGTTCAGAACGTTCCTTGATTCAGACCATAGGCCGCGCGGCGCGAAACATTGAGGGTCGAGCGATTCTGTACGCGGACACCATCACCAAGTCGATGAAGAAAGCGATGGACGAGACGAATCGACGTCGCGAGAAACAGCAAGCTTACAACGAGAAAATGGGCATAGAGCCACAAGCATTAAAACGTAATATCAAAGATATTATGGAGCTAGGTGATATCACGAAGTCGAAGCGTCAGAAGAATCAAAACGCCGTGCCTTTGTCCAAAGTCGCCGAGTTGTCTCAATCCTATGGCAATATGAGCCCACAAGAGTTAGAGAAAGCGATCAGTCAGCTCGAAGCGCAAATGTATCGTCATGCGCAAGAGTTGGAATTTGAGCTTGCTGCTGAGAAGCGTGACCAAATTGACAAGCTGAGGCAGCAATTTATTGCCAACAGCTAATCCCAGATCACAAGACAAAAAAAAGCCAACAGAAATCAGTTCTATTGGCTATTCTTGTGAATACTTTGTTCACTAACAACGTCAGTTGGCTAGGTGACCCATGAGGGTCACAGTGTTTGTTGCATCTAGCGTGCCAACTTTTAAAGCGTGATTTTCATTCAATTACGCGCTTTTTAGGTGATAAATTTGCAAAATGCAATGCGCAATGCAATCATTTAGTCGAATGCAAAATAAAAATAGACGGCTAGGCAATGAATACTCAAAAATCCAAATACCTACTCATGGTAGAAGATACGGCGTCCGTTGCGGCGCTCTATCGCTCGTATCTCACGCCGCTGGGGATAGACATCAATATCGTCGGCACTGGGCGTGATGCGATTGAGAGCCTCAATTTTCGCACACCGGATCTCATCCTACTCGACTTAAGACTTCCCGATATGACGGGGATGGACGTATTAACCGCGGTGAAAGCGAAAGATCCGGATGTCCCTGTTATCTTTATGACTGCCCACGGCTCGATTGATAGCGCGGTAGAAGCGATGCGTCTTGGCGCGCAAGATTTCATGATTAAGCCGTGTGAAGCCGATCGCCTGCGCGTAACCGTGAACAACGCGATTCGTAAAGCCACTAAGTTGAAAAACGAAGCCGATAACCCGGGAAATCAGAGTTATCAAGGGTTTATCGGCAGTAGCCAAACCATGCAAGCGGTCTATCGCACCATAGACTCCGCCGCAACCAGTAAAGCGAGTATTTTTATCACTGGTGAGAGTGGCACAGGTAAAGAAGTGTGCGCCGAGGCTATTCATGCCACCAGTAAACGTGGCGATAAGCCCTTTATTGCGATCAACTGTGCGGCGATTCCTAAGGATTTGATTGAGAGTGAGCTGTTTGGCCACGTGAAAGGGGCGTTTACCGGCGCATCAACCGACAGGCAGGGCGCCGCAGAGTTGGCTGATGGTGGCACACTCTTTTTGGACGAGCTGTGTGAGATGGATCTAGACTTGCAAACCAAATTGCTGCGTTTTATCCAGACCGGTACTTTCCAGAAAGTCGGGTCGTCTAAAATGAAAAGTGTAGACGTGCGTTTTGTATGTGCAACTAACCGAGATCCTTGGAAAGAAGTGGAAGAAGGGCGTTTTCGGGAAGATTTGTACTATCGCCTGTATGTGATCCCATTGCATCTCCCGCCACTGCGTGAGCGTGGCGAAGATATTATAGAGATTGCCTACTCGCTGTTGGGTTTCATGTCTAATGAGGAAGGGAAAGACTTTGTTCGTCTGGCACCGGATGTGGTCGAACGTTTTAAACGTTATGAGTGGCCGGGCAATGTGCGTCAGCTGCAAAACGTGTTACGGAACGTCGTTGTGCTTAATAATGGCCGCGAGATCACCTTAGACATGTTGCCGCCGCCGCTAAACCAACCGGCGACCAATGAAATCCGAGTCTCTTTACCGCAACCGGAGACGATTTCAGTGCATGAGATTTTTCCGTTATGGTTGACTGAGAAAAACGCCATTGAGCAGGCGATCGCCGCATGTGATGGCAATATCCCGAAGGCCGCAGGGTATTTGGATGTCAGCCCGTCAACGCTCTATCGAAAATTACAAGCGTGGAACGCTAAGGAAAGCTAATGGAACCTGTTTTGAATCAGGCTAAAGTCGATAAGTTGGCCGATGAAATCGGCCAAGAGAATGTCCCCGTGCTATTAGACATCTTTTTAGGGGAACTGAGCAGTTACATTGAGCATCTCTCTGATGACGGTGCAACGGACGTGTTAGAGTACCTTAAAGAGATCAGCCACGCGTTGAAAAGCAGCGCCGCCAGTTTTGGCGCCGATGCCCTGTGCCATCTCTCTACGCAAATAGATACCAAAGTCAAAACCGGGGCGGAGTTAGACGTAGAGCAATCAAAGCATGCCATGATTGCTCTGCTGCACGAGACCAAGCAAAGTTACCACTCGTTATTGGTCAATTAAGTGTTCAATGGCGCTCTGCAATTTCACTCGGTCGTGACGCCAGTCGCGATTGGGTGAGGCAAGGTGCGTCGTCACACAGTTCCACTCGCTGAGCTCAGGGTGAGGCGTATCACCGAGCACCACATCAATCCTACGCCCTTGGCATGCGCGTTCACACCATTCGAGTTTTTCCCTTAAGGACATTTTCCCCGCAGGACCATGCTCCTTGGATAAGTTTTCGACGAAAATCAGTGTCGCTTTGCGATTGAGCGCGATGGCTTTACTTAATTCAGGCAGCAGCAGCGGGGGCATAATACTGGTCAGAAAACTGCCAGGGCCAAGTATGATTGCATCTGCCTGTTCAATAGCGAGGACGCCCTCTTTCGTCGCCGGTACCTCTGGCTCTAAGTCTAAACGAATCAACTTATCTGGCATTTCATCGACACTGGTTTCACCGGTGACCCAGCGTCCGTTAGGTGCAAGGGCTTTCAAGTCAGAAGGGTGCTCTGACATGGGGATGATATTGACATCCACTTTAAGCATATTGCGAATGAGATTGGTCGCCTCCAGTGGGCGCACGGACAGGTTATCCAGTGCCGTGAGCATAAGATTGCCAAGGTTATGACCATCGAGCTCTCCCGCGCCTTTGAAGCGATATTCGAACATCATTGAGCTGATGGAGGGTTCGGTGATCAATTGGTTGATACAGTTACGAGTGTCGCCCCAGGCAATGCCGCCTTGGCAGTGGCGAATGCGCCCAGTTGAGCCACCGTTATCTGTCGTCGCCACGATCCCCGTGGCGTTACTACCGAAATCTTTTAGAGCCGCCAACATGCGCCCTAGACCGTGACCGCCGCCAACTGCGACCACTTTTTTTGTATTGTATAACGTCATGTGTGTGTCATTGTTATTATCACTATGAACTACAATGTAGAGTAATCGAGGCGCCGCAAGTACTCAATAGTGGGTATTTTGGGCGCGAGATTCGGTTTTTTTACGCCAAAGGTAGAAAGGCCCACAAATTTTAAGTATTTTATCGCTTAGCTGCTGGTTCAAAACGGAACCGGTTGCCATAACTCCGAGCTTATCGGGCTAAGTTTTCAACAAGAGAATAAGCGCGCTAAGCCAGTGACATAAGGTCACAAGGGCTTGATTGGAAATGGTCATGCCTCCCGTGTTTGGAAAGGTGTTTCGTGGCGCAACAATTCGAAGATAGTTTTCAACGCAAGTTTTACTACTTGCGTCTCTCTGTTACAGATGTCTGTAACTTCAAATGTACCTACTGCTTGCCTGATGGTTATCAACCTGCGGGGCGTCGTAGCTCGTCTTTTTTATCGATAGAAGAGATCCAACGGGTCGTCAATGCGTTCGCCGAGTGCGGCACTAACAAGGTGCGCATCACAGGCGGAGAGCCCAGCTTACGTAAAGACTTCACGGATATCATTCATACCGTCTCAAGTACGCCGGGCATCAAGAAAGTCGCCACTACGACCAATGGCTACCGGATGGAGAAGCAGGTTGAACAGTGGAAGCAAGCTGGGTTAACTCACATTAACGTTAGCGTCGATAGCCTTGACTCGCGCATGTTCCACCAGATCACCGGTGAGAACAAATTTACCCAAGTCATGGCGGGCATTGATAAAGCGTTTGAAGTGGGGTATTCGCAGATCAAAGTGAACGTCGTGTTGATGAAAGATCTCAATGCGCAAGAACTGCCGGCGTTTCTCGCTTGGATAAAAGACCGGCCAATCCAGTTACGTTTCATTGAACTGATGCAAACGGGTGAGATGGATGAGCTGTTTCAACGACATCATGTCTCCGGTGTGGCGATTCGCAATCAGCTTATTGCCAACGGCTGGCTGCTCAAGGCTCGGGCCAGTAACGATGGCCCGGCTCAGGTGTTTATTCACCCAGAATACCAAGGTGAAATTGGTTTGATCATGCCTTACGAGAAGGATTTTTGCCAAAGTTGCAATCGTCTACGAGTCTCGGCAATCGGAAAATTGCACTTATGTCTGTTTGGTGAAGAGGGGGTGGATCTGCGAGATTTGCTCCAAAGTGATGGTCAACAAGCGGCGCTGACGTCGCGTATTCAGCAAGCACTTCAAACCAAATCCGTCAGTCACTTTCTTCATGATGGAAACTCAGGTGCTACACCTCATTTAGCCTCTATCGGTGGATAGCCACGTCAGAGTGACGAAAGCGAAATTGTGATCACGGGGGACACTCGTGATGGAAAAAATAACAACGTAAATTATGTGAAAGGTGAACAAATGGGTCACGCAGAAAGCAAATTTCAACCGGCGACAATCGCAGTGTTAACCGTGTCGGATACCCGTAACGAAGAAAACGATACCTCGGGACGCTACTTGGTCGAGCAAGCTCAAGAGGCAGGACACCAGGTGGTCGATAAACAAATTGTGATTGATGACATGTATAAGATTCGTGCCATCGTCTCTCAGTGGATTGCGGATGAGTCAATCCAAGCGGTGATGATCACTGGCGGTACGGGGTTTACTTCTCGCGACAGTACGCCTGAAGCACTGAAGCCTTTATTTGATAAAGAAGTGGAAGGGTTTGGCGAGCTATTTCGCATGGTCTCTTTTGAAGAAATCGGCACTTCAACGATTCAGTCACGCGCCATTGCTGGCTTTGCCAATCACACCGTGATTTTTGCCATGCCGGGTTCGACAGGCGCGTGTCGCACAGGCTGGACTAAGATCATCAAGCAGCAGTTGGATGCCAGCCATCGTCCTTGTAACTTTATGCCTCACTTATCAGTATAAGGGGATCGCATGAGTGAACTGACTCACATCAATGCTTCGGGTGAAGCGAATATGGTCGATGTGTCGAGCAAAGCAGACACAGTGCGCGAGGCGCGCGCTGAAGCTTTTGTTCACATGGCGCCAGAGACGCTGCAACTGATTCTCTCTGGAGAGCATCACAAAGGTGACGTGTTTGCCACCGCTCGTATTGCTGGTATTCAAGCCGCGAAAAAAACCTGGGACTTGATTCCGTTATGCCACCCGCTGCTCCTGTCCAAAGTGGAAGTACAGTTGGAAGCGCTGACCGAAAAGAGTCAGGTGCGCATCGAGTCGGTGTGCAAGCTCGCCGGTAAGACCGGTGTGGAGATGGAAGCATTGACCGCGGCTTCAGTGGCGGCGCTGACCATCTACGACATGTGTAAAGCGGTTCAAAAAGACATAGTGATCGGTTCGGTGCGTCTTTTGGAGAAAACGGGCGGAAAATCCGGGCATTTCAAGGTGGATTATGATTAACGTATTGTTTTTTGCGCAGACGCGCGAGTTGGTTGGCGTTGATACATTAACGCTCCCTGACCAATTTGACACCGTGGAGTCATTGCGTGCGCATCTTGCGCAGCAAGAGGGCAAATGGTCTCTCGCACTTGAAGCGGGTAAACTGCTCGCAGCGGTGAATCAAGCGATTGTGCCGCTTACCCATCCGCTGAAAGATGGCGATGAAGTGGCCTTTTTCCCACCAGTGACTGGGGGCTAACGATGACGGTTCGTATCTCTGTTCAAGCGGATGATTTTGATGTCGGTGAGGAGTATGGTCAGTTGGCGAAAGACGCCAGTATTGGCGCAGTGGTGACCTTTGTCGGCAAGGTGAGGGACATGAACTTGGGCGACCAAGTGATCGGTCTTACCCTTGAACATTACCCAGGAATGACGGAGTCATCGCTGCAAAAGATTGGCGACAGCGCATTGGCGCGTTGGCCGCTGGATTGTGTGCGTGTGATCCACCGTATTGGCGATCTTGATATTGGCGATCAAATTGTGTTTGTCGGCGTAACGAGTGCGCATCGCAAAGCCGCGTTTGAAGCGTGCGAATTTGTGATGGACTACCTTAAGACACAAGCGCCGTTTTGGAAAAAAGAGCGCACGACAACCGATACGCGCTGGGTGGAATCGCGTGAGTCCGATGCGCAAGCCGCACAGCGCTGGCAACAACCCTAGTGGATGCCTTGCTCTACCACTGATTGATTTGATGAATCGTACCCCGGCGCTGTTTTTTGGCAAAGAACAGCGCTTTGTCTGCGACAGCGACTAGACGCTCAGTGCTCATCGGGTGGGGAATGTGCGGGCAATAATGGATGCCAATCGTAATCGACACACAATTGCTTACGGTTGAAGATAGATGCTCAATCGCTAGAGCGTTAACCTGATCTCGCAATTGCTCTGCACGCTCGAAACACTCACTCTCCCTGATGTTGGGACACACAATCAGAAACTCATCACCACCATAGCGAAAACAGAGGTCGTGCGCACTGCACCAGTTCATCAGCGTTGCCCCCAGTGATTCAAGCACATCATCGCCTTTCAAATGGCCATAGCGATCGTTGTATTGTTTAAAACAATCAAGATCGATCATCAGCAGCGCACATCCGGTTTGGTTAAGATAGGCCAGCTCTAAGACATCCGGGACCATCACATCCAAGGCGTAGCGGTTGTAGACCTTAGTCAAATGGTCAAGATGGGTAATTTTTTCCAATTCAAGCTGCTGCTTTGCCAACCTTTCTAGCGCATTTTGGTGCTCGGTGATGTTGCGAACCGTCCAGAGGACAAACTCCGTATCGGGGAGGGGGATCACCAACGCATTAAAAAACTGTCGATCTTTTGGCCCTTCCACCTCGTTAAAACAGCTCAACGACTTTGGGTCAAGGGAGTATTCCAGCTCTGCCGGGGTTTGACTCTCTATGACATCGACCACCACTTGGCTAAACCACACCGCTTTATCAGCGGGGAGTACCTGGTACTGATCTAGCCCGATAATGATTCTTGGGTCATGGTGACGCGTCGTATCGCGTCCACCCCACGCCTCCACATAGACGCCCGTTTTGCTGATTAAAAAGGTCGGCTCAGGCAAAGAGGCAAACACCGTATGCATCAACGCGGGGTTCACTTTCATCAATTCAGTCAACGTTGAGTTCACGGGCTCATACCTCTCCATCGCTATCACTAATTACAGTTTAGTCATTAAGTTGAGGGTCGGTGGAAAAATGCGCAGCGCCATTTGTGAAATCAAGAAATTAGACGACAATATATAGTATGACCCGCCCAGAGCACGGACAAGGAGACGCAGATGGAATCATTAAAGGTCAGAGACTATATGACGTTACAAGCGGTGACATTTACCCCCAATATGTCGTTGAGTGCGGCGCTTGAAAAGGTGATGAACTCGAATTATCTCGGTGGGCCCGTGATTGACGAGAGCAAAAAAGTGATTGGTTTTCTATCGGGTCAAGACCTGTTGGATAAACTCATCAAGGTGAGTTACTACTGCCAAGATACCCATATCGTATCGGACTGTATGAGCAAGGAGGTACTTTCAGTGACCCCTGAGACCTCTATTATCGAGTTAGCGGATATGATGAAGGTCGGTAAGCCCAAGGTCTACCCTGTCATTGATAATGGTCGATTGGTTGGGATCATCACGAGAAGAGATGTGTTACGCGCGATCGGTAAAACCATCAACGATTGCTTTAAGCATCCGGTCTAATCTACGTCTCGTCGTTTATTTCGCTCTCGGAGGCATCGCTGTCGACCTCGGGGTGATGGATGTAGCGATGAGAAAACGTGAGATCAAACGGCGGTTTTATGTGCAAAATTGACGATATTGCGTATTAAAGTGTGATGCAAAACGGTTTATTGTGAAATTGAATGTTTTGTTGCTTTGTTATGTGTGATCTAAATCACTCTATATTATTGCTGACTTGGTTAGAGTAGCCGGGTACCCAAACAAATGTAAGAACAGGCCGCCACTCATTCGATGAGCCTGTCACTATAAGGAGCCTCCCCTATGTCTCAAGCTGTTTTCCACCTTGGTGTTACGAAAGACGATCTTGCTGGTGCGACACTCGCGATCATCCCTGGCGATCCTGCACGTGTGCAAAAAATTGCTGAAGAGATGGATAATCCCGTCTTTCTCGCCAGTCACCGTGAATACACGCTGTACCGCGCTGAATTAGAGGGCAAGCCTGTTGTTGTGTGTTCCACCGGTATTGGTGGCCCATCGACTTCTATTGCGGTTGAAGAGTTAGCGCAGTGTGGTGTGCGTACCTTCCTACGTGTTGGTACCACTGGTGCAATCCAACCGCATGTGAATGTTGGCGATATGATTGTTTCAACCGGCTCTGTGCGTCTCGATGGTGCCAGTCTGCATTTCGCGCCTATGGAGTTCCCAGCGGTGGCTGATTTTGATGTGGCAACAGCGATGAAAGCGGCGGTAGAAGAGACAGGTGCAACGGTTCACATGGGTGTCACGGCTTCCAGTGATACCTTCTACCCTGGTCAAGAGCGTTACGATACCTTTTCAGGTCGCGTGGTGAAACGTTTCCAAGGCTCGATGAAAGAGTGGCAAGATATGGGCGTACTGAACTTCGAGATGGAGTCAGCGACCTTATTGACGATGTGTGCAAGCTCTGGCCTAAAAGCAGGTTGTGTGGCGGGTGTCATCATCAACCGAACTCAAAAAGAGATCCCTGATCACTCTACGCTAAAAGAAACCGAAGCACGCTCGATTAAAGTTGTCGTCGAAGCGGCGCGCAAAATGCTCTAAGTAACAAAGCTCTAAGTATCAGAGTTCTTTAGCGCATATTCGCGTTGAGCAAACAATGATGAAAACGGCCAGGTCTTATCACCTGGCCGTTTTTATTTTTTTACAATAGATTGGCAACAATAGATTTTGCTAAAACGTGTATCGTTAGCCGTTCACGCTATCGCTACTCGAGGAAGTGGCAGGTAGAGCGTTTCCGTCATGTCCGATAACACTTGGTCATAGACTTGCGAGATGACCGCAGACACGTCACTGGTCAGTTCATACAAGGCTTCTTCTGTCCAATCTAGCTCTTCGCTGATGGCGATTTCAGTCAGGTCACGCATCGCGGCACTGCTGGCTGGTGAGGCAACACTCAATGGACTGATGATCGACAGTTGGTTAAGTTTACGACGTGTTTTGTCGCAATAGTATTTAACGCGCAAGCGACCATCAATAGTATCGATTTCTGGAATGCACAAACGCAGTTGAGTCAGCACTTCCATACTGTCGAGGATTTGTTGCCAGTTCATGTGGTACTCATCACTGAGATCTTCACGCTCAGACTCAATCAACCATGCAATCGCGACTTCATCCATCAAGAACATGCAGTGACGAATGGTTTTACCGTGGATGACTTGGTTGCGAATCACGGTTCTGTCTTGCCACTCTTTATGCATGCCTTTGAGTTTTAATTGGAAAATTCGGTACATGGGTTTGTTGTCAAAGGGCGCGTTGGCCACCAAGCCATTGGTGATATCGACCATTTGATCGTAGAGCGCTTCAATTTCTTCCAGCTCACTATCCGTCACCTCCTTGGTTAACGCCAAGTGGGTCGCGCTACGATGTTTGCGGCTAAGCAACATCACCTGTCGCAGCAAGACCAGTGTTTCAAACTTGCGCTCTAAAGTGCTTTGACGCTTTTTAGAGAAGTAAAGCATGACAGCCAATACGGCTATCGATAGAACCACTGAGATCAACACAAACATAACGTACTCCTTGTACTCGCCTACTACTAAGTGGGTAGAGCAGGAACAGTGCCAACTTATAAGTTGTTTAAATACAGTGGGTTATATTCTGTAGGGCGAAGGGGTTGAACGGTTTTGGTGCAAAGTAAGCCCTAATATTGTGATTGAGGGCACAAAAAATCCCCGCGGACGGTGTCACGCGGGGATGAGTGATATGAGCCTGGTGATTACATCACGCGCATACCTGGCTGTGCGCCTTCATGAGGCTCAAGAATCCATAGCTCGCTGCCACCAGGGCCTGCTGCTAGGATCATGCCTTCCGACATACCAAATTTCATCTTACGCGGCTTAAGGTTCGCAACCATCACGGTGAGTTTGCCTTCAAGCTCTTCGGGTTTGTAAGCAGACTTAATACCAGAGAAGACTTGACGAGTTTCACCGCCGATATCGAGTTGGAACTTAAGCAGTTTGTTGGCTTTTGGCACTTCTTCACAAGAGATGATACGAGCGATACGCATGTCCACTGCGGCGAATGCATCAAATTCAATCTCATCGGCGATAGGATCTTTATCCAGCTCAGTTTGGCTCGCTTGGTGCTTAGCCGCTTCTGCTGCTTCCTTCGCTGCCACTTCGGCTGCCGCATCTTCTTTAGACGCTTCCACCATCGCTTCCACTTTCTTCGGATCAATGCGATTGAACAGCGCTTTGAACTTAGTGATTTCGTGATCGGTCAGTGGTGACGCGACCCCTTCCCATGTCAGCTCTTCGTTTAGGAAGGCTTCAGTGCGTGCAGCGAGCGCAGGCATCACAGGTTTTAGGTATGTCATCAATACGCGGAATAGGTTGATACCCACAGAGCAGATGTCTTGCAGCTCTTGGTCTTTACCTTCTTCTTTCGCAATCACCCACGGCGCTTTCTCATCGACGTATTGGTTTGCTTTGTCAGCAAGGGCCGTGATTTCGCGGATTGCGCGACCAAATTCACGGCTCTCATAAAGCTCTGCGATGCGAGAAGCCGCTGTTGCGAACTCGTTGTATAGTTCTGGCTCTACAAACTGTGCTGAAAGCTTGCCGTCAAAGCGCTTACTGATGAAGCCTGCGTTACGTGATGCTAGGTTAACAATCTTGTTCACGACGTCAGCGTTCACGCGCTGAGTGAAGTCTTCAAGGTTGAGGTCGAGGTCATCGATGCGGCTGTTGAGCTTCGCCGCGTAGTAGTAACGTAGGCACTCTGGATCTAGGTGATCTAGGTAAGTGGCTGCTTTGATGAAGGTGCCTTTAGACTTAGACATCTTCGCGCCGTTAACCGTTACATAGCCGTGGACGAATACGTTGTCTGGTTTGCGGAAACCGCTGCCTTCAAGCATCGCTGGCCAAAACAGAGAGTGGAAGTAAACAATGTCTTTACCGATAAAGTGGTAAAGCTCTGTTGTGCTGTCTTTTTTCCAGTACTCGTCGAAGTCGAGATCATCACGCTTGTCACACAGGTTTTTGAACGAGCCCATGTAGCCAATTGGCGCATCTAGCCAAACATAAAAGAACTTGTCCTTTTCACCTGGGATCTCGAAGCCAAAGTAAGGGGCGTCACGTGAAATATCCCACTGCTGCAGGCCTGACTCAAACCATTCTTGCATCTTGTTGGCGGTTTCAGCTTGAAGAGAACCAGAACGTGTCCACTCTTTCAGCATGCTTTCGAACTGAGGCAAGTCGAAGAAGAAGTGCTCAGAATCTTTCATGATGGGCGTCGCGCCTGAGACCGCTGATTTAGGATCAATCAGTTCCGTTGGGCTGTAGGTTTCGCCACAGTTGTCACAGTTATCTCCGTACTGGTCTTCGGATTTACACTTCGGACAGGTCCCTTTTACGAAACGGTCCGGAAGGAACATCTCTTTCTCAGGGTCAAACAGTTGAGAAATGGTACGGCTAGAAATAAAGCCGTTTTTCTTTAGCTCTAAGTAGATGTGTGACGCTAGCTCACGGTTCTCTTCTGAGTGTGTGCTGTGGTAGTTATCAAAGCTAATATCGAAGCCAGCGAAGTCTTTTTGGTGCTCTTCACTTACGGCAGCGATCATCTCTTCTGGTGTTATCCCCATCTGTTGTGCTTTTAGCATGATTGGCGTGCCGTGAGCATCGTCAGCACAGATGAAGTTTACAGTGTTGCCACGTAGGCGTTGGTAGCGTACCCAGATATCGGCTTGAATGTGCTCAAGCATGTGACCTAGGTGAATCGAACCGTTAGCGTACGGAAGGGCACAAGTTACCAGCAGTTTCCTTGGATCAAGGGTTCTTGGATCGTTTGCCATACTTAATATTCGCTTCTTAAGGTGTAGGAAAAAATAGACGGTAATACTACCTTATCCCACCAGTGACTCCAAGGTATCTAGTTGCTCAAACACCCAGTTTTTTCAGGGTTCTGTCAGGACCTCGGGAGTGATAGCATGGGCAGTGCTATCCTTCTGTACAAAGAGCGTGTGTTTTCTGCGCGCCTTCTGCCAGTTCAGTGGGTCTTATAACAAGGAGCATTCATGCAGCAGTTTACTTCCAAGCAAGCGCTATGCGACTGGCTTAATCAGTTTCAACATCCACAGCTTGTGGCCGATTGGGCCTCAACGCCACATCTCGTTCATGTCGCCGCCGACCAATGTCAGATTCGACTGCCGTTTTCTTCGCGCTCTTTGCCTAGTGAACTCAATACTTGGATTGAAGGTCAGATAGAGCGCGGTCAAATCCAGCGTTTCCCGTATTCTATCCAAATCGAAGTGAAACCGCTCAGCACTCATGTGAGCGCGGAAGTGAAAGGCGTGAAAAATATCCTTGCCGTAACCTCAGCCAAAGGCGGTGTGGGAAAATCGACAACGTCGGTCAACTTGGCGTTGGCGCTCGCCGCAACAGGTGCCAACGTCGGTTTGTTGGATGCGGATATTTATGGGCCATCGGTGCCGATGATGATTGGTCAGCAAGACGCGAAGCCACAAGTGAGAGACAACAAGTGGATGCAACCTATCAAGGCGCACGGCATTGTGACGCAATCTATCGGTTATCTGGTCTCCAAAGACGAAGCCGCGATTTGGCGTGGGCCGATGGCCTCTAAGGCGTTAGCTCAGCTGTTGAATGAGACCGAATGGCCAGATTTGGACTATTTAGTGGTCGATATGCCGCCGGGTACGGGGGATATTCAACTGACGCTGGCGCAGCAAATCCCCGTCACCAGTGCTTTGATTGTCACCACACCGCAAGATTTGGCGCTCGCCGATGCACGTAAAGGCGCGGCGATGTTCAATAAAGTAGAGGTGCCAGTTGTCGGCTTGGTCGAGAACATGAGCTACCATATCTGTTCTCATTGCGGTGAGCGTGAGCACATCTTTGGCGCAGGCGGCGCAGAGAAAATGGCACAAGAATATGGGTTGGATCTGCTCGCTCAAGTGCCGCTGCATATTGCGATGCGTGAAGACATCGATCAAGGCGTGCCTACGGTGGCGGCAAGGCCAGACTCAGAGCACAGTCAAATCTACCTTACCCTTGCCGAAGCGATCACTGCGCGCATGTATTGGCAAGGTGAGGAGCGCCCTGCGGCAATCCAATTCACCATGGTCGAGTAACCCTCACTCGGTGTAATCGATTGCTTGCGTTTTTCTCTCTTCAAATGCGGTTTTGTTGCTAAGTGTGACTAGCAACAAACCGCGCTTCTCCCTATAATCAGGCGGTTTAACCAATTTACACTGATATGCATGCGTCTATTTGCACACTTGCTAATATTAGTGAATATGACACCAATTCAAACATCGAGTGCAAGAATAATGTCTGAGAATAATCAATGTGTGATCGTCGGTATTGCTGGCGCGTCTGCTTCTGGGAAAAGTTTAATCGCAAGTACGATTTACCGTGAGTTGCGTGAGAAGGTGGGCGATCATCAAATTGGTGTGATTACGGAAGATAGCTACTACAACGATCAAAGCCACCTAAGCATGGAAGAGCGTGTAAAAACCAATTATGACCACCCAAGTGCGCTAGACCATGACTTGCTTTGTGACCATCTAGAACAGTTGACCCGCGGTGAAGCGGTGGAAGTCCCTGAGTACAGTTATACTGAGCATACCCGCCTAGATAAAACCACCACGTTAACCCCAAAGAAAGTCATCATCCTTGAAGGCATTCTGCTCCTGACGGACCCGCGTCTGCGCGATTTGATGCATGCGACGGTCTTTATGGACACGCCGCTTGATATCTGTTTGCTGCGCCGCGTGAAGCGTGATGTGGAAGAGCGTGGTCGTACGATGGATTCCGTTTTGAAGCAATATCAGAAAACGGTTCGTCCGATGTTTATGCAGTTCATTGAGCCTTCTAAACAATATGCGGACATCATTGTGCCTCGTGGCGGTAAAAACCGTATCGCCATTGACGTGTTAAAAGCGCACATTGCAAAACTTCTGAAAGCATAATCCCCGCGGGGTTTATTTTTTTAGCGAGAAGTGGCACTTTAAGTGCCACTTTCTTTTTATGGCGACAAGTATTTGTTCAATCACGACTTATACTTGGGGAAGACCTAAAATTGTCTCTTACTTAGCAAGGATAATGCTGATGAAGAAGTTACTCATAGCCATAGCGGTCGTCGTTGTGGTCCTCCTTGGCGGGGTGGTTGCATTGGTAACCCTCGTCAATCCCAACCAATTTAAACCCCTGATTGTCGAACAGGCCAAAAAGCACACCGGCTTAGATCTGGTCATTGAGGGGGATATCAGTTGGCAGTTTTTCCCATCGATTGGTTTTGAGCTCGGTAAAACTGAACTGAGAAACCCAGCCGGGTTTGATAAACAAAATCTGTTTAAAGTCGATTCAGTGGGTATTGATGTCTCGGTCATGCCGCTATTTAGCCAGCAGCTCAACATTGGAAAACTTCGCCTCGATGGTGCTGAGTTCGCGCTGATCACGCGCAAAGATGGTTCGACCAATTTGGATGCTTTGACTCAATCGTCATCCTCATCGCAACCGGCGACTCAAACCCAGAGTACGGCAGGGGACGTAGCAAGCTCAACCAGCAGCGAGCCGTCGTCAACCGCAACAGAAGCTGGGGCCGCTTGGAGCATCAATCTCGCTGGCGTGAGCGTCAGTAATGCCGCTGTAGAGATCCAAGACCTGCGTACAGGTAGTTTCACCAAACTGTTCGATGTGGCGTTTAACTTGTCTGAGTTTGTGTTCGATGAATGGAGTTCAGTGACGTTTGCAGCGAAAGGGCAAAACAACCAACAAGTGTTTGAAACCAAGGGTGACCTTGAGCTCAAATTAGCCCCCGGGTTGAGTGATTATGCGCTGCGCAATATCAACCTAGATAGCCGTTTTAGCGATCCAAGCACCAAGATGGAATCCATTAAGCTGGCGCTAGAGACGTTTCAGTTTGATGCGGTGAATCCGTTGACTTTCGAGATCAAAGGCCAAGCCGCTGATATGGACATCGATATGACGGGCGCGGCCAAACTGAGCGTTGATAAAGCGATGACGCTAGTGCAAGTGAATCAATTCACGCTCGACGGTCAATTGCAAGGCGAGAGCCTACCTCAATCCCCTATGGCTATTGGCTTGTTATCGGACATACGTTTTGATCTCACTAAGAGTCATCTGAGCCTTGTGCTGAGTAAACTGACTGCCAATGCATTGCAATTTGATGGCAAAGCCGACGTCACCTTGGCCGAAATCGCGAAAGTGCGCTTTGCGCTTCACAGTCCAAACATCGACTTGGATGAATTTCTTGGATTAGGCGAAGCCAGCTCAAATCAAGGCGAGTCTTCCGACTCATCTCAATCGACGTCTAGTTCTTCAACGCAATCAGGCACGTCACAAGCGGGGACGTCAGCTGCGAAACAACCGAGTGCAGAAGTAGAACCTGACTTGTCAGCGTTGGCCAATTTGGACGTGAAGGGTGACATCACCATCGATAAGTTCAAGGCCAACAACGCCAAGATGGAGAAGGTGAGCACAAGCTTCTCGATTGACCGAGGTGTGGTTGATTTGAGCGCTTTTACCGCTAACCTCTACCAGGGGAGCGTCACAGCCACAGGACGATTGGATGCGCGTAAGAGCCCTGCGACCTACAGTGCCACAAAACAGATTCGCGGCGTGAAAGTGCAGCCTTTGCTGGTGGATGTGGCCAACACTGATCAGTTGGAAGGCACAGGTAACATCGATGTTGACGTCAAAGGTAGCAGTTTGACTCCAAGTGGTATTCAGCAAAATCTTGTTGGCACGATAGGAATAAGTTTCACCGATGGTGCGGTCAATGGGATCAACGTTGCGCAGTTGATTCGTGAAAACTACGCCAAGATCAAAGGTCAAAAAGTGGAAGCCGCAACGGGTGTTCAGAAAACCGACTTTAGTGCGATGAAAGCTACGTTAGTCCTTAACAAAGGCAATGTATCGACCAACGATCTCACCATGCAATCCCCTCTGCTACGAATCCGTGGTCAAGGCGGAGCGAACTACATCAAGCAGACAGTGAACTTTACCGTGAGCACTTCAGTGGTCGGTTCTTTGGAAGGTCAAGGCGGTAAAGATATCGATGAGCTGAAGGATGTCACGATTCCAATTAACATCTCCGGCTCGTGGGATGCGCCTAAGTTCAAGTTAGTTTTTGATGATGTACTGAAGCAAAAAGCGCAGAAAGAGATCGACCGCGGCTTAGAGAAGTTAGACGGGAAAATCAAAGACGAAAAAACCAAGGAAGCCGTCAACAGTTTGATCAAAGGTTTGTTCAACTAACCTCACAGCGCACCACAGCAACAAACAAAAAGTCTAGCTCGCGATTGTCGCAATGAGCTAGGCTTTTTTAACTCCCGGTAATGGGGAAATCGTGTTACCAATCCACCCCTTTGAGGGCTTTGACACCGGATTCAAAGGCGTGCTTGATGTTTTTCACTTCTGAGACGGTATCGGCCATCTCAATCAAACTGCGATGGGCACCACGCCCGGTGATGATCACCGATTGCATTGCTGGGCGTTGCTCGAGTGCCTCGATGACTTCTTCGAGTTCAATATACCCATAGCTCACCATGTAGGTGAGCTCGTCAAACAGAATCACATCCAGTGATTCGTCTTTGAGCATGCGCTGGCACTCTTTCCACACCACTTGAGCCGCTTCGGTATCCGTGGTTTTGTTTTGCGTTTCCCATGTAAAGCCTGTCGCCATCACTTGAAACTCGACGCCAAGTTTTTCCAGCAGGTTGCGTTCGCCGTTCTCCCAGGTTCCTTTGATAAACTGCGCGACAGCACACTGTTTACCATGACCGACCGCGCGAGCAATTGTGCCAAACCCTGAGGTGGATTTGCCTTTGCCGTTGCCCGTGATGATGAGCAACAAGCCTTTCTCTTCTTGCGCCGCTGCAATTTTCTTATCAACTTGTTCTTTGACTTTCTGTTGACGCTGTTGGTGTTTTTGCTCTTTGTGAGAAGGTGCTTGGTCTGACATATCGTTACCTTGTGATCATTCCTTTGCTCGCCATCATAGCGGACAACGCAAAGGGAAAAAACCGTCATCGACTGTGGTTACTCTCTCGCGTGATATCACATTTTGAGAGGGAGAAGTTTCATCCTGCGGGGATAGATTTCATATCGCCAATCTAAAAAGTGTCGCTGTTCAAGATGTGGATAACAACTTGAATTTACGAATGTTGTATCCCTTAGCCACGGTGTATAACCAAGATGTATTTTGAGAAGGAGGCACAGAGATGATACACCCGACTTGGCAACGATACGTGATGGTCGCAGCCTTGAGTTTTATCGCATTTAACACACAAGCTGACGTGTCCAATCAAGATACTTTGGTTCAATCTGGGCGGTTAAATACGACGTCTGTTCCACTCTATGGCGCAGAAGTATACAGCCATGACAAGGTCACCTTTGGCAAGTTCGTAATGAGGATGAAGTTGGTCTCTGCGCCCGGCGTCGTCTCGTCTTTTTTCACCTATGATAATGAATCTTGGCAAGGCGGCATTCCTTGGCGTGAGATAGATATCGAGGCGATCGGCAAAGCGCCCAACCAACTGCAAACCAATCTCATCACAGGCGCCCTTGGCGAGCGGATTCACTCCGAACATCTCCATCCCGTGCCACTGAATACCTTTCAGGAATACACGCTCATCTGGACTCCAGATGAAATCACTTGGTTGGTCAATGGTGAGGTGTTGCATCGCGTATTAGCCAAGGACTCGCAACAGGTGATAGACATGCGAGACAGTCCACAAAGTTACCGCATGAACCTTTGGGTCTCTGAAGCGGCGGATTGGGTGGGTAAGTTTCAGCCTGAGCAACTGCCACTCACCCAGCAAGTGGATTGGATGGAGTACTACCGCTATCAAGATGGGCAATTTGAGAAGGTGTGGCGTGATGATTTTGATAGTTTCGATCACACGCGCTGGGGAGCAGGGGATTGGTCTTTTGAATCGAATCTGGTTACCTTTCATCCCGATAACGCGTTTGTCGACAATGGTCTGTTGCACCTTCGCTTATCCAGTGGCGAGTAGTTGAGGCGCCGACAATCGGTATTCTTACCCTTTGTCTTGATGTGAGAGTTGAACCCGCCTAGCGTCTCAACTAGAATCCACGTTTTGATTACTACTATTAGGTCACAAGTATGAGCGATACCAACGCCAAACCTGAGTTACCGGATCACCTATCAGGCAACCCACGCAGCCCACATCACATCGCTGAGTGTTTTGAACACCAAATCGGCATTCGCCTAAATGGCAAAGAGCGCACCGATGTGGAAGAGTACTGCATCAGCGAAGGCTGGGTAAAAATCCCATCACCGAAAGCAAAAGATCGCTGGGGTCAACCGATGCTGATTAAACTCAAAGGCGAGGTTGAGGCTTACTACAAGTAAACCGCCCCTATGAGAATTCGAAAGAGTGAAGCCCGTGCTTCACTCTTTTTTTATCTGCGCGTATTGTCTTGGAATCGACGGCGCGTTTCCTCAATGAGAGAAAACGCCGGCACATTGGTCAACTGAAAAGGAAATCCATCATGAACATCACTCAGTGTTCCTCCATCCTTGTCGTCTGCATGGGCAATATCTGTCGCTCTCCGACGGGCGAAGCGGTGCTCAGAGCGAAAGCAAAAGAGCTAGGCGTTGAAGTGGAGATAGACTCGGCAGGAACCATCGGTTACCACCAAGGTCATGCGCCGGACCCACGTGCCCAGGCGGCAGGAAAAAAGCGGGGATATTCGTTTAAAGGGATTCGAGCGCGGCAAGTAGAGCCCAATGATTTTGCTCGCTTTGATCTCATTTTGGCGGCAGATAGGGACAACTTAGCCGATCTTCAAGCGCAGTGCCCACGTGAGCATCAACATAAGCTCAAACTGTTTCTCAGTTACATTGATGCAGACGTGGATGAAATACCTGACCCATATTATGGCGGAGATGAAGGGTTCGAGAATGTGCTCGATCTGATTGAGCAGGCGAGCGAGGCCATTTTGCAACGCTAAGCGGCCATTACGCGTCCACTGAAGTAATCATTGGCGACGATATACTCGGTATTGCGGATCAGCTCGTCGTGAATCTCCGACCAATGAACATCGTCAACATCATAGCTGGGCACGACACCGCCAACGCGAATGTTGAAAGGCGTTAGCTCTTTAGCCCAGCTTTGGGTAAATCCGGCCACCATGGAGGTGGCGTTGTCGAAGCCAGATAAATCTCGATAATCCGCATGGGCGATAACGTTGACGATTACCCCGTTTTTCTTTTCCGTCCTCATTCGCTCTGCGGTAGCTTGGCCGAAGCTAAATAGCGTCGCTGCCATGTGGGAAAGCTGCTGAGTAAAAATCTCGCGGCCACTCTGTTCAAGAATGGTCGGCA
This sequence comes from Vibrio sp. R12-SG2-ISO1, assembly GCF_059834045.1. Taxonomy (NCBI): domain Bacteria; kingdom Pseudomonadati; phylum Pseudomonadota; class Gammaproteobacteria; order Vibrionales; family Vibrionaceae; genus Vibrio; species Vibrio sp. R12-SG2-ISO1. The sequence goes on along the minus strand of NZ_JCBDGO010000008.1, from coordinate 318,368 downwards.
TCGCATGGCTAGTGATGGCGTTGATCAACACATCGGGTGAATGCCCTAGCGTGTCGTCCATGTAGTGAAACAGATCGTGAATGGCATCGACACTGTAATCGACAATCGCACAGGAGTAGATTTTAGTGGAGATCTGCTGACAGCTTTGCACTGTTTGTTGCAAGCGAGCGGAGTTTTTGTCGCACAGAACCAAGGTGGCACCTAGCGATGCGAAATGAGACGCGAGCGTACCACCAAGCTGAGAGCCTGCAGAAGTAATTAATATTACTGCATTTTTTATATCCATCGCTCGCCTTCCTTCTCGTCACACTTGACTACTTTGTTCATATAGCATGGTAGATTAACTGTTACTTATATGTGAATAACTTCAAATAAGTTGTGCGCATCTTTGAGCAGAGCGTGTTTCTTTGCGGTATTTCACACTCTCTAGTTGAACGGGTGAATATGTATACAAAATGAGACAACGAGAATGTGATCCTGCGTCAATAGCAAAGATGTTAACCCATTAAGTTTGTAGGGAAATTTGGAACTGACGTTGAGCGTGGATCAGCTGATTGTAGAGATCGGCCGGCATTAGCTCACGCGGTGTTTGTTCTGCCAGTTGACGCCTCTGGTGACCAGAAAGGTTGTGATAGACCTCTTCAGGAAGGTCATGTGTCTCTTCGGGTAGATACGTCAAGGTTTCCGGTGTTAGGTAGTGAGACAACTTGGCACTGGCGAGACCACTGGAGTGAAACAGCGCCGCTTGCTGCGCGGAAACTGCGTATGAGCTTTGATCCGAACGCAGAGTTTGTGGAGACGGCAACTCAAATCGACGGCGCAGGGCTGCTTCACTGCTGTCAACCGTATCGATTTTTTCCACTGGCGTTGTATCGCGGACATCATCAGAGAACAAAGAGAGAATCAGCGCAAAATCGGCACGGCGGCCTTCGTGCACCGCATGATTAATGCCAGTGCCAAACTGAAGCTCGTTGATGACGCTCGCTTTGTCTAAGGTATGAATCGGGGTGTGCATATGTCCTCGCTTGATGTCTATGTAGCGGCGAGGGGGCAAAAAGCTTGAGAGCAGGTATGAAAAAAGCCAGCTGACTGCTGGCTTTTTAGGCGACTAAATTCCAATCCTTTCGGGGGAAGGGATTATTTTGCTAGGTTTTCTGCAACGAAGTCCCAGTTAACCAGTGCCCAGAAACCGTTCATGTAATCTGGACGAACGTTACGGTAGTCGATGTAGTACGCGTGTTCCCATAGGTCAACCGTCAGTAGTGGCGTGGTGCCTTCTTCTGTTAGTGGCGTCGCTGCGTTTGACGTGTTCACGATATCTAGTGAGCCGTCAGCTTTTTTCACAAGCCATGTCCAAGAAGAACCGAAGTTGTTGATTGCCGCATCAGTAAACTTCGCTTTGAATGCGTCGAACGAACCAAAGGCTGCGTTGATGGCATCGGCTACTGCGCCTGTTGGCTCACCACCCGCGTTTGGAGCAAGACAGTGCCAGTAGAAGGTGTGGTTCCAGATCTGTGCAGCGTTGTTAAAGATGCCGCCAGAAGATGTCTTGATGATCTCTTCGAGTGTTTTGCCTTCGAACTCAGTACCTGGGATTAGGCCGTTGAGCTTAACCACGTAAGTGTTGTGGTGCTTGCCGTGGTGGAAATCTAGGGTTTCTGCTGAGATGTGTGGTTCTAGTGCGTCTTTCGCGTAAGGAAGAGCGGGTAGTTCAAATGCCATTGCTCGATTCTCCATTGATTTGAAAGGGTTAGCCCTTTCGATTGCTTCCAGTGTTATTTATTATTCACAGCTTGCACGCGGCTTGCTGTGGTCAATGTGCTGACTTGCGTTCTAGTTTAGCAAGTTTTTACTTTATTAAAAGAGTTATTCGGATCCGATCACTGCAAAATTCTCGTCATGAGCCCGTCGGCTTTTGCAAGACACCGCATTGTGCAAACAGTGTCGCATTCAAGCCCAAATCTGTGCAAGGATTAAATCCCTTCTTATTGTAGGCTTTTTATTCTGCGCTAATGGTTTAGAATGTCCAGAATATTTGCAGTAACTCCATTAAGAGGAAGCAATGGAAACTATCGATAAAATCAAACAGCAAATCGCAGAAAACACGATCCTTCTTTACATGAAAGGTTCCCCAAAACTACCAAGTTGCGGTTTCTCATCTCAAGCAGCGCAGGCTTTGATGGCTTGTGGCGAAAAATTCGCTTACGTAGATATTCTACAAAATCCAGACATCCGTGCAGAACTGCCAGCGTATGCGCAGTGGCCAACGTTCCCACAATTGTGGGTAGAAGGTGAGCTGATCGGTGGATGTGACATCATTATTGAGATGTTCCAAAAAGGCGAATTGCAGCCACTGATTAAAGAAGCCGCGGCGCGAGCAGGCAGCGACGAAGAATAATACTGGTTATATTTACAGTTTTTCTTGATTTGTAAGGGCGACATTGGTTAATGTTGCCCTTATTTTTTGCCATTTGACTCGCGTCTAAACTCCCTATGTCCCGTCTGTTTATTGCTGAAAAACCCAGTCTTGGCCGTGCGATCGCGGCCGCGCTGCCTGGCCCAAAGAAAAATGAGTCAGGCTATATTCGTTGCGGTAATGGCGATGTAGTGACCTGGTGTATTGGCCATCTGTTAGAGCAGGTCGAGCCAGACAGTTATGACGAGCGCTACAAAAAGTGGAATCTCGCTGACTTGCCTATTGTCCCGTCACAGTGGCAACTCAGACCGAGAAAGTCCGCCAGCAAGCAGCTCACAGTGGTCCGTAAGTTACTGAAAGAGGCGCAGCAGATCGTCCACGCTGGGGATCCAGACAGAGAAGGGCAATTGCTGGTGGATGAAGTGATTGAATACTGTCGCGTCCCCCAAGGTAAGAGGACGTCGATGCAACGTCTGCTGATCAGTGACTTGAACTTACCAGCCGTTAAACGTGCGCTTGACCAAATGCGCAGCAACCGTGACTTTATCCCCCTTTCTGTTTCCGCGTTGGCGCGTTCACGCGCCGACTGGTTGTATGGGATGAATATGTCGCGAGCCTATACCTTGTTGGGGCAAAAAGCGGGCTATCAGGGCGTTTTATCCGTTGGGCGCGTTCAGACTCCGGTACTCGGCTTAGTGGTGCGCCGAGATGAAGATATTGAGCAGTTTGTACCTAAAGATTATTTTACTTTGCATGCGTTGATTCCCTATCAGCAGGGTGATCAGGCGTTTGATATTCGCGCGAGATGGAAGCCGAGTGAAGCCTGTCAGCCTTGGCTCGATGAAGAAGGCCGAGTATTGAGCCGCAAGCTGGTTGAGAACGTTGCAAGCCGTATTGCCAATCAGCCCGCGACAGTGGTGGAGTCCGAACAAAAGCAGACTAAACAGTCGGCGCCGCTTCCTTATTCGCTCTCTGCCCTGCAAATTGACGCCGCCAAGCGTTTTGGTATGAGCGCACAACAAGTGCTTGATACCTGCCAATCTTTGTACGAAAAACATAAGCTCATCACCTACCCACGCTCAGATTGCCGCTACCTGCCGTTTGAGCACTACTCGCAGGCGCGTTCGGTCTGTGATGCGATTGCCAATAACGCCAAGGATCTGTCCACGGCGGTGGAGGAGGCGAATCTCTCCTTGAAGTCCAAAGCATGGAATGACAGCAAGGTGGATGCGCACCACGCGATTATTCCGACGCCTAAAAAAGCGTCAGTCAATGCGCTCTCTGCAAGTGAAATGAAAATCTATCAGCAGATTGCTCGCCAATATCTGATGCAGTTTTACCCTGCAGCCGTGTATGCCGAAGCCAAGTTGGTGTTTGAGATCGCCGGCGGGGCGTTTGTCGCCAAAGGTCGACAATTGGTCTTAGCGGGGTGGAAGGCACTGATGGGCAAAGTGGATGATGAGGATCAAGGCGTTGAGACGGTGCCACCGCTGGCGAAAGGAGAAGTGCTGACCTGCCGAGAGGGAGAGATCAAGGAGAGGAAAACAGAGCCGCCGAAACACTTTACCGAAGCCACGCTCCTGCAAGCGATGACAGGCATCGCCCGATTCGTTGAAGACAAAGCATTAAAAGCCATCTTAAAAGAGACCGACGGGTTAGGCACCGAAGCCACTCGAGCCGGTATTTTGGATACGCTGTTTAAGCGTCATCTCCTCACCCGCCAAGGCAAAGCCATATTGAGCTCCGCCGCCGGGCGCGGGCTAATTCACGCCTTGCCAAGCGAATCCACCTACCCTGACATGACCGCCCACTGGGAGCACCAGTTGCAAGGTATGGCCGAGCGAAATCAAGCCTACCAACCTTTCATGCAAGCACTCCAACAGAGCATCGACGGATTGATGCAGCAGGTCAAATCCGGTGACGTGCCGCCATCGCTGCGTCATTTACCTAAGGTTGAGCGTCCGGCCTACAAAAAGAGACGTTCTTTTAAAGGCAAATCACCAAGAGCGAAGAAAAGCCGTTGAGCGAGCATGAAAGCTTTCATAATGCTGAAAGTTTTCATGTGAGTTGTTTTTTGTTCGCCTGTTTATCGACTCGTTTTCGTGACAAATTTCGCCAAATCTCATGAAATGAAACCGATTTCATCCTCGCCTAACCTGAAAAACAACGTCATAACTCTATGAAAGTCTTGTTTTAATTTTTAAATCTCTTGAATAGAACAGTTTCATGACGCTTATTTCAATAATCGGATGTGAAGTCGGCAAATATTTTCAAAGGTTTCATTGCTTATTATTTCCCTGAATTAAAACAAACCTAAATTAAATAGGGATATAACATGAAACATTTTAGAGTTTTACCAATAACTTTAGCGGTGGCTTCCACTCTCGCTTCTGCCTCTGTCCTTGCTGCGGAAACCGATATTTCGGCATTAGAGCAACGTATTCAAGAATTAGAGTCAAAGCTGGTTGAAATTGACTACGTTAATGACCAACAACAAGCTGTGTTGACTCCAGATACGCAAGTGCCTCAAGGCATTATCTTCTCAGGTTACGCACGTTATGGCGCGCACCACTCGTCAGGCGACAACCGTTATGTCGAAGTGGGCAGCACTGGTCGCTCTCTTGGCCGTTTGGGTAACGAAGCGAACGGTGGTGAAGTTCAATTAGCCAAAATCTTCCAAGCAGACAATGGTGCCAAATGGGATTTGGTTTTCATGGTGGATGATTGGAACAACGACCAATGGGGTTCATCAGGCGGCGTGAATTTGAAGAAAATGTATGCCGGCGTCACTAACATTTTTGAAAGCCAACCAGAGCTCTACATGTGGGCGGGTCGTGACTTCCATCAGCGTCCACAACAAGGTTTGAATGATTACTTCTGGATGACCCATGATGGCCAAGGCGCGGGCTTCAACAACCTAAACTTGGGTGGTGTGAAGTTGGATATGGGCTTTGTTGGAGCAGTGGATAGCGAAGATGGCGCTTTAGGTAATGACTCTGGCCGTTATGCGATCACCTCTAAGTTACATGGTATTAACGCAGGTATTGGCAACCTTGACCTGTATGCTAACTACGGTTTTGCCTCTGATGAAGCCGGCGATGATGTGAAAAATGAAACAGCTTGGCAAGTTGGCGCCGTGCTTGGTCTAGGGAGTTCGAACAAACTTGTCATGAAGTACGCGGACGGAGCGGACAATTCAGCCTTTGATCTCGCGGGTGACAAGCAGGTTTTCTACGCAAGTGTTGAAGGGGGCTACAAAGCGTCTGAACAATTTATTATCGATTACTTAGTGTCATACAAAGATATTTCCGGAGGTGATGTAAAAGCCACTAATGACGTGAATGCGGATGAAATAAATAAAGATGTCACTGAGTATGCGGTTATCGTACGCCCTCAATACCAATGGGATGATGTTCATTCAACATGGTTAGAAGCGGGTTATGCCATTGAAGATTACGGCAATGGTGATGAAAACAGTGGTTGGAAGTTGACGTTGTCTCAAAACGTCTCTCTGGGAGGACTACCTTGGAGCCGTCCGATGCTACGTTTCTACGCGACTGTCGGCGATGTTGATAGAGATGTACAGAACTTCAATGACCTAGGTTCAGTAGAAGTTGATAACGCGACGTATGACACCGTGGCTGTCGGTGCCATGTTCGAAGCGTGGTGGTAAGCCTAGGGTAATTTACTGTCCAACTTATTGGTCCCACAAGGCAGATTGGTGGGACCGGGTCGACCAGCCAATTTAACTCCAGTTTGGGCACAGTTTTGTGCCCATTTTTTATCCTTGTCAAACACCGAAGTGTTCTAGATTCGGTCAAGAACGGGTGAACCTATGCCATTTCAAACCCTTGTGTCACGCCTCTATTTGGGCTTTATCTGCTTGATTGCGATTATGGTCGGATCGGCGTGGCTCTCTGTACACAGTAGCCAAGATGTCACAGATAAGATGGAGTCGATTACTCGTGATACGACTCCATTGATGTTGCGCTCTGCGCAGTTGACCATAGATTTTCTTAATATCAATCGTAGTCTTACGCCCTTTTTATCGGCTCAATATTTGGATGAGTTGCCCCCTTTTGAAGAGCGGATAGCCGTCAATCGAGATGTCTATCTGAGTCAGTTGGAGTGGTTTGAATCGGCAGCGCAGCATCAACCTCAGCTCATGCCATTCCTCACACCCGTCAAAGAACAAGGGCAATTGGCGCTCAGTGGTTTGGAAGCGGTGATGGGCGCCTATACCGATGTGCTTGATGCGCAAGATCGCAGTGACTATCTTCAATCTCAATTCCAACAACTGATGACGCAGTTGAGTAACTCGCTTCAACGTGCGCGTACAAATGCACAATCAGAGTCAGCTCAGCGAGCGTTGGATGGGTTGACCAGTCAAGTGTCGTTGCTGGGCAATGAAGCGAATGAGGTCTACAAGCAGAAAGACATGACAGAGCTGCGCTCAGTGGCGCGACGTTTTACCACGCGTCAGCGTTATTTGGAGGAGAGCGAACAAGCCTTAACCGCGGTAGCGCCAAAGGTCTATCAAACGTTAGAAGGTACCTTACAGCGCCTAAAGCTACATGCGTTTTCTCAAGAGGGTGCAGTGCATTGGCACCTGCAAACCGTAGAGCAGGCAGAACAATTGCGACAACTACGTCAGGAATTGGAACAAGCCATTGATCGCCAGCTCGAACATATCGATGGCTTGTCACGCTTTGCCAATCAGGTCGCCAATGACCTGTATGAAGAGGCAAAATCGTCCACCGAGGCAACTCAAACCTTGTTTATCGGCATCTCGTTTGGCTCTATTGTTGTCGCGCTTGTATTGGGTTTGAGTTTTGCCAGTATGGTGCGCCGACCGACACGGCTCTTACTGGGGGCACTCGATGCCATCGCGCAGAAAGATCTTACGTCTGATGTCGATTATTCAGCGCGCAACGAGTTTGGCCAGGTGGCGCAAAAGGTCAATGTCGTGGTGCGTCATCTGTCGGAGATGATTGAGCGTATTCGTCAATCCAGTGCGCAGGTCAATGAGGCATCACTCTCCAACCAAACCATTAGCGCAGAGCTCAATCAAGCGATCAGTCAACAGACAGAGCAAACGCTATTGGTAGCGACGGCGATGGAGCAAATCGAGTGCTCGGTGACAGACATCGCGAGCTCAGCAGAGCAGACGCTCTCCCTAGTCACAGGCGCCGTTGAGCACTCCCAGCACGCGCAGACAGAGATGAATAGCAATGTGGCGATGTTGGAATCGCTCTCTGAAGAGCTTAACCAAGTCACTGAAACTATTGGAGTACTGGAGGCTGAAAGTGCCAGCATTGAGTCGATATTGGAGGCCATTTCCGGTATTTCAGAGCAGACCAATTTACTTGCACTGAATGCGGCGATTGAAGCCGCGCGCGCCGGTGAGCATGGCCGAGGATTCTCTGTAGTGGCCGATGAAGTGCGAATCTTAGCAGCGCAGACCACCAGCAGTGCGAAAGAGATTCAAAACAAAATTGAGCGATTGCAGCAGCGCTCGGATCTCGCTAGCCAACAAATTGCCAGTTGTTTGAATGGGATGGGGCAAAGCATGCAGCAAACCGAGCGAGTCAATGCGCGACTGCATGAAGTGCATAGCCGATTGGATCAGGTTTCTCAGCGTAGCCATCAAATCGCGTGTGCGACAACAGAGCACCAGTCGGTGGCCAGTGATGTCACTAAGAACGTCAGTCACATTCACTCCTTAGCAGAGCAGAATTTAGATCGCTCACACCAGCTCGCGACTCAAGGAAAAGAATTGGAACAACTGGCGCAAGTGCAATTTGAATTAACGGCCAGCTTTATATTGCGCCATTAATTTCACTATTAAGTATTATATTAGAGAGGTATTTACCTCTCTTTTTGTATTTTATGCCCCATAAAAACACATGCCACTAGGTTATTTTCTGGCCTGATAAATAAAAGATGTGTGGTTATTTCATGAAACTGTTTCATGGCGACGATTGAAACTGTAGCGGCTCTCTATTTTTCCAAAACCGCCATTTTTTTCCAAAAATTAGTGTGATGACACTCACTCATTCCTCCCTTCAACTACGGAATACTCAGCCTGTAAGCGGTTTCAAGTCAAAGCAGTATTGAGGTTTCAGTGGCAACAATTAAACACGTTTCCGAGCATGCGGGGGTTTCTCAGGCAACGGTATCTCGAGTCATTAACGGTACCAGTCGCGTGAGTCACGACAAGAAGCTCAAGGTGGAAAAAGCGATCAAAGAGCTGGGCTATCGTCCCAATTCGATTGCTCAAGCCTTAGCGTCGAGTCGTACCGGTAGCGTAGGGATTGTTGTACCGGAGCTAGGTGGGCCTTTCTTCTCGGGCATTCTCCATTGTCTAGAGGAAAACCTGCGCCGCTTTGGTTATCACGCAGTGGTGACAGCTGGCTCAAACACGGAGCAGGGGCAACGTGAGTCAGTGGAATTCTTGCTAGGACGTAGGGTCGATGCATTAATTCTTCATGTTCAACACCTGTGTGATGACTATCTGATCGCTCTGGAAGAACAAGGGATTCCTGTTGTGTTAGTGAACCGTTTTATTCCAGAGATGTATCAGAGCTGCATCGATATTGACAACGAGTTGGGGGGCAAACTGGCGACTCAATATCTTTTGCAGCAGGGGCACACCGAGATTGCTTGTATCACAGGGCCTTTGGATAAGTCAGACGCACGGGGGCGTTTGCAGGGTTACCGAAGTGCACTGGAGGAAGCAGGCTTGGAGTACAACGAAGCGCTGGTCTCGGAGGCAGGGTTTACCGAAGAGACCGGTGTTATCGCCACCAAAAAACTGCTCAAGCGTCGGTGCCGATTCAGCGCGATTTTTGCGTCGAACGATCACATGGCGTTTGGTGCATTTGAGGTGCTACGCAGCGCAGGTTTCTCTATCCCGGAGGAGGTGTCGCTGGTGGGATTTGACGATAACATTTTCGCTCGTTACCTGACCCCATCGTTAACCACAATCAACTTCCCCATTGAGCAAATGAGCATTGAGGCCGTACAGCTCACCTTGCAAAAACTGAACAAAAACAAGCGTGATGTGAATTTCAAACTCAACCCCGCGTTGGTAGTGCGAGATTCAGTCAAGGACCTAAACAGTACCCTATAGCACTCGTTTAAACACCAATAACAAGATTAAGGATAAGACATGAAATTTAAGACCTTAGCGCTTTCGAGCGCGGTTGCACTCGGGCTTGCTGCTACAGCGACAGCAGCAGATAGTCAAATTCGCTTTGATGGATTTCCAGATTTTGACAGCAGCTTAAAAGTGCTTCTGCCTGAATTTGAAAAAGAGTCTGGCATCAAGGTCGACTACCTGATGAACAACCATGGTGACCACCACACCAAGTTGACTACCAACTTGGCAACAGGGTCGGGCGCAGGTGATGTGATCGTAGTCGATGTCGAAAAAATCGGTCCGTTTGTTGCCTCTGGCGGTTTGGTGAACTTATCTGAGCAATATGGGGCAGACAAATACGCCGATCGCTTTGCGCCTTATGCATGGACACAAGGCAAGGGCGGTGATGGTGATGTCTACGGTATCCCTGTCGACCTAGGCCCAGGTGTGATGTACTACCGTACGGACATTTTTGAAAACGCTGGTATTGATGTCAATGAAGCCATTAAAGATTGGGATTCTTACATCGCGGCGGGTGAAAAACTTAAAGCACAAAATGTCCAGTTGATTGCCTCTGCGGCGGACGTCGCGCAAGCGATTATCTTTACGACTGTGCCGGAAGGCGAAGGTCTGTACTTTGATGCCAAAGGTGAGCCTGTGGTGACGTCTGAGCGCTTTGTTCATGCGTTCGAAGTGGCGAAGCAGATCCGTGACAAAGGCTTAGATGGCCGTATCTTGGCATGGTCAAACGAGTGGTACGAAGGTTTCCGTAATGGCACGTTCGCCACGCAGCTGTCAGGTGCTTGGCTATTGGGTCACCTAAATAACTGGATCGCACCAGACACCGCCGGTAAGTGGGGCGTATCGAACCTACCAGATGGCATCTACGGCAGCTGGGGCGGTTCATTCCTGTCTATTCCGACACAATCGACTAAGCAAGACGAAGCGTGGAAGTTGATTGAATACATGACGACTAACCGTGATGTGCAGCTCAAGCACTTTGAAACTATTGCTGCGTTCCCAGCGAACGTGACGACCTACGATGACGATCTGTTCCAAGAAGAAGTGGCCTTCCTCGGTGGACAGAAAGCGCGTTTGTTGTTTGCTGAAGTGGCGAAGAACATCAAGCCAGTGGCGCCAGCAAAAGGTGACCACGTCGCGCGCTCTATCATCTTAGAAAACGCGTTGATGGAAGTGCTGGATGAAGGAAAAGACATCAAAACCGCACTGCAAGAAGCAGAGCGTTTGATCAAGCGTCGTACGCGCAACCTGTAAGTCAACGTTTGTTTTAAGTTTGGGAGACGCACTCTGCGTCTCCCTAGGTAAGAGGTCGTTACTATGAATCAAGCAGCGAGCAGCGCCATGGAAACTTCAACCGGTCAGAGTCTTTTTTCTCGCCTAAATTTGAAAGCGCTTACACCGTACGGATTCCTATTGCCGTTTTTGATTATTTTTTCTGTATTTGGGATTTTCCCGTTACTTTTTTCTGTTTATCTCTCGTTCCATGAGTGGAACCCAGTCGAAGGACTCGGCGCGATGCAATATGTGGGGTATGAGAACTACTACATCGCATTGACCGACCCGTGGCTTTGGCGCTCATTGAAAAATACGTTGTGGTTAGCCATCACATCCGGTGTGGCTCAGCACCTTGTCGCCATTCCTGTGGCGTACATTTTGGTGTCAATGGGTGACCGTCTTCGTCATTGGTTAACGTCAGCGTATTTTCTGCCGTTTATTACCTCTACCGTTGCGGCATCGCTGATCTTCTTCAACATGTACTCGCCAAACTCCGGCATCATCAACCAAACCTTGATGGCGTTGGCTGACAGTTCTCTGTTTGGCTGGGCGTTCAGTTGGGTCAATGAGTACCAGCCGATTCGTTGGTTAGATGACGCGACTATGGTGAAACCATCGATTGCCATCATGGTGTTTTGGAAATACACCGGTTTCAACATCGTGCTCTACACCACAGGCTTGATGACCATACCCAAAGACATCCTAGAAGCTGCCCGTATGGATGGCGCCAACGCACTGCGCCGTTTTTGGAACATCTCACTGCCTATGATTCGTCCGTTTGTCTTCTTCGCGGTCACCATGACCATCATCGGTAACCTGCAGCTGTTTGAAGAACCGTTCGTTCTGACACGTGGTACTGGCGGTACGGGTCAATCGGGCCTCACCATCTCCATGTACCTCTACAAAGTGGGTTGGGAATGGCTAGAGATGGGCACCGCTTCGGCGATTTCTTGGTTGCTGTTTGCCTTGATCGCTGCGTGTACCACGATTCAATTCTTCTTCTTCGGTAAAAAAGGCTTAGGGGAGCAATAACCATGACGACTCACTCTGCGACTTCGCCAGTGTCGATTTGGGCAGCCATCAAGCCCAGCGACCGAGCGATTGAAATTTTCACTAAGGTGCTGATGGTCGTATTGGGCATCATTCTGATTGTCTCTGCGATTGTGACGGTGTTTCCGTTTGTTTGGTCGGCGCTGTTATCCACACGCGACCGCACCGAAATCTTTGGTTCGGGTATCAGCTTTGCCATTGGTGACAGCTTGGCGATCAACTACGCCAAACTGCAAGAGATCATGCCTTTTTGGCAAGCGATGTTTAACTCGATTTATGTCGCCTTCCTAGGCACCACGATTTCGCTACTGTTTTGTAGCATGGGGGGCTATGCCTTCGCCGTGTTCAAGTTCCGCGGCAAAAATATCCTGTTTGGCATGTTGGTTGGATCCATGATGATCCCGCCCGTACTGAGCTTGATTCCCTACTTTATGATCGTCAAGTTCCTTGGCTTGCTTGATAACCACATGGCGGTTTGGCTGCCGTTTACTACGACGCCGTTTGGTATTTTCTTGATGCGTCAGCACGTTGTGGCCTCGATCCCGAAAGAGTTGCTTGAAGCGGCTAAACTGGATGGAGCGGGGGAGTTTAGAACTTACTGGAGCGTGGTTTTGCCATTGATGAAACCAGCGTTGGCAACATTGGCTATCGTTCAGTTCGTCTTCTTCTGGAATATGTTCATGCAGCCGTTAGTTGTACTGACGACGCCAGAAAACTACGTGATTACTCAAGCCCTGCGCAGTGTGCAAGGGATTCCTAATACGCCATGGGGCGCGGTGATGCTGGGGACCACCATTTCCATTTTGCCTTTGGTGGTGACGTATCTCTTCGCGTCAAAACAGATGATCAGCGGCTTAACGTCGGGTGCAGTAAAAGGTTAGATAAGGTAAGAAAATGAATAAATATCAACTTCCAAGTGACTCAAAATTACGCAGTAAGGAATTTGTCTTTGGTGTGGCGACCTCGTCTTACCAAATCGAAGGTGGCATCCATGAAGGCGGTCGTACGCCCTCTATTTGGGATACCTTTTGCGCCGTGCCAGGTAAAGTCGACAATGGTGACACCGGCGCTGTAGCCTGCGATCACTACCATTTATGGAAACAAGACATCGAGATGATTCAAAGTCTCGGTGTGGATGCTTACCGCTTATCCATGGCGTGGCCGCGCATTTTGCCACAAGACGGCGTAGTCAATGAGCAAGGATTGGCGTTCTACGAGCAGATCATCGATGAGTGTCATGCTCGTGGTTTAAAGGTCTATGTCACGCTCTATCATTGGGATCTGCCTCAATACCTTGAAGACAAGGGCGGCTGGTTAAATCGTGAAACCGCTTACAAGTTTGCTGAGTATGCCCAAGTTGTCAGCGAGTATTTTGGCAACAAAATTGATGTTTACACCACCCTTAACGAACCGTTTGTTGCCGCTTTTCTTGGCTACCGCTGGGGCATTCATGCACCGGGTATCGAAGGGGACAAAGAGGGCTTTTTAGCGTCTCATCACTTGATGCTTGGCCACGGCTTAGCGATGCCAATCCTGCGCGCCAATGCACCGGACTCTTTGCATGGCATTGTATTTAACGCGACGCCGTCTTACCCACTAACGCCAGAAGACCAAGGCGCGGCAGATTACTGTGAAGCGGAGAGTTATCACTGGTTCATGGATCCGGTACTCAAAGGGGAGTACCCAGCGGTGGTAATGGAAAAACACGCCGCCAATATGCCGATGATCCTCGATGGTGATTTGGCAGTGATTTCAGCGCCGGTGGACTACGTTGGCTTGAACTACTACAGCCGCAGCGTTGCCCGTTACAACGAGCAAGGTGAAATTGAGACCATCAAACCGCAAGAGTCGGAGTACACCCACATTGGCTGGGAAATTTATCCGCAGGGTCTGACGGATCTCTTGGTGCGCTTTAAAGAGCGCTACGCCAATCTACCGCCTGTCTATATCACAGAAAACGGCGCTGCCGGTGATGATGAAGTCTGCGCCGGCCGCGTTGACGACACGCAACGTGTGGCCTACTTCCAATCGCATTTAGAAGCGGTCGACAACGCTATCAAAGCGGGGGTTCGCGTCGATGGTTATTTTGCGTGGAGCCTGATGGATAACTTCGAATGGTCATTTGGCTACCACCAACGTTTCGGCATCGTCCATGTCGATTACCAAACTCAACAAAGAACTTTGAAACAGAGCGCCATTGCCTATCGCAATATGTTGCTAGAGCGCGCTGAGGAGAACAACTAATGGCTAAAGTAGAATTTCGTAACATTAAAAAATCGTTTGGTGATGTGGACGTCGTAAAGCACTTCGATTTTACCGTCAATGACGGTGAGTTTGTGGTGTTCCTTGGCCCTTCTGGCTGCGGTAAATCGACCACGCTGCGCATGCTCGCGGGGTTGGAGAGCATCTCGTCTGGCGATATTTTTGTCGGCGATAAGCTGATGAACAAAATCGACGCCAAAGATCGTGATTTGGCGATGGTGTTTCAAAGTTACGCGCTCTACCCGCACATGACGGTGTACGAGAACATCGCGTTTGCTCTCAAACTGAAGGGTATGAAAAAGCCAGACATCGACGTTGAAGTGCGCAAAGCGGCCAAAATGCTTGAGCTCGAGCCCTTGCTTGATCGTAAACCGAAAGAGTTATCGGGCGGGCAGCGCCAGCGTGTGGCCATGGGGCGCGCTATGGTTCGTACACCTAAGGTGTTCTTGTTTGATGAACCGTTATCGAACCTTGATGCGAAGCTTCGCGGTGTGATGCGTGAAGAAATCAAGCAACTGCATCGTGAACTGAAAACCACCACGATTTACGTGACCCACGATCAGATTGAGGCGATGACGCTCGCCGATCGCATCGTCATTCTTAAAGATGGCTATGTGGCGCAGGTCGGTACGCCAACCGAAGTCTTTAAACGCCCTGCCAACAAATTTGTTGCGCAGTTCATCGGTAACCCGTCGATGAACATGTTGGATGCGAAGTTGATTGAAAAGCAAGGGGCGTTCTTTGTTGCCCTAGGCGACGTCGAGATTCCGTTGCCAGAGCGTTTCAAAGCGCACGCGTCGAAAAACCTCGCACTGCACTTTGGTGTGCGCCCAACCGACATTCATTTGCGTGCTGAGCAAGTGGACCATGACCGCGTGCTGCCGATTCCCGTCACTATCAAAGACAAAGAGCTGCTCGGCGCCAGCATTTTGCTGAAAACCGAGGTCAGTGGTCAGCCGTTGATGGTTGAAACCCAAGCGGCAGAAGTGGATGTGAAGGATTTGACTTTATACCTCGATCTCGACGCGATTCATCTGTTTGACGCGCTGAGCGAAAACTCGCTCGCGAGTTAAGGCTGCCACTCTCGGCAAACCTAATTCGCTTTATTACACGATTTAATGATTTGCTCCCTCTGGTTGGGGGAGCCAGGGATAGTGACATGAATTTCGGATATTTTGACGATAACAACAAAGAATACGTCGCCACCACACCATGTACGCCAATCAAGTGGTGTAACTACGTGGGCACACTCGAGTTTGGCGGCTTGGTCGACAGCAATGGCGGCGTGGTATTGTGTAAAGGTGACCCAGCCCTCAACCGCATCACCAAATACATCGCTCAATTGCCTAACTCAGAGTTTAAAGGGTCGACCTTATACCTAAAGGTGAAAAACCGCCAAGGCGACGTTCAGGCGTTTTCACCCTTCTATACGCCGACGCTTAAACCTCTCGATAAGTTTGAGAACCATACCGGGCTGTCATACACCACCATCATCGCCGAAGGGTATGGGGTGCGCTGTGAGGCGACCTTCTTTGTACCTAAAGATGCCCCCGTCTTGCTCGAAGACATCCGAATCACCAACATCAGTGACGAGGCTTTGCACGTAGACGTTGTGCCAGTGTTCGAATTTACCCATTTTGATGCCCTTAAGCAGCTCGTCAACGCGGACTGGGTGCCGCAAACGATGACGCTCAACGCGCATCAACAGGCGAGCGGTCATACCGTCTTAGAGCAATACGCCTTTATGAAGCGCGATTATGCCGTCAACTTGATGACCGCCGACCGAGTGGCGACCTCATTCGATGGCGACCGCCAAGTGTTTCTCGGAAATCACGGTTATGGCAGTTGGGCTGCGCCAGAAAAGCTGTTTGCAGACGAACTTGGCAACAGCGAGTGTTTACGTGGCGACAACATCGGCGCGCTCAATTTGCGTTTGGGTTGGATTGAGCCTCAAGCGAGTGAGCGCACAGTCGTGCAACTGACGCAAATGTCGAGTTTGGCTGAGGCCGCGCCCATGCTGGAGAAATACCGCGATCACGCCCAAGTGGACAAAGCCTTTGCTGAGCTAGCCGATCATTGGCAAGCTTACCTGGCGACCGTACAGGTAGAAACGCCCGATCCGGCGATGAACTCGATGCTGAACATCCACAACCCGCGTCAGTGTCATACTACTAAGAACTGGTCACGTTACTTGTCTCTGTATCAGCTTGGCTACGGTGCGCGTGGTATTGGTTTTCGAGACTCATCACAAGATACCTTGGGCGTGATTACCCATATGCCGGAAGAGGCGCGTGAGTTTATTGAGCGTCTTTTATCGGTCCAAAACCAAGATGGCTCCGCGATGCACCAGTTCTTCCCCTCTACGATGGAAGCCAATGCCGGTGACTCGCGAGAAGAAGAAGACCGACCGGATTACTATGGCGATGATCACTTGTGGATCATCTATGCGGTCACCCAATACGTCAAAGAAACAGGCAACGGTGCGTTTCTCGACAAATCGATCCCGTTTTATCAAAAAGATAAACAGGGTCAGCCGCTTGAATCTGCCTCAGTGTGGGAGCATTTATGCCGAGCGATAGAGTTCACGCGCAGCAATACCGGTCAACACGGTTTGCCGCTACTGGGTTTTGCAGATTGGAATGACACGGTTAACTTACCCACTGGCGCCGAGTCGATGATGGTCGCCAACATGTACGGTAGAGCGCTGTTGGATATGCTTGATTTGTGTCGCTTACGGGGTGACGAGCAACGTGCGCAGCAATACCAAGCGCAGTACGAGCAGATGAAATCCACCGTCAACGAATGTGGATGGGATGGCGAATGGTTTATCCGTTATTTTGATGAGCAAGGTCAGCCAATTGGCTCACACATCAACGCGCAAGGGCAAATCTACACTAATGGTCAAAGCTGGCCAGTGATTTCCGGGTTTGCTGATGGCGAGCGTGCCACCACGGCGCTGAATTCTGTCTACTCGAAACTCAATACCGCTAATGGGATTAAGCTGTCAACACCAGGCTATAACGGCTTTGATCCTAACTTAGGTGGCGTCTCGACGTATCCACCTGGGGCGAAAGAAAATGGCGGCATCTTCCTGCACGCCAACCCTTGGGTGATGATTGCTGAGGCGAAGATGGGCAATGGTGATCGTGCGTATCAGTACTATCGTCAAATCAATCCTGCCTCGAAAAATGATGTGATTGAGACATTCGAATCGGAGCCATACTGTTACCCACAAAACATTCTGGGTGATGAGCATCCGCAGTTTGGATTGGGACGCAATGCTTGGCTATCGGGCACCTCGTCTTGGACTTACGTCGCGGGCACACAGTGGATTTTGGGCGTAAGACCGGACATCGATGGATTGATCATCGACCCCTGCATTCCCAAAGCGTGGCCAGAATTTCGTGTGACTCGACAATTTCGCGGCGCCACGTACCACATCCATGTCGATAACCCTAACCGGGTGAGTAAGGGGGTGGCTGAGTTACGTGTTAACGGTGAACGTGTCGAGGGCAATAAAGTGCCCGTATTGGCGGCGGGTGACCACCGCATTGAGGTGACGCTAGGCTAACCAATGCTCGGGGAGGCTCGCCTCCCCGACGATGGTGCATCAGCGCCGTGGCTGATAGTGTGCGTGGCACTGCCACTCAAACTGCGCGGTTTGCTCGGGATTAAGTTCCAATAAACCCATGTGATTGTTAAACGCATCAGCAGGGCATGACATAGGTTCAATTGCAATACTCGGCTCCGACGCTGGCGTGTAGAGCTGAATAAAAGGGTAATTTGCCCCTTGCTGGTAGTCGAGACGGGCTTGTTGATCCGCTCGGGTTAGGGTGAGCGATTGATCACTGCTGTGATGAAATCGATAGCAATGATTGAGTGTGACATCGGCGAGCGTCGTTGGGCTACTGAGGGCGGTGTTACTCGTGTATTCGCCGGTGGGTAAATCATCGCGGTGCACGACCTCTTGATGAGGGCTTAGGCTCAGTTGGCACTGCGCCAGCGAATCACCGAGCGAAAAATAAGGATGCCAAGCATCGCCATAAGGGAAAGGGGATTCGCCGGTATTGGTGATCTCGGTATAACAGCGAAGGCGGCCATTATCATCAATGTGATAGCTGACGTCGAGCCGGAAAGCGAAAGGAAAGCCGTCGGCAAGATGGTCGGTCTCATAGCGAAAGCGCGCCGTGGCGAAGTGCTCTTGTGCATCGGTCTCAACGACTTGAAACGGTTGATTGTAAAGTAGGCCATGTACGGCATGTTCAGACCAAGGAAAGTTCGCCGCTAATCTGTAGTCATGCCCTTGGTAGTGATATTGACCGTTTTTTAGGCGGTTAGGGAAGGGAAACAGTTTGGCACTACGAGAGAAAAAAGGGTGAGATTGAATCACATTTTGACTGTCTTGGTAGCCAACAATAAATGAGAAAGGACTATGATTGACCCGATATTGGTTAATAATGGCACCAAAGTCTTGAATAATTTCGACGCAGATGCCGAGTTTTGAATTTAAGAGTGTTGTGGAGTGAAAATCTCCAAATTTCCCTTTAACGATTTTAAACATATTAATATCTCCTTTGAAGATGATATTAATTGATGAATATAAATATTCAATGTTGGTTTTCACATTATGATAAATAAAATTCCATACACTTCATATTTTGGTACATCGGATGTTCTGTGCAGTAAAGGCAACGCCGTTGAATTTATCCAGCCTTGGTATACGCCTATCTCAACCACTCCTGAGAATACAGGTATGGCAGTGGGTGGTATTGGCAACACGTTCACCCTAACGCCGCAAGGTAAAACGCCGAATTTTAGTTTCATTCCTGGTATATTTATTGATTGCCAAGAGGATGATATCTACTTCAACGATTTCTATATTTCTGTGATGGATGAACATCACGTTGAGAATCTGGATATATCGGATTTTTCTGAAGCGAAACTGTATTTAAGTTACTATCCGGCGATATTTTTACGTGAGGCATCACAATGTAAAAATAAAGATGAGCTATTGTCGTTAATTAGGGAAACTATTTTGTCTGGTCAGTTCTACTTGATCAACAAAGAGCACTTCCTACGCTGGAATATTGAATTTAGCGCCGCGACGCATCAGGCAATTCAGGCTGACGAGACAAGCGTTGAGACTCAGCTACTGGTCGCGATCGACTTTTTTAATGGTCTGTTAGTCAATGGGTCGACCCACGCGTGGTCATTGACACCGCAACGCGGCGCAGTGGTGCCCTCTGTTGAGGCCAGTCGAGTGCATTATCGGGCGCTGTATCCGTTGGCGGAGTATGACTATCATGGACTCGGTGATATTGAGTTAACTCGCCAAGTGGTCTCTCCTGTGGTCAAAGATGCCCCAGAACTTTGCAGTCTACCTTTGCACTGGAACCAATTTCAGCTCACCAACCGCAGCAATAAAGCTCAGTGGGTCACCGTGGTCCAGCCGCTGAATAACTTGATGGGAGCGACCTACCAAAAGGCGCGAGATGGCGTACAAGATTCGTGTTGTCACTTGGTGCAAAACCCTATTGGGCATCTGCATCAACCGATTGTGCTTGATCAAGGTGAGACGCAGTTCAGTGGTGTGCGCTTGGCGTCCAACTCACCGTATGCCAGTGATATTGAAGGCGAAGTGATTTACGGCGTTCAAGCGTCAGCGAGCACAGTTCAAGCGGGCAAGATAACCGTGTCGCTTAAATCACAGGTTTACGCCAGCAAGGCGCAGCAACAAGTGTGGCGTGCACTGCATACAGGGCGAACCAATGATCATTTTGACCGCGGTATCTACAGTGGCCGTGAGCCACTCAGTGCTCTAGTTTGTGTTCAGGTGAAGCTTGAGCCGGGTGAAACGCAATCGCTGCGTTTTGCGCAAGTGATGGATCACAGCAAAATCCTTCTCGACGGTTGGCAAAGTCACAAAGCGTACGCTCGCTACTTCGCTGAGCCATCACGCGCTGAAACGATATTAACCCAGACCTTGCCTAAGCTTTCAGAGGTAGAGCAGCGTATTGTCACCCAGCAACAAGGCTTTTATGACCAGGCGGTGGCCAAGTTTAGTGGCCAAGAGAGTGCCCTGCGTTACTCGACGATGGCGATGAACAGCCTATCGTTTTTAGCGGAATCAACCGTGTGGGACGTCGAAGATACCTTGCTGGTCAAAGAGTGTGTCGATTATCCCTTCTTTAACTCACTGGATGTCTATTTTTACGGTTCGTTCTCACTGCTGTATTTGTTGCCGCAACTCGATGGGGCGGTGATGAAGCATTTTGCGCGGGCGATTTTAGCCAGTGACGCGACTCTGCGTCGCTATTGGGAGTATGAAGACAAACCTTACGCTGAGCTGGTTGACGAAAAATACCAAGGGACACGTGCCGAGCGTGGTGCGGTGATACACGATCTTGGCAGCCCTTACGATATTCAGCCAGATGCCTACAGTTGGCATAACGTCAAAGAGTGGAAGGATCTCGCACCTAAATACATCCTGATGATCTACCGCCACTGGCAGAAAACCGGCGATCAGGCGGTGGTGGAACAGTGCTGGCCGGCGGTGAAAGAGAGCATCGAGTACCTCAGTCAACTGATTGGCCCTGGTGAGGATCTACCTTTGACACGTGGCACGGACGATACGTTTGATAACCTGTCGTCTCATGGCATCTCTATCTACTGTGGTAGCTTATGGGCCGCAGGGTTGCGCGCGGCAGCTGAGTTAGCTCAATGTGTTGGTGAGATGGCGCTGAGCGAGGGTTACAATGAACGTAGCGAGCGCGCTTTGGCAACCCTCGAACGTGCCTTATGGGATGAGAAGCAAGGCTATTACCACTTTTTCGTTACGCCGGTCCAAACCAAGCATCTGACAGGAGAAGGTTTGGCTGATCTACAAGGATTGGGGTTAGCGGTGAGTGGTGACGCAGTGAGCGATGCCGCGGTGTTGAACGCGTATCTTGATGAGGTCGACGAGGCGAGTGACGATGGCCAAAGGGCGCAGCGTAAAGTGAAGAAGCAGCAGTTATTGAGCCGCGCACCCGCCGCCTTTACCTCTCAGTTTGCTGAGCTGGTGGAGGATTCAGATAACAGTTTTGGTGATGCGTTACTGGCTGACAGCTACCTGCAATTGGTGGGGCTACCTCGCTTGTTTGCGCCGCAGCGGACTGAGCGAACTTTGGATTTTATCTACCAAACTAACTTTGTTTCTAACAGTCCTAAGCTGGGGGTGGCGAATATGACCCTAGCGGACGGGCGTCCTCACGAGGCATTCCAAGCGCAAGATGTCTGGATTGGCGTTCAATTCAGTGTTGCCACCGCGCTGCGTTTGGCGGGTAAGCAAACGCAAGCGGAAACCTTGATGGATACCGTCTATCAGGCGCTGTACAAAATGGCGAAGATTCCTTTCGCCGCACCGGAGGGTTTCAATTGCTCGGTCGTGGTGACGCCAGAGTCGATGGCGCAGCGATTTGACATCGATAAGACTCGCGCTCAGCAGTGGGTATCGTATTTGCAACACTTAGGTCATCTACTTAGCGATGGGCGTGTGAATCCAAATCTGACGGATGATACCGATGAGTTTATTCGCTCTCTCGCGTCTGACGAGTTTGCTGCTAAGGATAATTGGCCGGATCACGCTGAGCTGCATAAGTGGTTACTCAGCACGGGGTTAAAGTACACCGCAGGGCGATACTTCAGACCGGGAATGATTTTCGCTTATCTGTACCAATAATGAGGGACGCGCATACGTGGGCGCAGGCAGAGCGATGTCATATCTGGTTGCCATTGAGTTTTGCCTGAACCTCACAAAGCCGCAATCGTTGGGATTGAGTACACGACTCAGTCCCATTATAGTTCAGCCACTAACGGTGAGTGACTCATGATGAGCCGAGCAACCTTATGACAAACAAGAAGAAAAAATCCCCCACGGTGTACGATGTCGCGACGTTGGCTGGCGTCTCGCCTAGTACGGTGTCGCGTTTTTTAAACCGCACCACCTATGTGTCTGATGACAAGAGCCACAAGATCGAGCAGGCGATCACCACGTTGGGTTACAAGCCCAATTTTCATATGCAGCAAAGCACCACTCGTCGCTCGATGACGATTGGTGTGCTGATTCAGCATCCAGACAGTCCTTACACCAGTCGTATTCTCAATGACATGGAGAATGTATTGCTGGCGCAAGGTTACTCCTTGGTTTTAGCGACTGGACATTGGCAAAATAAGCTGGAGATTCATGCGCTTGAGTACCTGATGAAAAGCAACGTCGATGGCATCATCGTTGTGACGGGCAACTTGAGTGAGCAGTCGATTCTCACCACGGCGAAATCCATTCCGGTTGTCGCGGTAGGCTATGACATTCAAGGGGAGAATGTTCGCTCCTTGAATCTAGATAATGTACTGGGCGGATATATTGCAACGCTGCACCTGTTGCAACTTGGCCATGTGAATATTGCCCACATTAAAGGGCTCTCCAGTCAGCCAGATTCGGGAGCGCGCTTTACCGGGTACAAGAAAGCGTTAACCGAAGCGCAAATCAAACCCAATCCAAAATTGATCAAACAGGGCGATTTCAGCTCTGAAACAGGGTATGAGAAAACGGTCGAACTGATTGAATCTAAAGTGCATTTCTCTGCGTTGTTTGCCGCTAATGATCAAACGGCGTATGGCGCAATGAAAGCCCTAACTGACCACGGCTTTCGAGTGCCAGAGGATGTCTCCATCGTCGGTTTTGATGATTTGCCCACCTCTCAATACTTTACGCCCGCTTTAACTACACTGCGTCAGCCGATTGAAGAGATTGGCGCCGTCTCTGCGCGTTCGATGCTGAACTTATTGTCAGGTGAACGACATGAGGCTCGTTTACCACCGATAGACTTGATGATTCGACAATCCACCAAGTCCATCTATCGATAGTCGTTTTCCCTGCGCCCATGAGCTGCTAGCATGGGCGTTATGGTTACGTGTTTGTTGTCCTCATGATCCCCCTGATATACCACCCGATCTACTCCGATTTACCCTTGCCTGACGGGCATCGTTACCCGATCAACAAATATCGCTATCTGTATGAGGCGATACGCAAGCAAGCGCCTTGGCGACACCGTATCGATTGGGTCACGCCCAGTGCCATCACGATGGAGGAAGCCGCGCTTACCCATTGCGACCAATATCTTGATCTCTTGTGTCGCGGCGCACTGCCTGCTGCCAAAATGCGCCGAATTGGCTTTCCTTGGAGTGAGCAACTGATCGCTCGCACCCTCACTTCGGCAGGGGGTACCTGTGCAACGGTTGACGCGGCGCTAGAGCGAGGCGTGGCGATTCATTTGAGCGGCGGCTACCATCACGCGCACTATGATTTTGGCAGTGGGTTTTGTCTGATCAACGATTTGGTGATCGCGGCCAAACGAGCCTTGACCAATGAGCATGTGGATACTGTGCTTATTGTTGATAGCGATGTGCATCACGGCGATGGCACGGCGACCTTGTGTCGAGATGAGGCGGAGATCATTACCCTATCGTTTCATTGCGACAAGAACTTTCCGGCGCGCAAACCGGATTCTAATCTTGATGTGGCGCTTTCAAAGGGCACAGACGATGCGACATTTTTAAGTCACTTTACTAGCGTGGTTGAGATGGCTGTGAATCTGCATCAGCCTGATTTTATTCTCTATGATGCCGGTGTGGATATTCACCAAGAGGATGAACTGGGGTATTTTAATGTCTCAACACAGGCGATATATCAACGAGATAGAGCTATGTTTGAAGTAGCGACGAGGCGAGGTGTGCCGATTGCCTGCGTCGTCGGTGGTGGTTATCGCACTCGTCATGAGGATTTAGTGCCGATACACATGCAGCTGATTCAAGCTGCAATGGATGTTTACAAGGATTAGTCATGGAACACAGGATACGTGCCGCGGGCATACTGGTCGATCAAGGCGCCGTGTTGTTGCTCAGAGTCAACGATTTTACCGGTGAGTACTGGATACCGCCGGGTGGCGGCATGGAATCGGTTGATCGCAGCACGAAGGCGTGTGTTGAACGTGAATTCGTTGAAGAGACAGGGCTGAGCGTGAAAGTGGGTGAGCTCGTGTGCGTGCGCGAGTTTCTTGAAACGGAAAATCATCGCTACCATGCCGAGTTCTTTTATCACATCACCCATTATCAAGGCACACCGAACTTAGAGAACCTCAAAGGGCTGAATGACGAGCAGTTTATTCAAAGCGTCGAGTGGGTGCCGATTGAACAGTTGGCAGAGAAACGTCTCTATCCAGTGGAGCTTAAACACAAGTTGTTAGCGCTGATTGAAAGTGGACACTACGCCACGCATCTCGGCTCTTACATTCAAGGATCGTTTGAAGACATTAACCAGCTTTAACTGAGCAGATTTATGAAAAAGGCGCAGGCAAGTGATTGCTCTGCGCCTTTTTTTTCGCTCATTGCTTGAGTGAGCGAGCCTTAGCCCTCGTCAGAGAAAACCGGCATGGACTCCAGTTCATCATGGCTAAATGGCGCGTCACCAAACAGCAGCGGGTAGTAGAAGTGTCTCAGCGATTGGTGGAAATCGCGCACACGTTGCTCGTAGCGCATGCTCGCTTTAACATCGGTATTCGCCAGCGATGTCATCCAACGTTGGGTGAGCGTTGAAGGCGAAAGCCACGCTGCATAGCCAGCGGCGGCATCACGTTCGCGTAGTGTTTGGCGATACGCTTGTGACAGTGGCGCGGCTTTTTGATCGCCCACTTGCTGAAACGCGTAGTACCATTTCCATTCGAACAGTGATTGCATATCGGTTGCTTGCGCCCATTCTGGGTGGGTAGTTAAGAATGACGCCCAAGTATCAGAAAAGGGTTTGTCCCACGCACCGTTTACCTCTTCGCGTTGCAGCAGTACGATGTCGCCGCCACTTGGACCTGTGATGGTGTGGTTAATCACGCTATCACTGACCACGGGCACCACCACCGTCGAGGCTAACCAAATACCAAGTAAAGCTGAGGCAATGCGCGCCGAGCGCTGACCTTTCTGTGTGAGTGTTTTTCCGATGAGTAAGGTCAACCATGCCCAAAACGCGAGGTGGACAAGTACGATGGCCATCACCGCGAGGACTTGGGTGATGGGCACTGCCATCGTCCATGCACCAAGACCAAAGGGGACCAACAGTGCCAGCGCGAGCCCGGTGCAGAGAATCAACGCACGCGCAGCCCATAGCGAGCCTTGACGTTTAGCGCTCACCAACAGCAGATCGTAGCGACCCGCTTCGCGCTCTCCCGCCCGTAAATCATGGAGTAACAGAATCACAAACAGAGGCAGTAGTATGCTGACGATAAACGCAAAATCAAAAAAGCCTGCCAAGGAGAGTTCCGGGTTTTGTGCGTCGGTTTCGTAGATCTGCCCTTCGAGCGCTAGCATGCGGATGCGGTGCTTCCAAGACGTCACATCACGCTGGCCCATGGCTGCAAAGGCAAGCGGCTGAGGCTCAGAGTAGGTGAGGTGGAAGCTGTAGTAAGCGGCGCTGCCGTAGTCGTGCTGCTCGGCGAGAATGTGTTCGCGCTCTGTGGCATCCTTCGCCTGCAAGCGAACTAAGGTCTCTTGCTGCTCACGAATTTCATTTACGCCGCTAACGATGGCAAAGCTCGTCAGGGCAAACACAACCAGCAAAAAGCCGACAACGTAACCTTGTTTAGCGAGAAAACGGGTTTCACGGATGAGATCCGTTAAAGACATCATGACATCAATCTCCTAGTCGCGAAACGGATAAGGCCCGCCAGAATCAGTAACCAAAGTCCCATTTGCAACGCATATCGCAGACTTTGGGCGAGGCGGGCGTTGGGCGCTTGTGGCGTAAAAGTAAAAGAGGAGAGCACTTGCCAGTGGTGAGCGTTGACGCGCGCGGCTTTGGCTGTCGCGTCGTCTTTATAGCGATTCACGTCAGTTTGGTAATCAAGATCGTGCAGGTGGACGTGATTTAGCGCTTGAACGAACTCAAAACGCAGATCTTCGGCTTGGCGTAAAAAGCGATGGTGCGTTTCCAAGTTGGTACCAGCCAGCATCATAGAGAGGTTGGCCATGGAGACCGTCGGCGATAACCAACCAAATTGGCGCGCAATGTTCGCTTGGTTTTGCTCTTTGTCCATGTTGTCTTCGGCGTAGCGATTGAGCACCTTAGTCAGTTTCTCTTCTGAATACGCGGCGACGGCGCCGCGAAAGTTGACTGGCAACTCGGCGATGTCATCCACTTGGTATTGCTCAAGGAGATCGCGTTTGAGTTTTTCAAAGGCCGGGTCAGCGGCGTTGTGTCCGTCGCCAAGCTGACGCAGCTCCTCAATCACGCCAAAATCTGTCTCCAATTTGCCCATCGCCGGCGCCAGTGTGGCGGCACTTGAACTGGCAATACGTGGCATCAATACCGCAAATACCACCCATAGGCTAATCAATATGGCGAAGCTGGCGTGACTGCGTTGACTCACGCTCGAGACCCACAGCACCAGCGCACTCCAAATGACGATGTAGCCAAGGTAACCGGCGATAAAGGCGCTGCTGGTCAAGACACTTTCACCCTCGCCAATGGCGAGCAGGCTCGCAATAATTAAGGGTAATAACATGACGACTCCGGCCAAGACCAATGCCAGGAACTTACCACTCAGCAGTTGACGGGCGTTCACCCCTTGCGTGATGAGTACGGTCAAGGTACCGGCCTCTTTTTCCCGCGTGACGCAGCTGTAACCGACCAAAACAATTAGCAGTGGCAACAGCACCTGGACCAAAAAGGCAGGAGACAGAGAACTAAAGCGCGTCATGCCGCTAGACTGGTTTTGCTCAGCGAACATCGCGGTGTTTTGGCGATGGCCCTCAAGAAAAATCGCATGACCCGTATACGCATCAACACCAGGATCCAGTGCACTCAATGGCGTGGGATTACGAAACACGTAGTGACCGTAATGGACCATTCGATGTGGGTGACGGTCAGGTTGGGCCATAAATTGGGATTCAGAGTACTGCTGAAGTTGGCGACGCTCAGCATCGGCGTGTTGTGTCTCAACATGATTGACCACCACAGATGCCAGAGTGAGTAATACGCCGATCACCAGCACCGTAGCGGCAACTTTGCTGCGACGCCAAAAACGCCACTCATCGAACAGAATAAGAGAGAGAGTTTTCATGCTTAGCCCCTTTGCGCGAACGCGGCGTGGACTTGTTCGGTGTCGATGCTGCCTTGTTCTGAACGCTCAAACAGACCGACAATGCGTCCTTTGTCTAATAGGCCGATTCGGTCGGCCACTTGGCATGCGCCGTAGACATCGTGGGTGACCATAAACACGGTCGTGCCTTGTTTGGCAAGCGCACTGATCAACTGGTTGAACTCGTCAATGGCTCTTGGATCTAGGCCTGATGTTGGCTCATCAAGAAACAGCACGGGCGCTTCACGCAGCAGCGCGAGGGCGATCGCGGTTTTTTGTCGCATTCCTTTGGAATAGCTGGAGAGACGTTGATGCCAGGCATTGGGCTGGAGTGCCACTTGCGCAAGAGCTTGTTCCACCTCAGGACGTGAGCGAGTAACGCCCGAGAGAGACAAAAAGTAGTCGATGTTTTCAAGGCCGCTTAGATGCCCATACAGCATGACGGATTCAGGCAAGTAAGCGACTTTACTACGAATCTCATCAATATGAGTGGTGGTTGAGAGACCGAGTACCTCGGCATGGCCTGATGATGGCGTCACGGTGCCCAAAAAGGTTTTGAGCGTTGTCGATTTGCCGGCGCCATTGCCACCGAGCAAAGCAAAGACTTCCCCTTGCTGGACGCTAAAGTGAACATCATTGAGAACCGGGTTGTGTGCGAACTCGACGCACAGAGCGTTGGCGACGACCACGGGTTGTGTCATGGGAGTTTTCCAAGTTGGTTAATGAGAATTGGTCGCAAATGTTATGTTATAACGTATTTGCAATCAAGTGGATTAAGTCCACATTCTCATCGCTGTTTATCGACTCTAGGGGGATCGTGGCGCGAAGCCATCAGTCAGAGGCGAGTACGACGCGGTTACGTCCTTGGTCTTTGGCTTGATAGAGCGCATGGTCAGCGCGTGAGAGAAGGGTATTGATGTCATCGCCATCGTGATATCTGGCGACACCGATACTGATGGTCAACGCGGGAATGTCGGTGAAGGAGAAGGTCGCGACCACTTCGCGAAGTCGTTCTGCTAAGTCTGAGAGTGTGGCGGGATCGCCGCCGCTGCATATCACCAGAAACTCTTCGCCACCCCAGCGACCAACAATATCGGTATCTCGGACGTTTTGTGTCAGCAAGTCAGACAGTTCGGTCAGCACGATGTCGCCCGTTTGGTGGCCATAGGTGTCATTGACTCGTTTGAAGTGGTCGATGTCGAGGAGCAAGACGCTGTAAGTATGGGTATCCGTTTTGGCTTTGCTGTGGTGGTGCTGAAGCACTTCATCGAGTTTAAGTCGATTGGGCATGCCAGTTAATGTGTCGGTATGCGCAAGCTGAGCAAGCAACTCTTTCTCGCGCATCTGCACGCGGACATTAATGGTGGATTCAACCAACTCTGCGGTGCGAGATTTCAACTCATCAAACAGGTTTTGGAAATTGCGATTGAGGCTATGAATCTCCTCCACGTGGGTATCCACCAGATCGCCCAACTGCCAATGTTTGCCCAGTTTGCTGGTGGCCGTAGTTAATGCTTCAATCGGGCGAGAAACTTCTGCGGCGAGGCGTTTTGATTTGGACTGTAAATACAAGAAAAAAGCAAAGTAGAACAACACCATAATCGCAACAGCAAGATACCCCAACTGATGTGAAAAGCGAGTTAAGCTGATGACGGGAGAGAGAAATGACGCCATATCGACAAGGGTGATGATTTTCCATCCGGTCTCTTCGATGAGGTTAGTGTCAACGAGGTAATCACGGCCCGCTAACTCGATTTGACGAGGCTGTGAAGAGAGGCGAGCAATATCGCTGGGCAATGTGGTGAGAGCGGCGAGCTGAAAGGCGCCGGGCTTGGTCACAGTATCGGTGACGCTAGCTTGGTAATCGTGGTGCTTCAGCTCGGTAAGACCAAGTAGGCGCTCAGCCTCAGGCTGCATGGCGAGAATGGTCCCTGCTTCGTCAATCACAAAAGAGGCGGACTGCCAAGGGTATTCATGACTCAGCACATGATCGATAAAAGACTCGACCGTCACATCGATACCGCTGACCCCTTCCAGCACCTCGCCGTTGTAGATGGGCACTAAACTCGACAGCATCCAACCTTGCCCGGCGGGGTCTAAATAGACCTCTGTCCACACGGGGCCGCGACTTGGGTTGTGCTCGGCGTCTGCGTCATAGTAAAAATTGAACGCTTCCATGTCGATCTCTGGCCCATATTGACTGGGCGCATCGTCCATAAACGGGTAGAGGCGATTCATGTCATCCCAGGTGTTGATGTACGCCTGAACGATGGCCGGATTGGTGTCGACTATGGTCATCAACAGTGGGTCGAGCGCTTCACTGCAACGTGCTTTTTGTTGTTGCACCTCGCCAATTGGAGTGCTTCGAGAATAATAAAGGCTGGCACCGACGGCGTTGATTTTGTACATCGCGCCGTTGGCGTGCACCGCAAAATCAGGCTCACCATGAGGCAAGGTGCAAATCGCTTGAGTAAAAAACTGCTGGTGGTTGGTCTGAAGGAGCTGCGCTGAACGCGAGACCGCTTGCAACTGAAGGTTCACGCGCAGCGCTTCGTTGGCGGTGATTTCATTGAGCGAAAGGGTGACTTCTTCAATAAGAGTCGAACGGGTTTTTTCAGAAAAGTAGGCGTTAATACTGAAATACAGGGTCAGCAACAAAAGCTCAATCACCAACAATGGGATTAAGGAGCTACGAAAGAAACTGCGATACACCAAAGGCTGCAATTTAACGGACGGTTGCATAGTAACGACACTACCTCATAAGAAGAGTCGAGTTACTATAAAGAATAGACACAATAAAAGTGTAAGAAAAGCGGGGATTTCTTTAATGAGAGTTGGCGATATGCACCTAAATCCTATTCTCGTCGGCTTTTCTCACTTAACGTGAAGTAGAGCCGCTCAAAATGAAAAAAGCCGCTGATGAAATCAGCGGCTTTTACAATGTGGCGGAGAGATAGGGATTTGAACCCTAGATACGCTATTAACGTATGCCGGTTTTCAAGACCGGTGCTTTCAACCACTCAGCCATCTCTCCGTGTGGGGCGCATAGTATAGGGG
Organism: Vibrio sp. R12-SG2-ISO1; assembly: GCF_059834045.1. NCBI lineage: Bacteria > Pseudomonadati > Pseudomonadota > Gammaproteobacteria > Vibrionales > Vibrionaceae > Vibrio > Vibrio sp. R12-SG2-ISO1. Next base: position 287,983 of record NZ_JCBDGO010000008.1, on the reverse strand, counting down.
TTGATTGGGCTTGTAAACCCCTATAAAAACTGTTTGCTTTATTTGTGAGCGGTTAGAACGAGTATTTCACACCTACACGGAAACGAGGCTCGTAAGAGTCTTTACCATCAACACTTTTATCCGTGTTTTGTGCAACCATGCCGATCTCACCAAATGGGCGCCAACCGTGATCAAAGCCTGAGTACTCACCTGTAAAGTTAACTAGGTTGAGATAGTTGTTGTCGCCTTTGTAGCCTTTGCTGTCCGATTGTTCGAATTTACCTTCGATATCGATACCAAAGCCAAAGTCGCCCATCTTATAACCAGACGTAAGGTTCAACTGGTTGTAGTGGCTCGATTCACTGTTTGCAGCATTATTTTTGTAACCGTAACGGTAGCGAAGTGCCACGTTCCAATCACTGGTAATCTTTTGTGTACCGCGTAGATCGAATTTATGTGTTGCGGCAGAAGAACTTGCGTCAATGGCGTAGGCAGGCTGTAAAGTAAAGCTATCTGTGACTTTGTAGTTGTAGCTGACTTTGGTCTCATGGCCCACGTCTTTCAGTTTAGACAGATCGAAGCTGTCATCGCCATAACCCCATTTTACTTCTGCGCTCAAGCCAATACCGTTGTCGAATCCATGCGAAATGGCGAGTCGGTCACGATGTCTCGCGTCCATATCGCCTTCAGAAGCAATGTACTCATGACGTAGGTTCAGTGTCGTTGCATTCACTGCTGTTGCGGTTAGGCCAAGTAGGATGGCGGTGGTTAGGATCTTCTTCATCTAGAAACGCCTTTGTAGCTGTAGTTTTGATGGCGGCTAATGTAGTGATCTTTCTTAATAAAATGAACATTAAAATACTCAAATCGTGATCGATGAAACGATGTTTTATTTTAATGGGAATAACGTTTAAATTTTGTAAATTATTCGATGTTTTGCTTTTGTTATTTATTTTGATGCTCTAAAAATAAAATCATTCACCATCCCGATGCATCCTTTTCCTTGTGTGATTTTATTTATTTGATTTGAATCAATTTTATCCTTGCCAAATCAATTGTTGATGAATTTTTTGGATTAATCATCCGTTATTTCTATTTTATTAGGAATCTTCTCTGCTTTGGTGCTGTGAATAGCTGATCTAAGGATGGTTATTCTGATGCGTAGTGTTGGCGGGTAGGTGTCGTTTTTTGTAAAAATTTACAGTTCGATCGTTTTAAAAAAATGAAAATAGAACTGCGTTTCACATTTTTTGTGTGTATATCATTAAAAATGTTATTTAAGATCACAATTACATTTTTTCGACGTGAAATCCCTCACAGAGTTGCGTTAAATGAATAGTGAAGCCAGCAGGCGTATTGCTAAGGGAAGTGTCTAACCGGCTGGCATATAACTCTAAAGAGGACGAGAAAATGTATGAAAATCGTAAGCTTGGATTGGCGTACCTGTCTCCCTATATCATCGGGTTGATAGTGTTTACCGCCTTTCCATTTGTGTCATCATTTTTGATGAGCTTCACCGATTACGATCTCATGAATTCGCCTGAATTCGTCGGGATTGAGAACTATCGGTACATGCTCACTGAAGATGATGTGTTCTGGAAGTCAATGAGCGTTACATTCTTGTACGTTTTCTTGACCATCCCAGTCAAACTGGCGTTCGCGTTGTTCATAGCTTTTATCCTGAATTTTAAACTCAAAGGAATTGGCTTTTTCAGAACCGCGTACTACATCCCATCCATTCTAGGTTCAAGTATCGCTATTGCCGTACTGTGGCGCGCGTTGTTCGCGATCGACGGTGTGCTCAATGGTGCGCTTGGCTTCTTTGGTGTGGAGCCTATCAGCTGGTTAGGTGAACCGGCATTTGCACTCTTCTCCATCACTTTGCTACGTGCTTGGCAGTTTGGTTCTGCGATGGTTATTTTCCTCGCGGCGCTACAAAACGTGCCTCAGTCTCAATACGAGGCGGCGTTGATTGATGGTGCGAGCAAATGGCAAATGTTCTTGAAAGTGACGGTGCCACTTATCACGCCGGTTATCTTCTTTAACTTCATTATGCAAACCACTCAGGCGTTCCAAGAGTTTACCGCTCCGTACGTGATTACCGGTGGCGGACCAATGAAGTCCACTTACTTGATCTCTCTCTACATCTACGAAACCGCGTTCAAGTTCTTTGATATGGGTTACGGCAGTGCTTTGGCTTGGTCATTGTTTGTTGTTGTGGCCATCTTTACGGGCATTACGTTCCGTTCATCGAAGTACTGGGTCTTCTACTCTGGCGATAAGGGAGGGAAATAATCATGTCAGTTATTACGGTTGAAAATCAAGCGGTTGACAATGGTGCAGAGAATGCGCGTACGATTCGCCGCGAAAAAATCAATGCCTTTATTCGCTATGTTGTGTTGATTGGTGTGGGCTTTTTGATGCTCTACCCACTGCTGTGGATGTTCACGGCAGCCATGAAGCCCAACCATGAAATTTTCTCGTCGATGAGCCTTATCCCCTCTGAATGGAGTCTGGAAGGGTTTATCAATGGCTGGAAAACAGGGACTGAATTTACCTTCGGTCACTACATCCTAAACACGTTCTACTATGTGCTACCAAAAGTATTCTTTACGGTTGTCTCTTCGACCATCGTGGCCTACGGCTTCGCTCGATTTGACATCCCGTGGAAGAAGTTCTGGTTTGCGACATTGATTGCGACCGTGTTACTCCCTCAATCGGTTCTGCTTATTCCTCAATACGTGATGTTCCGTGAGATGGGTTTGCTCGATAGCTACTTACCGCTGTACTTGCCTTTGGCATTTGCAACGCAAGGCTTCTTCGTTTTCATGTTGGTTCAGTTCCTTCGCGGCGTACCAACCGATATGGAAGAGGCAGCGATGATCGATGGCTGTAATTCACTTCAGGTACTTTGGCATGTTGTCGTACCGGTGATTCGTCCTGCGATTATCTCGGTAGCGCTGTTCCAGTTCATGTGGTCGGTTAACGATTTCTTGGGTCCACTGATTTATGTCTCAAGTGTCGAAAAATACCCGATTGCACTGGCTCTGAAGATGTCAATTGACGTCACTGAAGGGGCGAAGTGGAACGAAATTCTAGCAATGGCTTCTATCGCCATCATCCCATCCATCGTGGTGTTCTTCATGTCTCAAAAATACTTTGTTGAAGGCGTCACCAGTAGCGGTATTAAAGGTTAATTTGGAGTAAGAACAATGGCTGAAGTGAAATTTAAAAAGCTAGAGAAAGTATATTCAAACGGTTTCAAGGCGGTACACGGTGTCGACTTGACCATCAAAGACGGTGAGTTCCTCGTCATCGTTGGGCCATCAGGTTGCGCGAAATCAACCACGCTACGTATGTTGGCGGGCTTGGAGAACATCACCGGTGGTGAAGTGACCATCGGTGGCAAAGTGGTGAACAACTTGGCACCCAAAGATCGCGGTATTGCGATGGTGTTCCAAAACTACGCCCTTTACCCACACATGACAGTGAAAGAGAACTTGGGTTTTGGTCTTAAGTTGCAAAAGCTGCCGAAAGACGAAATCGAAGCGCGCGTGAATGAAGCAGCCAAAATCTTGGAGATTGAAGAGTTGCTCGACCGCTTGCCGCGTCAATTGTCAGGGGGCCAAGCACAGCGTGTAGCGGTAGGCCGCGCTATCGTGAAAAAGCCAGACGTATTCTTGTTTGACGAGCCACTGTCAAACCTAGATGCCAAGCTTCGCGCGTCAATGCGTGTACGCATCTCGGATCTGCACCGTCACCTTAAGAAAGAGGGCAGCTCTGCGACGGCGGTTTACGTGACGCACGACCAAACCGAAGCAATGACCATGGGCGATCGCATCTGTGTGATGAAGCTGGGTGAGATCATGCAAGTCGATACACCGGACGAGCTCTACAACAACCCCGTCAATATGTTTGTGGCTGGCTTTATCGGTGCACCGGAGATGAACTTACGTGATGTTCAACTGCACGATGAAGAAGATGGCTTGTACGTGGTGATCGGCGACCAGCGTTTGAAACTACCACAAGCGAAAGCGGAGCAAATTCGCTCACACAAATGTGAGAAAGCGGTGCTCGGTATTCGCCCAGACAGTATTACCTTGCAGATGGCTGAAGATGATGCTCTACCGACGATCACAGGCGATGTGGTGCGTATGGAGAACATGGGCCATGAGGTGTTTGTGTACTTTAGGGTGAATAATCAAGAGTTTACCGCTCGTGTGCCGATTGACGATGTGAAAGACAAGCTGGGCATGGAAACGCGCAGTAACGTCAAATTCGTTGTTGATATGCAAAAAGCGCACATCTTTAACAAAGAAACTGAACAGAACATTTCTTTACTACGATAATAATTGGAGAAACATCCATGAACAAAAAGGTACTGACTACTCTTATCGCGTCGGCGATTGCCGCCACCTCTGCACCGTCTTTTGCTGACGTTGAACTACGTATGTCTTGGTGGGGCGGTAACTCACGCCACCAAGCCACGTTGGAAGCGATTGAGAAGTTCCAACAAAAATACCCAGACATCAAGGTCAAAGCAGAATACACAGGTTGGGATGGTCACTTGTCTCGCTTGACGACACAGATCGCGGGTAACACTGAACCTGACGTGATGCAAACCAACTGGAACTGGCTGCCTATCTTCTCTCGTGATGGCGGTGGTTTCTACGACATGAGCCAAAAGGCGGATGCGCTGCACATTGCGAACTTCCCGAAAACGGCGATGGACATGACCACAGTTAACGGAAAAATCAACGGCTTACCAGTCAGTATGACGTCCCGCGTGTTCTACTACAACAAGCAGAAGTGGGAGCAAGCTGGGGTGGATTACCCAACTAACTGGGACGAGTTGATGGCCGCGGGTAAAGCGTTTGAGAAAAACCTCGGTGCGGATCACTACCCACTGGTTATTGAAGCGCGTGACGTATTTGCGATGAACCGCTCTTACATGCTGCAAACCACGGGTAAAGACATCATCAGCGCTGAGACCAACATGCTCAACTACGAGCAAAAAGAGATGGAAGCCTTCTTCCAGCTTTATGTGGATCAGGTGAGCAATCACGTCTTCCCATCAACCAAAGAGTTCGCTTCGTACGGTAAAGGCAACTTGTATGAAATGCGTCCATGGATTGACGGTCGCTTCGGCGGTCTATACATGTGGGATACGGCTATCGCGAAATACACCGCGAACCTTGATCCTTCAATGACACTGGAGCTAGCGCCTTACCCAATGGCGCCAGGTGCAACCGACTCAGGTCTGTTGGCGCGTCCTTCGATGATGTTCTCGATTGGTCGTAACACTAAGCACCCAGAAGAAGCGGCGAAATTGGTCGACTTCTTGCTAAACGATCCTGTGGGCGTTGAGGCGCTAGGTCTCGCTCGTGGTATTCCATTGAGTACCGCTGGTCTTACAACCTTGGATGCCAAAGGCGAAATCGACCAAGAAAGCTTGTCTTACCTAGGTTACTTGCAAGCACAATCGTTGCCAAAAGAAGTGCTGCCAACCACGTACACAGACAACGCTCAGTTGATGGAGCTGTTTAGTGAAGTGATGCAAAAACTGGATTACGGCCAAACCGATGTGTCTGGTGCTGCCAAAGACTTCCTACGTCGCGGCGATCGCATCTTGAAGCGCATGGCGAAGTAATCGCTTGAGTAGGGCGCGAAGTCAGATGGCTTCGCGCCTTTTTTCTTTTGGTCAACTTTTTCGGTTAATAAGGACCTGTCTATTAAGGATTCTCTATGACGGACACTGCCAATCGTCGCACCTTTCGCCCCTATATTGATCTGTTTTATGCCCGTAGCGTAGAGCTAGGGAAGCACCCCCAGACGGGCCTGATGGCTGACGGTCTGGATGTCACCACCTTACAGCCTGTGATGTGGACCTACCCCGACGGGCGCCAAGCCCCGATGAGCAACTTTGCCAGCCAACAAAATCTCATGCGCGGATACATAGCCTACAGCATGCTCACCGGTGATAATCACTACTTTACGCACGCCAGCGAACTGAGCGAAAGCATCTTGACCCGCTACCACGACAAACCCAGTGGATTACTGCATTGGGGAGGGCATCGATTTGTCGATTGGGCCAGTGGTGCCATCGAAGGCCCGGCAAGCAAAGAGTGTGTCCACGAACTTAAAAACCACTTCCCATTTTACGATTTGATGTATCAGACTGAGCCGGCGGTGACTGAGCGCTATTTGAGTGGCTTTTGGGCGTCACACGTGATGGATTGGGACAAATGCGATCTCACGCGACATGGCGAATATGGCCGAGAGCAGCCGGAATCGATATTCTCCCGCCATACGCCCAAAGACGCCGTTGATGCGAGCGCATGGCCTACATTACCGGAAACGGTCGGACTAACGTTTGTGAATGCCTCAACCGATCTGATATACGCCGCGTGTCACGCCTATCGCTACACGCACGACCAAGCGGCGCTGACTTGGGCTAAGCACCTCTATCGACAATTTGTGCTCGCCCGTCATCCAAAGACCCGCATGCCGGTCTATCAATTCTCTTCACCCTTGCAGCGTGAGCCTGTGCCTGAGGATGATCGTTTGACCTACTCTTGGTTTGGTGATCGCGCGCGGCGTCAATTTGGACCTGAGTTTGGCCCTATTGCGCTTGAAGCCAATGCTTTGTTTCGTGATTGCTGGGCGCTGGTGGTGGATAATCCGCTGGCTCTGTTAGCTTGCCCTGAAGTGTGTGAAGACAAAGAGTGGCTTGGCTGGATCATTGATGGCATTGAGGGCTACTTTACTCACGCTTGGGATGAGGCAACCAATCAAATGAAGCCGTGCTGGGCTGATGGGACCGACTTAACGGGCTATCAGTTTGTGCGAGATGGCTATTATGGCGACAAAGGCACCACATTAGCGCGTCGTGATGCCGATCCTGCCTACTTATTGACGCTGACGCGCGCCTATCGAGCCAGCCAAAACGAGCGTGTTGAGCGCCTATTAAAACGCATGCTGACGCGCTTTGAACTCGCCCGTTTTGAGTCCTCAACGGGGGCCTTGATGGAGGTAGCCAGCGAGACGTCACTCTGTTCGAGCTACTTGCTATTGGCGCTGATAGAGATGCACCACATCGACGGCGATCATCGTTGGTTGACGTTAGCAGACAGCGCGGCAACGCAACTGATTGAGCAGCACTGGCACAGCGAAAGTGGCTTGTTTGTTGCCAATAAAGCGGTCAAGTACGCCCGTTTTGACGACCCGATTCCCTATGCGCTGCTTTGTCTTGAAGCGGCGCATCAGGGGATTTACGATGAACTGCCCACTTTGGTTTCAAGTGGTGGCTACTTGCATGGCGATCGTCAAATGGGTGAACAGGTGCGCGTCGTCTATGACCGAGACGTCATCTATGGTGAGCGTCACAATGAGATGGCGATGACGGCGCAATAACCGTCACTCTTGCAGCCCTTCGCTAGCTGAAGGGCTGCTGCGGTTTCCAGCCAAGTTCGCTGTGCTCGTCAATCTCACGCTGTTGCTGGGGCAGTGCGTGAGCGCCTTCTCCTCGATTACCTACCAATTCAAATCGACTTTGCTCTGGGGTAAACCACACTCGCTTGCCGTCTCGGCCGCGGCCACTCATGGATGTCCAATCGCTGACATGTTCGCCAAGTTCACACGCTAAGTAGGCACAATGCCCAATGGCGTTCGGATCGGCGTAATGGCCATCAGAGAAGTGGGTGGTGGGGTGCCAAGGGCGACCGAGTGCATAGCTGCCTTTGGGGACGTCAGCTTCGGCATCGATAACGCAGCGGTAGAAGACCAAACCCAAGGGAACACAATGAGGTGTGCTCGGCGCAGCGATGTAACCCCATAGCGCGTCCTTGGGCCTGTCACTTCTGGCACGGCAAGTGATTCGGCACTGTTCAAATAAAGCGCTGCCGCCACCAAAGATAAAATCAATACTGCCCAGAATATGACATGTTGAGAAGTAGCTGCGTCCTGCGCTCACGTACAGGGTGTCGTGATAACTATCGAGTATCAGATCGTGGCCAATGAAATAGTCAGCGTGATGGCCAACCAATAGGGCGACGGATTGGGTGTGCGTGAGTTTACTGTGATCACTATCGTTTTTCGCTTGGTTGGCAATAAAGTCGAACGAGTTGCGAATCGTGAGATGAGCCAATGTGCAGTGCTGGTTATCGACGATGACGACGCGGCTACCGTAGGTGCCGCCTATAGAGCCATCGTCCAACACCATTTGATTGGCGATCTTACTATCGATCACGGTTTCACGTGCGCATTCACCGACTAGCGACACCTTGGCGCGTGCAATTGTCAGCCGCTCTGGATAGTGACCTTTGCGAATAAAAATCCGGTACGGAGCATCATTCGCGGGGGCAGCCTCGATCGCCGCTTGAATAGAGGTAAAATCAGCGCCACCTGCGCTATCGACGATGGCATGGTATTGAGTCATAGCAAATCCATAAAATGAACCATTGGTTTATTTTATGGATTTTGATACTGAGGTTCTGTGATGCGTCGCCGTATAAACGAGAAAGGGCTCATCCGAAGATGAGCCCTTTAGGGATAAATGGTCGGACTGACTGGATTTGAACCAGCGACCCCTGACACCCCATGACAGTGCGCTACCAAGCTGCGCTACAGTCCGATTCGCTTAATTTACCATATTCAACGTAAGCGTCAATTATAACATTATGATTTAGTTGCTCTTTGTATAAAATCTCTGCAATTCGGTTAAACCTTGCATTAACACCGGCAGTGTAGGGTTGTCGTCTTGTAATCGCTGGTAGTTCGCATCGTACAATTTGTAGTTGCCGAATTTGTCGATCACCGTGGTGTTTTTGTTGGTAATCAGGGCTAACTCACGCGAATCACCGGCTAAAATCCATTTGCGAGAACGCTCATCAAACAAATTGCGACCACTGCTAAAGTCACTTGGGTTTGACGATACTCCTAACATGTCTTGCAGCAGCGTCACCGAGAAGTCGAGGTGGCTGGTGCGGTGAGTAAAGGTGGCCGCGACCTTACCTGGCCAATGGATCACCATCGGCACCTGAAGTTGGTATCGGCTGTAATTACTGTTCGCGCCCCAACTGTTGGTCTGGGTTTCATTGAACTCTGCGCCGTGGTTTGAGGTGATCACCACAATGGTGTCTTCCTCGAGACCTAGGGTATCGAGCGCGTCAATCAGCAGCGCGACTTGTTTGTCGGCGTGCTGAACGGATTTGTGGTAACCGGCGATGAGCTTTTCCGTCGAGGTTTGTTTGTCGTTACTGTCACTGCTGTAAGCACTGAAGTTTTCGACAGGGGTGAGCTCAACGTAGCTAAACCAAGGTGACTTTTTCTGTTCTTGTACCCAAGTTGCCCATGCGTTAATGGTTTGCTCTTCGGCAGAGTGATCGGAATCGAACGCAACGCCGTGGAAGTTCATACCGCGGAAAACGGTTTCGCCGTACAAAGCATCATCGAAGTTATCACTACTGAATAGGCCAAATTGGTACTCTTTGTCGACCAACGTATCAATCACAATCGGCTTGGAACCTTGCGCTTTAATGCTGCTGGCGTAGCTACTCGGCAGACCATAAAACAGACCAAACACACCAAAGGTGTCATTACTTGAGCTGTAGTGATTGGTAAAGTTCAGGTTTTGCGCGGCAAATTGCGCCGTCGCTGGCATCAACTGCTCATTCAAAGCATCGGCTCTGAGGTTGTTGACGCTTACCACCAATACGTTCAACTGGTTGGCGCGGCGATTGAACTCCAGTGGCTCAAGCGGGTAGCTGACTAGTTGGTTGCTGGTTTGGTTGTTCTCTAGGCGTTTGAGATATTGCTCTCGGTCCAACAAGCCGTGTTTCTCCATAAAGGATTTAGCGGTCATCGGGTAGGAGAGCGGGAAGTTCGCGCGTTGAGAGGTGATTGGATTGTAGAAATAGGCATCCGCCCACACATAAATTAAGTGGCTAGTGATGAAGCTGATAAAGAACAGCGCCGAAATTGGGCGGCCGACGTGCTTATGAGAGAGTTTACGCTGCTTGCGCCACACCCATTCGGATAACGCCAATTGGAGCAAAAAGATGAGCGGTAACACCACAAACAAATGCTGCAAATCGGCACTGAGGGCAGAGGAGCTGTCATCGTTGAACAGCACTTCCCACACCACGGGCGTCAAATGCAAATTGATGGTCTGATACGCTTGAGTGTCAATCAGCAATACGGTGAGCCCCACCGTTGCAAAACAGACCGCCACCAGGCGGAACAGCTTGCGTGACGGAAGGACAAACGTCAGCGGAAAGAGAACAAGAAGATACAGGGCAAATACGAGGAAGCCAAAGTGTCCGACCCAAGAAACGGCCAGATAAAATTGACCGAGCAAAGTCTCAGGCCATGGTGATTGAGTGATATAACGGGTACCAATCAACATCGCAGCGATGATGTTGAAAAACGCAAACCAGTGACCCCAGCCGACGAGACGCGATACGCGCTCACCATATGTATTTCCGTTATCTACCATGTATCTTTATCTATTATCCGTTTATTTTTTAATGGCTTTTTTCTTCGATAGAAGAAATCAACGCCTGAGCAAATTTTTCAGCAATTGCTTTGCGTTGTGAAGGCGCAACATCCTGATTTAAGACATTGGTTGCGATATTTCCTGCGATCATAAGCGCCAGTTCTGGACCCGCGGCATGTTTGTCTAGGATAGCAGCCACTTCAGTTAAGATCTGTTCTACTTTCTCGTCGCTGTATTTAGATGTAATCGGCATAAAGACTCTAATGATGATAGTAAAGCGGCTTATGATACCCTACAATGCGATGCAACTGAAACCTACCCAGCGATAAAAATCACATGAGTTTGCACCTCTCTCACGTAATCTTACATCAACTTCAGAAAAATGATTCCGACGAGCTCATCGTCAATTACCGCAGTGCTTCTCTTGCCAATGATGCGTCGACAGAAAACCTCGTGGCAGAGCTGCATCGCGTGTTTCATTCTAAAGCGGGAAAAGGCTTTGGTTGCTTCAAATCAGACAGCGAATTTCAGCACTGGTTGCATGAATTGCGTAAAGGGGAGCGCGATTTTTACGACTTCTCACAAGTGAGCGCTAAGCGCTTAAAAGACGAGTTAGCGAAATACCCCTTTGCCGATGAAGGCATCTTGGTGATTGCGCAGTATCAATCGCTCGCGACTGATTACTTGTTTGTCGCCATCATTCCGTCTAATCAGAGCTTAAAGGTCACCGAAGGGCTGGACATTAGCGCCACCGACTATCTCGATCTTGGCAAGATGGACATTGCTGCGCGTATCGATTTGACGGCTTATGAGACCGATAAAGAGTCCAACCGCTATCTTGCCTACATCAAAGGGCGAGTAGGGCGCAAAGTGGCAGACTTCTTCTTGGACTTCTTGCAGGCAGAGGTTGGGCTCGACAGCAAGCAGCAAAACCAAGTGTTGATGCAGGCCGTAGATGATTTCTGTGCTGATTCCAAGTTAGAAAAAGACGAAGTGCTGAGTTTTAAAAAGCAAGTGGCGGATTACTGCAGCGAGCAAATTAAAGCCGGCGATGAAGTCTACGTGAAAGAGTTGTCTGGTGAGTTGTCCCCCTCGCATGATGGCACAAGCTTTTTGGATTACACCCAAGAGCAAGGCTACCAACTCGAGGAGAGTTTCCCAGGAGATAGAACCGCAGTTCGTAAGCTAACCAAGTATGTCGGCGCTGGCGGTGGCTTGAGTATTAACTTCGACAGTTTGCTGCTCGGCGAGCGTATTTTCTACGATCCGGAAACCGATACCCTGACCATCAAAGGCACACCGCCGAACTTGCGCGAACAACTCAATCGCAAATGATGCTCCGGTAAAGAGCAGAGCTCAGTTCACCTCAATCTATGAGCCCGCATTGTCGCGGGCTTTTTGTTGCGTTGTGCCACAGACAAAAGGAAAGAGCGAGTGCAAAGCCGCTTTCTTCAGCAGAATGTAAAAAATCGGTATATGATTGTATTTACGGATATTGTTTAGGGCATACACATGGATAGTAGCAGGCTCAGGCTAGGTGGGATGGTTGTCTTACTGTGGATTGCGATAACAGCAATTCTAGTGAGCAACTATCGAGTGCTGGGCGAATCTCATCAGCGGATCACCGAATTGCGTAACGCGGTTGAAGAGCTGCGTAGCACCTTTCATCTCTCCTCCGCGTATCGGCCAGAAGCGACAGATCAGCAAGAGCTGAATCTGCAACTGATTTATGCGCTGCAATTGCAGATTGAAGCCAATTATGAGCAAAGTTGGTACTCGCCTGATGTTAGCCAACTGCTTTTTTCTCTGGATAAATACATTGCGCAAGCGAAAGCCTACCTCGACAACGATCTCCTTATTCAAGAGCTGATTGAAACCATCAAGCAAGCGCGGGGCAAACAGGCCGATTCGCCACTGTTGACGCAGACCTACTACCGGTTGAGTGCGTTGGTGCTTGAGGAAGTGTTTGGTACGCATGACGATAGCCCACGTCTATCGCGTGAAATGGACAGTATTTATGTTTGGTCAACGGAACTAGAGGGCGCACAGCAACAAGAATTGCAGCGTGTACTCGCGTTGGTGGCTCAGGTGTTGGGGACGTACGCGAAAGGTCTGCACTTGGTTGAAGGGTTGGTCGGGCATGATGTCAACATCCAAATCGCTTCCTTGGGCGAGGCGTACCACCAAAGCTTGGAGCGTCATGTGCAGCTTGGATTAGTCAGTTCAGCCCTCGCCATCGCGGCGCTGGTTTTACTAGTGATGAGCGCACGAACGGCGGCGCGTTCACGTTTAGCGTCAAATGAGCCGATGGTTGATCATCACAACAGGGTTGAGGTTGACAATAATGACAACGAACTCGAGGAAGTAGAGAGTCCTATGGAACCAGAGCCGATTATCGATACCCAAGCTATGCTGAGCTCGCTCAATGGTGATACTGCTTCAGTATGCATGTTGCTGGAAGTATTTGTGGAAGATCATCAAGATGACGTCAGTACCATTGAACGGCTGATTGTTGAATCCCCCGAGACTGCACTGCGCAAAGCGCACAGTTTAAAAGGTGTGGGTGGGAACTTGGGTGCGCCGATTCTCAAACAAGCCGCTGCTCGCGTTGAAAAAACGATCAAAGAGATGCAAGGCGACCTGTCTGATGAACTGAACGAGCTACAGCGTGTCCTTGGCCAGGCGATTGACGAGGCGAAACAGTTCTTAAAAGTGAATCAGCTTTAATTGAGAGCGATGAGTCAACAAAAATGGCCATTCCAAGTGGTGGCCTTAGCGATGGAAAAGATCATACGTCAATCAGAAGCCCCGTGTTAAGTTTGGTTCTGACTTGTCGACTACTTCCCCCGTAGATGCTTTGTTTTCTTTCTGTTCGGTTTGAACGATTAGTAGTGTCGTCGTTGAGAAAAAGTGGGAAAACAGTCAGCTAACGCGATTCTAGCGCTTAGCGAGACAAAACTTACAAAAATATGGCATTTTTTGCTTGAGATTTTGAGCTGAACATTGAAAGATGAGTGATTCCTTTTTTAGATTACATGGAGAGTTGAGAATGAGAGTAGGTTTAGTCGGTTGGCGTGGCATGGTGGGTTCTGTCCTGATGCAGCGCATGGTGGAAGAGAAAGATTTTGATCTCATTGAACCGGTTTTTTACAGCACTTCTCAAGTCGGCATCCCAGCTCCAAACTTTGGTAAAGACGCGGGTTTGCTGCAAGATGCGTTCGATCTAGAGAGCCTAAAACAGCTTGATGCCGTCATTACTTGTCAAGGTGGCAGCTACACGGAAGAAGTGTATCCGAAACTGCGCCAAGCAGGTTGGAAAGGCTACTGGATTGATGCAGCCTCAACACTGCGTATGGCTCAAGATTCAATCATCACGTTGGATCCGGTCAACTTGGCGCAAATCCAACAAGGTATCCACGCGGGCACCAACACGTTTGTTGGTGGTAACTGCACGGTAAGCTTGATGTTGATGGGGCTAGGCGGCTTGTTCGAAAAAGGGCTGGTGGAGTGGACCAGCGCGATGACGTATCAAGCGGCGTCCGGTGCGGGTGCGCAAAACATGCGCGAGCTTATCTCGCAAATGGGCGTGATCAACGACTCAGTGAGCTCAGAGCTGGCCAACCCTGCAAGCTCGATTCTCGATATCGACCAAAAAGTGGCAGATACCATGCGCAGCGATTCGTTCCCAACGGATAAGTTTGGCGTGCCGCTTGCGGGCTCATTGATTCCATGGATCGATGTGAAACGCGACAATGGTCAGAGCAAAGAAGAGTGGAAAGCGGGTGTCGAAGCGAACAAGATCCTAGGTTTCCAAGCGTCACCTGTTCCTATTGATGGCACATGTGTTCGTATCGGTGCGATGCGTTGTCACTCACAAGCGTTGACCATCAAGCTCAAACAAAACGTGCCGATGGATGAGATTGAAGAGATCATCGCCACGCACAATGACTGGGTGAAAGTGATCCCGAATGACCGTGATATTACGGCAAAAGAGCTGACCCCAGCGAAAGTGACGGGTACCTTATCGATTCCTGTCGGCCGTCTACGTAAGATGGCAATGGGTGATGACTTCCTCAACGCATTCACCGTCGGTGACCAGCTGCTATGGGGCGCGGCAGAGCCGTTGCGTCGTACGCTGCGTATCATTCTAGCGGAGAAATAAACCCTCAAACCCGAGTGTTTGTTCCCTATCCTAAAGCGCCTTTGCAGGCGCTTTTTTATTGGCGAATGCTTTATTGGCGAGTGTTTTATCTGCGATTCACAAAGTGCTTAGACTTCTTCTTGAAATGGGGCGGTCACGCGCTTATCGGGATCGGCGAGCTCACTGCCGCAATGCTTGCAATAGAGCGCGTCAGACTCATGCCCCGATTTTGAGCAGTTTGGGCATTTGACCAAGGTCTTGTGTGATTTCATCTCTTGGTTGATTTCAGCGGTGATGATGCCAGTGGGCACCGCAATGATTGAGTAACCCAGCAGCATGGTAATGGCCGCGATGGTTTTACCTAGTCCGGTTTGCGGCACTAAGTCGCCATAACCCACGGTGGTGATGGTCACGATGGCCCAATAGATGCTCATGGGAATGCTGGTGAAGCCGTTCTCTGGTCCTTCAATGACGTAGATGAGGGCGCCAAAGATGGTGACCAAGATGGCGACATTGGAGAAAAAGATAAAGATTTTGCGCCGAGAGGTGAGCAGAGAGCGCAGCAAGATGTTGGAGTCTTGCAGATAGCGCACCAACTTAAGAATGCGGAAAATACGCATCACTCTGAGCAGTCGGATCACGCCCATAAAGGTCGCCGAAGGAAAGAAAAACGCCAAGTAAGTGGGCAAGATAGCCAATAAATCAATCACCCCATAAAAACTTTTCGCATAGGCGAGGGGCTTTGGCGAGCAGTAGAGCCGCACGAGGTACTCGAGCGTAAACAGCGCAGTAAACGAGTATTCCAGCACTCTTAAGGTACTTTTCCATTCCTGTGGCACGCTAGGCAGTGATTCAAGCAATAGAACGATCAGCGAGGCAAAAATGGCTACGATCAGCGCCAAATCGAAGCGTCGACCCGCCTTGGTGTGCGTGCCAAAGATGATGACATAAAGATGGTGTTTTAAGGGATCGGATTTCATGACCTAGCCTAGTGACAAACGACAAGGTCAGAGTATGAGCAAAGCAGAAAGGCGTCAACCTTGCTCAATGTTTGTTTGATCAACCCCTTAGTGGGATTCCAAGGGGTTAGGCGAGGCCTGGAAATAGATTGCGTAACCCGTTGGCAATGAACTCGATGCCTAGAGCGCCAAGAATCAGGCCCATGATACGCGTAATCACGTTGATGCCGGTTTGACCAAGGAATTTTACGATCAAAGGCGCAGAACGAAACAGCAGCCAAGAGCACAAGCAAAACACCGCGATGGTAATGATGATACCTGTGGTATCCATCATGCCCGGGTAGCGTGAACCATAAACGATGGTTGAACTGATCGCACCAGGACCGGCCATTAAAGGCATCGCTAAAGGCACAACACCGATTTGTTCGCGGCTGACGTACTCCGATTTTTCCTGCTTGTTCTGCTTATCTTCACCGAGCTTACCGCTCATCATCGAAAAGGCGATGCTCAGCAGCAGTAAACCGCCTGCCACACGAAACGAATCTAGAGAAATGCTGAACATATCGAGCAACATCTGCCCGCCGAGTAGAGAGACGATCAGAATGACCGCGACCGCCGCGTTGGCTGTGGTTGCGGTTTTGTGTTTCTCTTCGAGGGTCATATGACCGGTTAACGAGACAAACACCGGCATGATCCCCACCGGGTTAACGGCGGCGACTAAACCGAGAAAAAACTGTAAAAAAATCGCTAATTCAAAGGTTTGCATCTAAGAATGTCCACATTAGGCAAAGGGGTAAAAAAGTCACGCGGAATATAGTCTAAATTCACGCAGATAACGAATGAAAAAAGCTAATCTGTCGCCTATACCATGACTGAGAATTTCTAATTATTCCTGACAAAGGGATCGCGCCTGACATGTTTTGTTAACCAAAAGAGGCGTAAGATGAGCTACAGTTTTACGATGTTGTTAAGTTTGCCACAAAATCACGTCTTCAAGACGCCATTTCATCTGAAAATGACGTAACTTGTAGTGTGAGTAGCACGAATTTTGTGAATTACATGTAAGTTTGTGGTCAAAAAATGAAACTTTTTTACAATTTATGCTTGTTCAATGAGTTCGATTGATTGATTGCTGTTATTTTATTCAGTTCGGATTTGTGATTTAAGTCTTTATAAATTAGTGGTTTATGGTGATTTGTGCGATTCGCGTACCACTAACTAGGTAAATAGTTTTTCAGAACTGATCTGGGTCAATTTTTTTCACAACCTGAAATAATATACTCAGCCCTGAAAGCAATTTACTAAGAAAGCTGTGATTGACTGCCCAAGATAAGCATGCAGTTGGCTTAATAAAAAGTTTTTAATATTTGTTAATTTTAGGAGATTTCCCTATGCCTGTTACTAATATAGCCGAGCTAGATGCAATGATTGCACGCGTTAAGAAAGCGCAAGAAGAGTTCGCAACTTACTCTCAAGAGCAAGTTGACCAAATCTTCCGTGCGGCTTCTCTTGCTGCGAACCAAGCTCGTATCCCGCTAGCACAACAAGCGGTTGAAGAATCTGGTATGGGTATTGTTGAAGATAAAGTAATCAAGAACCACTTCGCTTCTGAGTTTATCTACAATAAATACAAAGACGAAAAGACCTGTGGCATCCTAGAAGAGGATGACAACCTAGGTACTATGACTATCGCTGAGCCTGTGGGCATCATCTGCGGTATCGTACCTACCACAAACCCAACTTCTACAGCGATCTTCAAATCTCTTATCTCTCTGAAGACTCGTAACGGCATCATCTTCTCACCACACCCACGTGCGAAAAACTCAACTAACGATGCAGCGAAACTGGTTCTAGAAGCAGCAGTAGCAGCGGGTGCTCCAAAAGACATCATCGGTTGGATTGACCAACCATCTGTTGAGCTATCAAATGCGCTAATGAAGCACGATGACATCGCACTTATCCTTGCTACTGGTGGTCCAGGCATGGTTAAAGCCGCTTACTCTTCTGGTAAGCCAGCAATCGGTGTTGGTGCAGGTAACGTTCCTGTCGTTATCGATGAAACGGCTGACGTTAAACGTGCAGTGGCTTCTATCCTAATGTCTAAAACATTCGATAACGGCGTAGTGTGTGCTTCTGAGCAGGCAGCAATCGTTGTTGACGAAGTTTACGACGAAGTGAAAGAGCGTTTCGCAACGCACAAAGCGGTTGTACTAAGCAAAGCTGACGCGGATAAAGTACGTAAAGTTCTACTTATCGACGGCGCATTGAACGCGAAGATCGTTGGTCAGCCAGCAGCAGCAATCGCTGAGATGGCGGGCGTGAAAGTTCCTGCTGACACGAAAGTGCTTGTTGGTGAAGGTCTTGGTAAAGTGTCCTACGAGGACGCATTTGCTCATGAGAAACTCTCTCCAACGCTTGGCTTGTTCCGTGCAGACAACTTCGAAGATGCGGTTGCTCAAGCGGTGACTATGGTTGAAATCGGCGGTATCGGTCACACCTCTGGTCTATATACTAACCAAGACACAAACGCAGACCGTATCCGTTACTTTGGCGACAAGCTAAAAACAGCTCGTATCCTAATCAACATCCCGACGACTCACGGTGGTATCGGTGACCTGTACAACTTCAACGTTGCACCTTCTCTAACTCTAGGTTGTGGTTCATGGGGTGGTAACTCTATCTCTGAGAACGTAGGTCCTAAGCACCTAATCAACAAGAAAACTGTAGCGAAGCGAGCTGAAAACATGTTGTGGCACAAACTACCTAAGTCTATCTACTTCCGTCGTGGTAGCCTTCCAATCGCGCTTAGCGACCTAGAAGGTAAGAAACGCGCATTCCTTGTTACTGACCGTTTCCTATTCAACAACGGTTACGCAGATGACGTAGTACAACTACTGAAAGCACAAGGTATGGAAGTACAAACGTTCTTCGACGTTGAAGCTGACCCAACACTATCAGTGGTTAAGAAAGGTGCTGAAGCGATGCAAAGCTTCCAGCCTGACGTTATCCTAGCTCTTGGTGGTGGTTCACCAATGGATGCGGCGAAGATCATGTGGGTAATGTACGAGCACCCAGAAACGCACTTCGAAGAGCTTGCAATGCGCTTTATGGACATCCGTAAACGTATCTACAAGTTCCCTAAAATGGGTAAAAAAGCTGAGCTTGTTTGTATCACCACAACTTCAGGTACAGGTTCAGAAGTGACACCATTCGCGGTAGTAACTGACGACGAAACTGGTGCTAAGTACCCACTGGCTGACTACGAGCTAACACCTCAAATGGCGATCGTTGATGCGAACCTAGTCATGAACATGCCTAAGTCTCTAACCGCATTCGGTGGTTACGATGCTGTGACTCACGCGCTAGAAGCTTACGTATCAGTTCTTGCGAACGAGTACTCTGATGGTCAAGCTCTACAAGCACTTAAGATGCTTAAAGAGTACCTACCTTCAAGCTACGCGAACGGTGCAAACGACCCAATCGCTCGTGAGAAAGTACACAACGCGGCAACAATCGCTGGTATCGCGTTTGCAAACGCATTCCTAGGTGTATGTCACTCTATGGCGCACAAGATTGGTGCTGAGTTCCACCTACCACACGGTTTGGCGAACGCACTACTGATCTCTAACGTGGTACGTTACAACGCGAACGACAACCCAACTAAGCAGACTGCATTCTCTCAATACGACCGTCCACAAGCACGTCGTCGTTACGCTGAGGTTGCTGACCACCTAGGCCTAAGCCAAGAAGGTGACCGTACTGCTCAGAAGATTGAACGTCTACTAGCGTGGATGGATGAGTTGAAACAAGACCTAGACATCCCAGCGTCAATCCAAGCGGCGGGTGTTGCTGAAGCTGACTTCCTAGCGAAGCTTGATGAGCTAGCGGTTGAAGCGTTCGATGACCAATGTACTGGTGCGAACCCACGCTACCCTCTAATCTCTGAGCTGAAAGAAGTTCTAAAAGCTTCTTACTACGGTAAAGCATTCGTTGAAGGTGAAACTTTCGAAGGTACAACGGTTATCAAGAAGAAAGCGGATCAAGAAGCAGCGAAAGCAGCACCAAAAGCGAAAAAAGAAAAAGCGGACGCATAAGTAAGCCGTCACGTTGAGATAGGTTTTCGCTAGCACGAAGCCTACGCTTTGAAATCGAGCCCCAGCCCTGTGCTGGGGCTTTTGTTTGTCTGCGCATATTTTGTTCTATCCATATTGGTGCTATTCATATTGGTGGCGTAAAAAAGCCGATGCAATTGCATCGGCTCATTACTCATATCAAATAGCCTACCCAATCAGGCTATTTCTCTTCGTCTGGCAGTTTGACGTTGAGCTCGAGAACGGAGATGTCGTCATCTTTGTGCTCAAACGACAGGTCGACCATCGATGGGTCAATGTCGACATACTTCGCAATGACCTTCAGAATATCTTCTTTAAGCTGAGGCAGATAAGACGGCGCAGGGTCGTTTTGACTGCGACGCTCGGCCACAATGATTTGCAGTCTTTCTTTGGCTAAATTCGCAGAGCTCTTTTTCTGCGGGCGGAAAAACTCAAGTAATGACATGCCTAATTAGCCTCCAAATAGTCGTTTAAAAATCCCTTTCTTCTGCTCAGTGAGGAAGCGGAAATCCACTTGCTCACCGAGAAGACGCTCAACCGTATCATTATAGGCCATACCGGCATCGGACTCGTCGTCGAAGATGACCGGCACCCCTTTGTTAGAGGCATTCAAGACCGCTTGGCTCTCTGGAATCACGCCGAGCAGGGAAATATGCAAGATCTCTTCGACATCTTCCACGCTGAGCATTTCGCCTTGATTTACGCGTGCAGGGTTGTAGCGGGTAAGTAGCAGGTGCTGTTTCACCGGCTCTAAGCCTTCTTCTGCGCGACGGGATTTAGAATCGAGAATACCCAGGATACGGTCGGAGTCACGTACAGAAGAGACTTCTGGGTTGGTGGTGACAATTGCTTCATCAGCAAAGTACAACGCCATCAAAGCGCCTTGCTCGATGCCTGCTGGTGAGTCACAGATAATGAATTCAAAACCCATCTCGTCCATGTCATCCAGTACTCGACGTACGCCTTCTTTGGTGAGGGCGTCTTTGTCACGAGTTTGCGAGGCGGGCAAGATGAATAAGTTGTCGGTACGTTTGTCTTTGATCAGCGCTTGATTGAGCGTTGCTTCGCCATTGATGACGTTAACAAAGTCGTACACGACACGACGTTCGCAACCCATAATTAAGTCAAGGTTACGCAGACCAATATCAAAATCGATCACAGCGGTTTTTTTGCCTTTCATCGCAAGGCCTGAAGCGATCGCAGCGCTAGAGGTGGTTTTCCCTACGCCGCCTTTTCCTGATGTGACAACAATAATGCGTGCCATTCGTTGGTTCCTTTAAACTATTAAATTGTTAACAGCTCGAATTTGAGTGAATCGTCGCTCAAGCTGAACATCACTTTCTGTTGCCAATATTCCTCGGCAAACTGTTCCGTAAGCCAGTAGTGCCCCGCAATAGACATCAATTCTGCATTGAGTTTGTTGCAGATGATGACGGCGCCCGTGTTGCCACTGGCCCCAGCAATAGCGCGACCACGCAAAGTGCCATGGATATGAATTGAGCCATCGGCAATCACTTCGGCGCCTTCACTGACATGATTGAGTACCACTAAATCCGCGTCTTTGGCGTAAATCTGTTGCCCAGAGCGCACCGGGGTGCGAACAATTTTGGTGGGCGCTAAGGTCGCGGGCGCTTGTGTAGGGGACTTGCTTGCCGTCATCACGGCAAACTTAGCGTCAGACGCTAAGTTTTGTGTACGTTTGTCTGGGCATCCCGTCACCCCAACAGGTATCATGCCCGCTTGGGCGATGCCTTGCTTTAGCTTTACAAAGTCCAATTCGCCCGCCACCTTTGAAATATTGATCACCACAGGTGCGTGAGCAAAAAACGCAGGTGCCGTTTGCACTTTCTGTTGTAAGAAGTCGATGCATTTGTCGACATCGTTATCGCTAAGGTGCAACACGGACAAGGTGAAACTGCTGCCTTTCAAGTCAGGCGAAGCGGCGCTGGATGATTGGGACGGCTTGGATTGAGCAATGACGCTCTCTGACCCAATGGTCTGTGGCCTGCTTGTATTGGGCTCGGTCATATTCGACATATAGGTAAGTGGCAACCTCTTAAGGGCGTTGCTTGGGACTAGGGGACTCATGTTATATTCCCTCCCTAAGCTCAGCAAGTTATCTTGCGCTCAATTGGGTGTTTTGCTCTCAAAAATAGCGAAACATTGACGTTTAATGACAATGAGATAAAAACATAGACATGCTTTGTGCAATTTATAAGAGTTCAAAAAAAGAGGGCGCGTACCTCTACTTACCGAAAAAGGACGATTTTTCGCAAGTTCCTGACACACTGATGCAGATGTTCGGTAAACCTACAATGGTGATGATGGTGAAGCTCGACGGGCGCAAGTTAGCACAAGTCGACATCGAAAAAGTGAAGCAATCCATGCAAGATGAGGGCTTCTTTTTGCAACTGCCACCCCCACCGAAAAACCTGCTTGATGAATACAAAGAGCAGAAAAAAGCTCGCCAGCAGTCGAATAATTCATAGTTCTAAAGACTCGCTAAAATTGCTCAAGGAGGGCAATGTGAAAACAATACTGTCAGCTGTTCTAGGATTGACACTTTCAGGCACTGTGTTGGCAACGTCAGTGTCTGCGAGTGAGGTGTCATTTGATGATTACATCCAAACACTCAGAGATGAAGCCAAAGCGATGGGGATTGCTCAGCCCGTCATCGATGAGGCATTTGCCAATGTGACTCATAAACCACGCGCCGTGACGGCCGATAAGAATCAGCCAGAGAAAAAACTGACCTTAGATGAGTACATTCCTCGCGCCGTACCAAAATGGAAAATCGACCAAGCCAAAGCCCTTTACCAAAAGCACCACACTGAGCTGAGTCGCATTGGTGAGCACTATGGTGTGCAGCCTCGCTTTATTGTTGCGCTGTGGGGCGTTGAGAGTAACTTCGGAAAATTTACCGGCAATTACCCCGTCATTGATGCGCTCGCGACCTTGGCGTACGACGGCCGCCGAGAGGCCTTCTTTCGCAGTGAAACCATGGCCGCGTTACAGATTTTAGAGCAAGGCCATATTGCTTTTGATGACTTTAAAGGCTCATGGGCAGGGGCGATGGGCCAGTGCCAATTTATGCCGAGCTCATTTTTAGCCTTTGCTGCGGATGGCAACGGTGATGGTAAAAAAGACATCTGGACGACGGAAGCGGATGTGTTTGCTTCGGCGGCCAATTATTTAAGTCAATCCGGTTGGGACGATACCTACACCTGGGGACGTCAAGTGACGCTTCCCGCTGGGTTTGATACGTCAATTCAAGGGCGAGCGCCGGACAAAGCCAAATATTTGCAACAGTGGGCGTCAATGGGGATTACCCGTTTTGATGGCCGACCGCTACCTAAGCTCGACCAAGACATCCAAGCCTGGTTGATCGCACCAGATGATGCGAATGGGCGTGTTTATTTGGTCTACAATAACTATAACGTACTAATGAAATGGAACCGGTCTTACTACTTTGCGCTGGCTGTTTCACACCTTGCGGATGCAATTGTGATGTGATGCGGTAAACAAAAACGACGAATCCTCCTACGTTCAGTCGCGCTTAGCTTGACGGTGTCTATATTTGTTTGACAATAAATAATGTAGCATTATCTAAATAAGTGATTGGTTTTGTAGCAATGACTGGAGCGCGATGAACGTACACCACTTTGTAGCGGATAAATTATCCGAAGTCGTCTTAATGAAACAGCAGCGCCAGATGATGATGATCCGGGTGCTCGCTGTCTTAGGTGTCTCCTTCCTTGCGGCCTTCTCTGTCTATAGTTTTTATCGCAGCGATATTGAACTGGGCACAACGTTGGCCTTTTACTCCTTGGTTGGCATCGTCACCATCAAAATGATTAACCTGCAACATCGCTTTGGTCTTGCTGGGCTCTCTTTTATTATCTACTCCTTGAGTTTGTATCTTATTTTTACCGGAGGGTATGAAGGTACAGGTATTATGTGGGTCTACCCACTGTCTGCCATCGGCATATTTATCAATACTTTTCGTGTTGGAGTGGGATTGTCGGTACTGAATATTGTCCTTACCTCCATGATCTTCGCCTTTGGCTTGACGCAGTTTCCGTACCCATACCATGTAGGGTTTCGCTTGGTATTAACCTTGGTCGCGATGTCAGGTATGTGTCACATCGTGATCTATTTTCAAAGTCAAATGGACGACTATATTTTGAAAATGGATCAAGAGGGCATTCAAGAACTGGCTTACATTGACTCGCTCACTCAGTTGGCCAACCGAGCAAGCTTTATGTCGGTGTTGTCTCACGCGACCCGTCTTAATGAGAACAAGCACACCGCGATCATTTACCTCGACTTAGATAACTTTAAAGCGGTCAATGACCGTTATGGTCACGATGTCGGCGACAATGTGTTGTACGATTTTGCCAAGCAAACAAAAGCCATCGCGCAGCGAGCGTTGGGCGAGCGACTGCAAAAATACGACATTGCCCGTTTGGGCGGTGACGAGTTTGCGATTTTTGTGCGCGATTATGAGTCGGAGCAAGAAGTGGTTGCGTTGGCAGAGCAAGTAGTCGCGCTCTTTTATGGTCACCATTTGCAATCACTGAAAAATATTCACGTCGAGATTGGCGCCAGTGCGGGTATCTCATTTAACAATGAGACGATGACTTTAAGTCAGTGTTTGAAAGTGGCAGACAGAGCGATGTATCTCGCCAAAGAGGTAGGGTCGGGCAATGTTAATGTGGCTAAAACAGCCTCAGAGCCGCGAGAAGAAGCGCTGCTCTGAGGAAGGATAGGGCGTTAGTTATTTGGTATGAAATTGCTCACACGCTAGCATTGTATTCTCAATCAAGCTCGCCACCGTCATTGGCCCAACACCACCCGGGACTGGCGTAATAAAGCTGGCGCGCTCTTTGGCTTTATCGTATTCCACATCGCCGACCAACTTGCCTGACTCCAAGCGGTTGATACCGACATCGACCACGACCGCACCCTCTTTGATCCAGTGACCTGGAATAAAGTTAGGTTTACCTACCGCAACCACCACCAGATCCGCTTGACGCACATGACCTTCTAGATCTTGAGTAAAACGGTGACAAGTCGTGGTGGTACAGCCCGCAAGCAGGAGCTCCAATGTCATTGGTCGACCGACAATGTTGGACGCGCCAACCACCACTGCGTGTTTGCCACGAAGATCGATGTTGTAGCGATCAAGCAGGGTGATGATGCCTTTCGGCGTACAAGAGCGCAGTTTTGGAATGCGCTGCGCTAGGCGGCCCACGTTGTAAGGGTGGAAGCCATCGACGTCTTTTTCTGGATGAATGTGTTCGAGCACGGCGGTAGAGTCGATTCCCGCTGGTAGCGGAAGTTGAACCAAGATGCCATCAATCTCATCGTCTGCGTTCAGTGTGTCAATCAGTGCAAGCAGCTCAGTTTGACTTGCGGTGGCAGGGAGGTCGAACGATTTAGACACAAAGCCCACCTCTTCACACGCGCGGCGTTTGCTGCCGACATACACTTGAGACGCCGGATCTTCACCAACGAGAACCACAGCCAAGCCAGGGGCACGTAACCCAGCGTCTAGGCGCGCTTTCACACGAGCCGCCACTTCGGAACGGACGGTTTGAGAAATCAGTGTTCCATCGATATTTTGAGCAGTCATGACTTTCCTTTAATCACAATGGCGAATAATTTGTGGCGCATTGTCGCAAATAATTGAATGAACATCCATAAGCAAACGTTTGCTTCGGGTTGTTTTTAAACACCTCAACCGCCAATGTCCCTTTTTTAGTCACTTAGATCATAATGATACGAAAAGGTCTTGTGTTAAGACCTCGAACTCGTATAATCCTGTCCCTGTAGCGCGCCCTTAGCTCAGCTGGATAGAGCACGTCCCTTCTAAGGATGTGGTCGTAGGTTCGAATCCTACAGGGCGTGCCATATATCCGAAAAAAGCCCGATAATTCAATGAGTTATCGGGCTTTTCGTTTTTCTGTGGTGCCTCTGTGGTGCCGCTGAAATCTATTTTTATCAACTTTTGTTAAACCCCACCTATTTTCGACTCTTCGTTTTTTTCGAAACATCACTCTCTTTTTGTCTATCCGATCGCTTGCTTCATCTATACAAAATGATACCTTCTACAACTGAGCTATTAAGTAACAAGTTGCATGGAGTTTGCAGTGGCAGGGTTGAGCCAAAAACAGGCAGACGAGTTGATGAGTATCGGGCTTGATGTTCATCAAGTGAAAGCGTGTGAAGACATACTAATCCAAATTCCAAGTGACACCGATCTTGCGTCAATTAAGCGCCTATCTAAAGTGTTGCAACAAGCACAGTCAGGTTTTGACGGTATCAGAAATACCGATCCCAATTTCTATGACGAAATAGAGCGGCAACTTCAAAGCAAAGTGGCATGGTCACGCTCCCTATTAAGCACCATAGCTGAGACATTAGAGGGAGTTCACGCTCAGCAACAAGGTGTCTACGTATCAGAGGTGGATTTTGATTCCAATGAACAAGTAACGCGGGTTACGACTCCCAAAAGCAGGGACTTTCGTCGCTATCAAGCCCTGACAGATCTGTGGCGTTCATGGGGCAAAGTAGTGAAAACCACGAAAGATTCTGAATTTTTCTCCTTCCTTACGATTTGCCTCAAAGGTGGCTTTTCTTTTGACGGTGTCGCTAGTGTTAGAACTCACTACCTCAGGTATTTTTGGGGTAAAACGAAGGAGATCTCGACAGGTGACACAGAACACGAATCAGATCTCTTGGAGGTTGAAATTACTCTGAAAAACGGACAGAAACAGGTCGCGCGTATGAGAGTCCCTAAAATGGATGCGTTGGACAAGGATATTCGCCAACTGAAGAAAAGTCGACGCTAGCCACCGACAATTCATAAACGTGAAGGGAAGAGAGGGATGCTGATACCGTTTGGCTTGAAGGATGATAAATACCTAGACATTAGTGAGGTGCAACGGGGTAGAGCATGTGGTTGTGTTTGTCCAAGTTGCAAACAAAACCTTGTGGCTAAAAAAGGGCCCAATCCGGATAAAATGATCCACCACTTTGCCCACGACAAAAAGTCGAAAGATGAAACGGGTGAGCCGATAGAGTGTCAATATTCATTCTGTGTGGTCGCAAGGCTTGTGATTAAGCAATGTTTAAAGGAGCTGGATCAGTTTGAGATACAGTTGCCTGATTGGAAGCTTGAATTAGAAAAGAGAGATGATTACGGAAGGGAGGTCACCGTCTCTGGATATGTGACTCAAGCCCATCATTTAACGATTGATGATTTTGAAGTCGAGCCTTCGGGGCACTATTCAGAGCTCGATATCCTTTGTCACATAAATGGGTATTTGGTCGGTATCCACTTTAGTTATCACGGCAGGCCAATGATTGGGGGAAACGAAAATTTTAGTGCCGTTTCAATTGTGGATATTGATTTAGAGCCCTTGCAAGACCTTTACGATAGTTTTGACCATAAAGAGCATGAATCATTTAAATCACTGGTGATGGACTATGTACTAAACGTTGGGCAAAGATCTTGGGTGACTCATGCTCGCTATACCGCCAGATATTCAGAGTTGACCGAAAAGCTAAACTCACTCGTCGAGGAATCCAATCTAGTACCGCCGAGACGCCACATAGCCTAAAACCCTATTGTTAATACGATTCAGCATCAACCTTATAAAAAGAGCTCATGCTCGTATGCAAGGGAAATTGAATCTTCATGTGTATAAGGCCATAGGTAAAATCAAAATTAGCAGTCAATGCCGTTATATACATGATAGACGGGGATTTGCTGTAGAGTTCAACAGGTGTCACAATGAACCATTTGCTAATACTCTGATTTACGGTCGTTTATTAGTATAGCGTCATTAGTGGGTGGAAGTACTAGGCGGAAGGATGCGAGTTAGAAAGACGGCTTGTTGCCGTATATAAAGCGTTATACGCCCTAAATGGCATCGGAGAAAAAATGAAGATTAAGATAGCTACGGATAACTGTAATTACGATGCTCATTATTTGATTAAAGAATCTGCAAGTGCTGAAATCGTGATTGAACTAGAATTTGAAAAAATTGTTAGTATGCAATCTCAGCGTCAAAGACAAAGAGATTTGATTGATCTGATTCATCAAGAATTGTCTAAATTTCAATGGATTATTTCAGAAAGTGTAAACATTGAACTTTGTTGGTATTTAGATGCAGTGGAAAGACAAGAAACAGATAAAGTCGGCGACTTAGACAACATTACTAAACCCATTTTAGATGCACTCACTGGTGCAAAAGGTGTGCTAATTGATGACGCTCAAATTGGTTCTATTCATACTTATTGGCAGTCAAGGAATGCTCTTAAAGTCGACAATATTTTGCGTATCAAACTTCAGTTTAACAATGACTACTGTTTCGACAAAGATAGTCTCTACTTTATTCAGTATGAGGGAGCAGTTTGCACTCCTATGAACCTGGATTTGAACTGTATGAAATCTATTTCGGGTGCTCTTCAGGTTATCGAAGCTAGAAAAGAGCAACGATTAGCTGCTGAAAAAATCAAGACGTTAGGTGGTAACGTTGATCGTATGTTAGTGGTTTCATCTTATGACATACATCGAACACGTTTGAATGGGTTTGACAACACAAGGATTCTTTCTGTTGAAAAACTTAGAGATAAGTTGGTGTTATCGGGCGTATAACAAACAATTTAAGAGTGATTCAGCACGCTTGGCATTTTTGGTTTGGGTTTAGTTTAGTGTTTACGGTGGTCAAGTTAAGTGTTGTGGTTACGTGCTTCACACCTTA
Organism: Vibrio sp. R12-SG2-ISO1; assembly: GCF_059834045.1. Classification (NCBI taxonomy): domain Bacteria; kingdom Pseudomonadati; phylum Pseudomonadota; class Gammaproteobacteria; order Vibrionales; family Vibrionaceae; genus Vibrio; species Vibrio sp. R12-SG2-ISO1. The sequence continues at coordinate 259,526 of NZ_JCBDGO010000008.1, read as the reverse complement.
ATTGGGCGTTAACTGGCTTATTCGAATACAGAGGATTTATTATGAAACGAGATATGGATTTAATTCGAAAATTAGTCTTGTTCATCGAAGAAAAAGAAGACGATCTTCCTATTGTTAAACCTCCTTTTGAGGGGTATACAGACCTAGAGCTTGAAGAGCATTATCACCTCTTATTTGAAGCTGGTTTAGTCCGTTGTGAAACTATATGTTCTGGTTCTACTCCAAGTCGTATTGTTCGAGTAATCCCATTTTCTTTAACTTGGGAAGGGCATGATTTCGCTGACGCAATTAAAAATGAAACAATTTGGAAAAAAGCAAAAGAGAAAATCATGTCACAAATTGGTGGTCTACCATTTGATGTACTAAAAACAGTATTAATCGGTATGTGCAAAGAGGCTGTGACAGCCAGTTAACAAAGCGTTTAAGACAGATTCCCAACGCTTGGCGGCTTCAGTTCAAAGTATGACTTAAGTGTTTATGGCACAATGGTTCAGGTTTCGTGGTGGCGTCGCTCACTACTTAACGCGGCGTTATGCATATTGGAGATAATATTTGAAACAAAGAGTATTTGGTCATATTTCGGGTGTTGAAATAGGCAAGAAGTTTGAAAGTAGAGACACACTTTCTAAAGCTGGTGTTCATGGACCCTTAGTCGCTGGAATAAGTGGTTCTAAGTATCAGGGGGCGGATTCAATAGTATTATCTGGCGGCTATGAAGATGATGAAGATTTTGGTGATGTAATAATTTACACCGGAGCTGGCGGCCAGGATACCAAAAAGAAGCAGGTTGCAGACCAAATTTTAGACTCAGTTAATCTTGCTCTTGCTAGAAGTAAAACTGAAGGCTTACCAGTTCGAGTGACGCGAGGACACAAACATAATAGTGAATACAGTCCGGACTCAGGTTATCAATACTCAGGTCTATATCTCGTTGAGGATTACTGGAAGGAAACAGGTAAAGCTGGCTTTGTTATTTGGCGATACCGCTTAGTCGCTCACGATACAATCGCGGTAGATAATGAAGTACAGGAACCTCCAGGCCAATATGAATCACCAAAAAGAAACTCTTCCACATCCAACAGAGTTGTACGCGATTATCAGAAGGCTCTAAATGTTAAGCAGTGGTATAACTATGAATGCCAAATTTGTGGGTTAGCTATCCAAACTACTGCTGGCCTATATGCTGAAGCTGCTCATATTATGCCACTCGGTGAACCTCATAATGGTCCCGATAGTGAACATAACATCTTATGTTTGTGCCCCAATCACCATGTGATGTTTGACAATGGTGGTTTCACCATTGCAGATGACCTAACTCTGATTGGACTGCCAGGTAAGTTAACGGTTTCCAATAAACACAAAATTGATATTCGGTTCATTAAATACCACCGCGAGCACTATCAAAGAAATGCATAACAAACTGTTCAAGAGGGATTCGCAACGCGTGGCATTTTTACTATGCGTTGGTTTTAGTGTTTAAGGCGGTTTGCGGCGGCTTCAGTATTGCGTTGCTCACCCCTTAACAGAGCGTTAGCCGTCTTCGGAAGATTAAACATAACTAAGTGGAAATTGATATGAGTATATTGGATAAAAGAGAGATATTTCGTGTAGAAGAATCTAGCTTGACATTTGAACAACTAGTTAATGAAGCATCTCCTGATATATCCTCTGGTTTGAAGGAGAAAAGTGTCGTAATTCTCCCTTCACATGGTCATGACGATGTGTTTTATGCAGGAACATTAGATACATTGGACTTCTTAAATGAAAATGGAATCAATACTGATGTATATGCTTCTGATGAAGAATATAAAGAACTAGGTTTACACGGTGCAGAGTTTTGGCTTGGTACGTTCATAATTCAGAGTATTGTCGTTCCAGTATTTTGCGGTGTGATTTCTTCATATATCTACGACAGACTAAAAGCTAAAGATGATGACAACATTGCATTGAAATTTATGGTGGAAAACAAAGAAGGAAAAACCACTGCTATAGAGTTTAATGGTAAGGTGGAAAATTTAGGTAAAGCTATAGATGCGGTGAAGAGTCTGAGCGATGAAGATTGAGCTAACAACTATAGATGACACTGAAACTAGTGAAATAAAAAAAGTTATAGAATATCTTGAGGCAGAGAAGAAGTCTGCAATTGATAATGGTGACGAAGATAAGGCTAATAGCTGTTGGCTAAACCTAGAATCTCTGGATTTGAATATCTTGTTTATTAAGGCGTTCAATAACATAAAGCTCAAAAATTATAGACAAGCTTGGAATGAGCTAGAACAGTGTGAAATCAAAGAGAACTATATTCGAGAAAACTCTTACAAAGATCATATCGTTGCTTCAAGGTTAGACTTTATCAAGAACAAGGTTTCTAAATGGCAATCTCTTTATCCATATTGTTTATTCTGTAGTCCAGGGTTTAAGGTTGGCTATTATTCTTGCAGTATCTGCGGTCACAAAGTAAGGCCTAGATCTCGATGTGAACATAAAAAGGGCAGGGTATATAATGGGCAGTTATGTGTACATGAAGTGCACGATATGGAGATGCTCGAAATTTCTATCGTAACAAAGCCTGTCCAAAAATATTCAGTGATGCACGATGACTCAACTTTAGAGTTTACGCTTTTGGAACGTTTAGCTAGTTTCTTGGATAATGCATTTGAAGATTGGGATGTGCGGTGGACGAAAATGAAATTCCCTATTGCGCGATTTAGCAGCTTTTCTAAGGAAGATAAATGCCCTTGCAAAAGTGATAAAAATTTTGAAGCATGCTGCATGGGTAAGGAAGAGGTTGAAATTCCACATGTGGATTTTCTTTTTTCAAAACCATTACCGAGTGATGCAGAAAATATAGTGTTCCCATATGACAACGGCTAACAAAGCGTTTAAGAGTGATTCGCAACGCGTGGCATTTTCACTATGCGTTGAATTTAGTGATTGAGGTGGTTTGCAGCGGCCTCGGTATTGCGTTGCTCACCCCTTAACAGGGCTAGCAATACAAATAAGGAAAAAAACACATGAAACTAAAAGCAGATATAACGGTGTTAGATATTCTTGGGCATCTACTGATCTGGCTTGTTCTTTCAATTGTAACTTTTGGGATCGCTTTGTTCTTTTTGCCCTATTCATTTTGTAAGTTCATTATCAACAGAGCCTCAGTTATTGACGAGTATGGTGTCGAACGGAGGCTAAGTTGCAACATAGACCTATTTGGTGATTTGGGGCATGTGATTCTGTGGGCAATTATTTCACTTATTACGCTTGGTATTGGCTACATCTTCTACTTCTATAAAGTATGGAATTACGCCTTAAACAATACCACGGTGAACTGAGGCAATATTGCTAACAAATCGCTTAACAGGGACTCCTAACGCTTGGCCACTTTCATGCAAATCAGCCTCGGTGTTTAGGGTACAAATTTTAAGTTGGGTGGTATAGCGTTATCGCCCGTTAGCAAGGCGTTATATGCTATTGTGCCGATCTCCATCAAGGTTCTCATTAGTTCTATTTAGTAAAGTCCACGCTGTACTCTAATTTGTCTACGAACCATCGAATGAAAAAATATCTTTTAATTTTGTCGGCTTTGTTGGCAAATTCAGCTTATGGTAAATCGCCAGATGAGCTTTTAAATGGGCTTAAACCGGATTTGAAAAGCTGGGTTGAGAAGTCTTGTAGCAAGAGCTTAGGTCCCTCTCTTTGGTCCAGCTGCGTTACGCGTGAGGTTAATGCTCTAAATGGTCACTTTCCGGACCTTTCTATATTGAGCAAGAATCAAAAAACGTGGCTAATGAATTCATGCCCTAGTTCGCTAGGTCCAAGCTTAACTATTAGCTGCTATAACCGAGAGTATGAAGCGTTGGGGCATATTCCCTCTTTTTCTGGTTTATCGGAGCAGCAGGCTAATTGGGTAAAACAAAGTTGCTCTACATCTTTGGGACCATCTCTATATGCTAGCTGTTTGAATCGTGAAATTTCAGCTGTCAAAAATGCTGGTACCCCTTAAAATGGTAGGCTTTGGGGGCATGTTAGCGCTCTGATATAACTCAATATCTATGCTATCCGTTCCCGCACCAGCCCTTGAAACCAAAGGGCTGACGGCTTGTCGCTTAACTCTCTACACTAAAAACCGTTCCCCTCTTCTGATTGCCGTTAAACCTGATCATTCGTAGTCTGAATTTATCCAATTAGGATGATTTCAAACGAGGAAGATTAATTATGAGTAATTCAGAAATTTCAAAGTACGGCAAGAAGTTGAACCGTAAATCAGCAGCAGAGTATTTGGGTGTGACAGAAGGGACGCTCGCCGTTTGGGCATCAACTGGGCGCTATCGCCTGCCATTTATCAAAGTGGGCCGTAAGGTGTTTTATACACTGGCTGACCTTGATGCTTTCCTTGAAAGCCGAGTTCAAACACAAACGGCATAAGGAGTGACTATGGATTGTGTTGTTGAAAAAGTAAGCCAGTTACACGACACGGTGAAACCTAACTACCCTGACTTAGATGCTAGGTTTAATCCGCTACCTACATCAAGAAACCTACAAGCGCTGTTAAAAAGCAATGGCATCGATGTAGTGGTCAACAAAATGAATATGGAAGTTGAGTTGTTTGTCGATGGCCAAATGCTCGACAAAACAGCCGAGCAAAAACGTAGCTTGTTGATTGATGTTTGTGTTCGAGGTGGTTTCAAAAAAGAGATTCTAGCCGATCACCTTATGTCGTTGGCTGAGAACAACAGTTACCACCCTTTTGCCAATTACCTGCATGAAAGTAATTGGGACGGTATCGACCGTATGACACCTGTGATTGACGCCATGAACGCGAAGGATAAAGAGCTTGCCAGATGCGTGATGCGAAAGTTTTTTATCGCGGTGGTGGCATCGGTATTTGAAACACCATTTAGCTCAAAATTGATTCCGGTTCTTCAAGGCGGGCAGTCGTTCAGGAAAACGGCGTTTATCAAGCGATTTGCCTCCGTGTTTGAAGGGGCGTTCTTGGAAGGGCAAGAGATCAACCCTGACTCTAAAGATTCAGTTATTAGCTGTATTAACAGCCTGATTGTTGAGCTCGGTGAGTTAGAGCGTACCTCTCGAAACAGCCAAGGAAGCCTCAAGGCGTTTATTACTAAGGAGGTGGATACTGTCCGGCCCCCTTATGGCGCGAAGGATATTAAGAAACCTCGTCAAACGTCGTTTATTGCGACTGTTAACGTGACAGGTTTTCTACGTGATGAAACTGGCTCAAGTCGATATGCCGTTATCGAGCTGGCCGCGCCTATCGACATGGAACTGGTAAACCGTACCCTTGGTTGGCGATATGACAACGGTAGGCTAAGCCACCGTTATCCAGCAGAACTCAAGCAATTTTGGCTTCAAGCCTATGAGCTATACAAGTCTGGTGAATCTTGGCACTTGACGGATACTGAGCTTGAGTTAGCCGCAAAGGTCAACAACGAGCACAATGCCAAAAGTTCTTACTATGAAGCCATCGTTGAGCGCTTCCTAATCGATGACCCTGAAAAGTACGTTTGGGAGTGGGTGACGGCTTCGAAGGTGTGTAAACACATCAATGTGCACGTAGATAAAAATAGAATCGTGGGTAAAGAACTTAAACGACTGGCACAAGAGGAAGGGGCGATTGAGTCTAAGGCTGGAAGGTCAAACACTACTCTATACCGCTTGCCTGTTTCCGTTCGTATTGCAACCTGATTTGTTTATTCTCTTTAACCCACTAACCAATTTTTGTGGTTAGTGGGTTAAAGAAATATGGAAGATTAGCCGCTGTGTTTTAACCTAATAGGCTTAATGTCACTGGCTAGTTAGCCAGTCAATTTTGGCTAACAAAAAGTGCTTAAGCCAATAAATTCAAGGCTTCGTGCGGCTTAAGCCGTAAGAATGTCAGAATCTACAGATTGTTCCAAATAGCTCATCAATTCCTGCCTTGCTTCGATAGGCAGAGTATCAATCTCTTGCTTAATGCGATCTAACTTAGTCTGCAATGAGTCCCCAAGCATATAGGTGACGGTTTTCTCTAGCGTCTCTCTCACGCTATCGTCCGACAAATGAGCATACACATCATTGGTTATGCTGATGTTGGAGTGACCCAGTAGTTTACTTGTTGCCTGTATTGAGCCGCCCGATGTAACTTGAAAAGTGGCTAGGGTGCGTCTTAGGTCGTGAACTGTTAGATGCTTTTCCGGATTGTCGGGTGCGTACATGCCAACGCGATCGGTGATTCTTTGCCAGAAACCGCCTTTCCCGCTTTTATCGGTGATATGACCGAGTTGGCTTCGAGCGCTTGGGAATACAAATTCTTGGTTAAGTTCAGCTTCATGTGAGCGACGAACCAATATCCTCATTGCCTTTTGAGTGAGTGGAACAGAGTGAGCCTTTTTACTCTTGTTTTTACTGGCTGGAATAATCCAGCGACGATTATCAAGATCAATTTCTTGCCAGCGCATAGAAAGAACCATCGATTTGCGTTGACCCGTCAGCAGAAGCAAAAATATGCAATCTTGGTAAATCTGCTTTTCTTGGCTCAGTGAGTCAAAAAACTGCGCGAGCTCTTTCTTGGATAAGGTTCTTTCGCGTCTGAAAAGGGACTCATCAACCTTATTGATTTTAGCGAAGGGGTTAGGCTCGATATAGGCTCGATTAAACATCGATTTGAGCAAGGTTAGCGAATGGTTGTGTTTGCTGTATCCGTGTTTGGTGAACAAGTCCTGCATTAGCTTCCGCGCTTTCTCGGCATCAAAATCAGTGATGGCCTTTTTACCAAGCTTAGGCTTTAGGTGTAATCGGTAAAGAGTCTGGTTTGATTTAAGGCTACTGGCGCGGCGCTTCTTGGCTTTAATATCGAGCTCGAAAGAGGCAACATAGATATCGAACAAGTCATCAAAGGTTTGGCTTTCTCTGGCTTCTCTTTTTTGCTGGTTTGGGTTGATACCGTTGGCAAGGTCGGTCGCCGTGTTTCGTGCCATTTCCCTTGCTTGCTCGACCGTCATCGTAGGGAACTCACCGAGTTTGACCTTGATGTTTTTTCCATTAACTTTGCGCTGAAAACGGAAGATTTTAGCGCCAGAAACCAAGGCATCAAGCACTAAACCTTGAACGCTTTTAGTGCTTCCCACGTCTCTATAGGTAATGCGATGTTTCGGTTTTTCTATGCTTTCTAACGCACGTTTTGTGAAGTTTATTCCTGTATCCATAACAACTTACCGTCAAATCCTGTGGTGCCTCTGTGGTGCCGTGGGCGTCAATTTAGAGCCATTTTGAGCTATTTTGGTTAAATATACAATTCGGTAATTTGTGGCTTAAGTATATGATAATAAATAACTATTAAGCTTTGTTAAACGAAGTTAAAATCCTAGTTCAATTCCTACAGGGCGTGCCATTTCTTTAGAAAGCCCCGATAACTCAATGAGTTGTCGGGGCTTTTGCGTTTCTATTGTGCCAAATCTCATTGCACGCTAATCAGTATCTGAGCGTCTACAGCTGACGGGGCGGAGCCAGTGATCAACAAGTGATCTACTTCTGCGCTGGTGGGCTATGGTTATTACTCCACATAAGAGGAGAGTGATCATGACATACGTTGATGGATTTGTAGCGGCTGTACCGACAGCGAACAAAGAAAAATACATGGCACACACAAAAATCGCCGCTGAAATGTTCAAAGATTTCGGTGCCTTAAGGGTGGTGGAGACGTGGGGGAATGAAGTGCCTGACGGAGAGGTCACGTCATTTCCTATGGCGGTGAAAGCTCAAGACAACGAAACCGTGGTGTTCTCATGGGTTGTGTGGCCATCAAAAGAAGTTCGAGATCTGGCATGGCAACAGATCTCGGATGATCCGCGAATGAGCCCAGAGCAAAATCCTATGCCGTTCGATGGTAAACGAATCATTTATGGTGGTTTTGAGGTCATTTTGGACCAGTAATCATCGACTGTGTAGGCCATATCTAAGGCGCAGTTACCAGCCATGCGTTGCCACTCGATTGTACTAAGCGATAAGACTCGAATTGATCGAGCTTTATTCATCAATTCGAGTTATTTTAGCTTGTTCAACGCTGAATGCGTTCTTGGTGTGAATTGGCCTTCGAGTGGGTGAGGTAGACATGGATTATCTTCTTTTAGTTTTGGGTCTGATGTTGTTGATTGCCGGAGCTGACGGTTTGGTAAAAGGGGCAGCGAGACTCGCCGCCAAAGTGGGTATTCCAAGTCTGGTTATTGGTCTAACGGTTGTCGCTTTTGGCACCAGTGCGCCCGAATTGGCTGTGAGTATCAATTCTGCCGTTTCCAACAAGACCGAACTGGCGATAGCCAACGTTGTCGGCAGTAACATTTTTAACGTCCTGTTTATCCTAGGTTTAGCGGCCGTCATTACGCCACTCACCATCTCAAAGCAGTTGATTCGCCAAGATGTGCCCATCATGGTTGGTTTAAGTGCGCTGGTCTTCTATATGGCGACAGATGGGCGATTAAGCCTGTTGGACTGTGGGATTTTAGTCGCGTTATTGGTTGTTTACACCGCGTTTCTTTTTGTCCAGGGGAAGCGCAGTGAGACCGAAGCGGCAGAGGCGGGTGATGATGAAGTCGCTTCATTGACACAAGGGCACCAACCAGTATGGCAGAGTGCGTTATGGCTCGTCGTTGGTTTAATTCTACTGATTGCCGGCGCGAATCTGTTGGTGAGTAGCGCAGTGAACATTGCGCGAGCCTTTGGGGTTAGCGAAGCGATGATTGGTTTGACGATTCTAGCCATCGGCACCTCTCTTCCTGAGGTTGTGACGTCGATAGTAGCAAGCTTCAAAGGACAAAGAGACATCGCTGTCGGGAACGTCGTCGGCAGTAATACGTTCAATTTGTTGGCGGTTTTGGGTATATCCGGTCTGTTTAGTGGTGCGGGACTTGTTGGCAACGAGCAACTCGTCTCACAAGACTTTCCGATCATGCTTGGTGTCGCTGTGTTGTGCTTACCTCTGATGTTGACAGGTGCGATAGTCAGTCGACTTGAAGGAGGGCTCTTTTTTGGCTTGTACTTCCTGTATAGCGCCTTCCTGATTGGTGATGTGAGTGATGCAGACTGGCTGCCCACTTTGTCAATGGTCACTTGGAATGTGGTTTTCCCCATTGGGCTTTCCATTATTGTGATTTCTTTACTCAAAGACTGGTGGAGGCAAAAGCAGAAAAGGAGCTAATATCCGCATTGCCAACTTGTTATCACTGATTGGTGGATTAAATGCCTGCTTGATATCTAATTGTTGGCTAAATATTCCAAGTGTGATCAATGTCACAATCATAAATGTGACAGAATGATTACGCTCACCTTCCGTCTTCTACTTGATTTTGATCATCTATCTAGCACGTTGCTTGGGAGTACATTCGCCGCGCTTTTCCCCAACGAATAGATAGGTATCTTGATGACGACTCCGGTTCAATCTGAACGCAAGGTAACGATCGGCTGCTACATTGCGCTGGTGTTTGCGGTTGTGTTTTTTTCTGGTCTGATGCAATCCAATGAATGGTATGGCGTGTTGGACTTTACAACGCTCAATGGCTCTTTCGGTAAAGTTGCGCACGGCGTGACAGACACCGCGGATGGCGTTCAAGCCGCGACCACTTCTTTCCGTGGTGTCGGTGGTAGTGGTGCGCGTGATGGCTTCATTTTTGCTTTAACTCTTATCCCTACTGTGATGTTCGCGCTTGGCATGATCAATGTGCTTGAGCATTACGGCGCCTTGGAAGCGGCGCGTAAGCTGCTGACGCCACTGCTTCGTCCAATCATGGGCATTCCGGGTAACACGGGCTTGGCGTTGATCGCCTCTTTGCAAAGTACGGATGCCGGCGCGGCGATGACGCGTCAGCTGAAAGACGAAGGCCAACTGACCAAACGTGAAACCGATGTGTTCACTATGTTCCAGTTCACGGCAGGCGCAACCATTGTCAACTTCTTCTCATCTGGTGCGGTTCTATTTACGTTAACGCTCGCGGACGGCTCTCTCGCGGTAACTTCGTCTATCGGCCTTGCGGTATTAGTCATGTTCGCATTTAAGATCATTGGTGCGAACCTATTTCGCATTTACGTCAATCTGACGGAAGGTAAAGAAGAGAAATCTGACGACAAGCAAAACAAAGAAACACTGACCGAGGAGACCGCATAATGGGTGACGTAAAAGCGAAAAAGCCAATGGTGACGGACATCTTCGTCGAAGGCGCGAAAAAAGGCTGGGTGATTGCAACCACATCGACCGTGCCAAACGTATTGATGGCGTTTGTGATCATTGCAGCGTTGCAAATCACAGGTGCTTTGGATCTGATGGGTACTGTGTTTGCACCTGTGATGGCGGTTTTTGGTCTGCCTGGTGAAGCGGCAGCGGTACTGATTGGTGCATGGATGTCGATGGGCGGCGCTGTTGGTGTCGTGATCACCCTATTTGACCAAGGTATTCTCAATGGCGCGCACATAGCGATTCTTGCGCCTGCCATCTACTTGATGGGTTCACAGATTCAATACATGGGTCGTATCCTTGGACCAATTGGTACTGAAGGACGCTACATCCCGGTGATGATTGCCATTTCGGTACTCAACGCATTTGGCGCCATGCTTGTCATGAACCTATTTGTGTAAGGGGGAGGCGATGTCATTTTCTCTCCAAACGTATTTAGATGAGCTACGCCCGCTAGTCAATGTCGATTGCGGCACGTACACCACTGAGGGCATTGAGGTCATCGCTCAGCAGTTTGAGCAGAAGTTCCTCGAGATGGGGGGCTGGAACGTCAAACGCGTTGACTGCACTAAAGCGGGTGTCGGTCTTGAAATTCGCAACAAACCTGACGCCGAGCAGATCGATGTGATGCTGATTGGTCACATGGATACCGTCTTTCCTGTCGGCACCGCTGCGCAGCGTCCGATGACGGTCGATGCAGAGAAAGCTTACGGCCCAGGTGTGTCTGACATGAAATCAGGCTTGCTCAATGTGGTGTATGCGATGCGTGACCTTGAGGCAAGCGTCATGGATGCGCTGTCGATCTGTATCTGCATGAACCCAGATGAAGAGACCGGTTCACTTTACTCGCAAGATTGGTTGCAATCGGTCGCGAAAAACGCCAAACACGTTCTTGTGGCGGAAGCGGCACGCGCCGATGGCAGCTTGGTCAAAGCTCGTAAAGGCATGGCGCGTTACAAGATTGATTTTCATGGTATTGCGGCACACGCGGGCAATGAGCCAGAGAAAGGCCGTAGCGCCGTGACGGAAATGGCAAACTGGATTCTCGCCATGAACGAGATGACCAATTTTGAGTCAGGCACTACTTTGAACGCCGGTGTGGTTTCAGGTGGCGCAGGCGCAAACATTGTTCCAGATTTCGCCCAAGTGATCGTCGATGTGCGCTTTTGGAGCAACGAAGAGTATGACGATGTCGATACACGCCTGAATGGCTTAACCGTGACGCCATTTGTTGACGGTGTGCGTGTTGCGCTTGAGCGTGAAGCTTACAAGCCATCCATGGTACCGAGTGACAAAACCGAGCGTTTGATGGCGTTGGTAGAGGAAGCGGCCGATGAGTTGTCAATCCAAATAGGTTGGCAAGCGGTAGGTGGCGGTTCAGATGCCAACTGCACAGCCATCCTAGGTGTACCTACACTTGATGGATTAGGTCCGATTGGTGCGGGATTCCACAGCGATCAAGAGTACTTGCTGCTTGAGTCTATCGAGCCACGTATCCAGCTGTTACAGCGCGTACTGGGTAAGCTCGCCAAATAGCGAAGTAAACGTTGTGCGTGATCGGGACTCGCACAACGGTTGATGAGCTTAAGCCTCACACTCTTGGGTGTGGGGCTTTTTTTAGATTGGCATTATTTTTGCGTGCTTGTGCCGCATCGCATCTGTACATGGCGAAGGGTTTTCGGTAGCATAGCGGTCCTTTTCGTGTTTCAAACGACCACTTTCTCCGCGAGTTTCAGTTAGCTTCCAGTCATAATGCGCAGTATTCATTCCAAAATTAAACCCGAGTTTGAACCTCTCCTGTCTGAATTGGCGCTGCATGCATTGTTGCATCTACGCACCAACCACAACGGACAAGTACTGGCTCGAAAATCGCGCAATGACATCAACGACATTCTTTCTGCATGGCTGAATAAAGCCGCCAACAGTAAGAAATACAAGCCGTTCAAGAAGAAAGTGCGCTCTATGGTGACCCATGCGCGCTCGCAGCGCCTCGACATGGAAGCCATGCTCGATAACTTATTGAGCCCGATGAGTGGCGACGAGTTACCTCATCTTGATAGCTTTTTGCTGCTGATTAATCAGTTAGAAAAAGAGCTCAATACCACCGTTCTCGTCTCAAGCCCTGAAGCGGTAGACTTAGCGTATAACCCGACGGGGTGTCTGCTGTGCGTGCTGTCTGCCGATCTCAATGGTCACTTTGACCGCCGAAATCGCTTGGTACAAAGCGTCTCTATGCTAATGCGCGGTGCGCACGGTGAAAAGCACGCGTTTTTGCGCACTATCTACACGTCTTCGATTTTTGATCACCAAATGGATTACGAAGACGAAAACTTCGTGCGAATCACGCTTTCCTTGCGCTAAGCGCCTGATTTTCTTTCAGCGCGCTTTTTCTCCTACAATCTGTTTTTAACGCCTTGTTTTTCTTCGTGATAATGAAGACGGTTTGGTGAACTTGTCACAAAAAATTCACACAGATTGGGCTTGAGATAAAACGAAGATTTCATCATATTGTAATTAAGTTGTCATAAAGAGAAAAATAACGAGGAGAATCTATGCAACATCATGAAATGATCGAACCCACTAACTTTGGTGTGATTAGCCGTACTTGCCTGTTCTCATTGGTGGGTATTCTCGGTGTTTTCGCACTGATCTAGTCGATTATCGGGCTGTATTTCGTTACGCGATCGATATCGTACTTCCGATACAGTATAGAGGCGATGCCTTAGTCTTCGATTAAGGCAGCCTTTCTCTTTATAACTCATGCTATCGGCCATCTCAGGCTTTCTTATCTCGATCGCTCTTTTTCAATCCCGCTCACACTTTCTCTTGCTACTCTCTGCAACATTTTGCTAACGTCGGCGACAACACTCATTACATTGGGCCGTCTATGTCCTCGTTGTCATCTTTAGCGCTTACTCACCGTTTTTATCAACTGCCTAAGGTGTTTTACACGCCTGTTGAAGCAACGCCACTTAGCAACACGCGTTGGGTAAGTTGGAACGCATCACTCGCCGCACAGTTTTCACTGGATGAGTCCCTGCCATCGGGCGATCTAAAAGCGTTTTTGGCGGGCGAGCAACGCGTTGAAGATTGGCCATCATTAGCCATGAAGTACGCGGGGCATCAGTTTGGTGTCTACAACCCTGATTTAGGTGACGGTCGTGGACTATTACTCGGAGAGCTAAAGGACGCCAAAGGTGAAGTCTACGATTTACACCTTAAGGGGGCGGGACTGACTCCGTATTCACGTATGGGCGATGGACGAGCGGTACTACGCTCAACCATTCGTGAGTATTTGGGCAGCGAAGCGATGGCGGGTTTGGGCATTCCAACCACTCGCGCTTTAGGTATGCTCGCCAGCGATACTCCCGTTTATCGAGAGAAACAGGAGCGCGGTGCATTGCTGCTGCGTGTGGCGCGCAGCCACCTACGTTTTGGTCACTTTGAGCACTTCTTTTACACCAATCAGTTGAGTGAACTGCGTCTGTTGGCAGACAAAGCGATTGAGTGGTATTGGCCAGAATGTCAAACCGCCACTAAGCCTTATTTGGCGATGTTTGAACAGATCGTCGAGCGCACCGCTCACATGATCGCTAGGTGGCAAGCGGTGGGCTTTGCGCACGGCGTCATGAACACGGACAATATGTCGATCCTTGGTGAGACGTTTGATTACGGGCCATTTTGTTTTCTGGATGATTATGATCCGCAACTTATCTGCAACCACTCCGACTACCAAGGGCGTTATGCGTTTGATCAGCAGCCGCGCATCGCATTGTGGAATTTGTCCGCGCTTGCCCATGCGCTGTCACCGCTGGTTGATAAAGCGGATCTGGAGCAGGGGCTCGGTCAGTTTGAGTCAGTGCTAAACCGCGAATTTAGCGCCATCATGCGCAAAAAATTAGGCCTCAAGACCAAATTAGAGCAAGACACTCAGCTCTTTAGCGCCATGTTTGAGTTATTGGCTCAGCAGAGCGTCGACTATTGCCGCTTTATGCGCGCATTGTCGATGCTCGATAGTGAACCAGAGCAGAACGTCATCGATCTATTTGTTGATAGAGCGGCCGCGAGTGACTGGTTGTCGCTCTATTTAGCGCGTTGTGAATGTGAAATGGATGAAAGCGGAGCGCCTGTTAGCGCCCGTAAACGCTGCGCCGAGATGCGTCAGGTCAATCCCAAATACATTCTGCGAAATTACTTGGCGCAGATGGCAATCGACAACGCCGAACAGGGTGATTATCAACTGGTCAACGAGCTCGCGCTGGTGCTTCAATCTCCGTACGACGAGCACCCGAATTTTGAACATTTTGCGGCGTTGCCACCGGATTGGGGCAAACGGCTTGAAATCAGTTGTTCTTCTTAATTGACCATCTACTGATAGATGACTCGCTTAATGTTAAAAACTTGTGAGCTCCATTTGTTTTCTGTTCAAAAAATAAGGATTTATCCGTCACACCGCGGGTGATAACTGTCTAGACTGTGAGCTAACACCATAGGCAGTGATTGGCGAAATGAACAGTAAAATACTTGTTGTGGATGATGATCAGGAGATCCGCGAGCTTTTGGATGAGTATTTGTCTAAATCGGGCTTCCATGTGGAAGCCGTGGCAGAAGGACAAGCACTTAAGCAGCATCTCGATGCAAAAGGTTACCCTGATCTGATTTTGTTGGATGTGATGTTGCCCGGCGAAGATGGCTTTGCATTGTGCCAGGCGATTCGTCGTGAATCCAATGTGCCCATCATTATGCTAACGGCGGTGTCGGATGATATGGATCAGGTGGTGGGTCTTGAGCTTGGTGCCGACGATTACATCGCTAAGCCGTTCAATCCACGTCAATTGATGGCGAGAATCAAAGCGGTACTGCGCCGCGCCCAAGTGGTCGAAGAGAAAGGCTCGGAGCCGACCAGCTTGCCCAAAACCATCGTATTTGGCGATTGGCAGCTCGATACCTTGGCACACAAAATTACCCATACCACGACAGGGGAACAACACGATTTATCTGGGAGTGATTTTGCCCTGCTGATGCTGTTTCTTACTCGCCCCAATGAAGTGCTAGATAGAGACACCATCTCCTTTGCGACCCGGGGCAGAGAAGCGCTGCCTTTTGAGCGTGGTATCGATGTGCAGCTCAGCCGGTTGCGCCATCGGTTGGGTGACTCGGCCAAATACCCTCAGTACATCAAAACCATGCGTGGCAACGGCTATATTCTTGCCGTCCCCGTTAGCGTTGAACATTAATACTTCTTTGAGTTAGACAACGTGATGAAGTGGTTATTACGCTTACTGAAACCCAACTCGTTGGTGACCCGGACACTCGGCCTTACCGTCTTGGCGGTCGTGATCGCGCAGGGTATTGCCACTTCCATTTGGTATACTGAGTCTAAGCACAAAGAGCTTGCAGGGATCCGAGACGCCTCGCAAAGCATGGCCAACATGTTTGCCTCTACGGTGACCTTTTTTCAGTCTCTGCCGACTGGCTATCGCCATATCGTGCTTGATCAAATTCGCAATATGGGCGGCACGCGCTTTTTTGTCTCGTTCAACAAAGAGCGATTGATTGTCGACCCGATTGACGATACACGCCTAAAACGCGCTTCAATCAATGCCGTGACAACGGTGCTCAAACAGAAGCTGCCTCGCGCTCGCTCGATAGACGTCAACTTCTCCCAGCCAGAAAACCTGCGCTTGCTAAAAAACGACATCTATTTGCACGATTTACCGAAATCGTGGGCGCATCACACACTCACATTGTCACCGATTGATCCTCCGGTATTGGTGGTACAAATCGAACTGAATGAGCACGAGTGGCTGTACATCGCCGCCTTGTTGCCGGCGCCATACGTGACGTTGGATGACACCTTGATTGGCCGAGAGCAGATTTTATTCCTCTTCTTTTCCACCACCTTGCTGCTTGCCTTGACCTATTTACTGATGCGCCGTCAAGTGAAACCCTTGAAGCGTTTGGCCAAAGCCGCCAATGACATGAGTATGGATGTCGATCAGCCGCCTTTGGCCGAAGATGGCGCTCGTGAGCTGGTGGTGGCAACGCGCGCGTTCAATCGTATGCAGCAGCGTATTCGGCGCTACACTGCCGACCGTGAGCATCTGTTCTCTGCCATTTCACATGACTTAAAAACACCCATTACGCGTCTAAGGCTGCGAGCCGAGCTACTGGAAAGTGACGTGAAACGCAGCAAATTCAATAAAGACCTCGACGAGTTGGAAATGATGGTTAAAGGCGCGCTGCAATGTGTGCGCGATACCGACTTGCACGAGAACAATGCCTACATTGACCTCAATGAGATGATCCTCTCTGTCATTGAGCCCATGAACCACAAGCAACATTGCGTCGACTTTACTCCTATGACTATGGAGCCGATCGTCGCGAAACCATTGGCGATTAAGCGAGTGCTTACTAACTTGCTCGATAACGCCGTGAAATATGGTAAGCGTGCGTCTGTCACGATAGAAGTTCAGCGCGAGTGGATCACGGTGACGATTGATGACTGCGGCCCGGGTATTCCAGAAGATAAGTTGGAAGCGGTGTTTGAACCTTACTTTCGTTTGGCAGAAGATGATCAAGGTCACGGCCTTGGGCTTGGCATCTGCCGCAACATTTTGCACGGACACGGCGGAGATCTCATTATTAGTAATCTCCCGCAGCGTGGTTTACGCGCGCAACTCTTTATTCCACCTGGCCTTGAAGTGTAATGTAACTGAATTGTTACATTGGCTTTACGATTTGTTTCAATCTTCTTTTTCTAGTCGGATAGACTCAATAACGTTCAAGCACGAAGTGAACGGGTCAGTTTGACGTCGACCCAGATGTCTAATCCAAAAACATGGAAGATAACAATGAAAATGAAGAAAACCCTACTTACCTTATCCCTCCTTGCTGCCTCTGCTTTCTCCCAAGCGGGCGAAGTCGAAGTACTCCACTGGTGGACTGCCGGTGGTGAAGCAAAATCTGCAGCGGTATTGAAACAGATGCTCGAAGAGCAAGGCCACAGCTGGAAAGACTTTGCGGTTGCTGGTGGTGGCGGTGAGTCTGCGATGACCGTGTTGAAAACCCGCGCAGTATCGGGCAACCCACCGTCAGCGGCACAAATCAAAGGTCACGACATTCAAGAATGGGGCGGCCTAGGCTTTTTGACCTCACTCGATGACACGGCCAATCAAGAGAAGTGGGACAGCATCTTGCCTTCGGTGGTCACTAAAGTGATGAAGTTTGATGGCGAATACGTCGCCGTGCCAGTGAACGTTCACCGTGTTAACTGGGTATGGGCAAACCCAGAAGTATTGAAAAAATCCGGCGTAGAACTGCCGAAGACATTGGATGAGTTCTTCGTTGCAGCCGACAAGATCAAAGCGGCAGGTTACATTCCATTGGCGCACGGCGGCCAACCATGGCAAGACGCGACAGTCTTTGAAGCGGTGGCGCTCGATGTGCTCGGCAGTGAAGATTACAACAAAGCGTTTGTCGACTTAGATATGGATGTGCTCGCTGGCGACAAAATGGTCAAGGTGTTCACCAAGTTTAAGAAAATGCGCGATTACATCGACGCCAACTCACCAGGTCGCGACTGGAACGTTGCCACCTCTATGGTGATCAACGGTGAAGCCGCTATGCAAATCATGGGTGACTGGGCGAAAGGTGAGTTCTCTGCCGCAGGTAAAGTACCGGGTAAGGATTACATCTGTGCTCCAGCGCCAGGTACTGACGGTCAGTTCACCTTCAACATCGATAGCTTTGCGTTCTTTGAGCTCAGCAATGCTGATAACCAAAAAGCGCAGCAAGATTTGGCGAAAACCATCTTGACCAAAGAGTTCCAAGAAGTCTTCAACCTCAACAAAGGTTCGATTCCAGTGCGTCTGGATATGGACATGAGCGCGTTTGACCAGTGTGCATTGGATTCGATGGCAACGTTTAAAGCCAGTGCAGAGTCGGGTGACCTAGTGCCAAGTATGGCGCACGGCCTAGCGACGACCAGCTACGCGCAAGGTGCTATCTATGACGTCGTGACCAACTTCTTCAACGACGCGAATGCAGATCCAAAAGAAGCGGCACAGAAACTGTCAAAAGCGGTAAAAGCGGCGATTTTCTAACCTTCGCTTAGCATTACTTCACACCCCAAAGGGCGCTTCGGCTTGTGGGGAGCCAAGCGCCCTTTCCTTAACCATCTGACGGTGATGGTGTCAGATGAGAAGACGTAAGGAATCGTTATGGAGCATGTTGTATCTAGGAATGCAAACAAGTCTGCACCAAAGCTCAGCTTTGCAGACAGGTTGCAACGCTGGCTGCCGAAAATTGTACTTGCGCCGACTATGTTAGTGACCGTGGTGTGTATCTACGGCTACATTTTTTGGACGGCGGCATTGTCATTGACGAACTCGCGTTTCCTACCGAGCTTTAAGTTTGTCGGCTTTGCTCAGTATGAAAGGCTAATGGAAAATGATCGTTGGATTACATCCATTTCCAATCTAGGCATTTTTGGCCTGATGTTTATGTTGGTCGCCATTGTGTTGGGCGTCGGTCTCGCTATCTTGCTGGATCAGAATATTCGCCAAGAAGGGGCGATCCGAACTATCTACCTCTACCCAATGGCCCTGTCCTTTATCGTGACGGGTACTGCGTGGAAGTGGATTCTCAATCCAGGTCTGGGTATCGAAAAACTGATGCAAGACTGGGGCTTCACCAGCTTCAAATTTGACTGGTTAGTCAATTCTGAAATGTCGGTGTACACGTTGGTGATAGCAGCGGTGTGGCAATCTTCTGGCTTTGTGATGGCGATGTTTTTAGCGGGCTTGCGCGGTATTGATTCATCGATCATCAAAGCGGCGCAAATTGATGGCGCGAATCTACCGACCATCTACATGAAAATTATTTTGCCTTGTTTACGTCCGGTGTTCTTCAGCGCCGTAATTATTACCTCGCACATTGCGATCAAGAGTTTTGACCTCGTTACCGCCATGACGGCCGGTGGCCCGGGTTACTCCTCAGATTTACCTGCGCTCTTTATGTACGCGCACTCCTTTACCCGTGGCCAAATTGGCCTAGGTGCTGCCAGTGCCATGATGATGCTGGCCGGGATATTGGCCATCTTGGTGCCATATTTGTACTCAGAACTTAGGGAGAAGAAGTCATGACCAAAAACATGAACATGGCTCGCCTGATGATTTATGCCGGGTTGCTATTCTTCTGCTTAGTGTACTTGATGCCGCTGTTTGTCATGGTGATCACCTCATTTAAAACCTTGCCAGATATCAAGGCCGGTAACCTGATGTCGTTGCCGACTGAGTGGGTATGGGACGCATGGTACAAAGCGTGGGACAGCGCTTGTACGGGCGTAAAATGTGAAGGCGTCAAAGGTTACTTCTGGAACTCGTTCCAGATGGTGATTCCCGCGGTGGCGATTTCTACCTTACTGGGGGCGTTTAATGGTTACGTGGTGACAAAGTGGCAGTTTAAAGGCTCAAACTTGTTCTTTAGCTTGTTGCTGTTTGGTTGCTTTATTCCATTCCAGGTGATTTTGCTGCCAATGGCCGCGGTACTGGGCAAATTGGGTCTAGCCAACACTACGACAGGTTTGGTGATCGTTCACGTCATCTACGGTATGGCCTTTACCACGCTGTTTTTCCGCAACTTCTACATCGGTATTCCTGATGAGTTGGTCAAAGCGGCGAAGCTGGATGGCGCAGGCTTTTTTACCATCTTCTTTAAGATTCTCTTACCGCTCTCTACGCCCATCATCATGGTCACGGTGATTTGGCAGTTCACGGCAATTTGGAACGACTTCCTATTTGGGGTGGTCTATTCGGGCTCAGAAACCCAGCCTATTACCGTGGCGCTCAATAACTTGGTCAACACCAGTACCGGGGTGAAGGAATATAACGTGGATATGGCGGCAGCGATTATTGCGGCATTGCCGACACTGCTCGTTTACGTACTGGCAGGAAAATACTTTGTTCGAGGCCTGACGGCAGGATCAGTAAAAGGATAATTACAATGGCAACACTAGAACTTAAACAGATCCGCAAAACCTACCCTAAGGCGGAGCAAGAAACACTTAAGGGTATTGATATCAGTATTGATTCAGGTGAATTCCTGATTCTGGTGGGTCCTTCGGGCTGTGGTAAATCGACATTGATGAACACTATAGCCGGTCTTGAAGGGATCAGCTCGGGTGAAATCGTCATCGATGGGCGCGATGTCTCCAGCGTTGAGCCAAAGGACAGAGACATCGCGATGGTGTTTCAGTCTTACGCGCTTTACCCCAATATGACGGTGCATGGTAACATCGCCTTTGGGTTGAAAATCCGCAAAATGCCGGCGGATGAAATTGAAGCGGAAGTGCAGCGAGTGGCGAAAATGTTGCAAATCGACCATCTATTGGACCGTAAACCGTCGCAACTTTCTGGTGGCCAACGTCAACGTGTCGCGATGGGACGTGCACTGGCTCGCAGACCTAAGCTTTACCTCTTTGACGAACCGCTTTCAAACCTTGATGCTAAGTTACGTGTTGAGATGCGTCACCAGATCAAACGTCTGCATCAGCAGCTCAACACCACGATTGTGTACGTGACGCACGACCAAATTGAGGCAATGACGTTAGCCGATCGTATCGCGGTAATGAAAGACGGTGAGTTACAGCAACTGGGCACGCCGAAAGAGATCTACAACAAGCCGAACAATATGTTTGTCGCAGGCTTTATGGGATCGCCTTCAATGAATTTCATCAAAACCATGGTGGATCTCGATAGTGATGATCAGCCAGTGATTAAAGTGAAAGGGGGCAATGGTCAGGAGCACCACATCAAGTTGCCGGCCTCTATGCGTGAGCAAGACGGCAAAGAGATCGTGATTGGCCTCAGACCTGAGCACATTACTGAAAGTGAAAATGCGGACTCGAGCGCCACCACTGCGCTTAATCTGCAACTTGAAGTGCTAGAGCCGACGGGTCCAGATACGATTGCGATGATTAAGGTCAACGATCAGGAAGTGGCGTGTCGCCTCTCACCTGAGTTTGATGCCAAGGTCGGTCAGGTTGCGCCGTTGCACTTTGACTTATCTAAAGCGGTGTTCTTTGACGCCGACACAGAGCAACGTATCGATTTTCATTGATACACGTATTGAGCGCACTCTTCGGTCATATTCACGGGGGGGAATTCAGGCTAGGCTTGCAGTCTGAGGTGAAGAGTGTGCTCCTCTTTATAGGGACGTGTTGGCAGCATGACGCTGCCTTTTTTGTGTCTGTTTTGTTAATGGTGTGTAAACTGACCCATTACACTCTTTCTCTTGGGTGGATTTCCACACATTTATTATTCGATTTGGCGCTGGGAACGCATCTCTTGCTCTCTCGTGTTATATAAGTATATGTTTTTGTTTGTTTTTGGTCTCTCTCTCTAAGTTGGCCAGTTTATTGCTCCTTACTTGATACAACACCCAGTGATGGGGTTGCTCAATCCACAAGGAGAATAATAATGTTAAAGCCTTTGACCCTACTATCTGCCTCAATTCTTGCTGTCACCAGCTTCAACGCCGCTGCAAACTGCGATCCTGGCGAGACGGTGATCAAGTTCAGTCACGTGACCAATACCGACAAGCACCCGAAAGGGATTGCGGCGTCGCTGCTTGAAAAGCGTGTCAACGAAGAGATGAATGGCAAAGTCTGTATGCAGGTCTTCCCAAACTCGACCCTTTACGATGATGACAAGGTACTTGAAGCGCTACTCAATGGTGATGTCCAACTCGCAGCCCCTTCTCTTTCAAAGTTTGAGAAATTCACCAAAAAGTACCGCATCTTCGATCTGCCGTTCTTGTTTGAAGACGTGGAAGCGGTGGATCGCTTCCAGAACTCAGAAGCGGGTGAGAAGCTGAAAAACGCGATGCAACGTCGTGGTGTTCAAGGTCTTGCGTTTTGGCATAACGGCATGAAGCAGATGTCAGCGAGCCAACCGCTGCTTGTCCCTGAAGATGCAAAAGGGTTGAAGTTCCGCGTACAAGCCTCTGATGTCCTTGTCGCTCAGTTTGAGCAGCTAGGGGCCAACCCGCAGAAAATGTCGTTCAAAGAAGTGTATGGCGGCTTGCAAACCAAAGTTATTGATGGCCAAGAGAACACCTGGTCAAACATCTACGGTAAAAAATTCTTCGAAGTTCAAGATGGCATTACAGAAACCAACCACGGCATTCTTGATTACTTAGTCGTGACCTCAAACGATTTCTGGAATGGGTTACCTGATGATCAGCGAGACCAACTGGCGACCATCATCAAAGAGGTCACAGACACGCGTAACGCAGAGTCGTCAAAAGTGGAAATGGCGAACAAGCAGTACGTTATTGAAGCGGGCGCTGAAGTGCGTGAGTTAACGCCAGAGCAGCGTCAACAATGGGTGGACGCGCTTAAGCCAGTATGGAAGAAGTTTGAAAAAGACATCGGTGCCGATCTGATTGAAGCGGCGTTGGCGTCGAACAAATAATCCCCTCTACAGATAACAATACACACCCTATACAGGCTCCTTCTCGAGGAGGAGCCTGCTGCAAAAGGGTGGAACCAAAAGTGATCACACTATGGAACAGTCAATCTTTGCCAAAATAGGACAAGTGACCGATGCGATTGAGGAAACCTTGATTGCCTTTTTCCTTGGCGCTATGACCCTGCTGACGTTCACCAACGTCGTCTTTCGTTATGTTTTTAACAGTAATATTCTTTGGGCCCTCGAACTGACCGTATTTATGTTTGCCTGGATGGTGCTGGTCGGCGCCTCTTACGGTGTCAAAAAACACTTCCACATCGGCGTTGACGTCATCATCAACATGGTATCGCCGGGCATGCGCAAAACCTACGCCTTGATGGCTGCCGGCTGCTGTTTGGCCTTCTCGATTCTGCTCTTGGTCGGCTCTTGGAACTACTGGTATCCGTTTGCCACCGAGAGAGCTTGGTATGAGACGGACGATATCCCAATGCCCGAGATATTGCAGTTTTTAGCCGATTGGCTCAATGAAGGCGAACGCTATGAAAAATTGCCGCGTTTTATCCCTTACATGGCTCTGCCCATTGGCATGGCGCTAATGACGTTCCGCTTTTTGCAACTGACGCTGCAAATTGCCACCGGCAAGCTGGATCGATTGATTGCAGGTCACGAAGCGGAAGAAGAGCTAGAAGCACTGAAAGAAGAACTCAGTGAAGCGGGAGAGGCCATGGAGCCCACCAAGAAAAACGGCAAGGAGAGCTAAGCCATGGATATTTTGTTTTTGTTCGTGATGGTGATTGGCTTCATGCTGATTGGTGTGCCTATCGCAGTCTCACTCGGCCTATCGAGTATTCTTTTTTTGATGATGCACTCTGATGCTTCCCTAGCGTCGGTAGCACAAACCCTATTTAACGCCTTTGCGGGCCACTACACCTTATTGGCGATTCCGTTCTTCATCCTCGCCTCGAGCTTTATGTCGACCGGCGGTGTGGCAAAACGCATTATTCGATTTGCGATTGCGATGGTGGGTTGGTTCCGCGGCGGCTTGGCGATGGCGTCGGTAGTCGCGTGTATGATGTTTGCGGCCTTGTCTGGCTCATCGCCTGCGACGGTGGTCGCAATCGGTAGTATCGTGATTGCCGGTATGATAAAAAATGGCTACTCTAAAGAGTTTGCAGCTGGC
The DNA here is from genome assembly GCF_059834045.1 of Vibrio sp. R12-SG2-ISO1. NCBI lineage: Bacteria > Pseudomonadati > Pseudomonadota > Gammaproteobacteria > Vibrionales > Vibrionaceae > Vibrio > Vibrio sp. R12-SG2-ISO1. The sequence continues at coordinate 235,654 of NZ_JCBDGO010000008.1, read as the reverse complement.
GTGATTTGTAACGCGGGTACGCTCGGCATTTTGATCCCGCCATCGATTGTGATGGTGGTGTATGCGGCGGCGACCGATGTTTCAGTGGGACGTATGTTCCTTGGTGGCGTGATCCCAGGCTTGTTAGCCGGTGTGATGTTAATGATCGCCATTTACATTGCTGCGCGCGTGAAGAACTTACCGAAACAACCGTTCGTCGGTTGGGGCGAGATGCTTGCCGCTGCGAAAGACGCCAGCTGGGGCTTGTTGCTGGTGGTGATCATCCTTGGTGGTATCTACGGTGGCGTGTTCACCCCGACAGAAGCGGCGGCCGTTGCGGCGATATACTCCTTCTTTATCGCTAACTTTGTCTACAAAGACATGGGACCATTTGCCGACAAAAACAACAAGAAACCAGCATTGGTGAAAGTGTTGCAAGCGTTTGTTCATAAAGACACCAAGCACACTCTGTATGATGCCGGTAAGCTGACCATTATGCTGCTGTTCATCATCGCCAATGCGTTGATCCTTAAGCATGTATTGACCGAAGAGCGCATTCCGCAAATGATCACTGAATCCATGCTCTCGGCAGGGCTTGGGCCGATCACTTTCTTGATTGTGGTTAACTTGCTGCTGTTGATTGGTGGTCAGTTTATGGAGCCATCGGGTCTGTTGATTATCGTCGCGCCGCTGGTGTTCCCGATCGCCATTGCGTTGGGTATCGACCCTATTCACCTTGGCATCATGATGGTAGTCAACATGGAGATAGGGATGATCACACCACCAGTGGGGCTCAACCTCTTTGTTACTGCCGGGGTGGCGAAGATGTCGATGATGCAAGTGGTCAAAGCGGCGTTGCCGTGGGTAGCGGTGATGTTCTTGTTCTTAATCATCGTCACTTATGTGCCTTGGGTATCCACTTGGCTACCGACCACACTGATGGGGCCGGAAATCATCACCAAATAGAACCGTCTCTTGTCATGTTATCGCCCCGGCTATGATGCCGGGGCGATGTTATTCTGGCTGGTCACTTTTGTAGACGCTTTTGTCTATCCCATACTTTTGCATTTTATCGTAGAGGGTTTTTCTCGGCACTTGCAGCAAGGTCATGGTGTCATTGATGCGCCCGGAAGTACTGGCAAGCGCTTGTTCAATCACTGCTTTCTCAAACTCTGCCACTTGCAAGGCAAGCGGTGTTGCCTCGGCGCTTGACTGGCTCGGATTGAGGTGGCCAAGGTTACCAAGCAGCACGAAGCGCTCGGCGCTGTTGCGCAGTTCACGCACGTTACCCGGCCAATCATGACACATCAGTGTTTGCAGAGCGGCATCGGGCAAGGCATTCGCGGCTTTGCCATATCGCGCGGCGGCAACCAGAAGAAAATGGTGGAATAGGGCAGGGATGTCCTCTTTTCGATGGCGTAGAGGTGGTAAATCCAAGGTAACGACATTGAGGCGGTAATAGAGATCCTCACGAAACGTCCCTTGAGCTGACGCTTGTTTTAAATCCACTTTGGTGGCGGCAATGACGCGAATATCCACCGGGATTAGGGTATTTGAGCCAACTCGTTCAATCACTCGCTCTTGCAGCACGCGCAGTAAACGAATTTGCGCCTGCATCGGCATGGATTCGATCTCATCAAGAAACAGCGTGCCACCTTGCGCGTGCTCAAACTTACCAATGCGTTTGGCCTCTGCGCCAGTAAACGCGCCTTTTTCGTGACCGTAGAGTTCGCTCTCAATCAAATTTTCAGGGACGGCGCCACAGTTGATGGCGACGAAGTTTGCCTCACGACGAGAGCTTTGCTCGTGAATGGAACGCGCAACTAGCTCTTTACCGGTTCCTGTCTCACCAAACAGTAGAATGTCGGCATTGGTGTCCGCGATGTGCGCAATGGTATCGCGCAGTGCTTCGATGCTAGGGGTGTCGCCGATAATCCTTGGTCCCAGTGTATTACTGGCCTTAAGGCTGCGCTTTAGTGCTTGGTTTTCGAGCGTTAAGGCACGTTTGTCCAGGGCGCGCTTGGTGGTGTCAATTAAACGGTCAATGGCAAAAGGTTTTTCAATAAAGTCATAAGCGCCGTTATGCAGCGCATTGACTGCCATGGTGATGTCTCCATGGCCGGTAATCAGGATCACCGGCACATCCTTGTCTTGATGCAAAACGGAAGTCAGTAAGTTTTCCCCGGATAAACCGGGCAAACAGATGTCGGTAATCAGCACCTTTGGCATGCCATGCTCTTTGATGGCCAACAGGGCATCTTCTGCGCAGGCAAAAAAATCGGCAGAGATCCCCTCGAGCTCGAAGCTCTGTTCAATGGCAATGCGGATGTCACTTTCGTCATCAATAAAGAATACGTCGTGCATTAGAGTTCCTTTTCAACAAGAGGGAGCGAAACAGTAAATCGTGCGCCGCCAAGGGGAGAGGTCCCAACGGTGAGCTCACCGTGCATGGTCTCAATAATGTGCTGAGAGATAGAGAGCCCAAGCCCCAGCCCGTTTTTCTTGGTGGTGTAAAACGGCTCGAAGAGGTGAAGGGCCGCTTGTTGGTCGATGCCAAGGCCATTGTCGTCTATAGCAATCTGCACCTGTTTATCCACTACCTTGGCGCTAAGGTGAACCTTACGCGTGTCGAGAGATTCGACCGCCTGCGCGGCGTTAGTGATCAAATTGATTAGCACTTGCTCAAGCTGGATAGCGTTGATGTCCACTTTGCCCAGTTCGGGCGCCAGTTCAACCTCGAAGTCGACGCGATACGATTTGATTTGCGGTGCGACCAACTCTTTCACCGACGTGATCACGGGGGTTAGAGCCATAATCGAGACATCATTGCTGTCGGATTTGCGCGTAAAGGATTTAAGTTGGCTACTGATTTTGGCCATTCTGTCGGTCAGTGAAGAGATACGCTGCAAGTTGTCATCAACGCGATCGAGGTGGCTTTTGGCCAGAAAGCGGCGAGCATTGTCAGCGAAACTGCGAATCGCCGCTAACGGATTATTAAGCTCATGGCTGATACTGGCTGACATCTGGCCGAGTACCGCCAGTTTTGCTGCTTGAATGAGCTCATCTTGTGTCTGGCGCAGCGCGGCTTCCGTGCGTGAGCGTTCAAGCACCTCGGCGTGCAGTTCGGCGGTGCGTTCCATCACTAAGAACTCAAGTTTTTGTTTGGCTTCCGCTTGGAGGCGCTCAAATTGACGTTGCTTGAGTCGGCGCTGATAGGTTAATTGCATGGTTAAAAAGACAATCACAAACAGCAGCGACCAAACCAGGCCAAAACTCAGCACTGACCAAAATACGGTCACTTTTTCAGACAGAACACGAATGGTTAAGTTAAGTTCAGGCAGGGGGCGGCTGGAGACTAAATAGTCCCCTTGAATCCAACCGAGACGCCGGTTAGTTAGTTCCGATTGCGCAAGGTCAATGGCGCCGTTGAGGCCCAGCGATTGAATGTCAGTATCGAGGTATTGCCTGCTGTCGCGAATCGCCTGCCGGGTCGCATCGTCTAAATCGGTCAAGCTCTTAAATAACCAGTGAGGGTTGCTGGACATAAAAATGACTTGGTTCTGATCGGTGGCGACAAAGGTGTTTACTTTGCTGCTCCAGTTCTCTTCGATGGCAGAGAGGTCCATCTTGACCACGATGACTCCCACGACTTCAGCGGCATAGACGACAGGGTAGGAATAGTAGTAACCCCGCTGACCAGAGGTGGAACCCAAGGCGAAGTATTGGCTCGCTCGACCTTGAATCGCTTCAAAAAAATAGGGACGCCAGGCGAAGTTTCGGCTGACAAACGAGCGATCTAAGTTCCAGTTGCTGGCGGCGATGGTGGTGCCCCAACGATCCAGTAGATAGGTGTCGGCGGCGAGAATCGTATCGTTAACGTTTTGCAAAAAGCGATTAGTGAGTTCGACTTGAGCGGGGTTGCCCGGTTGTTTCAGTGCCGCGAGCAATTCGCCATCTTTGGCAATTAATTTGGGCAAATGCGCGTATTTGTCCAGTTTGTTAATAATGTGACTGGCAAAGCGATCAAGCTGCTCTTGCTGCTCCGCATGTTGGGCATGGTAACGATACTCCCACATCCATTGTGAGCCAGCGAGCAACGTCAGCAAATAGAGAATAAACACAGACAGATTGGCGCGGCGAAACGACGACATAATACCCTGACAACTCTTAAAATTACGCCCCTCTATCGTACTGTTTTTTGTTACCGGAGTGTTTAAGTTATTAACGAAATTGCGCAGCAAAACCGGACTTGGATCTAGTTTTTCAGTCTATAAATAAAAAAACGCTAGTGAATCTTGAAAAACCAATTAATGTCCCCATTTCTGCTATCAAAGGCCGTCATATTGATGCTTTTTTTAGCACTTAAGTGGGTTTTTAGGAGAATGCAGCCCGTATCACTGCGATTAGCTCGACAGCTATGCATCGGGTCGGTAGAATGCTGCGTCTAAATTTTTGTCCTGAGACTAATTGGAGATGGCTTTGACCTCGCTTTTTTAGTGTGGTGAGAAGAGATCGCTGATTAGTCCGGTAGTCCACATTGTTGGTTACCGATACTCGAATTACGAAATGTGTTCATCGAGCACACAAAGGATGGGCCGAATTAGTGGCGTGCGGTGGTGACACTCTGCTCTGCTAATAAGGAACATAAGCTCAGCCTAGCTGAGCCTGTATTGAGGTTATTGAATAATGCAAGTTACTGTTGAAACGCTAGAGGGCCTAGAGCGTCGTCTAAACATTACTGTTCCTGCTGCTAACATCGAAGATGCTGTAACAGCTGAACTACGCAACATCGCAAAAAACCGTCGTTTCGATGGTTTCCGTAAAGGCAAAGTGCCTCTAAAAATGGTTGCTCAGATGTACGGCAAAGCGGTACGTCAAGACGTAATGGGTGAAGTGATGCAACGCCACTTCATCGAAGCGATCGTTAAAGAGAAGATCAACCCAGCAGGCGCTCCAACTTTCGCTCCAGTAGAAGCAAAAGAAGGCGAAGACCTAGTTTTCACTGCAACGTTTGAAGTTTACCCAGAAGTTGAACTGAAAGGTCTAGAGAACATCACTGTTGAAAAACCAACAACTGAAGTTCAAGACGCAGACGTTGAAGAGATGATCGAAACATTGCGTAAGCAACAGGCAACTTGGAAAGAAGTTGACGAAGCTGCAGAAGAAGGCAAGCGCGCGACTATCGACTTCGTTGGTTCTATCGACGGTGAAGAGTTCGAAGGCGGTAAAGCAGAGAACTTCCCTCTAGAAATGGGTGCAGGTCGCATGATCCCAGGTTTTGAAGACGGTATCGCAGGTAAGACTGCAGGTATGGAATTCGAAATCGACGTGACTTTCCCAGAAGATTACCACGCTGAAAACCTAAAAGGCAAAGCAGCGAAATTCGCTATCAAACTGAGCAAAGTTGAAGCGCGTGAACTACCTGAGCTAAACGACGAGTTTGTTGCTAAGTTCGGTGTAGCAGAAGGCGGTGTAGACGCTCTTAAAGCGGAAGTTCGTAAGAACATGGAGCGTGAGCTGAAGCAAGCGGTTAAAAACCGCATCAAAGAGCAAGCGATCGACGGTCTAGTGAAAGAGAACGACATCGACGTACCAGCAGCGCTGATCGACCAAGAAATTGGTACTCTACGTCAGCAAGCGGCTCAACGTTTCGGTGGCAACCCAGAAGCCGCTGAACAGCTTCCACGTGAACTGTTCGAAGAGCAAGCGAAGCGTCGCGTTGTCGTTGGTCTTCTTCTAGGTGAAGTGATCAAGTCTGAAGAGCTAAAAGCTGACGACGAGAAAGTGAAAGCACTGATCGAAGAGATGGCTACAGCGTACGAAGATCCAACTGAAGTGGTTGCTTACTACGAGCAAAACGAGCAAATGATGAACAACATGCGCAACGTTGCTCTAGAAGAGCAAGCGATCGACGCTATCATCGCTAAAGCTCAGGTTTCTGAGAAAGCAGTAAGCTTCAACGAGCTTATGAACCAGCAGCCAGCTTAATAGGCAATATCTTGCGTAGGTAGTTGACTAAGCGTCGACTATTCTGCTAACAATGGTCCGTATGATATTATCATCCGGGCCATTTATTTTAGGGACATAAGAATATGAGCTACCAAGAAAAAAATGCAATGTCGCCAATTCTAGACGCGCTAGTACCCATGGTGGTTGAACAAACTTCCCGAGGTGAACGTTCCTACGACATTTATTCACGTCTACTTAAAGAGCGTGTAATTTTCCTGACTGGTCAAGTGGAAGACCATATGGCAAATCTTGTCGTGGCACAGCTGCTTTTCTTAGAATCTGAAAATCCTGATAAAGACATCTTCCTCTACATCAACTCGCCAGGCGGCAGTGTGACTGCGGGTATGTCAATCTATGACACCATGCAGTTCATCAAACCTAACGTCAGTACCGTTTGTATGGGACAAGCGTGTTCTATGGGGGCCTTCCTGCTTGCTGGTGGTGCGCCAGGCAAACGTTATGTATTGCCTAACTCACGCGTGATGATTCACCAACCGCTGGGTGGGTTCCAAGGACAAGCGTCAGATATCCAAATTCATGCGCAAGAAATTTTGACCATCAAGCAGAAGCTCAACAAGCTATTGTCAGAGCACACGGGTCAACCGCTTGAAGTGATTGAACGTGATACCGACCGTGACAACTTTATGGCAGCCGAACAAGCCGTTGAATATGGTTTGGTGGACGCGGTATTAACGCATCGCGGTGAATAAGCCAGAGCAAATTGTTCTGCGCAATTATGAATGATTTGATGTACACTCAAATCATAAAGAGTAAAGGCTAAGAGGTTAGCGAATGACAGATAAAAGCAAAGAGAGCGGTAGTAGTAAGCTTCTTTACTGCTCTTTCTGCGGCAAAAGCCAGCACGAAGTTCGCAAGCTGATCGCTGGTCCGTCAGTCTACATCTGTGATGAATGTGTCGACTTATGTAATGACATCATCCGTGAAGAAATCAAAGACGTGCTTCCGAAAAAACAGTCAGAAGCACTGCCGGTGCCGCGCGAGATCCGTGCCCACCTTGATGATTATGTGATTGGCCAAGATTACGCTAAAAAAGTGTTAGCAGTAGCCGTTTATAACCACTATAAGCGTTTACGTAATGGGGACACGACCAGCGAAGGTGTTGAGCTAGGTAAGAGTAACATCCTTCTGATTGGTCCTACGGGTAGTGGTAAAACATTACTTGCAGAAACGTTAGCGCGTTTCCTTGATGTACCATTTACTATGGCTGACGCGACCACGCTGACAGAAGCGGGTTACGTGGGCGAAGACGTAGAAAACATCATCCAAAAACTGCTGCAAAAATGCGATTACGACGTGGCGAAAGCAGAACGTGGTATCGTTTATATCGATGAGATCGATAAAATTTCGCGTAAAGCGGAAAACCCTTCAATTACCCGCGACGTGTCGGGTGAAGGTGTGCAGCAAGCGTTGCTTAAATTGATTGAAGGTACGGTCGCATCCGTTCCTCCTCAAGGGGGCCGTAAGCATCCACAACAAGAGTTCTTGCAAGTGGATACCTCCAAAATCCTCTTTATCTGTGGCGGTGCATTTGCCGGCTTGGATAAAGTGATTGAGCAGCGCGTCGCAACAGGCACAGGTATCGGTTTTGGCGCAGAAGTGCGTTCAAAAGACGAGACCAAAACCGTGGGTGAGTTGTTCACTCAAGTGGAGCCTGAAGATCTGGTTAAATATGGTTTAATTCCTGAGTTCATTGGTCGTCTTCCTGTAACGACAACGTTGACTGAGCTTGACGAAGAAGCCTTGATTCAGATCTTGTGCGAGCCTAAGAACGCATTAACTAAGCAGTACGCGGCACTGTTCGAGCTAGAAGATGCTGAGCTTGAATTCCGTGAAGATGCATTGCGTGCGATTGCGAAGAAAGCCATGGAGCGCAAAACAGGTGCTCGTGGTCTTCGTTCTATCCTCGAGAGTGTTCTGCTTGAGACCATGTACGAATTGCCATCAATGAACGACGTCAGCAAAGTCGTGATTGATGAGTCAGTGATTAAAGGCGAATCGGATCCGTTGCTGATTTATAGCAACGCCGATAACCAAGCCGCTGGCGCTGAATCTTAATCGGATTCACAAACTAAGATGGTGTAAGAAAGGGAGTAATCAATTACTCCCTTTTTTTTATTCTTCCATTGAATCCAACCAATTAGCCCCCATATACTGCTCATAAGACTAAGCGGAAGAGAGAAGAATATGAACTTGGAACGTTCCGAACGTATCGAGATCCCCGTACTACCTCTAAGAGATGTAGTGGTTTACCCGCATATGGTAATTCCTTTGTTTGTTGGTCGTGAAAAGTCGATTGCGTGCCTAGAAGCTGCAATGGACAACGACAAGCAAGTCTTGTTGGTGGCACAAAAAGAAGCTGACACCGACGAACCCACGAAAGACGATCTGTTTGAGGTAGGAACGGTCGCCACCATTTTGCAGTTGCTTAAGCTCCCTGACGGTACGGTGAAAGTACTGGTCGAAGGTCAGCAGCGCGCGAAAATCCATCAGTTTTATGAAGAAGAGTTCTTCACTGCGGATGCAGAATTTTTGTTGACTGAGCCACTGGACGAGCGAGAGCAAGAAGTGATCGTTCGCAGCGCGATCAACCAGTTCGAAGGCTTTATCAAGCTCAACAAAAAAATCCCACCTGAAGTTCTAACCTCGTTAAGTGGCATCGATGAAGCCGCACGTCTGGCGGATACGATTGCAGCGCACATGCCACTCAAGTTGGCTGAAAAACAGAGTGTGTTGGAAATTCTTGATGTCACAGAGCGTCTAGAGTTTTTGATGGGGCAGATGGAATCAGAAATCGATTTGCTTCAAGTTGAAAAGCGTATTCGTACACGCGTTAAGAAGCAGATGGAAAAGTCGCAGCGCGAATACTATCTGAACGAGCAAATGAAAGCGATTCAGAAGGAGCTGGGCGAGTCTGAAGACGGTGTTGACGAATTTGAGACGCTCAAGCAAAAAATTGCTGAAGCGAAAATGCCGCAAGAAGCGCGTGAGAAGACTGAGCAAGAGCTGCAAAAGCTGAAGATGATGTCGCCAATGTCGGCAGAAGCAACTGTGGTTCGTGGTTACATCGATTGGATGATTGGTGTGCCATGGAACAAGCGCTCGAAAGTGAAGAAAAACCTCGCCAAAGCGGAAGAAGTGCTTAACGAAGATCACTACGGCTTAGAGCGAGTGAAAGAGCGCATTCTTGAATACTTGGCGGTGCAAAATCGCATCAATAAATTGAAAGGACCTATCCTGTGTCTCGTTGGTCCACCAGGTGTGGGTAAGACTTCGCTAGGGCGCTCTATCGCAGCGGCAACCGGGCGTAAATATACGCGCATGGCGTTAGGTGGGGTACGTGATGAAGCGGAAATCCGTGGTCACCGCAGAACCTACATTGGTTCCATGCCAGGCAAGTTGATTCAAAAAATGTCCAAAGTGGGGGTGAAAAACCCGCTGTTCTTGCTGGATGAAATCGACAAAATGTCATCGGATATGCGTGGTGATCCGTCATCGGCGCTCCTTGAAGTTCTCGACCCGGAGCAAAACAACGCATTCAATGACCACTACTTAGAAGTGGATTACGATCTGTCCGATGTGATGTTTGTTGCCACTTCGAACTCAATGAATATACCAGGCCCACTGCTTGACCGTATGGAAGTGATTCGTTTATCGGGTTACACCGAAGATGAAAAGCTTAACATTGCGAAACGTCACTTGGTCGACAAGCAGATCAAGCGAAACGGCTTGAAAGCGGGTGAGATCTACATTGAAGACTCAGCGATCATCGGCATTATTCGCTACTACACGCGTGAAGCGGGTGTGCGTAGCTTAGAGCGTGAAATTTCGAAGATCTGTCGTAAAGCGGTGAAGAACATTCTGCTCAAACCGGATTTGAAAAAAGTGACGGTGAGCATGGATAACCTCAAAGAGTATCTAGGTGTTCAGCGCCATGATTACGGTAAAGCGGAAGACAGTAATCGCATTGGACAGGTAACAGGATTAGCGTGGACGGAAGTCGGCGGTGACCTGCTAACCATCGAAACCCAATCAATGCCAGGTAAAGGTAAGTTGACTCAAACCGGTTCACTGGGTGATGTCATGCAGGAATCGATTCAAGCAGCGATGACCGTGGTGCGTTCGCGCGCTGAAAGCTTGGGTATCAACCCTGACTTTTACGAAAAGCGTGATATTCACGTCCACGTACCTGAAGGTGCCACGCCTAAAGATGGTCCGAGCGCCGGTATCGCGATGTGTACCGCTTTGGTGTCTAGCTTGACAGGTAACCCAGTCAAAGCCGAAGTGGCCATGACAGGTGAGATCACGCTGCGTGGTGAAGTGTTACCGATTGGTGGTTTGAAAGAAAAACTGCTGGCGGCGCACCGTGGTGGTATCACAACGGTTCTTATTCCAAAAGACAATGAACGCGATTTGGAAGAGATTCCAAGTAACGTCATCGCGGATCTGAAAGTGATTCCGGTTCAATGGATTGATGAAGTCCTGAAAGTCGCACTCGAAAAAGACCCGTCAGGTGTTGAATTTGCTCACTAAAAAGAGTGATGTGCAGCAAAAATAAGTAAAAGATTACGCTGATTAGCCGAAAAAGGCTTGTCAGCGTTTTTTTTGGGCGCTAACGTTAGCTCTTAAAGCGCCAGCCCTTGTCTGATAAGGCTTGCGCTTATATTTGGAAATGAAAATGGAACACAGCTGTCTCATTAAAAATAAAACAGGCGGCACAAAGGGGAATCACAGTGAATAAAACACAATTAGTAGAAAAAATCGCAGAAAACGCAGACCTATCTAAAGCTTCAGCAGGTCGCGCACTAGACGCTTTCATCGAAGCTGTAGGTGACACTCTACAGTCTGGTGATCAAGTCGCATTAGTTGGCTTTGGCACATTCAGCGTACGTACTCGTGCAGCTCGCACAGGTCGTAACCCTAAGACGGGTGAAGAAATCCAAATCGCAGAAGCGAAAGTACCAGCATTCAAAGCCGGTAAAGCTCTAAAAGACGCTTGTAACTAATTCAGAAATTTGACTGCATTTGCAGTTTTTTCGAACCTTTTTAAATTATGCGCATCCTACTGATGCGCATTTCTTTTTCTGGTATTATCGCGCTAATAGTTTTTTTAGTTCAATTAAGTACTTGCTGCTCAAAATGTAAGCATCTTGGGCAGGGTACAAGCGGAGAGTAGTTTCAGTATGATGGACCGATTACGCGAGGGCGTGAACAGCATCGCGGTTAAAATTATCCTAGGGCTTATCATCCTATCTTTCGTTTTTGCAGGTGTGGGTAGCTACATTGTCGGTGGCTCAAACAATTCAGCAGCAAAAGTAGGGAATGTTGAGATTGGTCGTGGTGAGTTTGAACAGGCTTACCAAAACGAACGTAACCGAATGCAAGCTCAGCTTGGCGATTACTTCTCAAACCTGTTGGCTGACCCAAGTTATGTGCAATCTTTCCGCAAATCTGTGTTGGATCGAATGGTCAACGATGCGTTGCTAGAGCAGCATGCTGAGTCATTGGGGCTACGCGTGAGCGATGCTCTGGTTCGTACGCTTATTTTGGACATGCCTCAATTCCAAATTGATGGCAAGTTCGATCAGGACATCTACCAATCTGCGTTGCGTCGTGCGGGCTTCAGTGCTGAAAGTTTTGCTGAGTACTTGCGTCGTGACTTAATGCGTAATCAGTTACTGACTGCCATCCAGAGCAGTGACTTTGTGCTTGATAATGAAGTGGAAGCACAGGGCCAACTGTTGACTCAAACTCGTGATATTAAAAAGGTCACACTCTCTCTAGAAGAGTTTGCCAACAAAGCGAATCTGTCTGAAGAAGAGATTCAGGCCTATTACGAACAAAACCCTGAGCGTTACACTCGCCCAGAGCAAGTAAAAGTTGCGTACATCGAATTGTCTGCTCAGGCGCTTAAGGAATCGATTGAGATCAGCGATGAGCAAGCGAAGCAGTATTATCAAGAGCATCTCGATAAATACTCTTCTGATGAGCAGCGTAAAGTGAGTCATATCCTTATCCAAGGTGATGATGAAGCCAAAGCGCAAGCGATTTTAGACGAGCTACAAGCGGGTGCAGATTTTGCTACTTTGGCACAAGAAAAGTCAGACGACTTTGGCAGTGCAGAAGAGGGCGGTTCATTGGGTTTCATCGAGCGTGACGTGATGGATCCCGCCTTTGAAGAAGCGGCCTTTGCTTTGGAAAATGAAGGTGAAATTTCAGGTTTAGTGAAGTCAGATTTTGGTTACCACATTATTAAGCTTGATGAGCGAAAAGACGCGATCGCTAAGCCATTCGAAGAGGTTAGTGCGTCTATTAAGCAAGAGCTCACCGATCAGCAAGCCATCGATCAATTCTACGAAGTGCAAAGTGAGTTAGAAAAAGTCGCCTTTGAGTACCCAGATTCACTGGATGATGCAGCAAAAGCGATTGGCGCCACAATCACAACGACGGATTTCATCTCGCAAGTTGATGCGCCTGAGGTGCTAAGATCGGCAGCCGTCATGCAAGCCATCGTGAGCCCTGAAGTGAAAGAAGACGGCCTCAACTCTGAAGCGATTGAGATTGCTCCAGAGCACATTATCGTGGTGCGTGTTGAAGAGAGTCGTGATGAAACACTGCTGCCGCTTAGTGAAGTCCGCGAACAGTTGATGGTGTCGCTAGCTAAAGTCAAAGGTGAACAAAACGCCATTGAACTTGCTAAAGCGATGACCGAACAGTTAGAGCAAGGCGACGCATCACTATTGGAAGAGAATGGCCTGGCGTTCTCAGACGTAGAAACCATCGATCGCAGTTCTCCTTATGCTCAGACGGTATTTGCGTTGCCAAAACCTGCAGCGGGTGAAGTTCATTACGCTCAGACCAAAGACCTTAATGGCGACATTGTGATCGTTGAATTAAGCCAAGTCTCGAGTGAGTACGACGCTCAATTTAACACTCAAATTGGTAATCAACTGCTTCAGACGAGTTCACAACAAGAACTCAGTGGACTGGTGAGTATTCTTCGTAAAACCTACGATATCGAGTACTACGCGGTGGCTCAATAACCCCGCTGGCGTGCGAGGCATCGCACGCTAACCGTGTAATTGATAATCTCATCATAACGGGCTGCATCTGCAGCCCGTTATGTTTTCTACTTTTTGCACTTTCTCCTGAGGATACGCACGCTACTCTAGTAGCGTTAATTCAGTGAACTAAGGAGATCCTATGCGAGGGAAAGCATCCCGACTTTTAGCACGCTTGAAAAGCGTCTTTTCTGTCGCAGCGATTACGCTGTGTTTTGTGACCAGTCCACTCTCTTTTGCCAATGAGCAAAAGCAACCAGATAAGTATGAAGGAATAGAAATAACGGTTAACATCAATCAAGCCAGTGCAGAAGAATTGGCCGATTTGCTCTCAGGGGTTGGGATAAAGAAAGCTCAGGCTATCGTAGAGTATCGACAAGCAAACGGAAAGTTTAGTGCAGCCAATGATCTCACCCAGGTAAAAGGGATTGGTGAGGCGATCGTGACAAAAAATGCAGATCGCATAAAACTTTGAGCGTGATCCTTCAACCGATGTGACCTTTTAAGCATCAATAACCTACTAGAGAGGAATGCCCACTCTCAGCAGTTCTAGTAGGTTTTTATTCACTTCTTTATCGCTGATAAAGATTTTCATTCTGTAACAATATCCAATTAAATGCACTATCACCCGATCCCGCCTAGCGAAAATACGCGTATGAGTATATAATTTGTCGCCGAATTTCAAGGTCAACGCACTTTGCTCTTCACCTCAACGTTGTCACGTTTTAATCATGAGCCATTGCCATTTGAACGTGTGTTTTGTGGAGATCACCGCGGTGACCGTCAATAGACTTGGAGTAAAACATGTCGTCTCATACACCGGTCGTGACCGTTGATGGACCAAGTGGTGCGGGTAAAGGCACGCTTTGCATGCTGTTAGCAAAAAAATTAGGCTTTCATCTTCTCGATTCTGGCGCGATCTATCGCGTATTAGCCTTGGCTGCTATTCATCATGGTGTCGATTTAGAATCTGAAGATGCACTGGTGCCGATTGCGACTCATCTTGACGTCCAGTTCGTTGCAGAAGGCGATTTGGTGCGCGTTATTCTTGAAGGAGAAGATGTTTCTCGCGAACTTCGCAAAGAAGAGACAGGTATGGCCGCGTCAAAAGTGGCCGCTTTACCACGTGTACGAGAAGCGCTACTGAGACGCCAACGCGCCTTTGCTGAGGGGAAGGGGCTAGTCGCCGATGGCCGTGACATGGGTACTGTCGTTTTTCCTCAAGCTGAGGTGAAGATTTTTCTCGATGCCAGCGCTGAAGAGCGAGCGAATCGTCGCCTCAAACAGTTGCAAGGCAAGGGGTTAGATGTTAAATTTGACGACCTTTTGAGCGAGATCCAAGAGCGAGACGACAGAGATCGTAATCGCCCTGTGGCGCCATTGCGCCCGGCAGAGGATGCGCTTTTGCTCGATTCTACCTCGATGAGTATCGACGAAGTGGTAGAAAAGGCACTACAATATATCGAATCGAAGCTAGTCGCTTAGGCGGCTAGGTAAGAGCGTTGGTCGCATGGATGATGACTGGCGAATTTAATAACCCCATGTGGTAGGACACCCGTGGACGTTTAATTTATTGAAGATTAACTAAATGACTGAATCTTTTGCTCAACTCTTTGAAGAGTTTCTAAACGAAACAGAATTCCAACAAGGCAGCATCGTTAAAGGTACTGTAGTAGCTATCGAGAACGGTTTCGTTCTTGTTGACGCTGGTCTTAAGTCTGAGTCTGCTATCCCTGCAGAACAGTTCAAGAACGCTGCTGGCGAACTTGAAGTTGAAGTGGGTGCTGAAGTAGACGTAGCGCTAGACGCTGTTGAAGATGGTTTCGGTGAAACTCAACTTTCTCGCGAGAAAGCGAAGCGTCACGAAGCTTGGATCGTACTTGAGAAAGCTTACGAAGAAGCTGAAACTGTTGTTGGTATTATCAACGGTAAAGTTAAAGGCGGTTTCACTGTTGAACTAAACGGTATCCGTGCTTTCCTTCCAGGTTCTCTAGTAGACGTACGTCCTATCCGTGACACTGCTCACCTAGAAAACAAAGAGCTAGAGTTCAAAGTTATCAAGCTTGACCAGAAGCGTAACAACGTTGTTGTTTCTCGCCGTGCGGTAATCGAGTCTGAGAACAGCGTTGAGCGTGATGAGCTTCTAGAAACTCTACAAGAAGGCGCAGAAGTTAAAGGTATCGTTAAGAACCTTACTGACTACGGTGCATTCGTAGACCTAGGCGGCGTTGACGGCCTACTACACATCACTGACATGGCTTGGAAGCGCGTTAAGCACCCTTCTGAGATCGTAAACGTTGGTGACGAGATCCAAGTTAAAGTTCTTAAGTTCGATCGTGAGCGTACTCGCGTATCACTAGGTCTTAAGCAGCTAGGCGAAGATCCATGGGTAGCAATCGCTAAGCGTTACCCAGAAGGTCACAAACTATCTGGTCGCGTAACTAACCTAACTGACTACGGCTGTTTCGTTGAAATCGAAGAAGGCGTTGAAGGTCTAGTACACGTTTCTGAAATGGATTGGACTAACAAGAACATCCACCCATCTAAAGTTGTTAATGTTGGCGACGAAGTTGAGGTTATGGTTCTTGAAATCGACGAAGAACGTCGTCGTATCTCTCTAGGTCTGAAACAGTGTAAAGCTAACCCTTGGCAGTCTTTCGCTGAAGCGCAAGCTAAAGGCGACAAAGTAACTGGTAAGATCAAGTCTATCACTGACTTCGGTATCTTCATCGGTCTAGAAGGCGGCATCGACGGTCTAGTTCACCTGTCTGATATCTCTTGGAACGTTGCTGGTGAAGAAGCGGTTCGTGAGTACAAGAAAGGCGACGAGATCTCTGCAGTTGTTCTAGCAGTAGACGCAGAGCGTGAGCGTATCTCTCTAGGCGTTAAGCAAATGGAAAATGACCCATTCAATGCTTACGTTGCAGAGAAGAAGAAAGGCGTTCTAGTTAACGGTACTGTAACTGCAGTAGACGCTAAAGGTGCAACTATCGAGCTTGAAGAAGGCGTAGAAGGTTACATCCGCGCATCTGAAGTTTCACGTGACCGCGTAGAAGACGCTTCTCTAATCCTAAGCGCTGGTGACACTGTTGAAGCGAAATTTACTGGCGTTGACCGTAAGAACCGCGTAATCAACTTGTCTATCAAAGCGAAAGACGAAGCTGAAGAGCAAGAAGCAATGGCTACACTGAACAAAGCAGACGATGCTTCATTCGGTAACGCTATGGCTGACGCTTTCAAAGCTGCTAAAGGCGAGTAATTTCGTCGATAGTTAGAAAAAGGAGCCGAAAGGCTCCTTTTTTATTGCCTATCAGTGACCTAGTGTCCAATTCGTAGAAATCGTACGAAATTGTCGCGAAGACTACACAAACTGATGAAATCTTGTCTAAAATTGATAGCAAGTGTTTGTTGGAACTACTATTAGTAACTATAATAAATGATAAATTACTCTACGAGGGATACTATGACTAAGTCTGAATTGATAGAAAGACTCTGTGCTGAGCAGACCCATCTTTCAGCAAAAGAAATTGAAGATGCGGTAAAAGATATTCTCGAGCACATGGCGTCAACACTGGAAAGTGGTGACCGCATTGAAATTCGTGGTTTTGGCAGTTTTTCTTTGCACTACCGTGAGCCTCGTGTGGGTCGCAATCCAAAGACAGGCGATAAAGTGGAACTCGAAGGTAAGTATGTTCCCCACTTTAAACCGGGCAAAGAATTACGTGAACGCGTAAATATTGGATAGATTTTCACTGCCTTATTCATAGCGGATGAAGGCAGTATAAAAAAACGGCATACATTAGGTATGCCGTTTTTTTATAAAATGAAAACCCGAGATAACCATGGTTTGTTCAGTGGTTTTACTGCATAATCGTAGCAGCGTTTGTCCATTCAGGTGATAGAAGATGAAAATTATAAAAATTGTTATCGTACTGGCTCTGTTTCTTGTCGCGCTGGCATTAGGTTCGCAAAACCAAGAGGTTGTGAACTTCAATTACTTATTAGCTCAAGGTGAATTCCATCTTTCAACCCTACTTGGCGTGGTATTTGTCGTTGGCTTTGTGATTGCTTGGGTCATCTTTGGCAGTTTACATTTACGCTCTCAGCTTGAAGTTCGTAAACTAAAACGCCAGGTCAAGAAACTCTCTCCGGCTGAATCGACACCAGAGCAGTCAAACGCATAATACACTTAGTCGTTAGGTAGGCTCTTCACTCGATGTTAGAAATACTCTTCTTGTTATTGCCAATTGCCGCCGCTTACGGTTGGTATATGGGTAACCGTAGTGCCCAGCAAGACAAGCAGAAACAGTCCAATCAGATTTCCCGTCAGTACGTGACGGGTCTAAACTTGTTGCTGTCCGATCAGTCCGATAAGGCGGTCGACCACTTTATCGAACTGCTCCAAGTTGACAATGAAACCATAGATACCCATTTAGCATTAGGTAATCTCTTCCGCTCTCGTGGTGAAGTGGACAGAGCCATTCGTATTCACCAAAATCTTATCTCACGTTCAGGCCTGACCATCGACCAGAAAAACATTGCGTTGCAGCAGTTAGCCAAAGATTACATGGCGTCGGGTTTTCTCGATAGAGCGGAAAAGATTTTTGAACAACTCGTGGACGAGCCCGATCACAGAGAAGCGGCATTAGGCCAACTGGTCGCGATTTATCAGCAGACACGAGAGTGGGGCAAAGCAATAGAATACGCCACGCTTCTCGTTAAGATGGGGCGTAAGCGCATGCGCAGTAGCATCGCGCATTTTTGGTGTGAGCTTGCAGCGCAAGAAAAACTCGAGGGGAACATCGACAAAGCCACGCAACATTATAAGCGCGCTTTATCTGAAGACCCCAAATGCGTACGAGCCTCTTTGGCGCTCGGACGTCTATTTCTTGATGCTGAAAATTACGCTGAAACCATTCACTACCTTGAACAAGTGCTTGAACAAGACAGTGACTTTGTCAGTGAAGTGTTGCCGACGTTGGCGGAGTGCTATCACCACATTGGTGATCAAGAAGCGCTATTGGATTTTTTGCGCCGTTGTATCACCAACAAAGCGGGTGTGTCAGCGGAACTGATGCTGGCTCAGTTGGTGGCCAAGCATGAAGGCGCAGGGGCAGCACAAGAATTGCTCACAAGGCAGCTGGTTAAAAACCCAACAATGAAAGGTTTTTATCGCTTGATGGATTATCATCTAGCGGAGGCAGAAGAGGGCCGCGCGAAAGCGAGCTTGGCAACGCTGCAAAAGTTGGTGGGTGAACAGTTAAAAGTGAAGCCTCACTATCGTTGCCGTAAATGCGGATTTTCAACCCATTCCCTCTATTGGCATTGTCCATCATGCAAAGGGTGGGGCACGATTAAGCCCATTCGAGGATTGGATGGCGAATAGCCATAAATTTTTAAATGCAGCGGCGATCCCGCTGCTTTTTTTCGACTTATAGATACATTAGGAGATGAAATGATCGACCAAAAAGTGATAGTTGCGCTGGATTATGACAACCAAGCTGACGCACTGGCTTTTGTTGATAAAATCGACCCAGCGTCTTGCCGACTCAAAGTTGGTAAAGAGATGTTTACTCTCTTTGGTCCCAATTTCGTCAATGAGCTGCACAAGCGCGGCTTTTCTGTTTTTCTCGACCTCAAGTTTCACGATATTCCAAACACCTGCTCAAAGGCCGTTCGCGCTGCTGCTGAGATGGGGGTATGGATGGTCAATGTTCACGCCAGTGGCGGAGAACGCATGATGACGGCATCACGTGAGATACTGGAGCCTTATGGCAAAGATCGCCCGCTGCTCATCGGAGTTACTGTACTAACGAGTATGGAGCAGCAGGATCTCGCGGGCATTGGATTGGATGTCGCGCCTAAAGAGCAAGTGGTACGCCTTGCAACGCTCACTAAAAATTCTGGGCTGGACGGTGTTGTTTGTTCGGCGCAAGAAGCGAGCATGCTTAAGAGTGAGTTGGGTCGTGAGTTTAAATTGGTCACACCAGGCATTCGACCAGCGGGCGCAGCAGTGGGGGATCAGAAGCGTATTATGACGCCTGTTGATGCTATTCAAGCAGGGTCAGATTATCTGGTGATTGGTCGCCCTATCACGCAGGCGAGCGACCCTGCGGCAGTGTTGGCAGAGATCAACGCCACATTGGCTTAAATCATAGTGTATGACCAACAAGGCCAGCAAATTGCTGGCCTTGTGCGTTTTTGGGGTTATTCGGCGCAAAGTGGTACGCCACTGTGGAACTTAAAATCAGCATCGGGTGATGAAATAAGCGAGGCTTCTTTCTGACCAAAATAGTGAATGCGATCTGAGATGTCTTTGCCTGCGATCTCCTCAGCGAGCACAAGATAGTCTTGATAATGGCGCGCTTCTGAGCGGAGCAGGGAAATATAAAACTTACCAATATCTTCATCCATTAATGGCGCCAGTTTGGCAAAACGTTCGCACGATCTCGCCTCGATATATGCGCCAATGATCAATTTATCGATCAGTGTTTGCGGCTCATGCGTTGCCATCTCTGATATAAGGCCTTTTGCGTATCGGCTGGCAGGAATCGGCTCGTACGTGATTCCTCGTTGTTCCATGATTTCCAGTACCTGATAGAAGTGGTGTAACTCTTCTTTGATCAGTAACACCATCTTATCAATCAGCGCTTGGCTGTAGGCTGAATCCGATTTCGCCATGATTGACTTAGTAATGTTGCTTTTGCCTTTCAGTGTCTCTAGGTTACCCGTTTGACGATAAGCGAAATCTTCATAGGGCTTGAACCATTCAAGTAACGCTGTCGCACTCGATGGGTCGACCGCATACTTGCGAATTAAGTACATCGCAGATTGGCCTGCCTTTAGCTCGCAAAGCAAGTGGTCGATCAACACGGTTTTCAGGTTCTCTGGTTTACTCGCTTCGTTGACCCACTCCTCTGGGGTGTGACAATGAAGAAATTGATGGATGGGAGAGAGTAAATCCTGGTATTGAGCTAAATCTGACATGGGGTTTCTGTTTAAATAGAAAAGGTCGCAATCGCGACCTTTGAAAAGGGTGATAACTGATTATATTACCATTTTTTCTTGGCACCAAAGAGCACGTCCATATCGTCTTGACGTTCTTTCTCTTCGATTTGGTGTAACTCTTCCGCGTTGCGCGATTGACGTTTCTGCTCAAGCTGATCATACATCTCTTGCAGCTTTTCTCTCGCTTGGTTGGAGTACGCGTCATTTTTTGTGCTTAATGCATCCAAGCCTTTGCGTAGCAGTTGAATCGCGGTACCTGGTTGGCCACGTACGATGGCATCGTTGGAACGTTTGATAACATTTTCGATATTGATGCGAATCTGAATGGTCTCCAGACGCGCGTTCTCAGTGACGAAAGTCTGAGTGTCTAGGCGTCCTTTGTTATGTTCGCTGCGAACGGTATCACGAAGACGTTTCACCAGCTTAAGCATCACAATGGCTTGTTTGTCACTGGTCGGCACCTTGAAAGCGGTACTCTCACCTGACTCACTATTTTTTAATTGGGTAATTTGTTGTTTGACGGATTCAACACGCTGCTCCAACTGTTTGTTCCTTGGATCCAGTTCATACATGCTTTGCAATGAATCTAAGATACGATTGTTTAGGCAAACGAGTAGCTCTTTACTATAAGGAAGGTGGTGCGCGTGACCGATAAGTTCTTCTGTTGCATCAATGATTTGCAGGTAACGTGAGCTTTCTTGTTTCTTGGCCGTTTCAACTTTCACTTTATACTGAAGCATAATGTTGTAGCCAAGAACGAGAACCAACAAGATGGCAACGAGCGCTATGATTAAACCAATATTCATAAATTCCGTATCTTATGTTCCGTCATGGTTAGCAGTTAAGGATACATGATCCATCGCCGCTAGACACTTTTTTATATTATTACTCAACAGATTATTTAAAGTAATGAAAAACATCAACTGCTGAGCAAATCTGTGCCTCTGCTTGCAAAACATCCGCTTGAATCCAATTTGGTTATGCTTTTGCGTCGCATTTAAAGCATAGGACTATTATTTTAAGCCTAGAGGCGTTATAACTAAATATTATAAAATATGTTGGCACTTGCCGTGCGTAGGTAAGGGAATACGAGGTCGAGAATGAAATTACAACAATTGAAGTACATTGTTGAGGTGGTCAATCACAATTTGAATGTCTCCGCGACGGCGGAAAGTCTTTATACATCGCAGCCTGGCATCAGCAAGCAGGTGCGATTACTTGAAGATGAACTCGGGATTCAAATATTCGAGCGCAGCGGCAAACACCTTACCCAGGTAACGGGCGCGGGCCAAGACATCATTCGTATTTCTCAAGAGATCCTCGCGCGTGTTGAGAGCATCAAAGCGGTCGCCGGTGAGCACACTCACCCGGAGATGGGCACGCTCAATATCTCAACGACCCATACCCAAGCGCGTTATGCCTTGCCGGATGTGATCAAAGGGTTTACGGCGCGATACCCTAAAGTCTCCCTTCACATGCACCAAGGCACCCCTTCGCAAATGTCAGAAGCGATTGCGAAAGGCACTGCCAACTTTGCCATTGCGACGGAAGCACTGCACCTTTACCAAGATGCCATCATGTTGCCGTGTTACCACTGGAATCGCTCTATTGTGGTACCTAAAAATCACCCATTGGCGCAGAAAGCTCAGGTGACCATTCAAGATCTTGCCTCATACCCTCTGGTGACTTACGTCTTCGGCTTCACAGGCCGCTCTGAGCTCGATACGGCCTTTAATAAGGTTGGTTTAACGCCAAGAGTCGTGTTCACTGCGACCGATGCAGATGTGATTAAAACCTATGTAAAAATGGGCATGGGAGTCGGCGTGATTGCCAGCATGGCGATTGATAAAACTCAGGATACCGATTTGGTTTCCATCGATGCAAGCCACATCTTTGGCGCCAGCACCACCAGTATCGGGTTCCGTCGTGGTACCTTCTTGCGCTCTTACATGTTTGATTTTATGGAGCGCTTTGCGCCACACTTGACTCGCCCTGTGGTTGAGCAAGCTCTGACGTTAAAATCCAACGCCGAAATTGAAGAGATGTTTAAAGACATCGAACTGCCAGTGCGATGATCGAGAGGCACTTCCAAGCGCTGGATGACTATTTACGCCAACATCAAGTCTATTGGCGTTTTGAGCCTTTTCTCGCGAGCAGCGCCTCTTCTCTACCTTGGCAAGCGATCAACCCCGATCTTTGCCATTGGTTAAATGCCTTGTCGGATGAGGAGATTGAGCAGTACAAATCGGATACCGATGCGCTGCTCGCCGCGATGACGCCACATTTTCCTGAGCTAGGCAATATCAAAGCGCTTACCGATTTATCGCCCCATTCACTACCGACCGCGAGCCATCTATCGACAGACGTTGAGAGCATGTCACTGCCTCGCGGATTAGACAAAGGGATCCCCGGTAGAAAACTTCGACAGATCACCTTAATGGGCAGCGCAGCGCTGGCGCATCACAAAGGCGATGAGTGGTTGGAGTGGTGTTCGGGTAAAGGTTATCTCGGCCGTATCTTGGCGAGTCAATCTCAGCAAAACGTCACCAGTTTCGAGTACCAAGCGGCTCTCTGTTTATCTGGGCAAGCGGAAGCGGATCAGATGGGCTTGACGATGACGTTTGTTCAAGGCGATGCATTGAGCAACGAAAGCCAATCGGTACTAAAGCCTAATCAACACGCGGTGGCGCTTCACGCTTGTGGTGATTTACACGTTTCACTCATGCACAAGTCCATTGCCGCAAAGCTGCCCGCTGTGACCTTATCACCCTGCTGTTATCATTTAATCGAAGATGAGACCTATCAAACTCTCTCGGCTCAAGGAAAGGCATCAAGCCTTGGATTAACCCAGCAAGAACTGCGGATCCCGCTACAAGAAACCGTGACTGGCGGCGAGCGAGTCAAACGCCATCGCCAACTGGAAATGAGGTATCGACTAGGGCTCGATTGTCTGTTTCGTCAAACATTGGGTTATCGTCACTATGAGCCGATCCCCAGTGTGAAAAAATCACAGTTATCCGAAGGCTTTGAGTCGTTTTGTCACTGGGCATGTAAACAAAAGGGGATAGAATTACCGAGCGTTGACTTTGCTGACTATGAACAGCAGGGGATGAGGCGTTATTGGCAGATGGAGCGATTGAGTCTTTGTCAGCAAGTTTTTCGCCGTGTGCTTGAACTGTGGCTAGTGATGGACAAAGCGCTCTACCTAGAGCAGAACGGATACCGCGTCTACTTAGGCGAATTTTGTTCGAGAGAAACCACGCCGCGTAACATTTTAATCCATGCTGAACGTCAGTCGTGACTGAAGTCTACCCGCCTCTCTTTTTTGTTACTGCACTGTTAAAAGTTGCTTCCTTTTTCATCACCTTGTTGGTAATAATGAATACCATGCTCATACATGAAGCATGGGTATAACTATTACAAGCACACCCTCATTAATTACAAACACAACATCGTTATTGCTTATATCAAGGAGTTAAGATGAAAGCAGGTAAAATCTTTGCCACCGCAGTACTGGCCAGTGCGGCGCTTCTTAATGCGACCTCTATTGCAGCGAAAACTGCTACGGTTGCTGTTTCACAGATCGTTGAACACCCAGCGCTTGATGCGACTCGTCAAGGTCTATTAGATGGTTTGGCAGCGAAAGGGTACAAACAGGGCGAAAACCTAGAATTTGATTATAAAACCGCACAAGGTAACCCAGCGATTGCCGTTCAGATCGCTCGTCAGTTTGTTGGTGAAAACCCAGATGTATTGGTAGGCATTGCAACGCCGACGGCGCAAGCCTTGGTGTCGGCAACGCGTAACATTCCAGTGGTATTTACGGCGGTCACGGATCCAGTGGGCGCGAAACTGGTTAAGCAACTGGAACAACCGGGCAAGAATGTCACCGGTCTTTCTGACCTCTCGCCTGTCAAGCAGCATGTTGAGCTTATCCAAGAGATCTTACCTGAAGCCAAGTCTATTGGTGTGGTGTTTAACCCAGGTGAAGCCAATGCGGTGACGTTAGTCGAGCTGTTAAAAGAGGCCGCTGCGGAAAAAGGCCTAACGGTGGTCGAAGCGACGGCGCTGAAAAGTGCAGACGTTCAGTCAGCGACACAAGCCATTGCGGCCAAATCTGACGTAATTTACGCACCGACCGATAACACCGTTGCCAGCGCGATCGAAGGTATGATCGTGGCGGCAAACCAAGCGAAAACACCCGTGTTAGGCGGAGCAACTTCCTATGTAGAAAAAGGTGCGATTGCAAGCTTGGGCTTTGATTACTACCAAGTCGGCGTGCAAACTGCCGATTATGTTGCCGCGATTCTAGAAGGCGCTGAGCCAGGGACATTGGATGTCAAAGTGGCGAAAGGCTCTGACCTCGTGGTTAACAAAACGGCGGCTGATAAACTCGGCGTCACGATTCCTAGCGCCGTGATTGAACGAGCGACAAGCGTGAAGTAATTCACTGACGAGGGAGGCCCGTTCTCCCTCACCTCTCACCTGAAAAACGGAGAGTATTAGCAGAAAAGGGAGTTTTTATGTCTGCTTTCGCTTTTTTTGGTGCACTTGAGATTGGATTAATCTACGGCCTTGTGGCACTTGGCGTGTACCTTACCTTTCGTGTACTTGATTTTCCTGACCTAAGTGTTGATGGTAGCTTTCCTATGGGAGCCGCCGTGGCGGCGACTGCGATAGTTGCGGGCATTAACCCTTGGGTTGCAACCTTTATGGCTATTGTTGCCGGAGCGATGACAGGGTGGGTCACGGCCTTTCTTGCCGTGCGCTGTGGCATCTTGCATCTGTTGGCGTCGATACTCACCATGATCGCCGCATTTTCGATCAATATTCGCATCATGGGTCGCCCTAACATGGCGTTGTTGGGTGAAGATACCATTCTGACACCGTTCGAAACGATGGGCGATCCCATGTTGGTTCGACCGCTGTTAGTGGGCGTGTTGGTGCTGTTATCCGCATGGTTCGTCATTCGACTCCTCAACAGTGATTTCGGTTTAGGGCTGAGAGCGACAGGTGTGAATGCGCGCATGGTCTCAGCACAAGGTGCAAGCACCTCCTTTTACACCTATTTTGGCCTTGCTCTATCCAATGGATTCGTGGGTTTCGCGGGGGCCTTGTTTGCGCAGACCAACAGCTTTGCCGACGTCACCTCCGGGGTCGGCACGATCGTTGTCGGTCTCGCGGCGGTGATTCTTGGTCAAACTTTGATCCCGGGTCGACGAATTTGGGTCGCGGTGGTAGCGGTGATCGTCGGCTCTGTGCTCTACCGTTTGGCTGTCGCCTTTGCGCTCAGCTCTGGCATGTTCGGTTTACAAGCTTCTGATCTTAACTTAGTGACAGCAGTATTGGTTGCGCTAGCACTGATTGCACCGAAGTTGAAAGGCAACATAAAGGCAAAAAAGCCTAGTCCTGCCGAGGCACCACGGGCGTCAAAGCAAAACGATAGCAATGGAGGCGTCGCATGATTCGGCTAAAAGATATTCAAGTCACCTTTAACCCAGGGACCATTTTGGAAAATCGCGCGCTAAGAGGTGTCGATCTTGAGGTACCTCAGCATCAGTTTTTAACCGTGATCGGCTCAAACGGTGCGGGTAAATCGACGCTGCTTGGTGCCGTCACCGGTGAAACACCTATGGTGGGTGGACAAGTGGTGATCGATGAACTGGATGTGACAAGACAAACGGTTTCCCAGCGCGCCAGTCAATGTGCGCGCGTGTTCCAAGACCCGTTGGCAGGCACTTGTGGTGAGCTCACCATTGAAGAGAACATGGCGCTGGCCTATATGCGAGGCAAAAAGCGCGGTTGGAGTCTCTCCTTGTCGAGCAAACGGCGTCGTCTGTTTCAAGAGCGCATCAGCATTTTGGGCTTAGGGTTGGAAGACCGCTTGGGTGATAACATTGGTCTTTTGTCTGGCGGGCAGAGGCAAGCAGTCAGCTTGGTGATGGCCACTTTATCGGACAGCAAATTACTCTTGCTTGATGAACACACCGCCGCGCTGGACCCACGTATGGCCGCGTTCATTATTGATTTGACCAAAACCATTGTCAGCGAGTTCAACTTGACCGTCATGATGGTAACGCATTCGATGAAAGATGCACTTGCGTGTGGCGATCGCACTGTGATGCTCCACCAAGGTGAAATCGTACTCGATGTTCAAGGTCAGCAACGAGCGGGCATGACAGTGCCTGATTTGCTCGAGATGTTCACCAAAGTACGGGGTGAAGAGTTAGCCGACGACAGTCTACTGCTCAACTGATCTTCTCATTTTTGCGACCACGGCTTTACAAATGTGGTTGGCTCACCGTAACTTAAAGAGTGTGGCATAGCGAAGTCTAGCCATACTCTTTTTTGTCTATGGATAGGCTATGTTAATTTGTAAAGGATCGTTGGGATGAAGGTGCGTCGCCGCTTTAGTTTAACCTCGGCACTTTTGATGCCGTTTGTGGTCAGTGCGGTGATCATAACCTTAGTGATTGCCAACTATCTGCATGCTCGTCAGCAGGATGTGAAAACGGAATTTGGCCGCATTGCCGCCGCGGTGCTTCGTTCGGCCAAAATTGTCACCGCGCTTGACTACAGTTTTATCAACTATGCGCGCTCTGATTATGGCTTAATGTCCGGGCATAATAGCCGTATTGTCGATGGCCTATGCCAAATGTGGCCTATCGACTTGACCTTGCTTAGCGACAGCAAAAGTCGACATCTGCCTTCGGTCGATATTAGCTACATGCTGGTCGGTGAAGAGAGCTTGTGCGATGAATCAAGCGCCTTGTATCAAAAAGTCGCGGGAAAAGTCTCGCTCGCTCCGGTGCTGTCCTTCCTGCACGACATTGATGCCTATGTCGCGGGTATCGATTACATTGATGTTGACGGGTATGTGATCTCATCGCCTGACCGTATGCTCAAAGGAGTGAGCAAAGCCGATTTAGAGAATATTAAAGCTCACCCCAATTGGTACGAATCCCTCAAAAACCGCGATAGAATCACGCTAATAGGGCCCTATAAAGACTTTATTACGGGTGACCATACCTTGAGCATGTCGATTCCCGTTTTTGAAGGCTATGAGCACAAAGGCGTTATTTCACTCGACATTTTAGTGGATGAGCTATTAAAGCCTCGCACCCATTTACCCGGACGGTTTGCCATTGCTCATGATGAACTGATCAGCAGCAGCGACGGATTTCATGGCACTTTGACCTTGGCCTCTGACTGGGTCTTAGGGGAACAGGTCGTCTATTATGATGTCGACTGGCGTCAGGAAACCCGTGAGTTTATCTCTTCCCAGCGCTATAGCTTAGTGGTCATCGGCGGTATTTATCTCTTCGGCGTGATGACGCTGCTGTTTGCAAACTCTGCTAAGGAGAGACGCTATTTTAGAGACTTAGCGGCGAAGGACGCGATGACAGGATTGCTCAATCGACGCGGGCTTGAATCCTTTCTTCGCTCTACCCAGCACCAAGCGTATGTTGCCCTTGCGGTCCTAGATATCGATGATTTTAAGACCATTAATGACCGTTATGGCCATGACATCGGTGATGATGCCATTTGTTATATGGCGGATATCCTAGCACAAAGCCTGCGTATCACTGATGCGGTGGCGAGATTCGGCGGCGAAGAATTTGTTGTGTACATTACTGCGAATTCTGCGGCCGATTTAGAGAAGACCCTACACCGTTTGGTGGAGGTGGTGCGAGAAGGGGCAGCTAAGGTTGTAGAGGGCGGATTCACGGTATCGGGCGGCGCGCACATCGTACCCGCTGACCGATTTGGGGATTTTGACCTGCACTTCAAACTCGCAGATGAACAACTCTACCTGGCAAAAAGTCGCGGTAAAAACCAAATGATCGCTCTGAGCGAAGCTTAAGAGACGGTATCGAGCAGCGTTGCTTGATAACGCTCAATATGATCAACGATAGGCTGAGCTTTGTTGAAGGTACGAATTTCGCGAAACAGAGCATCAGCTTGCGGGTATTGCTGACGCAAATAGGAGAACCACTGCTTCACGCGGTTCGGGTAGTAGAGCCCTTTATCGCCTTTCATCTCATACTGCGAATAAACCAGTAGCAGCTTGACGACGTCTTTCCACGGCATTGGGGCGTGATTGTGTTTGACCACGTTGCCAAGATTGGGCACGTTGAAGGCGCCTCGGCAAACCATGAGTGAGTCGACTCCAGTCGTCTCGATACACGCTTGACCATCTTGATAGTTCCAGATCTCGCCGTTGGCGATCAGTGGGATAGAAAAACGTTGTCGAATCTGGTCAATGTACTCCCACTTAATTTCACTCGCTTTGTAGCCGCCCGTTTTGGTGCGCGCATGCACAGTGAGCTCATCGGCGTTGGCCGATTGAATGGCATCAACAATCTCGAAGCAATCTTCCGGGTTCTCCCAACCTAAACGGATTTTGGCGCTGACAGGAACGCGCGGATCCACTGCGTCGCGGCATGCTTTGACGACATTGTGAATCAATTCAGGATGCTGCAATAAGGCGGCGCCACCTTTACTTTTATTCACAAGCTTGGCCGGGCAGCCAAAGTTAAGGTCAATCCCTCTTGCACCTAACTCCACTGCGCGCAGGGCATTTTCCGCCATCCAATGTGGATCTTGACCAAGCAGTTGGACATGAACAGGCACGCCTGATTTGGTTTGAGAGCCTTGTTGTAATTCTGGACAAAGACGATGAAAAACGTGCTCTGGAAGTAATTGGTCCACGACACGGACAAACTCGGTGACGCACAGATCGTAATCATTAATATCCGTGAGAATTTCTCTCATTAAATGGTCAAGGACGCCCTCCATCGGGCCAAGAACAACGCGCATAACACTCACCTCTTTGCGGGAGGCGTGATTCTAGTGGGTTCGCTTTCGATTGTCACTAGCTAGGGGTATAATGCGACGGTTTCTCCCAATCCAAAAGAAGCTAGATGACCTATCAATTGTTAATCCTTGACCCCGCCACCTGTGAAGAATCGCCTTTGTTTTTTGAAGGACTTACCTTGGCCGCTAACCTAGCGACCAAGCCACTTGCCCCGCAGCAGTGGGTGGGTGAGCTCTTGTCTGATCAGGTTGATGCGAATCTTATCGAGTCACATATCACCGCCCAGTACAGTGCGATCAAACGTAATGATTACTCACTGCTTGCGTTGCTGGCTGAGCCGCGAGATGAGCAGCTGGCCGATGTGGCAGAAGGCTTCATGACCTTGTGGCCGACGATTGAAACCCAGTGGCAAGGCCTGACCTTGAGTGATGGCACGGAGCGCATGTTACAGGCATTATTGACCACCATGATGCTGGCCATTGATCAAGAACAAACCCAACAGCAAATGCGTGAAGCGGGCATCGATACGCCGCCTGCGTTAGAGGATTTGGTTGACCAATTAGATCTGATGCTGATCGAAGTGGCACAAGCGGCCGACGAGCAATTAGTCGGAGCGAAAGCGCAAAGCGTCAATCCTTACAAATCGATCGGTAGAAACGATCCTTGTCCGTGTGAAAGCGGCCGAAAATTCAAACAGTGCTGTGGTCAATAGAACAAAATACCGA
Source organism: Vibrio sp. R12-SG2-ISO1 (assembly GCF_059834045.1). NCBI lineage: Bacteria > Pseudomonadati > Pseudomonadota > Gammaproteobacteria > Vibrionales > Vibrionaceae > Vibrio > Vibrio sp. R12-SG2-ISO1. The sequence continues at coordinate 206,036 of NZ_JCBDGO010000008.1, read as the reverse complement.
GATGTAGGTCGAAAGACTGGGTCTACGTGTAAAAAAGGAACCTAAATGAAAAAATTAGCCGCTCTATTTTTGATGAGTTGTTCTGTCCTTGCTGCGCCGAAAGATGAGCTCAACGCGCGCCTACAAAAAACCGAAGGCTTCAGTGCCAATTTCAGTCAAAAAGTGGTCAGCCCAGAGGGCGACGTCGTAATGCAAGGTGAGGGTACAGTCGATATTTCGAGACCCAGCCTCTTTCGTTGGGAAACGACGTTACCCGATGAAAACTTATTGATCTCCGACGGCGAGAGCTTGTGGTACTACAGCCCGTTTATCGAGCAGGTGAGCATTTATTCGCAAGAGCAGGCGACGGAGCAGACACCTTTCGTGTTGCTTACCCGTAATCGAGCCAGTGATTGGGATAACTATCGTGTCAGTCAAGAGGGCGACCAGTTTACCCTTATTCCGACTGCTGTGGATTCAAACCAAGGTCAGTTTCGCTTAGAAATTAACTCGAAAGGTGCGGTCAAAGGGTTTAGCGTGGTGGAGCAAGATGGGCAAACCAGCAACTTTGTCTTTGATGATATCCGCCTTGGCAAGCCGTCGGCCGATAAGTTCACGTTCCAAATCCCTGAGGGTGTGGAAGTGGACGATCAAAGGAACTAATGGTGAGTAATTACTCGTTAGACTTTTTAGGGGACGAAGATTTTCGTCCTCTTGCCGCTCGAATGCGCCCGCAAACGGTGGAGCAATACATCGGCCAGCAACATATTCTCGGTGAAGGTAAACCGCTGCGCCGTGCATTGGAGGCTGGTCACATTCACTCTATGATTTTATGGGGGCCACCGGGCACCGGTAAAACCACCTTAGCGGAAGTGGCCGCGAATTACGCCAATGCCGAAGTGGAGCGAGTCTCGGCCGTTACCTCTGGGGTGAAAGAGATTCGCGCTGCGATTGAAAAAGCACGTGAAAACAAACTGACAGGTAGACGCACCATCCTATTTGTGGATGAGGTGCACCGTTTTAACAAATCACAACAAGACGCTTTTCTGCCACATATTGAAGATGGCACTGTCACATTTATTGGTGCTACGACAGAAAACCCTTCGTTTGAGCTTAATAATGCGCTGTTATCACGAGCTCGCGTGTACAAACTGACTTCGCTTTCTCAAGCGGAAATCCGCCAAGCGCTTGATCAAGCGATTAACGATACCGAGCGCGGACTCGGCCATATTGACGCGGACTTTGGCGAGGGTGTGTTAGAGCGGCTTTCTGAGCTAGTAAATGGTGATGCACGAATGTCACTCAATTATCTCGAGCTGTTGTACGACATGGCTCAAGATGATGCGCAGGGGCGCAAAGCCATTACCTTGCCGCTGCTTGCCGAAGTCGCAGGTGAAAAAGTCTCCCGTTTTGATAACAAAGGCGATATTTGGTACGACCTGATTTCTGCGGTGCATAAATCCATCCGTGGGTCTAACCCCGACGCTGCGCTCTATTGGTCGGCGAGAATGATTGCCGCAGGGTGCGATCCTCTTTATATCGCAAGACGCCTGTTGGCGATTGCGTCGGAAGATATTGGTAATGCGGATCCAAGAGCCATGCAAGTGGCGCTATCGGCTTGGGATTGCTTTACCAGAGTCGGGCCGGCCGAAGGTGAGCGAGCGATCGCGCAAGCGGTGGTCTACCTCGCATGTGCGCCAAAGAGCAACGCGGTTTATAGTGCCTGGAAACAAGCTTTGGCCGATGCACACAATCTGCCTGAGTACGAAGTGCCTGTCCATTTACGCAACGCGCCCACTAGCTTGATGAAAGACTTGGGTTACGGCGCGGAGTATCGCTACGCGCATGATGAGCCAGGTGCCTACGCTGCAGGCGAGCGCTACTTGCCACCAGAAATGAGTGAAACGCGATACTATCAGCCGACCAATCGTGGCTTAGAAACGAAAATTGGCGAAAAGTTAGATTACTTGGCTAGTTTAGACGCAAAAAGCCCACAAAAGCGCTATGAATAAGCGCCTATTTTAGATACATTTATTCGGTTGTGGTTTTGGCCAAGCACCACAGTGGCAGGCCAAAATCAGAAACGCACATTCTTAAAGCACATTATTGATAAGCATAGGGTTAACAATGCTGGATTCTAAATTACTTCGTACAGAGCTGGATGACACAGCTGCAAAACTAGCGCGCCGAGGCTTTAACCTTGACGTTGAGACAATCCGCACACTTGAAGAGCAACGCAAGTCGATTCAAGTCGAAGTTGAAAATTTACAATCCACTCGTAACTCCATCTCCAAGCAGATCGGTCAATTGATGGCGAAAGGTGACAAAGCCGGCGCAGAAGAGATCAAAAAGCAAATCGGTTCTCTTGGTAGCGATCTTGACGCGAAAAAAGCGGAACTGGACGTGATTATGGCAAAGCTCGATGACATCACGTTATCTGTGCCTAACTTGCCAGCAGAGGATGTGCCAGACGGTAAAGACGAAAACGACAACGTGGAAATCTCACGTTGGGGTGAACCTAAAACTTACGACTTCGAAGTGAAAGATCACGTCGATTTAGGTGAGATTGCAGGCGGTCTTGATTTTGCTAGCGCCACCAAGATCACCGGCGCGCGCTTTATTGTCATGAAAGGCCAGTTTGCTCGCCTGCACCGTGCGATCGCACAGTTCATGCTGGACTTGCACACTGAGCAGCACGGCTACACGGAAATGTACGTGCCTTACCTTGTTAACTCTGACAGCTTGTTTGGCACAGGACAACTACCTAAGTTTGGTAAAGACTTGTTCCATACCGAGCCGCTTGAAGAGAAAGCCAGCGACGAAGAGCTGCGTCGTCTTTCATTGATTCCTACGGCAGAAGTACCAGTAACCAACATGGTGCGTGACACCATCTCTGATGAAGCGGATTTGCCTCTAAAGATGACGGCGCACACCCCTTGTTTCCGCTCTGAAGCGGGATCGTACGGTCGTGATACGCGTGGTTTGATTCGTATGCACCAATTTGACAAAGTTGAGCTGGTTCAAATCACCAAACCAGAAGATTCAATGGATGCACTGGAAGAGCTTACGGGTCATGCTGAGAAAGTTCTGCAACTGCTTGAACTTCCTTACCGTAAAGTAGTGCTATGTACCGGTGACATGGGCTTTGGTGCGCGTAAGACTTACGATTTGGAAGTCTGGGTACCGGCGCAGCAGACCTACCGTGAGATTTCATCTTGTTCAAACATGTGGGACTTCCAAGCTCGTCGTATGCAGGCGCGTTTCCGTCGTAAAGGCGAGAAGAAGCCTGAGTTGGTCCACACACTTAATGGCTCTGGCCTCGCAGTGGGGCGTACTATGGTGGCGATTCTTGAGAACAACCAACAAGCCGATGGCCGTATTGAGATTCCTGCTGTGCTGCAACCTTACATGGGCGGCGCGACGCACATCGGTTAATGACCTATCGGTGTCATCATCGTTGAAATAAAAAGGGGCTGATGTTGTACATCAGCCCCTTTTTATGATTCGTTTTGAGTCACATCGGACTAGAGCGTCATTTCGCCGCGCAGCACCTGTTGCATTTGCACTTTTACCTCGTCGTAAGAGAGGTTTTGGCTGAGCAAATAATGCAGTTTGGCTAGCGCCGCTTCGCGCGTCATATCAAAGCCGCTGATCACGCCCGCTTCAGCCAAGGCGCAGCCTGTTGCGTAACCGCCCATGTTGACTTTACCCGCCAAACACTGGGTTAAATTCACGACGATCACACCACGTTCAGACGCCTCTTGAAGATGAGCCAGAAGCTGTGGGTTTTGCGGCGCGTTGCCAACACCAAAAGTCAGCAGAATCATCGCATTCACAGGTTGTAGCAGGGTGTTGCGAATGACTTCATGCGAGATGCCAGGGTACATGGTAATGACACCAATCGGCTGAGGGGTAATATCATGCACTTTAAACTCGCCACACGGCATTTGGCCTACCGTGACATCTTTACTCACTTGAATATTAATGCCCGCTTCCAGCAGAGGAGGTAAGTTAGGTGATGTAAAAGCATTAAAACCGTCGGCATGAGATTTTGTGCTTCGGTTACCGCGCATCAGTTTGTTGTTAAAAAACAGCGTCACTTCGTTGATGGGGTAATTGGCAGCGATGTGAAGGGCATTGAGCAAATTCGCTTGGCCGTCAGAGCGCAGTTCTGCCAGTGGAATTTGTGAGCCTGTCACAATCACGGGTTTACCTAAGTTCTCCAGCATGAAGGAGAGCGCGGAGGCGGTGTACGCCATGGTGTCGGTGCCGTGAAGAATGACAAAACCGTCGTACTTGTCGTAGTTATCACGGATGTCGTCAGCAATTTGTTGCCAGTCGGCCGGGGTCATGTCGGACGAATCAATCAGCGGGTCGTATTCGTGAATGGTGTATTCAGGCATTTCTGGGCGGTGGAACTCCGGCATACTTGCGAGCTGTTTTTCCATAAATCCAGCCACCGGCACGTAACCGTGATCGTGTGACTTTTTCATGCCAATTGTTCCGCCTGTGTAGGCGATGTAGATATGTTTTCTAGCCATGACTCAGAAACCGTATGTAGGGAAGTGTGCGCGATTATATATCAATTACTCGCAGAAAAAAGGGCATGGCAGCGTGAGTGGCGCTGTCATGCCCTAGGTCAGAGGAGTGCTTGTCCTATTGCACTTGGCAGTTCAAGCAAAACGCATAGTGACCTTTAGGATCATTGAAGCTTTGCAATAGGTCGGCATCACTACTCAATTGATGAATCACGGGAGAGAGTGAGGCGGGTAGCAGCGCGCTTACGTCTAAGCCAACGCGCACTTCCACTTGGTTGATAAGCTCTTGCAAGAACTGCTGCGCTGGCGAGAGCGGCTCTTCAACCCAGTAAATGTTGTAGTCCTCGACGTTGGCAAGCTCAGCCGCGAGTGCAATCGCATCGTCAAAATCACCAATTTTGTCGATAAGGCCTAGGTTTAGGGCGTCTTGACCCGTCCAAACGCGACCTTGTGCCAGCGCGTCCATATCTTTGCGCGGAATATCTCGAGCGTCGCTGACCAAGCCGACAAAGCGATGGTAGCCATGCTCGATACCCATCTGAATGGCTTGCGAAGCGCCGTCTGACAAACCGGTGGTCACACCGACATCAGAAAAGGGTGATGTGCCAACGCCATCGGTATAAATGCCGAGTTTGTTGAGCCCTTTTTCAAATGTCGTGATAACACTGAAGATACCAATTGACCCGGTGAGCGTCGTTGGCTGCGCCACAATGCTGTCGGCGCTCATTGATATCCAGTAACCGCCAGAGGCCGCTAGGCTCGACATCGACACCACCACAGGCTTGCCCGCCGCGCGTAGCGCTTCGACTTCATTGCGAATTACTTCTGAGGCGAAGGCGCTGCCTCCGGGGCTGTCAACGCGCAACACGACCGCTTTCACCTTGTCATCGCTGCGCGCTTGACGAAGTAAGGCAGCAGTGGTGTCGCCACCGACGGTACCACGCGGCTGTGAGCCGTCCATGATCGCGCCGCTTGCCACCACGACGGCAATATCATCTTGCGCAAGGTTCAGCGGCATGCGCATGGTCGGTAAGTATTCATAGTAAGTGATGTAGTTGTAGCTATCGTCACCATCACTGCCAAACACGTCGATCAGTTCGCTGCGCACTTGTTGGCGTGTCGCTAGCTGATCCACCAAGCCTAATCCTTTAGAGAGTGCCGCTAAATCACCTTGGTATTGCTCAAGCAGTGTTAGGAAGCTATCCATATCTGGATTGAGTTTTTCTGCACTGATTTGGCGGTTGGTCGCCACATCGTCAACGTACGCGCCCCACAGTTGACCGAGCCAACGTGACGCGGATTCACGCGCTTCATCGGACATATCATCACGCAGAAACGGTTCCACAGCCGATTTATAGCTGCCGACACGGAAAACGTGCGTGCTGACATCCAGCTTTTCGAGCAAGGTTTTGTAGTACAGCGAGTACGCGCTGTAGCCTTTGAGCATCACAGCGCCATCTGGGGCAAGATAAATTTTATCCGCGTAGCTGGCGAGGTAGTACTGGCTTTGGTTGTAGATGTCCCCGACCGCATAGATGGGCTTGCCCGATGCTTTGAACTCATTCAAGGCTTTGGCGATGTAACGCAGTTTCGTGAGATTGGTTTCCGGCATGTCACGCAGCGCGAGCACTAGGCCGCTGATGCTGTTGTCGTCTTTGGCGTGGCGAATGGTGTCCACCAGCTCAAACAGGACATTCTCTCTTGGCATCTCTTGGCCAAATAGGGAGCCGGTCAAAGAGTCCATCGCGTTGATGTAGCGAGGCTGCTCAACAATCGGGCCAGAGAGGTTAAGCACGAGTGCGGATTCTTTTGGCACCGATGGCGGCGGGGCATCCGTAGCGGTGTAGAGGAAGTAGATAACAGCGATGCTCGCCAAAAAGATCAGATTGGTTAGGGCGATGCGTAGGAAGGTGAGCAGTTTCCACATTCCCTTGAAAATCATCCCTATGATTTTGAATATTTTTTTCATTCTATCTCCGCTGCGAAGTCAACGCAGGTGATGGGGTTACCCTAGATGTCCGGACACCCTCCATCCTACTGAAACTCGTGGAGTGGAACAACTGTAAGATTGATCGGTGTTACAAAAATGTAAACACCTGTTTGATTTTTTATAAAGAAGCTCATATCGTGGTCAGACCACAATAATAAACAGTATAGTGATGTCTGCCATGTACCCAAACCTACTCAAGCCCTTAGATCTCGGCTTTACTCAGATTCGAAACCGTGTCTTGATGGGCTCTATGCACACCGGCCTTGAAGAACAGAAAGAAGGCCTTGGAAAACTTGCCGCTTTCTACGCTGAACGTGCCAAAGGCGGTGTCGGTTTAATTGTGACGGGCGGCTTTTCGCCCAATTTGCGCGGTCGTCTTCATCCATTTTCGGCTGAATTCAGTAAGCCGAAACATGCGCAAGCACACAAGGTCGTGACCGAAGCGGTCCACCAACATGGCAGCAAGATTGCGTTGCAACTGTTGCACGCAGGTCGCTATGCAATGCACCCCTTCTCCCAAAGTGCTTCTTCCATTAAAGCGCCCATTGCGCGTTTTGCACCGAGTGAGATGAGTACTCGTCAAATCAAGAAAACCATCGATGCGTTTGCAAACAGCGCGCAGTTAGCTCAGTTGGCAGGATATGATGGTGTGGAAGTGATGGGGTCGGAAGGTTATCTCATTAACCAGTTCATCTGTAAACGAACCAATATGCGCTACGACGATTGGGGCGGTAGTTACGAAAATCGTATGCGCTTTCCCTTAGAGATCGTCAAAGCCATTCGTAAAGCGGTTGGCGAAGAATTCATTATCATTTTCCGTCTATCGATGCTGGATCTGGTGGAAGAGGGCAGCACATTTGATGAAGTGGTGATGCTTGCCAAAGCGCTAGAAGCGGCTGGGGTCACCATCATCAATACCGGCATCGGCTGGCACGAAGCGCGGATTCCAACCATTGCGACGCAAGTCCCGCGAGGCGCGTTTACGTGGGTGACCGAGAAAGTGAAGCCGCATGTCAATGTGCCGATTGTGACGTGTAACCGAATCAATATGCCCGATGAAGCGGAGCGAATCTTAGAGAGTGGCCATGCGGATATGGTCTCGATGGCGCGTCCATTCTTAGCAGACCCATATTTCGTCGCCAAAGCCGAGCAGGACAAGGCGAAGCTCATCAACACCTGCATCGGTTGTAACCAAGCCTGTCTGGACAATGTCTTCAAAGGTAAACGTGCAAGCTGCTTAGTCAACCCGCTCGCCTGTCGAGAGGAAGAGTGGATTGTCTCTCCGGTGCAGAAGGCGAAAAACATTGCCGTGGTGGGCGCAGGTCCTGCTGGCCTGGCGTGTGCCACGACTTTGGCCGAGCGAGGCCATCAAGTGGATTTGTTTGAACGCAGTGATCGTATCGGTGGTCAGTTCCGTCTTGCCATGCAGATCCCGGGCAAGGAAGAGTTTCGTGAAACCATCCGCTACTTTGCTAACCGCATTGATGAAACGGGCGTCAAACTCCATTTAGAGACGGAAGCGAATTTCGATCTATTGGCGGAGTACGATGAAGTGGTCATGGCCAGTGGTGTTGAACCTCGTAAAGTGACTATTGAGGGGATTGATAACCAAGAGAAAGTGGTGGATTACCAAACTCTAATCCGCGAAAAAACCTACGTTGGCGACAAGGTGGCGATTGTGGGAGCCGGCGGCATTGGTGTCGACGTTGCCACCATGCTCACCGAGCCTCAAGGACACAATCTTGACGATTGGCTGCATGAGTGGGGGATCGACAAAGCGATTTCACATCCGGGCGGCTTGTTCCCTTACCCAGATTCGCTCAGTGATAAAACCGTCTGGGTGTTGCAACGTCGTAAAGGGCGTGTCGGTAAAGGTCCGGGAAAAACCACAGGTTGGATTCATAAGCGCACACTGGAAAAACGTGGGGTTCACCTGCTCGGTGGGGTGAGTTACGAGAAGATTGACGACCAAGGCCTGCACATTGCGATTGATGAACAAAAGCAGTTACTCGAGGCCGACAAAGTGATCATCTGCGCGGGCCAAGAATCCGTTCGTCCGTTTGAGAATGAATGGGAGAAGTTTGGCGACAAACTGCATGTGATTGGCGGCGCGGATTATGCCGGTGAGTTGGATGCGGTGCGTGCAATTAAACAAGGGGTCGAGCTGGCGATTAAGCTCTAATGTGTTCAATAGAAAACGCCAGATGGAGTCGCTCCATCTGGCGCTTTTTTATTCCTACTGAGAAAGCGTTACAAAATGACCGTCTTGTTTCCGTAGACAAACACATGGTCATTAAGGACTTTGGTTAGCGCTTTGCTGAGAACGTTTTTCTCCACATCGCGACCTGCTTGCGCCATATCTTGGGCGTTGAAGTTATGATCGACTGGAATCACGTCCTGCTTAATGATCGGGCCTTCATCGAGATCGTTGGTGACAAAATGCGCCGTTGCGCCGATGATTTTGACACCACGCTCATACGCTTGCTGATAAGGTTTCGCGCCAATAAACGCTGGCAAGAAGCTGTGGTGAATATTGATGATCTTGTGATTGTACTTTTCGACAAAAGAGGGAGTAAGAACGCGCATGTATTTCGCGAGCACTAAGTAGTGCGGTTCATACTGCTCAATCACTTCCAGCATTTTCTGCTCATGCTCCTCACGGTTTAATCCTTCGTGAGAGACGCAGTGATAAGGAATATCAAACTTTTCTGTCAGGCTTTGCAGGTTGTTGTAGTTACCGACCACGGCCGCAATCTCAACATCTAGGCTACCATCGTAATTTTTCATCAGAATATCACCCAAGCAGTGCGCTTCTTTGGTGACCAAAATGACAATGCGTTTGCGCTCAGAGCCAATCAATTTACGTTTCGTACCGGCAGGTAGCGCTTGGTCTAGATCGGCCAACAAGGTTTGATCATTAAAGTAGCCTTCCAATTCGGTACGCATGAAGAAGTGGCCGCTGGTATTGTCGACAAATTCGTTGTTGTGAATGATGTTGAGTTGATGCTTATAACAGATGTTAGTGATTTTAGAAATCAGGCCCGCAGCGTCTGTACAGTGCGTCAGTAGTGTTTTCTTTTCCATTAAGTCGATACTTCCGAGAATTATTTTTTTTTAAAAGTAAAATTTTTGCGCCGCTTCGAACGGTGAAGCCACACGCAATATTGAAGCTACAATTAAACTAATATCAGATTGGTTTCAACAATTAATCTGAGTTAATTGATTATCTGCTTCTCTGTATCGTCAATGAAGGTCGCAGGCCAGTGAAATGAGGGCGCACTGTTCGGGCAATACGAATAAGCTCAAGGTTGACTCATTCTACTCTCAAAGAGTTGTTTAAGGTGGTATGTATGGATAAAGAACTCCTCGCCCGCAAACTGTATTCTGAGCGTGTTCATGCGCTGCTCGGTGATCATGAAATTGATGAACAAATTTTAGGAGAAATGTGGGAAAGCAAAGCGTCGCCAAGCGAAGCGGCCAGAGCCATGCTTGATCAGCACACTGGATTTTCCGGTCCTGCGTGGTTAGCGCGTTACCTCAACAAACGCTAATCCACTCGCCACCTCTCTACTTGCTTATCTACCAACTTAGGGCGCGAAACACATTCGCGCCCTTTTTAAAAAACTGACATAATCCCCAGTAACCCCTCTTATCGTATTGTCGAATGATTGCAAAAACCTTCACTCAAGATGGCGCCTTGGGCAAGGCCATCCCAGGCTTTCAGCCTCGCCAAGCACAGTTAGATATGGCAGAGGCGGTGCATCAAGCGATTCAAGATGGTTCGCAGCTCGTGGTTGAAGCGGGAACGGGAACCGGAAAAACGTTCGCCTACTTGGTGCCCGCGCTGCAAAGCGGCAAGAAAACCGTAATCAGTACTGGCTCAAAGAACTTACAAGAGCAGCTCTACCACCGCGATCTACCACTGATGGTCGAAGCGCTCGGGTTTTACGGACAAGTGGCCTTGCTGAAAGGTCGTGCAAACTATCTCTGTCTAGATCGTCTAAGCCGACAAATGCTCGAGAGTCACCATCAAAGTTCGGATCCGACCTTACTCAGTCAGTTGGTCAAAGTGCGCAGCTGGTCTTCAGAGACAAAAACCGGAGATTTGGGCGATTGTGATGCGATTGCGGAAGACAGCCCTGTGATTCCGACCATTACGTCCACCAACGATAACTGCTTGGGAAAAGAGTGCCCTAGCTACCAAGACTGTTTTGTACTCAAAGCGCGTAAAAAAGCGATGGAAGCGGATGTGGTTGTCGTCAATCATCACCTCTTTTTGGCCGATTTAGCCATTAAAGAGACGGGGTTTGGTGAACTGATCCCAGAATCAGACGTGTTTATTTTTGACGAGGCACACCAACTGCCGGATATTGCTAGCCAGTATTTTGGTCAGTCGTTATCCAGTCGCCAAATACAGGAGCTGTGCAAGGATATTGAGATCGCCTATCGCACCGAAGCAAAAGACATGCGTCAACTGCAAAAGGTAGCGGAAAAACTGGGTCAATGTGCGATGGATCTGCGCATTACTCTGGGTGAGCCTGGGTTTCGTGGCAATTGGCGTGAAGCGATCAAATCACCGTCGATCGCTCGAGAGTTAAACCGTCTTGAAGAGAGCCTTGATTTTACCGTTGAAGTGCTGAAATTAGCCCTTGGCCGCAGCCAGTTGCTAGATAGCGCTTTTGAGCGAGCGAGTACCATCAAAGCGCGCTTGGAGCGCGTGTGTGATGTCTCAATCACGGGCTACTCCTACTGGTATGACACGACGCCTCGTCATTTCAGTTTGCACATTACGCCCTTGAGTGTGGCGGATAAGTTCCATGAACAAATGACGCTCAAACCCGGTGCGTGGGTATTTACCTCTGCAACATTAGCGGTCAATCAAGATTTTGCGCACTTCACGTCTCGTTTGGGTATACAGCCCACTCAGCAGATGTCGCTACCTAGCCCATTTGATTACCAACAGCAGGCGAGACTTTGCGTGCCCCGTTATCTTCCCGAGCCAAATTCGGCGGGTTTACCAGACAAACTGGTTGCTTTACTCGCGCCTGTCATTGAACAAAACCAAGGTCGCTGCTTTTTCTTGTGTACCTCCCATTCGATGATGCGAGAGTTGACTGAGCGATTTCGCGCGGTACTCAATGTCCCGGTTCTTATGCAAGGTGAGACCAGTAAACAAAAGACCTTGGCGGAGTTTATGGAGTTGGGTAATGCACTGCTGGTGGCGACAGGGGCCTTTTGGGAAGGGATAGATGTTAGAGGCGACGCGCTGAGCTGTGTTATTATCGACAAACTGCCGTTTACCGCGCCCGATGACCCACTGCTTAAAGCACGTATTGAGGATTGTCAGTTAAAAGGGGGAGACCCGTTTGCACAGGTACAAATTCCTGATGCGGTGATTACCTTAAAGCAGGGCGTAGGGCGATTGATTCGTGATAAAACGGACAGGGGAGCGCTAATCATTTGTGATAATCGATTAGTAACACGTGATTACGGTGGTGTGTTCTTAGCCAGTTTACCTCCAATACCTCGTACACGGGATATTGAAGCGATAAAGCAGTTCCTCCAGCCCAATAAAGATTAATGAAATTAGATTTAGAGAACCTCATGAGCGCAAAAATTCTTGCCCTAGATACCGCTACAGAGAACTGTTCTGTGGCCCTATTAGCCTTCGACAAAGTGTTTGTTCGCAGTGAAGTCGCCCCGCGTGATCACACCAAGAAGATTCTTCCTATGGTCGATGAAGTGCTAAAAGAAGCCGGGCTTACGCTACAAGATTTAGACGCGTTAGCCTTTGGTCAAGGCCCGGGTAGTTTTACTGGCGTACGTATTGGCATTGGTATTGCACAAGGTTTAGCGTTTGGTGCGGATCTGCCCATGATTGGTGTGTCGACACTCGCCGCGATGGCTCAAGGTAGCTACCGTCTCCACCAAGCGGAGCAAGTTGCGTGCGCCATTGATGCTCGCATGAGTGAAGTGTATTGGGGACGTTTTCAGCGTCAAGAAGATGGCAGCTGGGCCAATGTGGATGAAGAGTGCGTGATTGCTCCCGATGAGCTCGTTCAACGCACGCCTTCTGATGCGCAGTGCTGGCATACGGCAGGGACGGGGTGGCAAACCTATCAAGCGCCGCTGGCGGAACTCCCATTAACGCTGAAAGCGGGTGATCTGCTCTTCCCAGACGCGCAGGATATGGTGATCTTGGCCGAACAAGCGTGGCGAGAGGGACGCAGTGTCAGTGCAGAAGAAGCCAGTCCTGTTTATCTTCGCGATACGGTTGCGTGGAAAAAGCTTCCTGGGCGTGAATAATACTGCCCAGTGAGCGTACAGCGGAATGAGTGAATAGTATGGTGTCTATAAACGGTTTACCCCCTTCGGTCCCCGGACCGAATCGTGCGAATAAAGCCAATAAAAAACAGGGGGTAAACAAGCAAAGCAAGGGTAATGAGGTTTCGCAGCCGACCAAGGTGGCAAACGCCGTTGCGAATACTATTCGCCCCATCACAGAATCTGACGTCGAACGGGCGAAGGTTCAATATGATCTTCCAGAAGGCAAGAGCCGTAAAGCGATGGAAGAGTATATGAATGTGATGCATCAGGCGAAGCGAGATGAACTCTCGCAGATGCTTGGTGTCGATCTCTATATCTAGCACACTTTCCTTTTTCCGATAAAGAGTCTCCGATGAAATCAGCACTACTCCTTTTTGCGACTACCTTTCTCATGACGGCATGCAGCACACTGCCCACACAGCTAGTGAATGACGACCCTGCGCTCGTGACAGATTACGCACAGTGGGATGCCTCACAATCTCACCCTGTGCGCCTTGGCGGCGTGATTGCCGACGTGAAGAATCTGGATTCACAAACGCGGATAGAAATAGTCAATCTGCCTATCTCAAGTAGTGGCAAGCCTGACATCACGCAAGAGCCCAACGGTCGCTACGTCGCCTATGTGCCCGGTTTTGTGGATCCTGTCAGCTTAGCTGAAGGACGCTTGATCACGACGCTGGGGCAATCTGCGGGTGTCGAAGAGGGTAAAGTCGGTGATTACTTACATCAGTTTCCAGTGATGAAACAAGCGACCCTTCACTTGTGGCGTATTGAAGAGCGTGTGATTGTGGATGACTTTGGCAGCTATATGTTCCCTTGCCGAGGCTACTACTGTCGTGATGTGGGGTACCGACCAAGAGAAGGGCGCGTGATTCAGGAAGTCAAATGACGTTTGAACATTGCCACTACCAGATTGACGGCGGCAAGGTCGCCACCCTTGAGCTAGGAGATAAACAAACGGCCGATGTCTCGGTCCTTTTTTTGCACGGTTGGTTAGACAACGCCGCCAGTTTCACTACTGTAATGACAGCACTAGCGCATCAGTTACCTCACGCCCACTTGTGCGCCTTAGACTTGCCTGGACATGGGCACTCATTTCATAAAGCTTCTCCTCATTTCTATTCGTTTCATGACTATATCGACGATGTTTACCAAGTTTTGGCTAAGTTATCGCCAAACAGAACCGTATTGGTTGGACATTCGCTTGGTGCTTTGATCGCAAGTTGCTATAGTGCCGCGTTTCCAGAACAGGTGGCTGGATTAGTCCAGATTGAAGGCGATGGGCCGCTTGCGGAGACGCCGGAGTGTGCGGTCACAAGATTGCGCCAAGGGGTGATGAGCCGCCAACGTATTCGTCGTAAGCCTGTGCGTTTGATGAGCTCAGCGGACGAGGCGATAGCCCGGCGTGCCTCGGTCAACTCGCTGACGGAGGCACAAATTGCACCGATTGTGCTGCGTGGAATTAAGCAAACCGAACAGGATTGGGCTTGGCGCCATGACACCGCTTTGCAAAGTGATTCCCTCTACCGGATGTCTCATCAGCATGCTCAAGCGATCCGCGATGCGATAGTCTGTCCTCAGATCATTGTGCTGGGAGAGCAAGGCTTTTCTCATTTGAAGCCCATGACGTCAGAGGCAAATCCGGTGCGCGAGTTTGTCACCCTCTCGGGCGGACACCACTGCCATTTAGAGCATCCTTCTAGAGTATCTGACCTAATTTTTGGCTTAGTTAACAAAATTTAAACAAGTGTTTGAGTCTTCCGTGCGCGGGCGCTGCGCCTGTGCTGTAATAGGCCAATAACAACATAACGATATCGGCGCGCGCACGCTGTTTTTTCGAGGAGTATTAACGTGGATAAACCTTGGTTGTCACGCTATCCAAGCGATGTACCTGAGCACATTAACCCGGACCAGTATCCATCTCTGGTTGAGATGTTTGAGCAGTCCGTACAAAAATACGCGGATCAACCTGCATTTGTGAATATGGGGTCGGTGATGACCTTCCGTAAATTGGAGGAACGCAGCCGAGCGTTTGCCGCCTATTTACAAAACGATCTTAAGTTGCAAAAGGGTGATCGCGTCGCGTTGATGATGCCAAACTTGCTGCAATATCCGGTCGCCCTGTTTGGTGTATTGCGAGCTGGGCTGATCGCCGTCAACGTTAACCCGCTTTACACGCCCCGTGAGTTGGAGCATCAGCTCAATGACTCTGGTGCCAAAGCGATTGTGATTGTCTCCAACTTTGCCAGTACGCTTGAGCAAGTGGTGGAGAACACGCCTGTTAAGCACGTGGTGTTGACGAGCCTTGGGCAAATGCTGCCTCGAGCGAAAGGTACCTTGGTCGATTTTGTCGTGAAGTACGTCAAAGGCATGGTGCCCAAATATGACTTGCCTGGGGCGATCTCGATGCGCAAAGCCCTCCACAAAGGCCGTCGTCTACAGTACGTGAAGCCGTTTATGTCGGGAGATGATATTGCATTCTTGCAATATACAGGCGGGACTACAGGGGTGGCGAAAGGCGCAATCCTAACCCACCGCAATATGATTGCTAACGTTTTGCAGGCGAAAGGTGCTTACGGCCCTGTCTTGACAGAAGGGCGTGAATTAGTGGTAACAGCGCTGCCGCTGTATCACGTATTCGCTCTGACGGTGAACTGTTTGCTGTTTGTTGAACTGGGGTGTCAGAACCTGTTGATCACCAACCCAAGAGACATTCCAGGTTTTGTCAAAGAGTTGCAAAAGCATCCTTTCACCGCGATCACTGGGGTGAACACCTTGTTCAATGCCTTGGTGAGCAATGAAGATTTCCACGAACTCGACTTCAGCAAGCTTAAGCTCGCCGTTGGTGGTGGCATGGCGGTGCAGCGCGCGGTTGCCGACCAATGGAAGAAGACAACGGGCATTCACTTACTTGAAGGCTATGGTCTGACCGAATGCTCGCCGCTAGTAACGGGAAACCCTTACGATTTGAAAGACTACACAGGTGCGATTGGATTGCCTGTTCCTTCAACGGAAGTGCGTATTGTGGATGATGCCGGACAGGTATTACCAACCAGCGAGGTTGGAGAGCTGCAAGTACGCGGCCCTCAAGTGATGCAAGGTTACTGGCAGCGTCCGGAAGCGACTAAAGAGGTGATCAACAGCGAAGGTTGGTTATCTACGGGTGACATCGTCAAATTCGATGAGCACGGCATGATTTATATTGTCGATCGTAAAAAAGACATGATTCTGGTCTCCGGTTTCAACGTCTACCCGAATGAGATAGAAGATGTGGTTGCTCTGCATGGCAAGGTGCTGGAAGTGGCGGCCATCGGTCAATCTCACGATGTCTCTGGTGAAGTGGTCAAAGTGTACGTTGTCAAGCGAGATCCAAGCCTCACCAAAGAGGAAGTGATTGCTCACTGTCGTAAGCATCTGACCGGCTATAAAGTGCCAAAATTGGTTGAGTTCAGAGAAGACTTACCTAAAACCAACGTTGGTAAGATTTTACGTCGCGTTCTGCGAGAGGAAAACGAAGCGAATCTCGCCAAGCACGACAGCTAAACTCACTAAGCAGATCGTAAGCTTTGATGTTAGAATGCCGACATAACCATGGTCGGCATTTTTTATGTGCCGCAACTAGAACGCCACTCTATAGGCGTAGCGAGACCTTTGTGAATTACCAAATCATTACCGATACCCAACAACTTAACTCTATCTGCCAGCAAGCACGCCAGGTGGATGTAGTGATGCTCGATACCGAGTTTGTCAGAACGCGCACCTTCTACCCGCAGCTAGGGCTGATACAACTGTTCGATGGCGAGCAGCTCTCATTAATCGATCCAACCGTGATTGATGACATGAGTGAGTTTGTGGCTCTGCTTAAAGACAGTTCGGTGCTGAAAGTGCTTCATGCCTGTGGTGAAGATTTAGAAGTGTTTAACAATAGCTTCGATTGCTTGCCGTTTCCCATGGTAGACACGCAAGTGATGGCGGCGTTTCTCGGCCACGGCCTGTCAACTGGCTTTGCTGCCCTAGTTAATCACTACTTAGGTGTAGAGCTCGATAAAAGTGAATCACGCACCGATTGGTTAGCTCGTCCACTCTCAGATAAGCAACTCGACTACGCGGCGGCAGACGTGTTCTACCTCTTGCCACTGTATGAAAAACTGCTTGATGCAGTGACTCAAGCAGGCTGGTGGGACGCAGCGCAGCAGGAGAGCGAAATGCTGGCCGCAAAGCGCATCAAAAGTATCGATCCAGCTAACGCTTATTTAGACATCAAGGGCGCGTGGCAACTGAAACCTAAAGAGCTGGCCATATTGAAGCCTCTGGCCACTTGGCGTTATAAAGAAGCGCTGCGTCGTGACTTAGCGTTAAACTTTGTGTTTAAAGAAAATGATTTGCTCAACGTCGCGAGACTGGGTTTGCAAAACAAGCAGCGTATGGAGCAAGAAGGCATGGACCCAAGATCGGTGCAACGTCATGCTACGCGACTCATTTCGTTGGTGAAAGAAGCCCAAATGACGCCAGTCGACGAGTACCCAGAGAAAATTGAACGTTTGATGGATTTACCAGGCTACAAGCAGGTGTTTAAACGTCTAAAGGATGAAGTTAAGCACGCTGGACAAAGCTCAGGTCTGGCGACTGAATTCATTGCCTCAAAAAAACAGCTCAATCAGATCATCACTTGGGTGTGGAAAAAAGACCGAGATCCTGCGGCCTTACCGGACGTGATGCAAGGATGGCGTAAGTCGTTAGTGGGCGAAAAGTTGAATCAACTGCTGTAATCATCGCGGTTAATAAAAAGGGCTTCCAAGTGGAAGCCCTTACTGTTTGAATGCTATCGACAAAAGCGGACCGTTAGCCTGCTAAGACGTCGGTGGCCACCTTGTAGCTTGGGTCTTCTTTGACATTGATTTCCACTAAGCTACCGGCTTTATGTAGCAGCTTACGGCAGTCTGGACTGAGATGGCGCAGGTGCAATGTCTTACCGACGGTCGCGTAGCGATCCGCCAAGGTTTCAATGGCCTCAATCGCTGAGTGGTCAGTGACGCGAGAGTCAGCAAAATCGACGATCACATCACTTGGATCATCTTGTGCGTTAAACAGCTCGAGGAAGTTGGCGGTAGAGCCAAAAAACACCGGACCATGAATCTTGTACTCTTTTGACCCCTCGTCATTGATGCGCGTATCAGCATAAATGTGTTTGGCGTGCTGCCAAGCAAACATCAAGGCTGACGCGATCACACCGACCGCAACGGCAACGGCAAGGTCAGTCAATACCGTGACCACAGTGACGAGAACAATCACGAAGAAATCTTGTTTTGGTACGCGGCGTGCTAGTTTGAAGGTTGCCCATTCAAAGGTACCGATCACAACCATAAACATGACGCCAACCAGAGCCGCAAGCGGAATCATCTCAATCAGAGCCGACGCAAATAAAATAAACATCAGCAAGGCAACCGCAGCAACAATACCGGAAAGGCGGCCACGACCGCCTGAATTGACGTTAATCATCGATTGACCAATCATGGCACAACCACCCATCGCGCCAAAGACGGAGCAAGTCATGTTCGCCATACCTTGGCCGATACATTCGCGGTTAGATTGACCGCGAGTATTGGTCATTTCATCGAGTACCGTCAGGGTTAATAGTGATTCGATCAGGCCAATCGCCGCTAAAATGATGGCGTAGGGCAGGATGATTTGCAGCGTCTCAAAGGTAAACGGCACCGTTGGAATGGAGAAGGTGGGCAGTGAGCCTGCCAGTGTCGCAGCTTCATCACCAGACATGGTACGAAGAAAGTCAACCACGGTACGTGTTTCGAGGTCTAAACCCACCACCAAAGCGGTGACGGTCACGATAGCCACGAGCGAAGAGGGCACTGCTGTAGTGATTTTAGGCAAGAAATGGATGATGGCCATGGTCAGTGCAACTAAGCCCAACATCAGCATCATTTGACCTTGTGGTAGCCAAGTCAGCATACCGTTGATATCCGGGGCTTTAAATTGGCCTAACTGAGCGAGGAAGATGACGATCGCCAATCCATTCACAAATCCGATCATCACAGGGTGAGGTACGATGCGAATAAATTTACCCAGCTTAAAGATACCCGCGGCGACTTGTAAGATGCCGGCAAGCATGATGGCAGCGAATAAATACTGTACGCCATGACTGGCAACCAGTGAAACCATAACCACGGCCATGGCACCCGTCGCGCCTGAAATCATACCTGGACGACCGCCAAAAATGGACGTAATTAAACCAACAATAAAGGCGGCGTACAGGCCAACCATAGGGTCAACGCCGGCGACAAACGCGAAAGCGACGGCTTCTGGGACTAAAGCCAGGGCGACCGTTAGGCCAGAGAGCACATCGTTTTTTACCGAGTGCTTAGAAAATTGAGGAAATTCAAACATACTTATTTTGTTCTGCTCATGAGTTAGGCCTAGTCTGAATGACGTCATAGTGCGCAAAATGCGATGATACTTTTGATATGGGTATCGAAAGGGTTGCTAAAACGTTAATTCAGTTCGAGACCGCGAATGCTACCTAAAAGTGTGATTAAGTTCAATAATGACTAGAGTGTAGCATGTGGTGTGTGACACAGTGAGGGTGTATCACAGAGAAAAAAACAGCCCCAAAAAGGGGCTGTTTTGCTGAGGGATTAAGGTTGTATTAGTAACCTTGTGGCTTTGCCATCGCTGCGCTTGCCTGGTTGCGCGCGACTTGACTGCCGGCTCCTTTAGGCTGATAGCGCTCTTGACGAAGAGGCGCGGCGACCACTGAAATCTCTTTCATTTCATCGCTGCCAGGGGCTTTAGCCATCGGCGCAGAAGCAAATCCTTTCAGAGGAGAAGCCGTCGTTGGCTTAACCACTTTCGGTTCCGCTTTGACCTCTGCCTGTTCAACTACAGGTTCAACAGCAGGGGTCACTGGCTCAGAGACGACCTCTGGAGTTGCTGGCGCTGATTCCGTCGCGACGGTCTCTTCAACCACCTTGTCTACAACGGCTTCAAGTTGCACTGGAGCCTCAACCGTTTCGGCTTTGACCGCTTTAGGCGCTTCAGGAGTGACGTTCACCACTTCGGCTTCCACTGGTGTTGATGGCACTGTCTCTGCTTGAGCTTGGACAGGTTGCTCGCGACGAATGATCACTTTGCCCATTGCCATTTCTGGGCAAGCAAATCCACCAAGGTTCACTGTTACCTCTGTGGTCTCTTTTTCCACTTTAGGCTTCGCAGCTGGTTTAGTAATGCCGTAGCTTGGCATCACTTTACCCATCGCCATTTCTGGTGACGCAACACCGCCTTTACGTAAGCGGAACGGGTTAGGGCGACGATCACGTCCACGACGACGTCGCTGACCACTTGCACGTAAGTGACGCGGTGAGCGGCGGTTGCGGCGCTGCTTAGGCTGTTCAGCTTGTTCATTCGCTGTGTCGTTCGTCTGCTCGACGGACTCAACAACCGCCTCAGCTTTTGCTTCTTGAGCATTGGCATCAGCTTGGGCCTGAGCTTGTTGATCTTTCACGCGAACCTGTTTGGTGAGTTTGCGGCGCTGGCGACGCTCTTTCACTTTTTCAGTTTTGTCTTCACGCGCTTTGGTAGGCTCAGTTTGCTGGGCATCAGCGGCAAGCTTCAATCCTTCTTCCGCGACTTTCGCATTGCCTTTTGTGGCATCATCGCGCTTGGTATTGCGGCGATCTTGCTTTGGCTTGCGGTTCTGGCTCTTACGCTCAGTGGTCGCGTTGCTTTCTGTTGCTTCGACTTCATCGCGATTGTTATTGCGACGCTTGT
This sequence comes from Vibrio sp. R12-SG2-ISO1, assembly GCF_059834045.1. Lineage (NCBI taxonomy): Bacteria > Pseudomonadati > Pseudomonadota > Gammaproteobacteria > Vibrionales > Vibrionaceae > Vibrio > Vibrio sp. R12-SG2-ISO1. The sequence goes on along the minus strand of NZ_JCBDGO010000008.1, from coordinate 185,420 downwards.
CATCACGGTTGCTATTGCGACGGCGGTCATCACGGTTATCGCGTTTGTCATCACGATTGTTGTTACGACGGCGATTGTCATTACGACCACGACGGTTGCGATTGTTGTTACGCGCGTTGTCTTTCTTCTCGCTTTCTACTGGTTTTTCTTCTTTCTTCTCTGCTTCGTTATTAGAACCAAACAAGAAACCAGCCAGTGCTTTGAACAAGCGAGCAACGACCCCAGGTTGAGCCGGAGTCTCTTCAACCGGTTGCTCTACCGCTTTTGGCGCAGCAGGTGGTGGCGTTGGTGCAGATGGTGTTGCTGAGGCAAATCCTTTGAGAGCAGGCTCTTCGATTTTCTTCGGTTTCACTTCTGTTTCTGCAACATCACGGCCTTCTGCTTCTTTCATCGCTTCCAATTTTTGTGGTAGCAAGTAAGAGAGCAGATCAAACTCTTCACCTTCACGTACACGAATTACATCGAAGTGAGGGGTTTCCATGTCAGAGTTCGGTACCACGGTAATTTTAACTTCTTGAATGCGTTCGATGTGGTTCACCGAGCGACGTTTTTCATTCAACAAGTAAGAAGCGATAGGTACAGGAACCACAGCCAACACTTGAGCAGTGTTGTCTTTTAGTGCTTCTTCTTCAATCAAGCGCAATACTGACAGGGCAAGTGATTCGTTATCACGCACCACGCCTGTACCGCTACAGCGAGGACAAATATGGTGGCTCGCTTCTGCAAGCGATGGGCTTAGGCGTTGGCGAGACATTTCTAGCAAGCCAAAGCGAGAGATACGACCAATTTGCACGCGCGCTCTGTCCATACGAACCGCATCACGAAGACGGTTTTCAACTTCACGCTGGTGACGCACCGGTGTCATATCGATGAAGTCGATGACGACTAGACCACCCAAATCACGTAAACGCAATTGGCGTGCGATCTCATCTGCCGCTTCTAGGTTAGTGTTGAGCGCTGTCTCTTCAATGTCGCCACCTTTGGTCGCGCGTGCCGAGTTGATATCGATAGACGTCAACGCTTCCGTTGGGTCAATAACGATAGAACCGCCTGAAGGCAGGCGCACTTCGCGTTGGAAGGCAGATTCGATCTGGCTTTCAATTTGGTAGTGGCTAAACAGTGGCACTTCACCATCGTACTTTTTCACACGATTGACAAAGTCAGGACGCACCAAACGGATGTGCTCAAGTGCACGTTCGTAAATGGTGTTGCTGTCGATCAGGATTTCACCAATATCGCGGCGCAAATAGTCACGAATCGCTCGGACAATCACGTTACTTTCTTGGTGAATCAAGAACGGTGCTGGATTCGCATCAGAGGCTTGTTTGATCGCACCCCAATGGTTAAGCAGAACGTTCAAGTCCCATTTTAGCTCTTCAGCACTTTTGCCCACACCCGCGGTGCGAACAATCAGTCCCATGCCTTGCGGAAGCTCAAGCGTGCTCAATGCCGCTTTGAGTTCAGTACGCTCGTCGCCTTCAATGCGTCGAGAAATACCACCCGCGCGTGGGTTGTTTGGCATTAATACAAGGTAACTACCCGCGAGAGAGATAAAGGTGGTTAAGGCTGCGCCTTTACTACCACGCTCTTCTTTCTCCACCTGCACGATCACTTCTTGGCCTTCCTTTAGCACTTCTTTAATGCTTGGACGACCTTGATAGGTGTAACCGTTAGGGAAGTATTCGCGGGCAATTTCTTTGAGAGGGAGGAAACCGTGTCTTTCTGCACCGTAGTCAACGAAGGCGGCTTCTAGACTAGGTTCGATGCGGGTGATACGTCCTTTGTAGATATTTGCTTTTTTTGATTCATGTCCTGGACTTTCGATATCTAGATCATACAGTCGCTGGCCATCAACCAGTGCAACACGCAACTCTTCTTTTTGAGTTGCGTTAATTAACATTCTTTTCATTGATAAATCTCGTTGTCATTCTTTTGTATATTGTTGCCTTTTTTCTCTATCACGGTGCCTGATCCCATGGCTTATGTCGTTGCAGCCTCCCGGCTGGAGGGATGCTCTCAGGGCACTTCAGTCTTACACGCGCTGGCGTGTAAGCCGCTATCATTAGCGGTCGATACTCAAACGTGATGGAGCAGTAAGCAGGGCAACAATTTTACTAATGTCGAAAATGTCTTACGCCGTATGCTGCATTTTGCTAAATTAGCGGGCTACTTACCGTCTTGCGCTAAGATGATTGGGTTTGTGTAAAATGCAACCAAATCATTTATTGCAGGTGTGAACTATAGCAGTACCCAGTAAACACAGCAATCTGCTTTATAATAAAACGCTAAAAAATCAAATTTTGTTTTTTATAACGCCTTGTATTTAAAGTTATTAGTTTGGTTTTAATACAGATTTGCAAATGCCACGGTTAAAAAGTATCCGTAGCAGAACTGAGACTCATTGTTTGAGATAAAACCGCGTTTAAATTGCAGAGGAAATGTGATTTCAAGCACGGTTATGAGAGTGTTAGAATAGCCCGATGAGCGAAATTAGAACGAAAGTCCAATTCGTCGATATAGATGACGACATGGCTGGTCAGCGCATTGATAACTTTTTGCGCAACCAACTCAAAAGCCTGCCGAAAAGTGTGGTTTACCGCATTTTGCGCAAAGGCGAAGTACGAGTGAACAAAAAACGGGTCAAAGCTGAGTACAAACTGCAAGCGGGTGACTTGGTTCGAATTCCGCCGGTGACGGTCGAAGAAAAAACCGAAGACATTGCCCCAAGCACAAAGCTGAGTAAGGTGGCGGAGCTAGAGCAGATGATCATTTTCGAAGATGATCACTTACTCATTCTCAATAAACCCTCGGGTACCGCAGTCCATGGTGGCAGTGGCTTGAAGTTCGGTGCGATTGAAGCGTTGAGAGCATTGAGGCCCCAAGCTCGATTTTTGGAATTGGTGCACCGTATCGACCGCGACACATCTGGGATTTTACTGGTGGCTAAAAAACGGTCAGCACTGCGTCACCTGCAAGCGCAATTTAGAGAGAAAACCGTCAAAAAGAGTTACTTTGCTCTCGTGATGGGGAAATGGAAGCGCAGTTGCAAAGTGGTCAATGCGCCACTGTTGAAAAACGAAGTAAACAGCATTGTGCGCGTCAACCCCAATGGCAAAGCGTCTGAGACGCGCTTTAAAATAATTGAAGAGTTTGAACAGGCTACCTTAATTCAGGCCAGTCCAATTACAGGGCGCACTCACCAGATCCGTGTGCACACCCAGTATGTAGGTCATCCTATCGCATGGGATGATCGCTATGGAGATCGCCGGTTTGATGCCTATACCGGGCAAGTTGGGTTGGATCGCCTATTTTTGCATGCGGCGACGATCCAATTTGTCCATCCGCAGACGCAAGATTGGATGGAGATCAGCGCGCCTATGGAGCCAAAGCTTGAAAAGGCGTTAGCCGGGCTAAGGTCCTAACCCCAGCGGTTCCTTCGCGTGATGAGTAACAAGAGAGCGTGTCAGTCTAAAGGATGGATACGCCCTCTTGCTCAAGCATGTCGACTAAATCAATCAAGGGTAATCCGACCAAGGTGTTGGGGTCCTTGCCTTCTAAGCGCTCAAACAGCGCAATACCTAACCCTTCACTTTTAAAGCTCCCTGCGCAATAAAAGGGCTGCTCTTTATCGACATAGCTTTCAATTTGCTGCTCGGTCAGCGTGCGAAAATGCACGGTAAACGTATCGACCCGGGTGTGCAGCGCTTGGGTGGCACTGTTGAATAAGGCAACGCCTGTGTAAAAACAGATCGCACGGCCGCTTTGCCGACGCAATTGTTCAATGGCGCGCTCACGTGTATGGGGCTTACCAACAATTTCGCCGTCAATCACACACACTTGATCGCTACCGATGACAAGGCTCGGCTGCGATAGTGAACAACCTTGCGCTTTACCCATTGCGAGACGTTCGACTAACGCTTGAGGCGATTCGTTTCTCAGTGGAGTTTCGTCACAGTCTGGTGCGATGGCGCAAAACGTGAGACCGAGTTTTTCCAACAATAGTTGACGGTAAGGAGAGGTGGACGCTAAGACGAGTGGGTAAGAGTGCATTTTAAATCATCAGTGTTTTGTTTGATTTAGGTGAGCTTAAAGGATCTTTTTGCTAAGATCATTGCTCTGGTGGAGCAAAGGAAAAAAAGTCCAACTTTTTCTCCTTTTCCTTTGACTCAAAATGAATTGGAAGATAGAATTCGCGCCCTATGCAAAAGGTAAAAATACCGCGAACGGTTGATCCCGCAAGAGCGGCTCAAAAGCGTCTTGATTATGATGGTATCATTCAAGAAAGTCTTTTTAAGCGCTTAAGCGAATCGGTCGAAGGCGTTAAACGCGACGCTCAAGTGTCATTGTCATTTGAGTTGGATGAACAGCGACTTGTTGTTATCTCTGGTAAAGCTAACATCGAAGTCGATTTAGAGTGTCAACGCTGTAATGAGGTTTTCGCACATGAGTGCGAAGTCGAATTCACTTACACGCCATACTATAGCGAGAAGAGTGAAGAAGACGCACCGGAAGAGTACGATTTGGTAGATCTGAACGAGTACGGTGAAGTCGACCTAATACAGTTAGTTGAAGACGAGTTCATTCTCAACTTGCCTCAAGTAGCAATGCATGATGAAGCGGATTGTAGCGTTGATTCAGATAACATGGTGTTTGGTGACCTTCCAGAAGAGGTAGTGGAAGAGAAGCCGAATCCATTCGATGTTTTGAAAAGCTTAAAGCGTTAACTTTTTAGTAAGCAAGACACTTTAAGAACTAACATAGGAGTAGGGTCAATGGCCGTACAAAAAAACCGTAAAACACGTTCTAAGCGTGGTATGCGTCGTTCACACGATGCCCTAACTACAGCTGCACTTTCTGTTGACGCAACTTCAGGTGAAACTCACCTACGTCACAACGTGACTGCTGAAGGTTACTACCGCGGCAAGAAGGTTATCAACAAGTAAGGTTGACCTTTGCAAAATATAACCGTTGCACTTGATGCAATGGGCGGGGATTTCGGTCCTCGCGTTACAGTGCCTGCCGCCGTGCAGGCACTGTCGCATTTCCCAGAGCTAAGAGTGATCATCTTGGGTGATCAGCACATGATCACAACCCAACTCTCCCAACTTGGTGTTCAGTCCAACGCACGGTTACGCGTTGTGCACAGTGACCGAGTCATTTCTAACTCAGAAAAACCTTCTCTAGCGCTGCGCAATAGTGCGAATACGTCTATGGCGATGGCAATCGATGCGGTATCCAACGCTGAAGCGGATGCGTGTGTCAGTGGTGGCAACACCGGCGCGTTAATGGCATTGTCACGCTTCAAGCTTAAGCTTTTACCGGGTATTGAACGTCCTGCGTTAATTTCTGCGTTGCCAACGGCATCCGGCGGTAAAACCTGGATGTTGGATTTAGGTGCCAATGTCTCGAGTGACGCCGATTCGCTGTTTCAATTTGCGGTAATGGGCAGTGCGTTAGTCGAACAATACTTGGGTAAACCGCCACGAGTCGCTATTCTCAATATCGGCGCTGAAGAGATCAAAGGTAATGATCTTGTTAAACGCTGCGCTGAAATGCTTTCTCAGACTCAGTCGGTCAATTTTGTCGGCTATATTGAAGGCAACCAATTGTTACGCGATGCCGCTGATGTCGTCGTTTGTGATGGTTTTGTGGGCAATATCTGCCTCAAAACCTGTGAAGGGACAGCGCAACTCTTTATCGATAAGTTGAAATCACACATGATGGCCTCATCTATAAAGGGTTGGATTGCAAGAAAATTATTTTCTGGCTTATTTAATGAGCTAAAAACCCTGAACCCCGACCAGTATAACGGCGCAAGTTTGCTAGGATTGCGCGGCATTGTCATAAAAAGCCATGGAAGTGCTGATGTAGACGCGGTCATCAATGCCATTGGTGAAGCACTACACGAGGTCAAACGACAAGTACCAAGCCGTATTAGTGATCGTTTGGAAACGGTTCTGTTCGATCAGCAACCCCAAGAGAGGCATTACTAGTCTTCATGTATAGCAAAATTTTAGGTACTGGCAGCTACCTGCCATCTCAGGTGCGTTCAAACGCAGACTTAGAGAAAATGGTAGATACAAGTGATGAGTGGATTGTTGCTCGCACGGGTATTAAAGAGCGTCGTATTGCTGCGGAAAATGAAACCGTTGCAGATATGGGTTACCAAGCGGCGAAAAATGCTATCGAGATGGCAGGCATTGACAAGAACGACATCGACATGATTCTTGTTGCGACCACCAGTGGTTCACATGCATTTCCATCGGCGGCCTGTCAGGTGCAAGCCTTGCTCGGCATTAAACACTGCCCAGCGTTTGACATGGCTGCAGCGTGTTCCGGCTTTGTTTACGCACTGTCGGTGGCCGATCAGTACATCAAAACCGGTCATTGCAAACACATCTTGGTGATCGGCGCTGATGCGTTATCAAAAACCTGTGACCCGAGTGATCGCTCGACCGTGATCTTGTTTGGTGATGCCGCTGGTGCGGTTATCGTAGGCGCGAGTGATGAGCCGGGTATTTTGTCGACCACCATTAATGCCGACGGTCGCTTTGGCGATCTACTGAGCTTGAAATACCCTAATCGCCGTGAAGAAATCAGCAGTGACTTTGAGCACAGTGATGACATCAATAGCTGGTTGCACATGGCGGGTAATGAAGTCTTCAAAGTGGCGGTGACTCAGTTGTCTCGCCTCGTGACGGAAACTCTCAAGCAAAACGGCATGGATAAAACCGAGCTGGATTGGTTGGTGCCACATCAGGCGAACCTTCGCATTATTTCTGCGACCGCGAAGAAGTTGGCGATGTCGATGGATCAAGTCGTGGTCACACTGGATAGGCACGGTAACACCTCTGCGGCGACAGTACCGACTGCACTTGATGAAGCCGTACGTGATGGGCGTATTCAGCGTGGGCAAACCTTGCTGCTTGAAGCCTTTGGCGGTGGCTTCACATGGGGTTCAGCCCTAGTGAAGTTTTAATCACGCAAGAATTCAAATTGAAGATGCCGCAGTGGCATCTTTTCTTTCTGACAGCAGAAAGAGCAACCGAATCAAGTCTTAAAAGAAATTGAGTTAAGGAAAAGAGTATGAGCAAGTTTGCTATCGTATTTCCAGGTCAAGGATCGCAAGCCGTTGGCATGTTGGCTGAACTTGGCGAGCAATACCCAGTAGTGAAAGCGACGTTTGCCGAGGCTTCAGAAGCACTCGGTTACGATCTTTGGGTGTTGGTGCAAGATGGGCCAGTGGAAGATCTTAACCAGACATTTCGCACCCAGCCTGCGCTGCTAGCCTCTTCGGTTGCGGTATGGCGTGTGTGGCAAGAGCTAGGACAAGAGCTGCCAGCCAACCTAGCGGGTCACAGCTTAGGTGAGTACTCTGCACTTGTGTGTGCAGGTGTGATTGATTTCCAGCAGGCGATCAAGCTGGTTGAATTGCGCGGCCGCTTAATGCAAGAAGCGGTACCAGCGGGCACGGGCGCTATGTATGCAATTATCGGTCTTGACGATGCCGCGATTGCTCAAGCGTGTGAAGACGCAGCGCAAGGCGAGGTTGTCTCTCCTGTTAACTTTAACTCGCCAGGTCAAGTTGTTATCGCTGGCAGTAAAGCGGCGGTGGAGCGTGCGGGCGCCTTGTGTAAAGAAGCGGGCGCAAAGCGTGCGTTGCCTTTACCTGTCTCTGTGCCTTCTCACTGCGCTCTGATGAAGCCTGCGGCGGATAAACTGGCGGTTGCACTAGAAGAGATCGAGTTCAACACGCCTTCTTTACCCGTCATCAACAACGTGGATGTCGTGGCAGAGACCGATCCTGCGAAAATCAAAGAAGCACTGGTGCGTCAGCTTTACAGCCCGGTGCGTTGGACGGAAAGTGTTCAGCTCATGAGCGAGCAAGGCGTCGAATCACTGCTAGAATTTGGTCCAGGTAAAGTATTGACTGGCTTGACGAAACGTATTGTAAAAACGCTTAGCGGCGCAGCCGTTAACGATGTCGCTTCACTCGAAGCAGCTAAGTCATAAGCGACTCAAAGGAAACAACAAACATGATGAATCTTGAAGGTAAAATCGCACTGGTTACCGGTGCTAGCCGTGGTATCGGCCGTGCTATCGCTGAACTATTGGTTGAGCGTGGTGCGACAGTGATCGGTACTGCAACCTCTGAAGGCGGTGCGGCAGCGATCAGCGAATACCTAGGTGACAAAGGTAAAGGACTCGCGTTAAACGTCACAGACGTGAACTCCATCGAGTCAACCCTGAAAACCATTAATGACGAGTTTGGTGCGATTGACATCCTAGTGAATAACGCAGGTATCACACGTGACAACTTGCTGATGCGTATGAAAGACGATGAGTGGAACGACATCATCGATACCAACCTCACGCCGATTTTCCGTATGTCAAAAGCGGTATTGCGCGGCATGATGAAAAAGCGTCATGGCCGTATCATCAACGTAGGTTCTGTGGTTGGCACTATGGGTAACGCAGGTCAGGCTAATTACGCGGCAGCGAAAGCGGGCGTGATTGGTTTTACTAAATCAATGGCACGTGAAGTTGCGTCTCGCGGCATCACAGTGAACACCGTGGCGCCTGGCTTTATTGAGACAGACATGACCAAAGCATTGAACGACGATCAGCGTGCGGCAACACTATCGAACGTCCCAGCGGGCCGTCTTGGTGACCCACGTGAGATTGCGTCGGCAGTGGTATTTCTGGCGTCCCCAGAAGCGGCATACATCACCGGCGAAACTTTGCACGTAAATGGCGGGATGTACATGGTTTAAATTGAGCTTTAGCAAGTGAAAGTGAACTTTTACATCAAATATCACTCGAAACTTTGCTGAATCTTCAATTTGTACCCAATGTCGCCAAATTGGCTATTTAATGTAATAAAAATAGCCTATAGTCAGTGTTTATTGGCAGCGAAGTGCACAAGATTTGTGCATGATTTAAGTCAAAAATGTATTGAATTTCGGTTAAAATCGCTAAAATTGTGGTTTGACCAGCAAGGTCCCACTTGCAACTTTCAATAGTTCGAATAAACTACGGAATCATCGCATTGAGCGAAATCTGTAAAGGAAAAGAAAAAATGAGCAACATCGAAGAACGCGTAAAGAAAATCATTGTTGAACAGCTAGGTGTAGACGAAGCAGAAGTGAAAAACGAAGCTTCTTTCGTTGATGACCTAGGTGCCGATTCTCTAGACACTGTTGAACTAGTAATGGCTCTAGAAGAAGAATTCGACACTGAGATTCCAGACGAAGAAGCTGAGAAGATCACTACTGTTCAAGCTGCAATCGACTACGTAAACAGCGCTCAGTAAACCCCTCTCTCAGGCGGCCAACTGGCCGCCTGTGTTTTATCAACTCTTCTATACCTCCCATAGAATCATTTCAAACCCGGAGAATAAAATCGTGTCCAAGCGTCGTGTTGTTGTCACTGGCATGGGTATGTTGTCACCGGTAGGCAACACTGTAGAATCCTCTTGGAAAGCCCTGCTAGCTGGTCAAAGTGGTATCGTCAATATCGAGCACTTTGATACTGAAAATTTCTCAACTCGTTTTGCAGGCCTAGTCAAAGATTTTGATTGCACAGAATACATGTCAAAGAAAGATGCACGTAAGATGGACTTGTTCATCCAGTACGGTATCGCAGCGGGTATTCAGGCTCTTGATGACTCTGGCTTAGAAATTAACGAAGAAAACGCCGCACGAGTGGGCGTCGCTATCGGTTCAGGCATTGGTGGCCTTGACTTGATTGAAGCGGGTCACTCAGCATTGGTCGAGAAAGGTCCACGTAAAGTGAGTCCGTTCTTCGTCCCATCGACCATTGTTAACATGGTGGCGGGTAATTTATCGATTATGCGTGGTCTACGTGGTCCAAATATTGCGATCTCGACGGCGTGTACAACTGGTCTGCACAACATCGGCCATGCAGCGCGTATGATCGCGTATGGCGATTGCGAAGCGATGGTGGCGGGTGGCTCAGAAAAAGCGTCCACCCCACTTGGTATGGCAGGTTTTGGTGCAGCGAAAGCACTGTCTACTCGTAATGATGCGCCTCAAAAAGCCTCTCGCCCTTGGGACAAAGACCGTGACGGTTTCGTTCTTGGTGATGGCGCAGGAATGATGGTGCTAGAAGAGTACGAACACGCGAAAGCGCGTGGCGCGAAAATTTACGCTGAAGTGGTTGGCTTTGGTATGTCAGGTGACGCTTACCACATGACTTCGCCGAGTGAAGATGGCTCAGGCGGTGCATTGGCAATGGAAGCGGCCATGCGTGACGCGGGTATCGAAGGCACACAAGTTGGTTACGTGAACGCACACGGTACATCGACGCCAGCAGGCGACGTCGCGGAAGTGAAAGGCATTCGCCGTGCATTGGGTGAAGCGGGCGCGAAACAAGTCAAAGTGTCATCAACCAAGTCGATGACAGGACACTTGTTGGGTGCTGCGGGCTCAGTAGAAGCCATCATTACCGTACTCTCTTTGCGCGATCAGATTGTGCCGCCGACGATCAACCTTGATAACCCGGAAGAAGGGTTAGAGGATATCGATCTTGTGCCACACACTGCGAAAGAAGTATCGATGGATTACGCGATTTGTAACTCATTCGGCTTTGGTGGTACGAACGGCTCGTTGGTGTTCAAAAAGATCTAAACCGTGCTACGTGTAGTCGGATGATTTGTGTTAAAACGGCTTAATGCTTCGGTATTAAGCCGTTTTGTTTTCTAAGGTGGATGGATGTTTTGGGTCAATGGACAAAGAGCGGACTCAATTGCGCTAAGTGATCGATCGTTTCAATATGGTGATGGCTGCTTTACGACCATACTGACTCGCCATGGTCAGATTGAGGGGTGGTCAGCCCATGTGACAAGAATGGAAGCGTGCTTGCGTTTGCTGGGTATTGAGTTTCCAGATTGGCAGCGAGTGCGACAATGGCTAGAGACGGCGTCACTGCCTGCAGCGAAAGCTGGTCTCAAGCTGCATGTCAGCCGAGGAGAAGGTGGGCGCGGATATAGCCCTGCGCACGTCACGACACCCAATGTTACTATTAGCCACTTTCCATTTCCCGCCCATTATGAACAATGGCAACAGAATGGCGTAGCACTTGGCGTGTGCGAGCGGCGTTTAGGCCACAACCCACTCCTTGCTGGTCACAAACACAACAACCGACTTGAGCAAGTGTTGCTCAAACAAGAGTTAGACGAGCAAGGCTATGCAGATGGCTTGGCACTCGACATTGATGGCTTCGTGATAGAAACCACGATGGCGAACCTATTTTGGTGTCGCGAAGACACGCTATTTACCCCCGACCTTACTCTTGCGGGGGTCGCGGGGACAATGAGAGAGCGCGTGCTTCAATGCGCATTGACAATGGGATTGCACATTGAAGTGGGGCAATTCACGCTCTGCGATATTGAACAGGCCGACGAGGTCTTCATCTGCAACGCTTTGTTAGGTGTCGCACCGGTCAGCGCTATTTCGCACAAAATGTTCATCATTGGACCACAAACTCGACGATTTCAGGAGAACCTTTCCTCGTGATTAAGAAAATCACCTATTTATTGATTGCTATATTGTTGATTGCTTTTGCGGGTTACCGCTACATCACTAACCAAGTGAATGAGTACGTCAATCAACCCCTATCGATGACACAAGAACGCATTTTTACCCTTAAAACCGGTACCAGCTTTCAGCGAGTGTTAAGTGACCTTACTCAGAGCGACTTTATCGAACCGAGCGATTTAACGCCGCTGGTTCGACGCTTTTATCCCGAGCTTACTCAAGTAAAAGCGGGCACCTATCTGTTGGAACCTGGCGTGACGCTACGTCAAGCGTTGCTGCTTTTTAAGTCGGGTAAAGAGCACCAGTTTTCGATCACCTTTGTTGAAGGGTCGACGTTCAAAGAGTGGCGTGAAGCGCTGTCTCAAGCGCCGCATCTGACGCATGATACGACAGAGATGACGGAAGCGGAGATTGCCCAAGCGCTAGAGCTCGATGTGGAGAAGTTAGAAGGCATGTTCTTAGCCGAAACCTACCACTATACCTTCGGAGCGTCAGAGTTGGATATTCTTGAGCGAGCATCGCGTAAGCTCACTCAGGTGCTCTATTATCATTGGGCAGAACGTCAGCGTGATTTACCATTGAAATCGTCGTATGAAGCCCTCATTCTTGCTTCTATCATTGAAAAAGAGACCTCAGTGGAAGAAGAGCGAGAGCGAGTCGCGTCAGTGTTTGTTAATCGCCTCAACAAAGGTATGCGTTTGCAAACCGATCCGACGGTTATTTATGGTATGGGCGACAGCTACGACGGCAACATACGTAAAAAAGACCTTCGTACGCCCACGCCTTACAACACCTACGTCATTTTTGGTCTGCCACCTACGCCGATCGCGATGCCGGGTGAAGCCTCTATTGCAGCGGCGACCAACCCTGAGAATGGGGATTACTATTACTTTGTCGCCAGTGGAACCGGCGGTCATGTGTTTTCAAAAACATTGGCTGAGCACAACCGCGCGGTCCGAGCCTATTTAAAACAGTTAAGAAGTAAACAATGACACAAGCAAAATTTATTGTTATCGAAGGATTAGAAGGCGCGGGTAAAAGCACTGCGATTCAAGCCGTATTGACCACGTTACAAGCGACGGGCATCACTTCGATTCAACAAACACGCGAACCCGGTGGCACCACGTTGGCTGAAAAGTTACGTGACTTGGTCAAGCAAGAGCATGAGGGTGAAGTGCTGCAAGACATGACGGAGCTGCTGTTGATGTATGCCGCGCGTGTCCAACTGGTGGAAAATGTCATCAAGCCGGCCTTGGAAAAAGGTGAGTGGGTGGTGGGCGATCGTCATGATATGTCCTCGCAAGCCTATCAGGGTGGCGGCCGACAGATTGCCGCTGAGACGATGTCAACACTTAAACAGACGACACTAGGCGACTTTAAGCCCGACTTGACCTTGTACTTAGACATCGACCCACGAGTAGGTCTTGAGCGAGCGCGTGGTCGGGGTGAACTCGACAGAATTGAAAAAATGGACATGAGCTTTTTCGATCGTACTCGCGCACGCTATCTTGAGATCGCGCGCCATGATGCAACGGTTCTGATCATCAACGCTGAGCAATCCATAGATCAAGTGGCTGCTGATATCTCTGCGGCGTTGAAAGGCTGGCTAGAGGCTCAGACTGAGCAAGGCGTCGCCTAGTATGAACGAGCTGTACCCTTGGTTAACGCCGCTTTGGGCGGAGTGGAAATCGAGCCTCGAACACCAGCGTTTTGCCAACGCCTCGATGTTGATTGCACAGAGTGGCATGGGGGCAGAGCAGTTGGTGGACAGACTCTCCAGAGCAGTGATGTGCCAACACGACAACTCTGAGCCGTGTGGGTTTTGTCATGGTTGCCAGTTGATGCAATCGCAAAGCCATCCCGATTTTCATCGAGTGGTCCCTGAAAAAGAGGGCAAAGCGATCACGGTTGAACAGGTGCGGCAGTGCAACCGGTTAGCACAAGAATCTTCCCAACTTGGTGGCTATCGACTGTTTGTGATTGAGCCGGCTGAGGCAATGAACACGTCCGCCTCGAACGCTTTGCTCAAAACCTTGGAAGAGCCAGGGGAAAACTGTCTGTTCCTTTTGGTGACGCACCGTCAGAATCATCTGCTTGCCACCATCACCAGTCGTTGCCAGCAATGGTATCTCAATACGCCGAGTGCCGCCGACGTCGCAGAGTGGTTGTCACATCACACACAAAAGGCGGTGCCAGCCTTTGCCGCCCATATTCATGCGAACTCCCCGCTCGACACGTTGGCGTTTATTGAGCAGGGGGGGGAAGCTCAGTATCAGCAGCTAGAGTCCGCCTTGCTTGCGTTTTTGGTCAGCCAAGACGATGGGGTGAAGCTTGCTAAGGAATTGGCGAAAGCGCCCGATGAGTCTCTCCCCTGGTTATGGACCTTGCTGACCGACGCACAAAAAGTTCATTTTTCAGTGAGGGATGAGGCGATGACACCTGGTTGTCAGCGTTTAGCAGAGACAGTGTCTTACGCGCAGCTCTACCAACATACACAATCACTGACTAAACTTATTAATCAACTGAGTGACCACCCAGGGCTCAACGCAGAGTTACTGATCATGAGTTGGTTGTTCTCATTAAAAGAGGAATTATGTTTGTAGATTCGCACTGTCATCTGGATAAGCTTGATTACCAAGAGCGACATAATGATGTGGCTGATGTCATAAAGAAAGCCAACGCTGCTAACGTCACCGAATTGCTTTCGGTAGGGGTAACGCTTGATTCGTTTCCCGATATGTTGGCTATGATTGAGCCTTATGACAACGTACACGCGTCGTGTGGGGTTCATCCATTAGACGTCGAAAGTGACTTTGCCCTTGATCGCTTACATGAATACGCTCGTCATCCGAAAGTGGTCGCGATTGGTGAAACGGGGCTGGATTATCACTATCAGCCGGAAACCGCTGATCTGCAAAAACTGCGCTTTGAGCAGCAGGTTGAACTCGCGGTCAATGTGAATAAGCCGCTGATCATCCATACACGCAACGCACGAGAAGATACTCTGGCTATTTTAAGAGCAGGGCATGCAGAGAAATGCGGTGGTGTCATACACTGTTTTACGGAAGATCTTACCTTTGCTAAGCAAGCGATGGAGTTAGGCTTTTACATTTCCATCTCTGGTATCGTGACGTTTCGACAAGCAACGGAGTTGAAAGACGTGGTCAAAGTGTTGCCACTTGATCGCTTGTTGATTGAGACCGATTCACCCTATTTGGCCCCGGTTCCTCATCGTGGCCAACAAAATGAACCTGCCTATGTGGTTGAAGTAGCGGCATACATCGCGAAGCTTAAGTCATGCGGCCTGCATGAGGTGGCCACAGCCACAACGACGAACTTCAAAAAACTTTTTTTAAGATAGAAATTAATGGCGGTATAAAAAAGGGGCGCGCGCCCTTTTTTTTTGTTACAAACGTCACGGATCTGACTCATCAAACCAGTGTTCACCAAATCTGTTGAAGATGCGAGCCAAAATTTGTTCAAATGTAATTTTGTTACATAAAATAACAATCTATTCTATTTTATTTACGCCACAAAATTAATGTTGTGCAATAAAAAGTTCATATTTTTCATGGGGATAAGTTGGTATAAGGGCCTTGTTTGGCGCTTCGTTATTGTGATCTATCTAGTAGTTTGAAACTTATTTTCGTAACGCGCTAGAAAGTTTGTTCACCATCAAGATATATTTAGAGGCAGAAAATATACTGTCATATGTGGTTACATTTTCTTTGGGTGCTAACATTTAAGGCTGCGGGGGTGTGCCGTTAGTGCCCGATAATTCTTATAACTTTTCAGGAGCATAAACATGTTTAAGAATCTTTTTGCTAACCTGCAAAAAGTAGGTAAATCACTGATGCTACCAGTATCAGTATTGCCTGTTGCAGGTATCCTACTTGGTGTTGGTGCTGCCAACCTTGGTTTCATTCCAGAGATTGTATCAAACCTAATGGAACAAGCGGGTGGTTCAGTATTTGGCCAGATGGCACTGCTATTTGCAGTGGGTGTCGCTCTAGGCTTCACTAACAACGACGGTGTAGCGGGTCTTGCTGCTATCGTTGGTTACGGCATCATGACGGCAACACTAAGCGTTATGGCTGGCGTGATGGGCGTTGAGAAAATCGATACGGGTGTTCTCGGTGGTATCCTAGTCGGTGGTGTGGCTGCGTGGGCGTTTAACCGCTTCTTCCGCATTCAACTGCCTGAGTACCTTGGCTTCTTCGCTGGTAAGCGTGCTGTGCCAATCATCACTGGTTTTGCAGCTATCGCACTGGGTATCGTACTGTCTATCATCTGGCCACCAATTGGTTCAGCGATCGGTGCGTTCTCTCACTGGGCTGCAGAGCAAAACCCACAACTTGCCTTCGGTATCTACGGTATCGTTGAGCGTTCATTGATCCCATTCGGTCTACACCACGTGTGGAACGTACCTTTCTTCTTCGAAGCAGGTCAATGTGTGAACGCAGCAGGTCAAACTCAAAACGGCGTACTGACATGTTACCTAGTGGCAGATGAAGCGTCTCGCGCAGCAGGTAATGGCTTCGGTCAGCTTGCAGGTGGCTACATGTTCAAGATGTTCGGTCTACCAGCAGCGGCTATCGCAATTGCACACTCTGCTAAGCCAGAGAACCGCGTTAAAGTTATGGGTATCATGGCGTCAGCAGCGTTGACTTCATTCCTAACAGGTATTACTGAGCCAATCGAATTCTCATTCCTATTCGTTGCGCCACTACTTTACGGAATCCACGCTCTACTTGCTGGTTCTGCATACGTTGTTGCTAACACTATCGGCTTCGTACACGGTACATCATTCTCTCACGGCTTGATCGACTTCCTAGTACTTTCTGGCAACGCTCAGAAGATGGGTATCATGATCGCGACTGGTCTTGTTTACGCAGCAATCTACTACGTAGTATTCCGTGCAGTGATCAAAGCGATGGACCTAAAAACTCCTGGTCGTGAAGACGAAACTCAAGCTGAAGCGGCGGCGTCTGGTTCAGATATGGCTGGTGAACTTGTTGCAGCGTTCGGCGGTAAAGCAAACATTACAGGTCTTGACGCGTGTATCACTCGTCTACGTGTTGCGGTTGCGGACACAGAAGTGGTTGACCAAGACAAACTTAAGAAATTGGGTGCAGCAGGCGTTGTAGTCGTCGCAGGTGGTGTTCAAGCTATCTTCGGTACTAAGTCTGACAACCTTAAAACAGATATGGATGAGTGGATTCGTAACAACGGATAATCCCTACCCTCATCGATAGATAGAAAAATGCCAGTCAAGTGACTGGCATTTTTTATGGCTTAGCGTTATTAAATGTGCACGGCTGGCACTCAGAAACGCCAATCGATCCCCAATGAAATTTTCGCATCTTCGCTACGCTTTTTCGGGCCTAGAACTTCGGTCTCAATATTGTGATAGCGGCCTTCCACAAAGATATTGATGTTCTGACCATTCACATACGCTTGCATACCTTGAACCCACATCAAATCGACAAAGTTGAGGTCATCAATACCATCGACAGCTTGTCCAGCCATCGCTTGAATGACGGTGTAGTGGGTGTCATTCCAAGGCTGCAAGGCGTAAAGGTTGACCGATGCTAAGTGGGCATCTTTCGCCCCCACAGAGTGCAGCACAGATTGAATCTCATCAACGCTACCGCCACTGTTTTTGGCGATGCGGCCTGCCGCTTTATTGAGGTCGACATCCACATAAGTGTAATTCACTGAAGGGAAGAACTTTGTGGTGCCATTGGCGGCTTCCAGAGGCAGCATGTAGCCTGCGGTGTAGGAGTCTGCCAGCTTAGTGCCATACAAGTCGATATAAACCCCGCCCACACGACTGTCAAAATGCGCCATGCGTGCACGCATGTTATCTGTATCCGTAAAGTATTCACCAAAGAGCACGGTTTGAGTTTTACCTTCTGGTCCCGCATCGTAAAGGTTGGCAGCGCCATAGCCGGCAAACAGCTTTAGCTCACCGCTGTCTGTATTGACCATAGTACCAATGCGAGATTGGGTATTTCGTGGATCGAACGCGTGCAACTCATCCGAGTCCGCAGCAAAAATTGGGCTAGAAGCGAGGGCCAGAGCCACTGCACAAATCGTGGTGTTTTTCATCGTTATACCTTTTTCGTTGTTGTGCGCCAGCGAAGGGAGAGGGCGCTTACGACGTATCCTAATGAGATCAAAAAATGAGAAACATAGAGAGGGGGTTATTAAACACATAACAATCGAAGATGTATGTCTTGATTGAAATGTGATGTTCTCCGTGACGTTAGCAAGAGGTATGGAAATTGTTGCAATTTACTGGAAGGTATATCAAGTTTCAGCGCTCATAGTGGAGAGGCTAGGAATAGATGAGTCAAAGGATTGCTTTCATTTATCTCTACCGGTTATGAGTAAGTTTGCTGGCAGTTATTCAAATATGTTGACCAAGTTCGTCTAATTTCCCTTACTGCCATTTTGAATCAACTCGCTATAGTAAAAGCAAGGTTTTTACAGTGAACGAGAATAACGAAGGTGAATTATGGGCAAGCTAGTTGAAGGCGTGTGGCACGATGTGTGGTACGACACTAAATCAAACGGCGGTCAATTTGTGCGCGAAGACGCCGGGTTTCGTGATTGGGTCGTCAATAAAGAGGGCGCGCGCTTTGCGCCGGAATCCGGGCGCTATCATCTTTATGTCTCGCTCGCGTGTCCTTGGGCTCACCGAACTCTAATTTTTCGCCGCCTAAAAGGGCTGGAGCCTCATATTGATGTCACTGTGGTCTGCCCAGATATGATGAGTGAAGGCTGGCAAATGGGGCTGCCTGAGCCGCTGTTTGGTCATACGCGATTGCACCAAATCTACACTCAGGCTAAGTCCGACTACACAGGGCGCGTTACGGTGCCTGTCTTGTGGGATAAAAAGCACAACACCATTGTCAGCAATGAGTCGTCAGAAATCATCCGTATGTTTAATCATGCGTTCAACGACTTGACGGGCAATACTCTCGATTACTATCCAGACCACCTCCGCGAAATGATTGATGAGTGGAACGATTTTATCTACCCCAACGTCAATAATGGTGTCTACCGCTGCGGTTTTGCGACGACGCAAGAAGCGTACGAAGAAGCATACGATAAGCTGTTCTCTGCGTTGGATACGCTTGATACTCATCTCGCGAGTCATCGCTACCTAGCGGGCGGTCAGGTAACGGAGGCCGATTGGCGTTTGTTTACCACCTTGATTCGTTTTGATGCGGTGTATGTGGGCCACTTTAAATGCAATAAGCAGCGTATTGAAGATTACCCAAACTTGCACGGTTATCTAAAAGAGTTGTACCAAGTGGAAGGGGTCAAAGAGACCACAGATTTTTATCATATTAAGCGCCATTACTATTTCAGTCATACCGGGATCAACCCCACACAAGTGGTACCTAAAGGACCAGAATTAGACCTCGATTCTCCCCACGGACGAGAGGCCATCAGCGCTTAACTTAATCCCCCGCACTTCGCGGGGTTTTTTATGCCCTATCACAGAATTATCTGCGTTAGTTCCTACACTTAACATTGAACAGTTAGCAAGTGGGAGGGCGTATGGAGTTACAACATCTCGTCAGCGATGAGCAGCTCTTTTGGCATCTTTTGATTGCGTTGATGCTTGGGGCGATTGTTGGGACACAGCGTGGCTGGGTGATGCGCAATAATGCGGAAGGCACGCGCGTTGCAGGGATCCGAACCTTCTCTCTCGTAGCGGTACTCGGCGCGCTGGTCGCGATTTTAGCCAAAGTCTATTCCCCTTTGCTGCTGGGTTTTGCTTTTGTCGCCTTGGTGATTCTTGCTTGTGTGGCGTTTGTCGCGCAGCAAAAAAACAGCACCAGCATCAGTATTACCGGTGTGGTCAGCTTGCTGATGACCTTTGTTCTCGGCGCGCTCACGGTCTCGGGGTACGCTGTCTTGGCTGCGTCAGCGGCGGTGATTACGGCAGTGGTGCTTGATAACAAACGCGAACTGCACCAAGCGCTGCAACGTCTACAAGAGTACGAATTGGACGCGGCACTGCGGCTATTGATGATCTCCATCGTCTTATTGCCATTGCTACCAAATCAAACCTTTGGGCCTTGGAATGCGCTCAATCCATATGAAATTTGGTGGATGGTGGTGTTGATCGCAGGCATCTCTTTTGTGGGCTATTTTGCGATCAAAATTGGCGGTACCAAACGGGGTATCTTGTTCACTTCGCTATTTGCTGGATTGAGCTCATCGACGGCGCTGACATTGCAATTTTCTCATCTATCACGGGAACAGCCGCATTTGAGCGGTTTACTCGCTACGGGCATATTAGTCAGTTGTGGCACCATGTTTCCGCGTTTACTGATTGTGCTAAGCGTGATTAACCCCTTACTGGTCGAGCAAATCGCATACCCAGCGTTAGGGACGATGGCAGCACTCTATCTGCCCGCATGGTGGATTTGGCGCGGCTGTCATATCGAGCCTGTCGAACCCAATAGCAAGCAAAGTAACCCACTTGCGTTGCAATCGGCCTTGCTGTTTGGTTTGGTGCTCGCGGGGATCATTTTACTTTCGCATGCCTTGACTGAGTGGTTTGGTGAGTCGGGTGTGCTGATCCTGGCGGGGATCTCTGGCATGACAGATGTCGATGCAATTTCTCTCGCGCTGGGCAGACAAAGCGTGACCATATTAAGCGTAGAGGTGGCATCGCTGGCGATCTTAATTGCGGCGGCGGTGAATACGTTAGTAAAAATGTCGATGGTGGCCATCATTGGTGGCCGGGTGCTATGGCACAAAGTGGTGCCGGTTATGAGCTCCGCCGTTATGCTCGGCGCCGTTATGTATGGCTTGCAATAATAGGGAAATAAAAAAGCCCTCCAGTAGTCGGAGGGCTTAAAAGAGTCTCGCAAGAGCGGTGATTACTTCTGCTCTTGGTCTGCTTGAATCGCTGTCAGCGCGATGGTGTAGACGATGTCATCAACCAAGGCACCACGAGATAGGTCGTTCACCGGCTTGCGCATACCTTGCAGCATTGGACCGATAGAAACAAGGTCAGCACTACGCTGTACCGCTTTGTACGTCGTGTTACCTGTGTTTAAGTCTGGGAAGACAAATACCGTCGCTTTACCTGCAACAGGTGAGTTCGGTGCTTTAGACGCTGCCACATTCTCCATGATCGCCGCGTCGTACTGTAGCGGACCGTCAATCACTAGATCAGGACGTTTTTCCTTAGCAATGCGTGTTGCTTCACGCACTTTATCGACGTCTGCACCTTTACCAGACTCACCGGTAGAGTAAGAGATCATCGCAACACGAGGATCAATACCAAAGGCTGCAGCAGAGTCGGCAGATTGAATCGCGATTTCCGCCAATTGTTCCGCCGTTGGATCTGGGTTGATCGCACAGTCACCGTAAACCAGTACTTGGTCTGGCAGTAGCATGAAGAATACAGACGAAACGATAGACGCATTCGGCGCAGTCTTAATGATTTGGAACGGAGGAACGATGGTGTTCGCCGTAGTGTGAACCGCACCTGAAACTAGGCCATCGACTTCGTTGTTTTCTAGCATCATGGTGCCAAGGAATACGGAGTCTTCCAGCTTCTCACGTGCAACCACTTCAGTCATGCCTTTTGCACCACGAAGCTCAACTAGACGAGCAACGTAGTTTTCACGGATAGCATCTGAGTCGATGATCTGTACACCAGCGCCAAGCTCAACACCTTGCTGCTCTGCAACGCGGCGGATTTCAGCTGGGTTACCTAGCAGCACACACTCAGCAATGCCGCGTTCTGCACAGATGGCAGCCGCTTTCACTGTACGTGGTTCGTCGCCTTCTGGAAGTACGATACGCTTGCCTGCTTTACGCGCCAGTTCAGTCAACTGGTAACGGAACGCGGGTGGACTTAGGCGACGTGATTTTTGCGTGCCTTCAGTCATAGACTCAATCCAGTTACCGTCGATGTGGCCAGCAACGTGTTCATTGATGAACTCGATACGCTCTTTATCATCTGCGGGAACTTCGATGCTGAAGCTTTGCAGGTTCAATGAGGTTTGCCACGTGTTACCTTGTGCTTTAAAGATAGGTAGACCAGTGTCAAACGCTGGCTGACAGAGACCTGCGATTTCCTTAGGAATGTCGTAGCCGCCGGTCAGCAAAATAGCACCGATGTCGACGCCGTTCATTGCCGCCAGTGATGCGGCAACGATAACGTCAGGACGGTCTGCTGACGTCACAAGCAGTGAACCCGGTTTGAAGTGTTCGATCATGTTTGGCAAAGAGCGCGCACAGAAAGTGATGCTCTTAATGCGGCGAGTGTTGATGTCACCGGCGTTAATGATGTCTGCTTTTAGGTGCTCTGCCATGTCGATAGCGCGTGTCGCGATGAGATCGATGCTCCAAGGCACACAACCCAGTACACGGATAGGAGATGTGTTGAAGATCTCCATCACTTTTAGCTCGTTTTGCTTCGCGCTGTCGGCGTCATCAAAGATCTCAGACAGATCAGGGCGAGTACGACCCGCTTCGTCAACCGGTGCGTTGAGCTTGTTGATGATCACGCCAGAGATGTTTTTGTTCTTAGTGCCACCAAAGTTTGAACACGCAACTTCAATACGCTCTTTCAGTTGCGCAGGGTTATCGGTACCCGGTGTGGCGACAAGCACGATTTCTGCGCCCAATGTGGCCGCGATTTCCGCGTTCACTTGGTTGGCAAATGGGTGCTTACGCGTTGGCACAAGACCTTCGATCAGGGTTACGTCTGCATCTTTGTTGATCTGGTTGTAACGTTCAACGACGGTTTCTAGCAACTCGTCCATGTTGTCGTTACCGATCAAGCTTTCCGCGACAGACATCGGCATTGGCTGGCCGATTTTCACATCGCTGTTACGGCCCACAATCGTCGAGGTGAGATCCGGTTGATCGCCACCGCTACGAGGTTGACAGATTGGCTTGTAGAAAGAAACTTTAACGCCTTTGCGCTCCATAGCGCGAAGAACACCCATACTCACGCTGGTCAGACCGACGCCAGCACTGGTAGGGATAAGCATAATAGTACGAGACATTCGTAGAGTACCTTTAGCTATTAGGGGGAGTTAAGCACAGTGACATAAACGATAGAGAGGGAGAATGCCAGTTGTGCCCCTTGGTCATCACAGTTAGCTGTAATTGACCGACTTCAGTTAGAAAACCGGCTAGCACTTGGCTAGCCGGTGAATCTGATTAAAGACCTGCTAGGCGAGCAGTGTCTTCGGCAATGACAAGCTCTTCGTTGGTCGAAATCACCATTGCTGGGATGCGGCTGTCTGCAGTTGTGATGGTGCCTTCACCACCAAAACGTGCTTTCAGGTTTGCTTCACCATCTACTTCGATACCGAATACGCCTAGACGGTTCAATACCATCTCACGGATTGGGCCAGAGTTTTCACCGATACCGCCAGTAAAGACGATCGCGTCTAGACGGCCTTCCAGTGTCGCAGTGTAACCCGCTACGTATTTCGCTAGGCGGTGACAGAATACGTCCATCGCACGCGTTGCTTCTTCTTTTTGACCGTAGTTGTCTTCAACGAAACGACAGTCAGACGTCACTTCAGTTAGACCTTGTAGGCCAGACTCTTTAGTTAGCATGGTGTTGATTTGCTCAACAGAGTAACCTAGTGCGTCGTGTAGGTGGAAGATGATAGCAGGGTCGATATCACCACAGCGTGTACCCATCACCAAACCTTCAAGCGGTGTCAGACCCATGGAGGTGTCTACTGATTTACCGTTCTTGATTGCACACACAGATGCGCCGTTACCTAGGTGACAGTTGATGATGTTCAACTCGTCAGCCGGTTTACCTAGACGCTCAGCTGCTTCGCGAGCGATGAATAGGTGTGATGTGCCGTGCATGCCGTAGCGACGGATACCGTGCTCTTTGTACAGGTTGTATGGCAGTGCGTATAGGTACGCTTCTTCAGGCATAGACTGGTGGAAAGCCGTATCAAATACCGCAGACATTGGTAGGCCAGGGAACGCTTTTTGAGCCGCTTTAATACCAATGATCGCTGCTGGGTTGTGAAGAGGCGCCAACGTTGCACAGTCTTCGATACCTTTCAGTACGTCGTCAGTGATAAGCGCAGATTGCGTGAATTTCTCGCCGCCGTGTACCACACGGTGACCGATCGCTTTCAGTTGCTGTGCAAGTTCTGGCTTAGAAGCAAGAATAGTTTCAACGATGAAAGAAAGAGCTTCATCGTGCGCAGCGCCTTCACCAAGTTGTGCTTCGTGTTTGCCATCTAGCTTCCATTTGATACGCGCTTCTGGAAGATGAAGACATTCAGCAAGACCGGTTAGGTGCTCGTCGCCGTTTGCTGCATCAACAATAGCGAACTTAAGAGAAGAACTACCGCAGTTTAAAACTAAAACTAGCTTTGACATGAGTGACTACCTGTAATAATCAGTTAGGATAAAAATTAATCACAAGAATAGACGATACGAGGTTCGCTGCGTACTAATCTTGGTCAAAAAAACGTCGAATTCCGTATAAAGAGACAGTAACGTCTCCCGAACGTTACCATTGCATCCTTGCAGATAGGTCCCATAGAGTTGCGTAAATTGTAAATAACAGCAACAATGAGATTGTGGGTCCGCGAAGGATAACGATAATAGAGAATAATAACAAAAAATTTTGAAAGAATATTAACTTTTATCAATTTTTTACTTAGAAAGTTTAATTTTTCAACTAAATTTTAATTTGGTCGCCTAAACCAGTGAGAGAGTCGTATGAGTAATAAAGTCGGTTTGATTCATAGCCTACGTGACGGTCAAAAATACATGGAAATCTGGCCGATGCGCAAAGAGCTTAACATGCTGTTTCCAGAGCAACGCATCATTAAGGCGACTCGGTTTGGTGTGAAGGTCATGCCTGCGATTGCGGCCATCAGTGTGCTGACTCAAATGGCGTTCAACAACTATCAGGCTATGCCGCAGGCGGTGATCATCGCCTTGTTTGCCATCAGTATGCCCATTCAAGGCATGTGGTGGCTTGGCAATCGTTCGAACACTGTACTTCCTCCTGCGTTGGCAGGCTGGTATCGAGAAATCCATCAGAAAATTGTCGACAGTGGAGGCGCGCTAGAGCCGATGAAATCTCGTCCGCGTTATAAAGAGTTGGCGCGTCTACTTAACCGCGCGTTTAAACAGCTAGATCGCGCTTCATTAGAGCGTTGGTTTTAAGCGTTCTCGTATTGACCCGTACGGCTTGGCCAGAGCCACTTCTTAGAATCAATAGAATAAAGAAAGCGCTTGTGTTTCGGCACAAGCGCTTTTGTTTGTTGTTGCTGTTAAAGCTTAGTTGAACATCGCGATCGCTTGTTCTGGATCGACGTACTCAAGGTCAAAGCTTTCCGCCACTTCTTGGCAAGTTACTTTACCGTGAATCACGTTCAATCCTTCCAGGAAGCCTTTGTCTTCGAGTAGCGCTTGGCGATAGCCTTTATTGGCCAGTGTGACAATGTACGGCAAGGTCGCGTTGTTAAGAGCGAAGGTTGACGTGCGCGCAACCGCACCCGGCATGTTCGCTACACAGTAGTGGACAACGTCATCGACAATGTAGGTCGGATCGGCGTGCGTGGTCGCGTGAGAGGTTTCAAAACAGCCGCCTTGGTCGATAGCAACATCCACTACCGCCGCGCCCGGTTTCATCTTGGCTATGTGCTCTTTAGTGACCAACTTCGGCGCCGCTGCACCAGGGATCAATACCGCACCGATGACTAAATCCGCTTCAAGTACGTGTTTTTCAATGGCATCTTTGGTTGAGTAGACGACTTTTGCACGGCCTTGGAACTCTTCGTCCAAGCGGCGCAAAGTGTCGACATTTCGGTCAAGGATAGTCACATCTGCGCGCAGACCAACGGCCATGCGTGCCGCGTTTGCACCGACCACACCACCACCGATGACCACCACTTTTGCAGGCTCAACACCCGGTACGCCGCCTAGCAGCAGACCACGTCCGCCGTGCGATTTTTCCAAGGTTTGCGCACCGGCTTGGATAGACATTCGACCCGCAACCTCAGACATTGGCGCTAATAGTGGCAAGCGACCCATATTATCTGTTACAGTCTCGTAGGCTATACAGACGGCTTTGCTCTTGATTAGCTCTTCAGTTTGTGGAAAATCTGGTGCGAGGTGTAAATAAGTAAATAAAATTTGCCCTTCGCGGAGCATGGCTCGCTCGACAGCTTGAGGTTCTTTAACCTTTACAATCATCTCTGCCTTCGCAAATACGTCGGCAGCAGTAGGAAGAATGGATGCGCCTACAGCGATGTAATCATCGTCTGAAAAACCTATGCCTGCGCCGGCATTGGTTTCAACAAACACTTGGTGGCCTTGTGAGACTAACTCGCGGACGCTGGCTGGGATCATGCCCACACGGTATTCGTGGTTTTTAATTTCCTTTGGTACGCCAATGATCATCCTGACTCCTTATCGATAAATGGTTGTATCAACTGTACTTAGGGTAATTCTGTCGAATTAATGCCTAGTATAGTTAGGATGTAATAAAATTTGATACCGTATATTAAGAAGTTGTAGTATAAATTTTTGCAAGGAAGTAATAAGGTGGAATAAAAAATGGCAGACAACAATAAGAAGCCGTCCAAGGATCTAGACCGTATCGATCGCAATATTCTGAATGAGTTGCAAAAAGATGGTCGAATTTCGAATGTAGAATTGTCTAAACGAGTCGGTCTTTCGCCCACTCCGTGTTTAGAGCGCGTAAGACGCTTAGAGCGTCAGGGATACATCACTGGGTACACAGCGTTGCTCAACCCTCAGTACCTAGACGCGTCTCTATTGGTGTTTGTGGAGATCACGCTAAACCGTGGTGCTCCAGACGTGTTTGAACAGTTTAATGCAGCCGTACAGAAGCTTGACGACATACAAGAGTGTCATCTTGTTTCTGGTGATTTCGACTATCTTTTGAAAACACGCGTTTCGGATATGAGTGCTTATCGTAAACTGCTAGGGGATACACTACTTCGTCTACCCGGTGTTAATGACACACGTACTTACGTGGTTATGGAAGAAGTGAAACAAACCAATCAATTGGTGATCAAAACTCGTTAATCCCTAAGCCCAGTATGGGAGTGACTATGCAGGGCGAAGGCGAGACAAAGTGAGAATCCCTTTCGATATTCTGACTTTTCATAATTGGGTTTTGTAGGCCGATGTGGTTAAATCAATAGTCCGTGCAGCTTGGCTGTTCGGGCTATTTTTTTCAGTATGTTAGAGTGGTTATGTTCCGAGAAACCAAAAACAAAGTCGAAACCATCGTCGACACTGGGGACCATCGTCAAAAGACGCGCCTTTCCGGTTCCGAGCGTTTACAAGAATGCAGCCTAATCGTGGTTTTCCTCGCCGCTATTTTACTGTCTGTTGCCCTGCTGACCTTCAGCGCGGCCGATCCATCATGGTCGCAAACCGCCTGGGGTATGGAGATTGAAAATGCCGGTGGTATTGTCGGGGCTTGGCTCGCGGACACACTGTTTTTTACGTTTGGCTCACTGGCGTACACTATTCCAGTGGTCATCGCACTGACCGCATGGGTTCTGTTTCGTAAACGAGGCGAAGATGAGCCGCTCGATTTTATGCTTTGGGGCACACGCTTACTCGGCTTAACTATATTGATTCTCACCAGTTGCGGTCTTGCCGACATCAACTTCGACGATATCTGGTACTTTTCATCTGGCGGCGTTATCGGTGATGTGCTGACCAGTCTCGCTCTGCCGACACTTAACGTGCTAGGCACCACGCTAGTGCTGCTGTTTTTGTGGGGCGCGGGTTTTACGCTGTTGACCGGGATTTCTTGGCTAACGATCGTGGATTGGATTGGCGAGCAGGCGATTGGTGCCATCACTTGGGTGATCAATAAGCTGCGCGGTGAGAAGGATCAGGTGTTTGCGCCGACCTTGACCGAACCGGATGCGACGCAACCTGACTCATTACAGCATGAGCCGCGAGAAGGTATGGACACGTCGCCTGCCATCCAAGCGCATTCAGAGCGTGAGGAGCCAGTCAGCGAGGCAGTATCTCCTCAGTCCGCGACACGTCGCTACAACATTCATATGCCGGACAATAGTGCCACTCAAGCGTCCACCTCTGCGCCAGAGACGCCGCTTTATCACTACGACGAGCAAGAGGATGACGAGCAGAGTAACCTGCGTGTTAAGCAGCTTGGTGCCACTATAGAGGAGCTCGATGCGGCGGCCAATAGTGCCAACGATTACGCCCCTGAACCGATTTTGACTCAAGCGTCCAGCGAGTTGCCGTCGCAAGAGCGCGAGCAAGAGCAAGAGCTTACTACGCCTTGGCAAGATGAGCCTGTTTTCCACGATCGTGATGATTCGCCACTCCCTGATATTGAAGAGGATGAGCAACCTCGTATCTCCAGCTTTGATGTGGTCGAAGACGACCCTGAGCCAAGCTTTACGCCACAAGAACCCGACGAAGCGTTTATTGATGAACAGGGCGGCTCAACAGATGATGACGAGGGCGACGTCGATGTAGCACAAGACGAAGATGCGGCCGCGCTGCAAAACTTAGTTGCGGAAGCGCAAGCCAAAGTGGTCGCGTCTCAGAACCCGTTTTTGGTTCAGCAAGATCAAAACTTGCCGAAACCGACCGAGCCTATGCCAACGCTCGAGCTTTTGTACCACCCAGAGAAGCGAGAAAACTTTATTGATCGCGATGCGTTAGAGGAGATTGCTCGTCTGGTGGAATCTAAGTTAGCGGACTATAAAATCACCGCCTCGGTGGTGGATATATTCCCAGGACCGGTGATTACTCGTTTTGAATTGGATTTGGCACCAGGGGTGAAAGTAAGCCGCATCTCAAGTTTATCGATGGACTTAGCACGCTCACTCTCAGCGATGGCGGTGCGTGTGGTGGAGGTGATCCCTGGTAAGCCTTATGTTGGCCTTGAACTGCCGAATATGAGTCGCCAGACGGTCTATTTCTCCGATGTGGTCGGCAGCCAAGCATTTGTTAACGCTAAATCACCGACGACCGTCGTCCTTGGTCAAGATATTGCAGGCGAAGCCGTGGTGGCGGACCTGTCGAAAATGCCTCACGTGCTGGTGGCGGGTACCACAGGCTCAGGTAAATCGGTCGGGGTGAACGTCATGATCTTGAGTATCCTCTATAAAGCGACCCCAGAAGACGTCCGCTTTATCATGATTGACCCGAAAATGCTTGAGTTGTCGGTCTATGAAGGTATTCCTCACTTGTTGTCCGAAGTGGTGACCGACATGAAGGATGCGTCCAATGCATTGCGTTGGTGTGTTGGCGAGATGGAGCGGCGTTATAAGCTGATGTCTGCACTGGGCGTTAGGAACATCAAAGGATTCAACGACAAGCTGAAAATGGCGGCAGATGCGGGCCACCCAATCCACGATCCGCTCTGGCAACCGGGTGACAGTATGGATGAGCATCCACCGCTGCTCGAAAAGCTGCCTTATATCGTAGTGATCGTGGATGAATTTGCCGATCTGATGATGGTGGTCGGGAAGAAAGTCGAAGAGTTGATCGCGCGTTTAGCGCAAAAAGCGCGCGCCGCGGGTATCCACCTCATTTTGGCGACGCAGCGACCTTCAGTAGACGTTATTACCGGTTTGATCAAAGCGAACATTCCTACGCGGGTTGCATTTACCGTTTCAACCAAAACGGACTCTCGAACCATTCTCGATCAAGGTGGTGCAGAGTCACTGCTGGGTATGGGTGATATGTTGTATCTTCCTTCCGGATCGAGTCACACCATTCGCGTCCATGGGGCATTTGCTTCAGATGATGATGTGCATGCGGTGGTCAACAACTGGAAGGCACGCGGCAAGCCAAACTATATCGATGAGATCACCAACGGTGACCAAGGGCCAGAAGCGCTGCTACCGGGCGAGAAGCCCGAAGGTGATGAAGAGATGGACCCTCTGTTTGATCAAGTGGTCGAGCACGTAGTGCAATCTCGTCGTGGTTCAGTCTCTGGCGTTCAGCGTCGATTTAAAATCGGTTACAACCGTGCGGCGCGAATTGTCGAGCAGCTTGAGGCTCAAGGGATTGTCAGCGCGCCAGGCCATAACGGTAACCGAGAGGTCTTGGCGCCAGAGCCGGGTCGAGAGATGAACTGATAGCGGGCAATATGCGTCGTTACTTAACATAGGGTCACTTTACATATAGTTACTCTACATATAGTTACTCTACATATGGTAACTCTGCATACTGTTTCTCGAGACATAGTCAGCGTCGCACCGACAAAGGCGACTCATAAAAAATGGCTTCCGTTTGGAAGCCATTTTTTTACTCGTGTACTCAGAGTGAGTGATGGGTGTTATTTATCTTTGGCAAATTGAGAGAGAACAATGACACCAAGCGCGAGCAGGTTTGCAGCAAAGATAACCACGAGCCACTGTGGCATGGAGAGCGTCAAAAACTGCCATACGATTTTGCTGCAATCCCCATAAGCTTCAAACATCCAAGGCGCCCATTGATTGAGCGGTGCCCAGTCAGGGAATTGAACAAACAGATCACAGGTGTAGAACGGCGAAGGGTTAAACTGGTAATCCACGTGTTCTAGTGACAGCATGAGTCCTTTATAAGCACTGCCGCCCCACGCTGCGAGCCCTAACCAACGCAATACAGCAACACGTGGATTGATGGCACCAATCAGCGCTGCGGCCGCGACGCCAAGCATGGCGATGCGTTCATAAATACACATCACACACGGCGCCAAGCCCATTCCGTGCTGGAAGAACAGTGCACACAACTCTAGTGCGACAATCAAGCCAAACAGCAGTAGCCAAGCAAATCGTCCCTGAGAAAACTGTTTAATCGAAGAAAGCATAAGTAATGAAATATCCCTAACAAAGAAAAGAAAAAAGCTCTGACTAATCAGAGCTTTTTAGCGTGTAAAAGTTTCTATCGCAATAAAAAATTATTCAAACGTGATGCTGATTAGTGACCTTTGGTCACCGCATGCATAATTTCTGCTGAGTGATGCGTGATCCAGCCTGCTTCATAGAACCACGCGGTCATTGGCTCAAGCAGGAAGACAATACCGGCAAAGCCAACTAACGCCAGCACAATCGTGTAGGGCAGTGCCATGATGACCATGCGACCGTAGGACAAACGAATCAAAGGTGCCAGCGTTGAGGTCAACAAGAACAAGAAGGCAGCTTGACCGTTCGGGGTGGCAACCGATGGCAAGTTGGTGCCCGTATTGATCGCTACTGCGAGCAAGTCAAATTGGTCACGATTGATCACGCCTTCCATCAACGCCGTACCCACTTCGGTAATGTAGACCGTGCCGACGAATACATTATCAGACACCATCGAAAGCAGTCCGTTAGCGACATAGAAGAGCGCCAGTTGGGTGCCTTTATCTTCGACGTGCAATACCGCATCAATCACCGGCTTGAATAGCTCTTGGTCGATGATAACGGCAACAATTGAGAAGAACACCGTCAAAAGCGCGGTAAAGGGCAGGGCCTCTTCGAAGGCTTTGCCTAGCGAGTGCTCTTCAATCACGCCCGTAAACGCAGTAGCCAGAATGATGACAGACAAGCCGATGAGGCCGACTGCCGCGAGGTGGAGCGCAAGGCCGACAATCAGCCATACCGCGATAACACCCTGAACCCAAAGCTTAGCCACATCTTGTTTGGTGCGCTTTTTACGCTCTTCGTTATCGTAATCAACCAGAATCTGACGCACCGTGTCAGGCAGGCGGGCGCCATAGCCGAAGACTTTCATTTTTTCGACGAGCACACACGTTGCGAGACCACAAATCAACACCGGTAGAGTAACGGGCAACATGCGAACAATAAACTCACCAAACTGCCAGCCAGCCTGATCAGCAATGATCAAGTTTTGCGGCTCACCCACCATGGTCATCACGCCACCGAGTGCCGTACCCACCCCTGCGTGCATGAGCAGCGAACGCAAGAAGGCGCGGTAGTTCTCTAAGTCATCACGCGTAAGATCGTTAAGATGATCATCTGACGTATGGTCATGAGTCGCGTGACCACCCTGACCGGAGGCGACTTTGTGGTAAATCGCGTAAAAGCCAACTGCGACACTGATGACAACAGCGATCACCGTTAATGCATCTAAGAAAGCAGACAAGAACGCCGCGGCAAAACAGAACGCCAGCGATAACATGCTTTTAGACTGAATACCGAGCAGAATCTTGGTAAAGATAAACAGCAAAAGCTGCTTCATGAAGTAGATACCTGCGACCATAAAGACCAGCAGTAGCAACACTTCGATATTCGCGACAAGCTCATGCTTGACTTGATCCGCACTGGTCATGCCAATGGCGATGGCTTCAATGGCCAATAAACCACCGGGTTGCAGCGGGTAACACTTCAGTGCCATCGCAAGGGTGAAAATAAACTCTGCGACCAACAACCAGCCTGCGACAAAAGGATCGATGAAAAAGAACACAAGCGGGTTGATGATGAGGAAGGCTATGATGGCAACTTTGTACCAATCCGGTGCCTTACCAAGAAAGTTCTTGATGAAGGCGTTTCCGAGTGACATCGGCATGACATTAATACTCTTTATTGTTGTACTGAATTAACACAGACGTGCCCGAATTCAATGTAGGCGTCGCAGCGGGTCATGCGCAGATGGCTCATGCGCAGATAGTCCAGCCGTGTAACGCCATATCAACAGCGACTTAGAAAAACAACATCCTGAGTATCAATATGTGGTCTTGCCAAGTCACTCCCTGAGAAAGACAAGCACTCCTTACTTCGGTCGCCACTCTACCGTTGATAACTTGTTAGTCAATGATTAAGTGATATCTGATAAATGTATCAGTCCACTTTTATTCAAAAACGCGATCAAAGTTACGTAACGCTTGCATAATAGTTGTGAAAATCAGCAATTGATGGCAGTTAGCCATTTAGTTGAACTGATAAGCAACAATATGGGATTATATTGCATCAAAATAACAATGTTAGTTTCAAAAATAAAAACTCATATTGTGTGATTAATGCAGTACTCATAAGGCCTCAGAGAAAGTGAGGTTAGGTAAAGTTAAAATTTATTGGTTTTGACAATCCCCACACCACTTAAAACCGCCAAAACAAATTAGAGTTAATGCTCTATATGGCATCCATGCCACGTTTACTGGTGGTTTGTTTTCGCTAGGCAAAAACTAGTGGTATGATGAGTTCCATTCGACCCAGATAAATATAAAATTGGAACAGTAATTAATGGTCATCAAGGCAAAGAGTCCCGCAGGATTTGCAGAGAAATACATTATCGAAAGTATTTGGAAAGGGCGCTTCCCTCCGGGTTCGATTCTCCCAGCCGAACGAGAGCTCTCTGAACTCATTGGTGTAACACGTACGACGTTGCGTGAGGTCTTACAAAGATTGGCTCGTGATGGTTGGTTAACCATTCAGCATGGTAAGCCGACTAAAGTAAACCAGTTTATGGAAACGTCCGGGTTACACATTCTTGATACATTGATGACGCTCGATGCTGAAAACGCAACCTCTATCGTAGAAGATTTGCTTGCGGCACGTACAAACATCTCACCTATCTTCATGCGCTATGCGTTCAAAGTAAATAAAGAGAGTTCAGAGCGTACCATTCACAATGTGATCGACTCTTGTGAAGCCTTGCTCGCGGCCGACTCTTGGGATGCTTTTATTGCCTCCTCGCCGTATTCAGACAAGATTCTGCAACACGTGAAAGACGATGGTGAAAAAGATGAGCAGAAACGCCAAGCGACGTTGATTGCGAAAACGTTTAATTACTACGATTACATGCTTTTCCAGCGTCTCGCTTTCCACTCAGGTAACCAGATTTACGGCTTGATCTTTAATGGATTGAAGAAGCTTTACGATCGTGTGGGTAGCTACTACTTCTCAAGTGCTCAGGCGCGCGGTTTAGCGCTCAAGTTCTACCGTGATTTGTTGGAGGTATGCGAAACGGGCAACCGCGAACAAATTTTGGTGGTTGTGCGTCATTACGGGATGGAGAGCGCGCAGATCTGGAATCAGATGAAGCAAACTCTACCGACCAATTTTACCGAAGACGACAGCTAATCTCGCTGCCGACCTTAAGTAAGCAAAAAGCCGCGATTGTCATCGCGGCTTTTGTGTCATTGGTATCAAGAATCGTGCTTAACGAGCCGCTGGGCTGTTTACTCCTGTCTTAAGATCGAGTCCGTCAATGCCTCCAGCGGCTTGAAACCATGTCGTAAGATGGGTTTTCAAGTCTTTGAGCTCATCAGGGCCGATTAACGCGAGGCCCAAGTCTTCTGCTCGGGTGATGTCGTTGTAGCGCAGCGGTCTAAAGCTGACGAGCATGGCGCGTGCCTGTAAGCCGCCGAGCAAGTCTCTTAACGATTCGAGTTTGTATAAGGTGTCATCGCCATCATCACGCATACCTTTGGTCTTACACTCGATGATATGGAGCTTGTTGTTGACGACGCAGGCGACATCCAGCTCATTGCGCACTTCACGCTCACCGAGCTCACGATACACCTGCACATTAAGTGAGTGATCTTGAATCGTTGGCATGCTGTGTTGAATCTGGCGCACCGTGCTGTGGACTAGGGTTTCTAGCCACTCCCCGTTGGAGAAGCGTCTTGCATCTTCATTGGCAAAGGTAAGCACACCATTCTCATACGTCGCGATGTTGGCATCCACCAAATCCTCGATCAGCATCTTGAGCTCACGATAGCCTTGCTGCTTCTCCGACAACTCTACACTGAGGATCTGTTCTTTGCGGCATGTCGTGGCGAGATAGTTGAGTGTCGCAAGGCCTGGGCCAAGTTCTAAGGCGTTACTCGCCCAGCGCTCACCCAACTCATAGAGTTTTTGGTCTAACTGAGGCGGCAACGTTTGTTGGCTAAATTCGCCGCGCGCGCCAAATACCGTAAGGTAATCGTCAATGGTGATCCAATCTTGCAGTTGCGTGTCTTCTACGCCATCAGGGTAGAGCCAGCAGACGCGATCACTGTTGGGCTCAACCACAAAAATTGGCCAATGAAAGGTGCGAAACACTTCGTAAACCGACAGGAGTCGATGACGCAGACCACAACTGGCGTTAAGGCGCACATCTTCACCACTTTGCTTAAGGCGCTCTGCCAGTTCCGCAACGGTTTTCTTTATCTCAGAAGGATTAGTAACGTCAGGAATTTCATAGAACTCTGAGTGAATCTCACGCTTAGCCAAGACACGACTCAGTCTGTCGAATAGGGTGCGCTGGGCATTGACGCCAATAAAGATGATGTGGTTACTGATGCTGCGGTTATCTAATAGGGGGGTGACCAAGCGAATCGGGTCTTGGTCGATGATGCCAACATGAATTGTCATAGTTATTCCTCATGTCAGGCCCACAAAAAGGAGAGTAAAAGGGTGAGGCCTAATCACGATATAATGACAATCTGCCGAAAAAACAAGGGCAACCGTTATAATTGGTCGCCCTCTGTCAATAATTTACCGTATCTTTACGTTACAGCTTGAATCGATGCACCAGTTCGCCTTGCTGACCAGCAAGCTGACTTAAGTCATGACTGGTTTGAGCGATTTGCGCCATCGCCTGATAGCTGGTGTCGGCGATAAGGTTAATCTCTTCAATGTTTCTTGCAATGTCTGAGGTGGTTTCACTTTGCTCTGCTGCGGCTTGAGAAATGTGTCCACTCATCTGGCTGATCTCCATGATCAAGCCCTGAATTTCTTCCATTGCACTGTTGGCGTTGGACGCTTGTTCAACCGACAGCTCCATATCGTCCATGCAGCTTTGGATGACTTGGTTGGCTGAAGCAGAACTCGATTGCAAGTTACTGATCATGTTTTCAATTTCGCTGGTGGATTCAGTAGTGCGCTGCGCAAGCACGCGAACCTCGTCCGCCACCACCGCAAAGCCTCGGCCTTGGTCGCCCGCACGCGCCGCTTCAATCGCCGCGTTGAGCGCAAGTAAGTTGGTTTGCTCAGCAATGTTGCGAATCACATCCAAAATGCTGCCAATCTGGCTACTCATGGTTTGCAGATCTTTGACCGCATCAACGGATTCCGTTAGACGTGTCTCAAGCTGATTGATGGTGGTGATGTTAGTGCCCATGATTTGACGACCAGATTCCGACGCCGACTCCACTTGCTCAACCATCTTCTGCGAGCTTTGCGCACTTTGGGCCACTTCCTGAACGGAATGGGCCATTTCCGTCATCGCGGTGGCGACGTTGGCCGTTTGTTCACGCTGCTGATTAAGCTGCGATTGCGCTTGAGAAGAGGTCTCTTGGTTGGTGCGAGCGGTATTGGTTAAGTTATCCGAGGCATCATTGAGCTTCACCAAGATATTGTGCAGGTTGTCCGCCAACGAGTTGATGTGACCGCTGACGCGGCTGAACTCATTGTTGTAACGGATTTCGATACGGTGTGTCATGTCGCCTTTGGTGAGGTATTCCAAGGTGCTAAGAATACGGGTGAGTGGCTC
Source organism: Vibrio sp. R12-SG2-ISO1 (assembly GCF_059834045.1). NCBI lineage: Bacteria > Pseudomonadati > Pseudomonadota > Gammaproteobacteria > Vibrionales > Vibrionaceae > Vibrio > Vibrio sp. R12-SG2-ISO1. The sequence continues at coordinate 149,394 of NZ_JCBDGO010000008.1, read as the reverse complement.
GCGGACACTGTGGGCGATGTGGTAACCGATGCCCAATGCCAGTGCAATTACGATGGCACCAATCAACAGTGAACGAATCTTTCCTTGATTGTAGACTTGCTCTGCTTCAATCAGTGAGGCATTGAGACCCGCTTGGGCCGCTTCGCTGTAGGTAGCCAGCAGCGCCATGGTCGCATCCACTTGCTCAGTCAGGCTCGCAATGTTGGCGTAGAGCGCGTCTTTTGCCACAAGGTAATTGCTGTGTTGATCAAGGACACCGCCTTTTTGACCGATGTCGAGCGTGAACTGCTTGACCGACTCATCAAAGGCTTTTTTCAACTCAGGCATTTGATTGGATAGGCCGTTGTAGGCGTAGTTCAAGTGCGTTACGGCTTTTTTGTTTTTCGCAACGGCTTCTGCTACAAACGCGGTGTCTGAACTTGCCAGCGCGTCAGAGGTGATCACTTCGGCGTCTTTCAGCTTAATGAAGTAGCTTTTCGCCATCACTTTGACGGAAATGCTGCTTTGGTCATCGACGTACTCTTTCATCCCGACGCTCAACTCAGAGTGCAAGCGTTGGAAACGGCGAGAAGATTGTTGTACTTGCGCTTGAGACTCAAACATCGAGCGATAGTTTTCCATCGCTTGCTTGGCTTCTCCGAAGTAACTGCTCTCTTTCTCTTTAAGATCCGCCATGCTGGCGACCAATTCTGGCTTGCTTGCACTGGCCTTTTCAAGGGCAGCTAAGGTTTGATTGTATTCAACACGTGCTTGATCGAATTGGCTTTCGATTTGTTCCATGCGCTCAAAGCTCTGAGTGGTCAGAAAATCTTTGAAAAGCTTATCCGCAGAAAGCAGAGAGACACTGGTTTCGTTGGCTTTGGAAACAAGAGGTAGAGAGGTGTTGGAGACACTCTCGAAATTGGATTGGATTTGCTGCATTCCGTTCAACGTCATCATGGTGGATACGATGAACATCACAATGATCAGTGCAAAGCCAGCGTACATTCTTCTTATCACTGAGCCTTTCATAGATCTCTCCCTAACTATGGCAAAAATTCAAACTATAACGCTATAAATAGCAAAAAGAGTTTGATTGTATGGAGAGTGAGACACACATTTTATGACGCACAATACAAAAATGAAAATGTGTATCAATAAAATGCTCACAACATGATGTGAACACTGTTTTTATTGTGATCTCGATTTGCTTGACGCATACTCGATGGCATTGAAAATTCAACGATACCTTCTGGAGAGTTTCATGGCTGAAGAAACCATTTTCAGTAAAATCATTCGCAAAGAGATCCCGGCCGATGTGGTTTATCAAGATGATTTGGTTACCGCGTTTCGTGATATCAACCCTCGCGCGCCGAGCCATATTTTGATCATTCCTAATACTCTTATCCCAACGGTGAATGATGTCACAGAGGCCGATGAAGCGGTCATGGGGCGCCTATTTACTGTGGCTCGCAAGTTAGCCAAAGAAGAGGGGATTGATGAAGAGGGTTACCGCCTGATCGTTAACTGTAACGCGCACGGCGGCCAAGAGGTCTACCACATTCACATGCACTTAGTCGGCGGCCGTCCACTTGGCCCGATGTTGATGAGTTAATCGACGCGATACAGTCATGACACAAAGCGAACTTTTTGCGTCACTTTGTGTCAGAGAGCAGGTCTCACTGATATTGATGTCGGTGAGATCGGTATCTGAAATTCTGATTTGAGGCTTGGAGTGCGTTTTACGAATCAACTCACCATCCACATTCAACGTCGTGCATTACTCGCCAGTACCCTTGTTATCACGGCGTGTGCCAATATGTCGGCTGGCAACCTGTTTAGCCATTACAGCGCACAAAATGCTGATGTGTACCAAGCGGTGCAGCGAGGGGATTATCAGCGCGCACAAGAAGCGCTGCCTGACTCTGTGGCGGGCGATATTCTCGATAACCTTGAAAAGGGGCGCGTGCACTTTCTCAATCAAACCTACAGCGATAGTAAAGCAGCGTTTGAGTTGAGTGACCAAGCCGTTCGCGCTCAGCAAGATAGAGCTACGGTGTCGGTCAGTGAAACTCTGACCAGCGTCAGTTCACTCGCGGTGAACGACAATCTCAACGAATATCAGCCCGCAGATTATGAGTTGGGCTTTCTTCACCTCTATCTTGGTCTCAATTATCTACAGCAAAACCAACTGGAAGGGGCATTGATTGAGATGCGCCGCGCCAATCAAGTCCAAGAGCGTGCCAAGCAAGAGCGTGAAAAAGAGCTAGCGAAAGCGCAAAGTAATATGCAAGCGCAGGGTTTATCTCCCAATTTAGGCAGCGTGCTGTCGAACTACCCTGATGCGGGAAAAACCTTGGCGGCGGTGCAAAATGCCTATTTGTTGTATCTGTCGGCACTGCTTTATGAAGCAGACAATGACCTCAATGCCGCCTATGTGGATTATCGACGCGCGCTCGCGGTGGCGCCAGACAATCAGCAAATCATAGATGGCACCATGCGCGTTGCGACGCGCCTTAGCATGAAAGAAGACCTGATTAAATTAGAGCAGCGATACGGTAAAGCCAGTTTGTTAGAGAGCGACAAAGCGCGCGTCATCGTGCTCGATGAACAAGGCATAGTGACGGCGTTGCAAGGTTGGAAGCAATCTTTGCCTTTGTATGACAGTCGCAACAATGTGGCCTTCTATACTATCGCTCTGCCGTATTACCCGCCTGCTTCGCCAGAGCGATTTACACCGCTTACATTGAATCAAGCGCCGCTCATGGAATCGCGCTTGACCGATGTCAATGCGATGGCCCAACGTGATTTATCGGAACGTATAACTGCGATGGTGATCCGTCAAGCATTGCGGGTTTGGGCAAAAGATCAATTGCGAAAAGAGGCCACACAAGGCGATGACGTCGGCAATCTCGTATTTAATATTTGGAACACGCTCACCGAGCAACCCGATACCCGCAGTTGGTTGACGTTACCGGGTCATGTTGCGAGCAGCAGTCGTGTGGTCGAGCCCGGAACGCAGAGTATTCGGGTGAATAACCAAGACTACCCGTTTGATGTCGCGGCGGGGCGCACCGCACTGGTGTGGATCTCTCGTCAGGGAGACAATGCTACAATATGGCATAAACAACTAGGAAGTATACGATGAAAAAATGGCTTATAGCGGCCCTCGCGGCCACGGCGCTGATCGGATGCGCAGACAACACAGCAGGTCTTAGAGTCGATGGAGAGACACACAAAGTGCTCTTTGGCGATAACGTCTTAGCCGGCAATCTAAAAATTGAAGACATCGCAACAACAGAGGTAGAAGGGCATGCGCGTGGGGTTGTGCGCATGACCAACCAGTCGAAAGGTGACCTCAATGTGCTGTATCGCTTTTATTGGTATGACGACAATGGCTTGGAGGTCAACACTAAGCTTAGCCCTTGGCGTCAATCCATCTTACGCGGGACGGAAACGGTGGCCTTGTCTGAGGTGTCGGTGAACCCGAATGGCAAACATTTCCGTTTACAAATTCGTGAAAATAATCAATAAATTAATGACAATTCAAGGTTTATGAGGAACCAAGAAATGAAGAAAAGTGTAATAGCATTACTTGGCTTGGCTGTGATTCTCGGCGGCTGTTCGAACAAAGTGAGTTATGGTGACGCGCAAGCGGTTGAAACCACCACGATTGATTTTGGTTCCACTGACTTGCAAAAAATTGCCGGTGAAATGGTCGACAGCATGATGATGTCAGGCTCGGTGGCGGCCATCACACGTGATGCGCGTCCTATTGTTTTTGTTGAGCGCATCAAAAACAAAACCAGTGAGCACATCGATACTGAATCCATTACCGACACCATCAGCACTAAGATGCTCAACTCAGGCAAATTCCGCTTTGTGGATATGGATCGCGTGGAATCGGTGCGTGAACAGTTGAACTTCCAAAACAACGACGAACTCGTTAACCAAAGTACCGCCATCCAGTTCGGTAAAATGGTTGGGGCGCAATACATGCTGTACGGCAACCTATCGAGCATCGCCAAAAATGCCGGTAGTGATAAAGACGTCTACTACAAAATGACCATGCGCCTGATGGATCTTGAAACGGGTTTGATCGAGTGGGCAGACGAGACTGAGATCCGCAAACAAGAGTCAAAAAGCTTTCTAGGTATGTAATGACAAGGGAAGAGGTGATCTATGGCCAGGATGTCTTGGCATGAAGCGTGTCAACTTGATCGCTCTTTGACTGCGCTCAATCCGTTCTTCCCTGAGCCCGCCCAATACGCTCAAACGTTGACAGGCGGGTTGACCAACCGTTGTTGGAAAGTGGTCACTCATCGCGGCGCCTACGTATGGCGCCCAAGTACGCCCATCACCAAAGCGTTTTCCATCTCGCGCTTTCAAGAGTATCAAATCCTCTCTGCACTCGAACACAATCCCATCGCGCCTAAGCCGCATTACATTTGTGAACAAGGGCTGTTGGTGGATTGGATCGAGGGCATTCCGCTGAGAGACGGCCTGCCGTTTGATGATCTGCTCGATACCATGGTGAGTGTTCATCAAGCCAACACACAACGTATTCCCGTCGCGCCGTTTAACTATACGGCACGAGTTGATCATTACTGGATATTGATTGACGACACGCTCAAATCGGACTCGATTCGTGGTGTGTACGAAACGTGGCGCGGTGCGCCCAGTTTGGCGGATGTCGGCCACGTGCTGTGTCATTTTGATTTGGCTGGGTACAACATGGTACGCACCACACAAGGCATCACGGTGATCGATTGGGAATACGCATGCATCGCTGATCCTAGGCTGGATCTGACACTCAGTATCGACGTGTGTCAGCACGACCCTCAAGACGCGGTTTTTCGATACTGTCAAAAACGAGGGGTAGACGGTATTGATGATTGGGTCGAAGGCGTCATGGCTTGGCAACCCAGAGCAAAAATGATGGCGATGCTTTGGTATCTTCTCGCATACCAGTTGTGGGGGGAAGAGCAATATTTGACCGAGGCGACTCGGCTTGAAGGCCTATTTTGTAGCTAAGATCACTGTTTAGTGGTTTTGCAACGATAAAGTAAAAGTTAACCCTACTATTTCTGGTAGATTTGGTCGTGGTAGAGTTGGAAGTATTAGGTTCGAGGGAATTAGAATGATTATTTATTTGCATGGCTTTGACTCCACAAGCCCAGGTAACCACGAAAAAGTCTTACAGTTGCAGTTTATTGATGACGATGTTCGTTTCATTAACTACAGCACATTGCACCCGAAACACGATATGCAGCATCTACTTAAAGAAGTGCACAAAGTGATTGAACAGTCGGGGGATACCTCTCCACTGATCTGCGGTGTGGGTCTAGGTGCCTATTGGTCAGAGCGTATTGGATTTTTGTGTGGCATCAAGCAGGTGATGTTTAATCCTAATCTTCATCCTGAGCGCACCATGCAGGGCCGGATCGACCGCCCTGAAGAGTATGAAGACATTGCGACCAAATGTGTGTCAGAGTTTCGCAGTAAAAATGCGGGCCAGTGTTTGGTGATCCTCTCTAAAGAGGATGAAATTCACGACAACAGTCAAACCGCCGAGGCGTTAGCGCCGTATTACGAAATCATTTGGGACGACACCCAGAGCCACAAATTCAAAAAGATCTCTCAACACCTTCAGACGATGAAAGCGTTCAAACAACGCTAATCATCGCGAACACTTAACCATCAAGAGCGACAGGGTTTATGCCTGTCGCTCTTTTTGTCACCACTTGTCATTAATCCCTACAAAGTTAAGTGAGATAATCACATTCTCCTGTTGCGTGGCGGATTTTGCCCTATATAATGACTTCACTATAAATTTTTTGATAAATATCAAAAAAAATTGAGAGCAAGTAAAAAACTTGCCCCAAAAAAACGAGTTGAGCGGCAAAAATGCCCGCTATTGAACGCCAATAACAAGCCTCATATCCGAAAACGTCATGCCAGAGTGCGAATCACGCACCGGTTAGGGTGAGTAACCGCATGGCAAAAGAGAATTTTCTCGAGCTGAGTAATCGGCTCGAATCATGATTATTTATATTTAGAGGAACGTTATTGTGACACGAATTATCGTTGTAGGCGGTGGTGCAGGCGGCCTGGAGCTTGCTACCAAACTGGGTCGTACATTGGGCCGTAAAGGCCGTGCGCAAGTCACCTTGGTTGACCGTAAGGCAAGCCACTTGTGGAAACCCTTGCTGCATGAAGTTGCGACAGGTTCACTGGATGAAGGTGTGGACGCGCTAAGCTACCGTGCGCACGCCAAAAATCACCACTTTGATTTCCAAATGGGTGCGCTCAAACACATTGACCGTGAGCGTAAAGTGATCACACTGCACGAGCTGAAAGATGAGCATGGCGAACTGCTGATGCCAACGCGTGAGCTTGAGTACGATCTTCTGGTGATGGCCATTGGTTCTACCTCCAATGACTTCAACACGCCGGGCGTGCGTGACAACTGCATCTTCCTCGATAGCCCAGAGCAAGCGCACCGTTTCCGCACCGAAATGAACAATGAATTCTTAAAGCTGCACGCGAAAAATGGTCAAGGCACCGTGGATATCGCGATCGTAGGCGCGGGTGCAACCGGTGTTGAACTTTCTGCGGAGCTGCACAATGCAGTGAAAGAGTTGCGCACTTATGGTTTTGGTGACTTGGACTCAAGCAAGCTCAACGTCAACCTTGTTGAAGCGGGTGAGCGTATTCTTCCAGCTCTGCCGCCACGCATTTCAAGTGCTGCCCATCAAGAGTTGACCAAGCTTGGCGTCAACGTGCGCACCGCGACTATGGTGACCAAAGCGGAAAAAGATGGCCTAGTGACCAAAGAGGGCGACAAAATCCCAGCGCAAATCATGGTTTGGGCTGCGGGCATCAAAGCGCCAGATTTCATTAAAGACATTGCAGGCTTAGAGACTAACCGCATCAACCAATTGGTGGTGAAAAGCACCTTGCAAACGACGCGTGACGATGACATTTTCGTGATTGGCGATCTCGCGCAATGCACGCAAGAAGACGGCTCGTTTGTGCCACCTCGTGCCCAGGCTGCACACCAAATGGCAAGCTGCGCGTTTTCCAATATTGTAGCGAAGATGAACGGCCGAGAACTCAAGCCTTATGTCTACAAAGACAAAGGTTCACTGGTCTCTCTCAGCCGCTTCTCGACCGTTGGTAGCCTAATGGGCAACCTCACCAAAGGCTCAATGATGGTGGAAGGCCGTATCGCTCGCGTAGTTTACATTTCGCTCTACCGCCTACACCAAATGGCACTACACGGGATGTTCAAAACCGCGCTCATCATCCTCATGGGCGGCATCAACCGCGTGTTGAGACCCAACCTTAAGCTTCATTGATCAAAACAAGAAGAGCGCCGATTGGCGCTCTTCTCTTATACGGTTTTGAACTCAACGAATCAGTGTTAGACGTTTGATTTTTCTTTTGCCTCTTTTAGTGCCTGCAAATTTTCGTTGATCTTGAAGATAACAATCATCAATTCACACCAAATACGAGCCCCAATCGCACCGCCAATCATCGTTAGCAATCCCAGCATAAAGGTTTGAAACGTCACACCGCCGTATCCACTAAACATGGTTCCAATGCCAGAGATGATCGCAATGAGAAGCAGCAACCAGTAAAGTCCGGTGACTAGCTTTGGAGTGAGCATAGATTTAAACGAAAATATCGATTCCATTCTTAGATTTCCTTTCATAGATAAAGGAAATAATCATGCCACAGTTTATGGCTCAACCTAGGACAAAGAGTCTGACGCCTAACACGAATTTGGCGTAAGTTATTGGCTAATCAGTAATTAACTGCTTTTATGGTGAGGTTAAACTCAATCTGGAATCATTGAAAACACCAACCCCTCTTTAGGCTGGCCTTGAAAGACAAAGCGATTCTTCGCCCGAGCTTCCAGTGTTGCGCCGCATTTAATGGCGAGGTGTTGACTGGGGAGGTTGTCTGGGTCGCAGACGATTTCGACACGGGTCAGTTTGAGTTGGGCGAAGCAGAACTCCACCAGCGCATTGAGCGCTTCTTGGCCGGTGCCCTTGCCTTGGAACTCATCGGCTATCCAATAACCGATACTCGCCATGTTGAAGGTGTGGTAGAGCTCATTGATGGCGACCATGCCCACCAAAGCGCCGGTTGCGCGTTGGAATACGCCAAAACCGTAGGCTTGAGATTTCACCCAGTTGAGTCGAGTTTGCAACAAGAAAGCTTCTGCGTCCTCAAGGGAGAACTCGGGGTGGCACCAGTCAATCCATTGGTGCAGGCTTGCAGAGTGCACAATCAGACGCTGAAAAATCTCAGCATGCTCAGCATCAATCAAGCCAAGTCGCAGGTTCGGGGTGATGATTTGGTAATCGGGTGACATAAACAACAGCCCTCACGAGGAGGGCTGACAAGATTACTGCGCGACGCGGCGAACTTGGATAATCACGCCCATGAGAGGGTGATCTAAGTAGTGTGTTTCGGTACTGCGCATGCGGCGCTTTTGGTCGAAACGGTAAGACTTCAAGAAAGACTGGGTTTCGACGGTTGGCGTGATGTCTTCCATCAAGCCCGCTTGGACCACAGCATTATCTTGCATACTATCTTGTGTGGCGTCTTGTGTGCCAACGTTGGCTCGGATCGGTGCATCGAGAACCACTTCACGTACGCTTGGCGCTTTTAAATCCAGCTCGACATCGGCGTAAAGGTAATGCTCAACATACACTTGAAACGTACCGTCGAGTTCAAACAGCGGCGCTGGAATACTCTCTTCGGTTACCCCATCAATGACACTGGAGGTAGCATTACTGCCCGCAGGTGAACCATCAACATTAAACTGATTGGAATAATCTTTTCCTGCTTGAATATGAAACACCGGCGCACCGAAACGGCCTTGGTCGCCTTGACGCCAAGCGGTGTGCATCAGCACATCAAAGCCCGCGTGACGTTTCAGCTTTTGCACTTGCTCACCAAGTTCATACTGTGAGTAAGGCAGTAAAGTGACCTGCTTACTGGCTCTGAAACTGGCATCAGAAAATTTGCCCGCGCGCTCAAGACTGATCTCTGGCGGGTTATTCGGCCAAGATTCCGCAGTCATTTCTGGGTTGACGGCACGTTTAAAGATGATCACTTCAATATCAAATTGACGCTCGGCCCAAGAAGGCATCGCGACGAAAAAAAGCAGCAGGGTAATCAGCTTTTTCATTCCAACTCCATTGAAGAGGTAGCGTGTACCTCAAAATTGTTCATAGTCCGCAAGCGGCGCGCATTGCTGTTTCTTAATTCAAGCCCTGATGCCGAATGCTTAGGGCAGTCGATTTTGCTTGAATTCGCCTAGCATATCACTAACAAACTGAATTCGCTTGCGTCTGTCGACTAATGGTAGCGTAAACTTGAATTTGGTTGGGCCATCCATTGCGAATTTTTGCGGTTGTGATTGCAGTAGTTTAACCAGATAGATGGGGTTAATGTCAGCATCCGGATAGAACTCGATAAAACCGCCTTTTTCATGCGCTTCGATCTTCTTCACTTTGAGCTGCGCTGCTTCAATTTTTAACGCGGCTACCGAAAGCAGGTTTTTGGTGGCATCGGGCAGTGGACCAAAACGATCTATTAGCTCGACTTTTAGCTCATCCAATTCATCTTGACTGCTGACGCTGGCGATCTGTTTGTACATCGACAGGCGCGTATTAACGTCAGGCAAGTAGTCATCCGGCAGCAAGGCGGGTAGACGCATTTCCACTTCGGTTTGCTCGCGCAGTAGATCATCCAACGAAGGCTCTTTGCCCTCCTTGAGTGCCTCGACCGCTTGTTCGAGCATTTCCATGTAGAGAGTAAAGCCAACCGATTGAATTTGGCCACTTTGCTCATCACCCAGCAATTCACCTGCACCGCGGATCTCTAAGTCATGGGTGGCAAGGGTGAAGCCTGCGCCCAAATCCTCCAGCGAGGCGATGGCTTCAAGACGTTTGACGGCGTCCTTGGTCATGGCTTTTGGATGAGGGGTCAGCAAGTAGGCGTACGCTTGGTGATGCGAACGTCCGACGCGGCCGCGTAATTGGTGCAACTGCGCAAGACCTAGGTTGTCCGCGCGGTCCATGATGATGGTGTTGGCTGTCGGCACGTCGATACCAGTTTCAATGATGGTGGTACAGACTAAGACGTTGAAGCGCTGATGGTAGAAGTCATTCATGATGCGCTCAAGCTCGCGCTCACGCATTTGACCGTGTGCTGTAGTAATACGCGCTTCTGGGATGAGCTTTTCAAGATCCGCCGCCACTTTGTCGATGGTCTCGACTTGGTTGTGCAAGAAGTACACCTGACCACCACGCATGATTTCACGCAGCACAGCCTCTCGAATCGTCGCATCGTCGCTTTGACGGACGAAGGTTTTAATGGCTAAGCGTCTAGCGGGTGGCGTGGCAATGATTGACAGATCGCGCATGCCACTCATCGCCATGTTCAAAGTTCGAGGGATAGGCGTTGCGGTCAGCGTTAGGATGTCGACATCCGCACGCATCGCTTTCATTTTCTCTTTTTGACGCACACCAAAGCGGTGCTCTTCATCGACAATCAATAGGCCTAAATCGTTGAAGACAATATCATTTGAGAGCAATTTGTGCGTGCCGACCACAATGTCCACTTTGCCATCTTTGACATCTTGTAGCACTTGCTTTTGCTCTTTGGCGGTTTTAAAGCGCGACAGCACTTCAACGCGAATCGGCAGGTTGGCAAAGCGGTCACGGAAGTTTTCAAAATGCTGCTGCGCCAGTAGGGTGGTGGGTACGAGCACCGCAACTTGCTTGGCGTTGTCCGTGGCAACAAACGCCGCACGCATGGCGACTTCGGTTTTACCAAAGCCAACGTCACCACAGACCAAACGATCCATCGCTTTGGCTTGGCACATGTCAGACAGTACCGCGTTAATCGCCATCGCTTGATCGTCGGTTTCCTCAAATGGGAAGCCCGCTTTAAACGTTGCATATTGTTCACGGTCAAGGGCAAATTTATGCCCGGGTTTGAGCTCGCGCTTGGCATAAACATCCAGCAATTCGGCGGCAACATCACGCACTTTCTCTGCGGCTTTACGCCGTGCTTTGCTCCAAGCATCGCCACCGAGTTTATGCAGAGGCGCCCCATCCTCGGCACCGCCAGAGTAGCGGCTGATAAGGTTAAGCGAGGCAACAGGGACGTAAAGTTTGGCTTCGTTTTGGTACTCAAGCGTCACGTATTCAGTGACCATCCCACCTGCTTCAAGGGTTTGCAGACCGATGTAGCGGCCGATCCCGTGGTCGATGTGTACCACAGGTTGACCCTCTTTCAATTCGGCTAGGTTGCGAATGACCGCATCGCTGTTGGTGGCTTTGCGATCTTTGCGGCGGCGCTGTATGACGCGATCGCCCAATAAGTCGCTTTCACAGACGAGAGCGACTTGCTCATCGCCAAACAAAAAGCCATGTTCAGAGGCGCCGATGACTAAGGTGTGTTTGTCCTTACTCTCTAGCGCGTCGGAAAAACTGTGCTTAAGTTCAGGGCGCAACTTGATACGTTGCAATAACTCAAGCAGTGCCTCGCGGCGACCTTCTGACTCCACCGAAAAGACAATCTTACCGCGATAGTGTTCGACGAAATGCCTCAATGCGGCTAAAGGTTCTTTGTGCTGATGCTGCACAAAGAGATCGGGTAAAGGTTCAATGTCAACATTGGCTCGGCCTTGCTTGGCGGTGATGGGCTCGACAGAAAGCTCGACTTGGGCAAGGGGCTTAAATTGGCTAAACAGTTCGTCTTTTTTCAGCCACAACTCTTGTGGTGGCAATAACGGGCGCAAAGGATCGACTTTGCGCTGATCATAGCGGTAGTCGACATCGGTTAAGAAGGTATCGATGGCTTGCTCAATATTGCCCACCGTCAACAGTTGGCTACCCTCTGGTAGGTAGTCAAACAGGGTTTCGGTGTGATCGAAAAAGAGTGGCTGCCAATACTCTATCCCCGCTGGCCAAGTACCTTTAGAGACTTGCATGTAGACAGACTCGGGCTCGCGGCGCGCTTCAAAGCGCTGACGCCATCGGATGCGAAAATCTTCAATCGCGGCTTCGGTAGTGGGGAACTCATGTGCTGGTAGCAGGCGGATCTCTTTGCGCTCTTCAATCGAGCGTTGGTTCTCTGGATCGAAGGTGCGGATGGTGTCGATTTCATCATCAAAGAAATCAATTCGGTAAGGATCGCTTGAGCCCATTGGGAAGAGGTCTAAAATCGAACCACGACTGGCGTATTCGCCGGGGCCAAACACTTGCTCAACGTGGCGATAGCCGGACTTCTCGAGTTGCAGGCGCAGCTTGTCGAGTGAGTACAAGTCTCCAGTTTTGACCATCAAGGTGTGGGCAAGCAAAAACTCACGCGGCGATTGGCGCTGCAGCAAGGTGTTCACCGGCACTATGGTGATGCCCGCGTTCAGCGTTGGCATTTGATACAGGTGCGCTATGCGGTCCGAGATGATTTCTTGATGGGGCGAGAAGCTGTCGTAAGGCAAGGTTTCCCAATCGGGGAAGAGGGCGACCGACTCGCGAGTAAACTGCTCGATTTCTTGCAGCAGTCTCAGCGCCGTTTGTGGATCAGGCACGGCTAACAGTGTATGGCCTGAGTGTTGATTCGCCAACTCAGCAATCGCAAGTGGTAAGCTGGCGCCCTTGAGGTTACCAATCCGTTTCTTGTCCCCAGCACCTTGTGCTGATGCTAAGTTCAATAAAGATAGTTGTGGCATAGCAGTCGTTATTTTTCTCGATTGATGGAGCGTTGGCGCAGCAGCTTTTGTTGCTGCAACAAGGCGGCTTTAATCAGCAGGTCTTGGTCGCTATCACGCAATAAGTCGTATTTGACCGTAATGAGGTAGCCATCATTGTCTGCCTCGCATTGAGTGACGTGCCCATAGCAGTAGATGGCCGCCGCTGGGCTATCTAAAAAGAGTTTCAGGCGTAACTTGCTGTTGAGCGCAAGCGCGGTTTGGGCTTGATAGGTCAACTGGCTGGCACCAAATGCGCTGGTGTGAAAACGCAGGGCTTGCTCATCTTGCTGAGAGAGCATAAAGGTCAACAGTAGGTTGAGCTTTGAGTTCTGCGTGTCGAGCAGTTCAATGACATGTTTGAAATCGCTGTTTTTTAGCTCACTGCGCGCGTGATCGTTGAGTAAATCCAGATGGCTAAATTCACTCGCCACTAAAAAGGGGGCGGGAATTTCGCGCTCAAACTGGTCAAAGCAAGGAAAGTCAGCACCTGCCTCTAGAGCCTCGACATTGATGGCGAGCGCGTGATTGACGGTGAAATATTCTTGTTCTGACATGCGTTTTCCTTGCGAGTTTTTTCTGATTATCGTCATACCAGAGCGTTTATCAAGGTATGCCTTTGTTTATTCCACATTTTCACCGCCATTTTGCAATTAAACACTACAACCCACGTAGATTAATGGGTAGAGTAAACGCCATCAAACATTGATGGTTGGTTTTATGTTTCATCCAGTCTCGACCTTTATTGGGCTTCGTTATTTACGTGGACGATCGGGTGACCGGTTCAGTCGCTTCGTCTCTTATATGTCGACCGCGGGCATCACTATTGGCGTGATGTCGCTGGTGACGGTGTTGTCGGTGATGAACGGTTTTGAGTCGCAGCTTAAAAGTCGCATCCTTGGTGTTCTGCCGCAAGCCATCGTCTCGAATAGTGATGGTCATACTGTTCGTTCTGATACTCCGCCTGAGTTTGTTCGTGCGCTTTCTACGTCTTCTACGCCGACGCCGATCGTTCAGAGTGAGGCGGTGATTCAAAGTGCAGAAAGTTTGAGTGCGGGCTTGATGGTAGGCATCGACCCGAATCTTGACCGCTCGATTGCCACGCATTTGTATGCGGGTTCGGCAGGGGAGCTGCAAACCGGGACTTACCGCATCCTGATTGGTCAAACCTTGGCGCGAGGGTTGGATGTCTCGGTGGGTGACAAAGTGCGTCTGATGGTCACTGGCGCCAGTCAGTTTACGCCGCTTGGCCGTATTCCTAGCCAGCGTCTATTTACGGTGGCAGGGATCTTTAACACAGGATCAGATATCGATGGCCAACTGATGATGGTGCACATTGACGATGCCGCCAAACTGCTGCGCATGAAAAGTGATGAGATGTCAGGCTGGCGACTCTATTTCGATGACCCATTTATCGTCAGTGAACTTGGGCAAAAGTCTCTGCCAGAGCCGTGGCAGTGGCAAGATTGGCGTGATCAGCGTGGGGAACTGTTCCAAGCGGTACGAATGGAAAAAAACATGATGGGGCTGATGCTGGGCCTAATCGTTGGTGTAGCAGCATTTAACATTATTTCCGCCCTTATCATGGTGGTGATGGAAAAACAGTCGGAAGTGGCCATCTTAAAAACGCAAGGCATGCAAAATCATCACATTTTGGCTGTTTTCATGGTGCAAGGTGCAAGCAGCGGCATCATTGGCGCATTCATTGGTGGTGGCCTTGGTGTGCTGCTGGCGACGAATTTAAATGCGTTGCTTGATGCAGCGGGTATCGCGTTATTTGCGGTCGGCGGCGAGCTGCCGATCGTTATCTCCTGGCCGCAAATTCTCTTAGTGGTTCTGCTTGCGATTGCGCTTAGCCTAACGGCGACCTTGTATCCTTCTTACCGAGCATCCTCGGTCAAACCTGCTGAGGCATTAAGATATGAGTAATCTCTTACGTTGTGAACATGTGTGTAAAACTTACCAAGAGGGCGAGTTAAGTACGCAGGTGTTAAACGGGGTCAGCTTCGATATTGAGCGCGGTGAATTGGTGTCAATCATTGGCACATCGGGCTCGGGGAAAAGTACTTTGCTGCACATTTTGGGCGCGCTCGATGATGCTAGCGAAGGCCATGTGACATTTTTGGATCAGCCGCTCGCTGAGCTGAGCTCTAACAAGCAAGCGAAATTACGCAACCAGCATTTAGGGTTTGTTTACCAATTTCATCATCTTTTGGCCGATTTCAGCGCATTAGAAAATGTCGCTATGCCACTGCTGATTGGCGGCATGCCCGTGTCAGAAGCCAAACAGAAAGCGGCCGCGTTGCTGGACAAAGTGGGTTTGACCCATCGCATTGACCATCGTCCATCGGAGTTATCCGGTGGTGAACGCCAGCGGGTGGCGATTGCGCGCGCCTTGGTCAATAGCCCCGATTTGGTCTTGGCGGATGAACCGACGGGTAACCTTGACCATAAAACGGCGCTGGCGATTTACGATTTAATGCGCGAGCTCAATCGTGAATCGGGCACCGCTTTTCTGGTCGTGACCCACGATGGTGAGCTGGCGGCAAAAATGGATCGTCAACTGCATATGCAAGATGGTCTGCTGATCGATATTAAGGAGTCGTAAGTGTTGTCTTCTTTGTCACTGTTTATCGGTGGTCGATTCAGTCGCGCAAAACAGCGCAACAAAATGGTGTCGTTTATTTCCATCTCCTCGACCATTGGTATTGCCGTTGGCGTTGCGGTGATCATCATTGGTTTGTCTGCAATGAATGGTTTTGAACGCGAGCTAAAAAATCGCGTCTTGTCGGTGATTTCTCACGGCGAGTTCGAAGGCGTGCGCGGCCCACTCAACGAGTGGCCAAAGGTGATTGAACGCGCTCAACGACACCCGAAAGTGGAAGCGGCTGCGCCGTTTGTCAAAATGACAGCGCTGGCGGAAAACGGCAGTGCATTAAAAGCTCTCGAGGTGCGAGGCATCGATCCCGAAGCGGAAGCGCGGATTTCCAGTTTGGCGGAATTTATTGACCCGCAAGTCTGGGCAGAGTTTAAACCTGGGCAACAGCAAGCCATTATTGGTCAAGGTGTGGCGGATGCGCTTGGCGCAAAGACGGGTGATGCCATCACACTGATGATTCCTACGGGCGGTGCGAGTCGACAGGTACAGACCCCACGTCGAGTACGAGTGAGTATCACAGGGATGCTGCAACTGAATGGTCAAATTGACCACAGTCTGATTTTAGTTCCGCTTCAGGATGCGCAGGAATATGGCCGTTTAGATAATGCCGTGACTGGGGTAGCGCTCAAAGTGAGCGATGTCCTAGACGCAACGGCGATTGTGCGTGAAGTGGGAAATACGCTAGATGTGTATGTTTACTTGCGCAGTTGGCAGCAAAAATACGGCTTTTTGTACCGAGATATTCAATTGGTGCGCACCATTATGTATTTGGTGATGGTGCTGGTGATTGGTGTGGCGAGCTTTAATATCGTCTCGACCCTGATGATGGCCGTTAAAGATCGCGCAGCCGAGATCGCGATTTTACGTACCATGGGAGCCACCGATGGATTGGTTCGTCGGATCTTTGTCTGGCAAGGTGTCTTCTCAGGCGTGCTTGGCAGTGTGATTGGCAGTATTTTTGGCGTACTCGTGGCGTGGAATTTGACCTCTCTGATCCAGGGGCTGGAGTCACTGACGGGGCACCAATTTCTTTCTGGCGACATTTACTTTGTCGATTTCCTTCCCTCTGAACTTCATGGCTTTGATGTGGCTTTGGTCTCTTTGACCGCTATTACCCTAAGCTTGCTCGCCACTTGGTATCCCGCTTCTCGGGCGGTCAAACTGCACCCTGCGAGCGTTCTCAGTGCGAAGTAGCGATGGTGTTGCGTTTGTCGTGCACAGCGAACAGTGAGAACAGAAAAAGGACCCGCGGGTCCTTTTTTCATCTTGATTCAACACGCCTTGCATCAAAATGTGTGAATAGGGTGGGTAGGCGTTGGTCTCTATCTGCTATTTTTTCAGCATTCTCGGTATTCTGAACTTTCGTTTTTGCCAACTACGGACAACCGAGTAGCGCCACAGCGCTTTGATGCCAAAATAGCCCAACATGGCGGAGACAATCCCGCAGATCAAGCAGCCGAGCAGGAATGGTGGGCCAATGGTGCTCATCTGTTGCAAGATGAACTCCCAAGAGAGTTCAAAGTGAAAGCGCTGCGGTGGGGTATGCATGACCCAAGTGCCCACTTTGTAAGCGAAGTAAAACATCACCGGCATGGTGATTGGGTTGCTGATCCAGACAAGCGCAACGGAGAGTGGCAGGTTAACGCCGCAAGCAATCGCTAACCCAGCAGACATGATCATCTGACTAGGCAGTGGGACAAAAGCCATAAACAATCCCACGGCGAAAGCACCTGCCGCTGAACGGCGATTCAAACACCACAAATTCGGGTTGTACAACACGTTGCCAAAAACCTTTAGTGCCTTTTGACGCTTGATTAACTCATGGTCAGGCATAAAGCGTTTGATGAATTTTCTTGGCATAGGGGACTATGGCTCACTATCTAATCAGTTGTTGGACTCTTGCTTCTTTTTCGGCGACCGTCATGAGCGCCGCAATTTGGCCAGCTATGCCAGATTGGATTTGGGGTGGCCTTAATGTCGGCCTCCTCGTGGTCTCTATTTGGATTCGTGTGCTTCGAATCGGGTGGGGAATCAATGCCGGTCTGTTGTTAGTGATGCTTCATGGTCACTTAATTCACCAGCAAATAGAAACGCTCTTCCGTGCAGGGCCAGATATTACCATAAACGCGAAAGCTGACAGCTTTTTTAAACAAATAAGTCACGGCTTTAGAGGCGAAATTGTAGTTAGATCAATCAATGGCCAAACATTGCGCAGTTTGATGTCACTGAAAGTTCAGTTTATATCGCCAATTGCTCTGCTGCCGGGCGATGAAATCGACGTTAAAGTGCGCTTAGAGCCTGTCGTCGGCTTACTCAATGAGGTGGGATTCGATGCTGAAAAGCAGGCGTTGTCACGCCGATGGTTAGCCACCGCGGTAGCGCCTTCGAAGGCGCATTTTATCGTGCGCAGCCTGCCCACTCTTCGTGCGCATTACTATCTTCTTCTCGAGCGTGCCATAGCGCCATACTCGCAGCGCGGCTTGATTGAAGCGTTAACCTTTGGCGCTCGGCATCATTTAAGTACGGTGCATTCTGCTCAGTTGGCGCGCAGTGGACTTGGGCATCTGATTGCCATTTCTGGTCTGCATATCGGCATCGCGTTTGGACTAGGGTGGTGGTTGGGGTGGGGTGTGTTCATGCTATGGCCTCGGGCAAACGTGGCACCGCTCATTTTGGGGCTTATCGTCGCCACTTGCTATGCTTGGCTTGCAGGTTTAACGCTACCCACTCAGCGCGCGTTACTGGCGTGCTTGTTGACCGTGGGGTTGCTGCTGGTCAAGCGCTATTGGCCGCTGCGACTCAAGTGGTGTTTGGTGACTGCGATCTTGTTACTCTTTGACCCTTTCGCGCCTTTGTCTCTCAGCTTTTGGATGTCGATTCTGGCGGTGGCGATCATCTTCGTGTTTGTTTCCAGCCGCTACGCACAAACCGGCGCGCTTAGCAGTATGCTGCGCTTACAGGTTTTCTTTCTGCTTTTCATGACACCGCTGACGATACTGTTTTTCGATGGCGTCAGTCGCATCGCGTTTCTCACTAATCTGGTCTGTGTGCCGCTGTTTTCGTTCATTATCATTCCTCTCACTCTGATCGCGTTGCTGGCCCAGTTGCTATTCGACTTTTCGTTACTTTGGCCGTTAATCAATGGGGCGTTACAATGGGTGTCGGATGCTTTGGGTCATTGGGACTCGTGGTGGTGGGTCGCAGATGATTGGGCAATGCTGTTCGGAGTGAGCGCTCTGCTAGCGCTGGCTTCTGTCTGGGTGCGCAAGCGGGTGTTGTTGCTGATTTTTGCTGTGACGGCGATGGGGCGGATAGAATTTGATCCCAAGCCCTTATGGGAAATGTGGATGCTCGATGTCGGGCACGGTCTCGCTGTTGTGATTCGACAAGGCGATAGCGCGCTGGTTTATGACACGGGCAGCGCTTGGCAAGACTCGAGCTATACGGAGCAGATCATCACGCCACTGCTGTACAAGCGGGGGATTCGTCGTGTTGACTATCTTATTCTCAGCCATATGGACTGGGATCATGCCGGCGGTTGGCAGCCATTAGTGGCAGAGTGGCAACCGACACTCATCAGCAGTCAACATGGCGTAGGCGATGTGCCCTGTCGTCAAGGTCAAGCCCTACAGTGGCAGCGTTTGACGCTTGAGGTCTTATGGCCGCCAACAAAGGTCTCTCGAGCGTTCAATCCGCACTCTTGTGTTGTTCGAGTGAGCTCGCCAGAGGCGTCGGTATTACTGACCGGAGACATTGATGCCATTGCTGAATGGCTATTGCTCCGAGAGCCGCAACATCTGAAGGCCGACATCCTCTTAGTGCCTCATCATGGCAGCCGGA
Source organism: Vibrio sp. R12-SG2-ISO1 (assembly GCF_059834045.1). NCBI lineage: Bacteria > Pseudomonadati > Pseudomonadota > Gammaproteobacteria > Vibrionales > Vibrionaceae > Vibrio > Vibrio sp. R12-SG2-ISO1. Next base: position 130,138 of record NZ_JCBDGO010000008.1, on the reverse strand, counting down.
CCTCGTCTTTGCCAGCGTTTATCGACGCCGTTTCACCGAGGTTGGCTTTAGCGTCGTCAGCGTATCGAGGGCGCTGGACACTGCCACACCCATTGGTGGTGGAGCGCTATCAAATTCGTGGTATTGATTGGCGTGATACCGGTACCTTTGGCCAGTTGACGGTGAAATTTTATCCAAACGAGTGGTTTGTCCGTGGGATTCGAGAGGTCAAAGGCCGGGCATGGTATAGGCAGATGCTGCGTAACGGAGTAGAATGACCGCAATATTGTAAGAAAAATAAAGCCTTTCTATGTCACAACACCAAGATGAAACCACCTGGACCACATTTAAACGATTGTGGACATACATTCGCCTGTACAAAGCGGGTCTCGTGGTCGCGATCATTGCGCTTGTCATTAACGCCTTTGCGGACACCTACATGATCTCCTTGCTCAAGCCTTTGCTCGATGAAGGGTTTGGTGATGCAGACTCCAACTTTTTGCGCACGCTACCGTTTATCATTTTGGGGATGATGGTGCTTAGGGGCTTGAGTGGATTCGTCTCAACCTACTGTTTGAGTTGGGTATCGGGCAATGTTGTGATGTTGATGCGTCGCCGTATCTTTGCTCAGTTTATGCATATGCCGGTGTCGTTTTTTGATAAAGAGTCGACCGGTGGTTTACTGTCTCGTATTACCTATGACTCCGAGCAGGTGGCAGGTGCAACCAGCCGTGCGTTAGTCAGTATCGTGCGTGAAGGCGCGAGTATTATTGGCTTACTTGTCCTAATGTTTTGGAACAGTTGGCAGTTATCTTTAGTCTTGTTTGTCGTCGCTCCCGTTGTGGCATGGGGGATTGGCGTGGTCTCCAAACGTTTTCGCCGTATTTCAAAAAATATGCAAGATGCGATGGGCAACGTTACCTCTTCGGCGGAGCAGATGCTGAAAGGCCACAAAGTCGTATTGAGTTACGGCGGTCAGGATGTGGAAACCAAGCGTTTTGACGAAGTGAGTAATCGCATGCGCCAACAGACGATGAAGCTTGTCGCTGCTCAAGCGATCGCCAACCCGGTGATTCAAGTGATCGCGTCGATGGCATTGGTGGTGGTGCTGTTTTTGGCCAGCGTCGATTCGATTCGTGCAGACCTGACGCCGGGCACCTTTACGGTCATCTTCTCTGCCATGTTTGGCTTGATGCGCCCTCTGAAATCTCTCACTAACGTCACCTCAGAGTTTCAGCGCGGTATGGCGGCAAGCCAAACCTTGTTTGGCCTGATGGATCTTGAGACTGAGAAAGATACCGGTCAATACAGCATGGACAAAGTCCGTGGTGATATTGAAGTGAAAGACGTCACCTTCACCTACGGTGGCAAAGAGAAACCGGCACTCAGCCAAGTGAGCTTTTCTATCCCGCAGGGTAAGACGGTGGCGCTGGTGGGTCGCTCGGGTTCAGGCAAAAGTACCATTGCCAATCTCTTTACCCGTTTTTACGACGTTGATTCAGGTACCATCTTGCTTGATGAACACGACATCCGCGATTACAGCCTAAGCAATCTGCGCAGTCACTTTGCCCTTGTGTCGCAAAATGTGCACTTGTTCAATGACACCATTGCCAACAACATTGCTTATGCGGCGAAAGACAAATACAGCCGCGAGCAAATCGAAGAAGCCGCGCGTTTGGCGTACGCGATGGATTTCATTGAAGGCATGGATGACGGATTAGATACTGTGATTGGTGAAAACGGAACGAGCTTGTCAGGCGGTCAACGTCAACGTATCGCGATTGCGCGAGCGTTACTGCGTGATGCCCCTGTACTGATCTTGGATGAGGCCACATCGGCGCTAGATACTGAGTCTGAGAAGGCAATCCAGTCCGCACTCGATGAACTGCAGAAAAACAAAACGGTGTTGGTGATTGCGCACCGACTGTCGACCATTGAAAATGCGGATGAAATCCTGGTTGTTGATGAGGGTGAAATTGTTGAGCGTGGCTCACACGCTGAGCTGTTGTCCCAAGACGGTGCGTATGCGCAGCTTCACCGTATTCAATTTGGTGCCTAATCGGTGATTGAGCAGATTTGGTTTGGTCAACACCCCCTTCGTTGGTTAGCCTGGCCGCTTCTATGGCCGCTAAGTCGTTTGTTTGCGTTTATCAGTCAGCGCCGACGTCAGCAGTTCGAGTCTGGCGTTAAACAGAGCTATCGAGCGCCAGTGCCTGTAGTGGTGGTGGGTAATATCACCGCCGGTGGCAATGGCAAAACACCGGTCGTGATCTGGCTGGTTGAGACCTTACAAGCGCTCGGTTACACGCCGGGTGTGGTGTCACGGGGCTACGGCGCGAAAGCGCCGTCTTATCCGTTGATGGTGGACGCTTCAACGCTAACTCAGCATTGTGGTGATGAACCTAAGCTTATTTATCAGCGCACCGGAGCGCCGGTTGCCGTGTCACCGGTACGGTCTGAGGCAGTACAAGCCTTATTACCACAAGGCGTGGATATCATCATTACCGACGATGGGTTACAGCATTACGCCTTGCAAAGAGACATAGAGTTGGTGGTTGTGGATGGTGCTCGCCGTTTTGGTAACGAACAACTGTTGCCGTTAGGGCCGCTGCGCGAATCGACCGCTCGATTGCAAAGTGTTGATGCCATCATTACCAACGGGGGCAATGCTCACCCGGGTGAAGCATCGATGCAATTGGTGCCAGACCTTGCCGTCAACCTAACAACCGGAGAGCGTCGCGCAGTCGGCGAGCTTGGGCGCTTAATCGCGATGGCCGGAATTGGTCATCCACCAAGATTTTTCAATACCTTAGCCCAGCTCGGTGCGCAAGTGACCATGAGCCAAGGCTTTGCCGATCACAAAGATTTCTCCGCCGATGAATTAATCGCGTTGGCTGCAAAAGGCGACGTTTTGATCATGACAGAAAAAGATGCCGTAAAATGTACGCAATTTGCGCAGGACAACTGGTGGTATTTGCCCGTGTCTGCCAAATTTGAGCCACAGGATGCCGCGTACATCATCAATAAAATTAAAGAGGTGAAAGAGCAGTATGGACCATCGTCTTCTTGAAATCGTTGCTTGCCCAGTGTGCAAGGGAAAGCTGACATTCGACAAAGATAAACAAGAGCTGATTTGTAAATTGGATCGACTTGCTTACCCAATTAAAGAGGGCATCCCTGTCTTGCTCGAACCTGAAGCTCGCCAAATGAGCATGGATGAGGGGCGCTAATGGCTTTTACTGTCGTTATACCTGCGCGCTATCAATCGAGCCGCTTACCGGGTAAGCCTCTTGCCGATATCGCTGGTAAGCCAATGGTGCAACGCGTTTACGAGCAAGCCATTCAAGCGGGTGCCGAGCGAGTGATCGTTGCGACCGATGATGAACGGGTTGAGCAAGCCGTGCGAGCCTTTGGTGGTGAAGTGTGCATGACGTCAGACAAGCACGAATCAGGCACCGAGCGCTTAGCGGAAGTGGTTGAACAGATGGGCATTGCTGACGATCACATTATCGTCAATGTTCAAGGTGATGAGCCTTTGATACCGCCATCGATCATTTCTCAAGTGGCCGATAACCTTGCCCGTTGCAACGCGCCAATGGCCACGTTGGCGGTAGAGATCCGTGATGAAGAGGAAGTGTTCAATCCCAATGCGGTGAAAGTGGTGGTAGACCAGCAAGGTTTTGCCCTTTACTTTAGCCGGGCGACGATTCCTTGGGATCGTGACCACTTTGCTAGCGGTAATGCCGATGCCAAACAGCCTCTACTGCGTCATATCGGTATTTATGCCTATCGTGCGGGATTCATCAATACCTATGTCAATTGGCAGCCTACGCCACTAGAGCGTATTGAGTGCTTAGAGCAGCTTCGTGTGCTCTGGTATGGAGAAAAAATCCATGTCGATGTTGCCAAAGAAGCGCCGGCCGCTGGAGTGGATACACCACACGATCTTGATGTCGTCAGACGTCATTTTAGTGCTTAAGTGCGCAAACCCCTAAAGTCATAGAATATAAAGGCCCAGAAACGGACAGGTTTCTGGGCCTTTTGTTTTTATGCGTGGCGGGTTGCTTTTATACGTAACAGGATGTCAGCGCACAGCGTTTAGATTTTCGTGTCGTAGTCGTTGCGCTTAGGGCAGGTGCCGAGAATCTCACGTCGCCCAGTCTCCTTCACCTCTTCAAGTACCACATCGAATCCCCATAGACGGTAGACATGTTTGAGCACTTCCTCGTAGCTCTCATCGAGTGGAATACGGTCATGAGGCACGTATTGCAGGGTTAATGAGCGGTCCCCACGTACGTCAACGTTATACACTTGGATGTTGGGTTCAAGGTTGCTCAAGTTGTATTGCGCCGCGAGCTTTTCACGAATGGCACGGTAGCCAATGTCGTTGTGAATCGCGGTGACTTCAATAAAGTTTTTTCTATCGTCATCGGTGATGGAGAACAGCTTAAAGTCGCGGATCACTTTCGGTGATAGGTACTGGCTGATGAAACTTTCGTCTTTAAAGTTGTGCATCGCAAAGTGCACCGCTTCTAGCCAATCGCTGCCCGCTAACTCTGGGAACCACTCTTTGTCCTCATCCGTAGGCTCTTCACAAATGCGACGTATATCCCTAAACATCGCAAAGCCGAGTGCGTAGGGATTGATACCACTAAAATAGGGGCTGTTATAGGGCGGCTGAGCCACCACACTGGTGTGGCTATGAAGAAACTCTAAGATAAAGCGTTCGCTGACCAAACCTTCATCGTACATGTGGTTGAGAATGGTGTAGTGCCAGAAGGTTGCCCAGCCTTCGTTCATCACTTGGGTTTGCTTTTGCGGGTAGAAGTATTGGCTAATTTTACGCACGATGCGGACGATCTCACGTTGCCATGGCTCTAGCAGCGGGGCGTGCTTTTCAATGAAATAGAGAATGTTCTCTTGTGGCTCCGACGGGAAGAGCAGTTTGCTTTTCTCTTGCTCCACCTTGTTTTTGGGTACTGTGCGCCACAGGTCATTGACTTGAGATTGCAGATACGCTTCACGCTCCTCTTGGCGCATTTTTTCTTCGGCAATCGAGATCTTTTCCGGACGCTTGTAACGATCTACGCCAAAATTCATCAAGGCGTGGCACGAGTCGAGCAACTCTTCGACTTCTTTGACGCCATACTTTTGTTCGCATTCGGCAATGTAGTTTTTCGCAAACAGCAAATAGTCAATGATTGAACTGGCATCGGTCCAAGTTTGGAACAGATAGTTGCCTTTAAAAAAGGAGTTGTGTCCGTAGCAGGCGTGCGCCATCACTAGGGCTTGCATGGTAACGGTATTTTCCTCCATCAGGTAGGCGATACATGGGTCAGAGTTGATCACGATTTCGTACGCCAGCCCCATTTGACCGTGTTTATAGCCTTGCTCGGTTTGAATGAACTTTTTACCAAACGACCAGTGGTTGTAATTGATGGGCATACCAATACTCGAATAGGCGTCCATCATCTGCTCGGAGGTGATCACTTCAATCTGATTGGGGTAGGTGTCGAGTCGATAATGCTCGGCGACGCGTTTGATCTCCATGTGATAACGTTCAATGAGATCGAATGTCCAATCAGGACCATCGGGCAGTCTATTTGCGTTTGATTTGGCAGACTTTTTTGTTTTCGTCGTCATAGCGCCTCCCTATGCATGCTCTTTGCGAAACAACTCTCTAAACACCGGGAAGATATCTTCGACGCTGCGAATGTTCTTCATCGCAAAGTTGTCAAAGCTGTTTTCCAGCTTCTCATATTCGTGCCAAAGCGTTTGGTGTGAACGGCGAGTTATTTCAATGTACGAATAGTACTGACACTCAGGTAATAACTGTTTGGTGAGCAATTCTCGACAGCGAGGTGAGTCGTCTGCCCAGTTATCGCCATCCGATGCTTGCGCGGCATAAATGTTCCATTCAGCGGTTGGAAATCTGTCTTTGATGATCTCGTCCATCAGTTTCAACGCACTAGACACGATGGTGCCGCCGGTCTCTTGCGAATAGAAAAACTCGTGTTCATCCACTTCTTTGGCTTGGGTGTGGTGACGGATAAAGACCACTTCGACGTTTTCATAGGTGCGAGTCAAGAACAGGTAGAGCAGCACATAAAAGCGTTTGGCAATGTCTTTGGTGGCTTGGTCCATAGAGCCTGACACATCCATCAAACAGAACATCACCGCTTGGCTAGATGGAATCGGGCGTCGTTCGTAATTTTTGAAGCGAAGATCAAAGGTATCGATAAAGGGCACGGTGTCGATTTTTTTACGCAGTGCCGCGATTTCGTCCTGCAGGCGCTTCTCTTCAAGCAGTTGGGCAGGCTCACTCATCTTGACTTCATCGAGCGCCGCTTCGAGCTCTCTTAGCATGCGACGTTTGCCCGCGGTCATGGCTGTGCGGCGAGCAAGGGATTGCTGCAAAGATTTCACAATCGCGATGTTGGCGGGAACACCAGCGGTTTGGTAGCCTGCGCGATGGGTTTTCCATTCGGTGATTTTGTTGATTTGGTTTTTTTCAAGGTTTGGTAGTTCCAAATCCTCAAACAGAATATCAAGATACTCATCTTTGGAGATTTGAAACACAAAATCGTCTTGGCCTTCGCCGTCGGGACTGGCTTCACCTTCTCCTGAACCACCGCCTTGACCCCCCCCTTTCGGGCGCTCGATTTTATCGCCGGTGATAAATTGATCGTTACCTGGGTGAACGCGTTCTTTCAATCCCCCTTTACCTTGATGAAAAACAGGTTCGCTGATGTCTTTGTGTGGAATAGAGACGTCTTCACCAGAGTCCGTATTCGTAATAGAACGTCGATTCACGGCATCTGCTACGGACTCTTTGATCTGCTCTTTATGACGGCGAATAAAGCGCTGGCGGTTTACCGCGCTTTTATTCTTACCGTTCAGTCGTCGGTCAATAAATTGCGCCATGAGTTCCCCCTCAATTGCGTTAACGTCGTCAATACGCCCCTTGGATTGAATAAGCAAGGGGCGATGTGTTTAAGACGATTTACGTACGCGTAGATACCACTCAGAAAGCAAACGAACTTGGCGTTCGGTATAGCCTTTTTCCATCATACGAGCGACAAAGTCGTCGTGTTTCTTCTGATCTTCAGAAGAGGTTTTAGCGTTAAACGAAATGACCGGGAGCAACTCTTCGGTGTTAGAGAACATTTTCTTCTCGATAACGGTGCGAAGTTTCTCATAGCTTGTCCAGACCGGATTTTTACCTTCGTTGTTGGCGCGAGCGCGGAGCACGAAGTTCACGATCTCATTACGGAAGTCTTTCGGATTGCTAATACCTGCCGTCTTCTCAATTTTCTCCAGTTCGTTATTGAGCGCTGAGCGGTCAAACAATTGGCCGGTTTCAGGGTCGCGGTACTCTTGGTCTTGAATCCAGAAATCAGCATAGGTCACGTAGCGATCAAAGATGTTTTGACCGTACTCCGAGTAAGACTCGAGATAGGCGGTCTGGATCTCTTTGCCGATAAACTCGACGTAGCGTGGTACTAAGTAACCTTTCAAGAACTCAAGGTATCGCTCAGCGGTCTCTTGAGGGAACTGCTCACGCTCAATTTGCTGCTCAATCACATAGAAGAGGTGAACAGGGTTCGCAGCGACTTCCGCGCTGTCGAAGTTGAACACGCGCGAGAGGATCTTGAACGCAAAACGGGTCGAGAGACCAGACATCCCCTCATCAACACCGGCGAAGTCACGGTATTCCTGATAGCTTTTTGCTTTCGGATCGGTGTCTTTAAGGGTTTCCCCGTCGTAGACGCGCATTTTTGAGAAAATAGACGAGTTCTCTGGCTCTTTGAGGCGAGATAGAATACTGAACTGTGACAGCAATTCGAGCGTGCTGGGTGAGCACGGCGCTTTGGCAAGCTCGGAGTGATCAAGCAGTTTCTGGTAAATTTTCACTTCTTCAGACACGCGCAGACAGTAAGGGACTTTGACAATGTACACACGGTCTAGGAACGCCTCATTGTTTTTGTTATTGCGGAAGGTCTGCCACTCGGATTCGTTGGAGTGAGCGAGAATCATGCCATCAAACGGCAGCGCAGAGAGCCCCTCAGTACCGTTATAGTTGCCTTCTTGCGTTGCGGTAAGCAGCGGGTGAAGCACTTTGATTGGCGCTTTAAACATCTCAACGAATTCCATTAAGCCTTGGTTTGCACGACACAAGGCACCGGAATAGCTATATGCATCGGGATCGTCTTGGGAGAAGTGTTCTAACTGACGAATATCGACTTTACCGACCAGTGATGAAATGTCTTGGTTGTTTTCATCGCCGGGCTCAGTTTTGGCAATCGCACGTTGGTCCAAAATGGATGGGCGCACTTTCACAACTTTAAATTTGGAGATGTCACCGCCGAATTCATGTAGGCGCTTGGCTGCCCAAGGCGACATGATGGAGCGTAGGTAGCGGTTTTCGATGCCATACTCTTTTTTCAGAAGCTCACCATCTTCATTGACGTCAAACAGACAGAATGGATGGTCGTTGACTGGGCTACGGACACCGTTGGCAGAGAGCACGTAAATGGGCATCTGTTGCATCAAGGCTTTAAGTTTTTCCGCGAGTGACGATTTACCACCGCCCACAGGGCCGAGTAGGTAAAGAATTTGTTTGCGCTCTTCTAGACCTTGCGCCGCATGCTTAAGGTAGGAGACGATTTGCTCGATGGCTTCCTCCATACCGTAAAAATCTTTGAATGTTTCGTAACGAGAAATCATCCGGTTGGAGAAGATACGGCTGAGACGGGGGTCTTTCGCTGTATCGATTACTTGTGGCTCACCAATGGCCATCAATAGACGTTCAGCCGCGTTTGCGTAAGCACTTTTGTCGTCCTTACACAGGCTAAGGAATTCTTGCAGTGATAACTCCTCATCCTTGGAGGCTTCGTAGCGTGCTTGGAAATGGTCGAAAATACTCATAATGAAATCCCCTCTGAACCTGTCAAAATGACATTAAACCCGCATTGAAAAGCGTTTCCTCTCTTCCTATAAGACTAGCCCGTATTTGGAATTCTGCTTAAAAAATATGTGTTTAATTGCAAATTGTGATTTTGGGCAGATTCAGCCGCGCTCTTTTCCGACAAGTCCAAAGTAGTGAAATAATCAAGGCGTGAATCAATAATATTTACGACCTATCTATGAGAAGAATGCATTAGGAAAAGCGGTGGTAAAACTCACCATCTAAACAGAGCGTTAGCCGCTCTTGAGTGTCACCCTTGTGATGAAGACGGCAAATTAAAACAAAAAAGAGTGCGCTCGCTTCCACAAACAAAACACTTTTTTCAAGGCTTTCGACGTGCGTCATGATTTATTTCTATGCACAAAATATAATGATTGCGATGATCCCATCGCAATCACATTAGAATGAAAGTAACTGCTATATGTTCAATAAAATTTCGTTAAAAAATAAACTCGCGATTTCAGCGAGTGTTGCCATTGTAGTCGGGGGGCTCTTGGTGGAAGCGATCTCTTTTCGTTCCTCATTGGAACGGTTGGATTTTGAGGTTGAGCAGCGCCTAGAGAGTACCGTCTCATCTTACAATCAGTACGTGACAGACTGGATAGGGTCGAAGGGGCGAGCCCTGACGTCTTTATCTCAAGAGTCGGAGAAGGGCGCCATTGTGACCCATCTCAAGCAGTTGCGTGACTCAGCGGCGTTTGACAACGTTTTTCTCGCCTACGCCGATGGCTCGCAAGACAACGCCAATGGGGTGGTACTGCCGCCGGGTAACAATGACCCGCGCAAATGGGGCTGGTACCAGAACGCAGTAAAGCAGCCATCGAAAGTGTTTATGGATAATCCTACCGTCGCTGCGGCAACGGGCGCTAACGTGGTGTCGCTAGGTAAAGCGTTGACGCTGCATGGCGAACAAGTGGTGTTGGGCGCGGATGTTGAAATCACCGATATCCTCACCAGTATGGAGCATGTCATTTTGCCGGGTGAAGGCTACATGTTTATTGCCAACGCGCAAGGCAACGTCTTTGTCCACGCCGATACCAAACTGCTCAATAAACCTATTTCTCAGCTAGGCCTTAATATCGATGCGGTTAAGCAAGCAGCGCAACGTAGCCAAGTCTCGATACAAGTCATCAACGGTCAAGAATCGGTCTTGTTTGCGCGCAATATTCAAGGCACTGAGTTGTCGACGGTAGTCGTGCTCAATTATGATTCCCTTGTTGCGCCACTGACTAGCGCAGTCTGGGGGCAGCTATTGGTGACCTTAGTGGTCGTGATTGTCTGTATTGCGTTGTTTAACTGGTTGTGCAACATCTTATTCCGCCCTCTTAATAATGTTTCAAACGCACTCGAGCAAATTGCGAACGGGAGTGGTGACCTCACCCAGCGTATCAAGGTTGAGTCACAAGACGAGGTGGGTCGCTTAGCACATAACTTTAATACCTTTGTTGGTAGCTTGCAGTCGCTTATTGGCCACATCCGTGAACAGTCACACCAGCTCAAAGATCAATCAGAGCAGAGTGCGTTACGTGGTCAAGATGCAGTGAAAGACATTCACCTGCAACAGCAAGAGATCACCATGGTGGCCACTGCGGTCACCCAGCTCGCCAGTGCGACCCATGAAATTGCGTCTCATGCAGAGCAAACCGCTCAGGCAGCTCATGAATCGACGCAAAGTACCGATAACGGTTATGCGCTGGTGGCGGATACCAAAGGTTCAATCAACAAACTGGCGGCGGAGCTCGATAGTGCAGGATTGGTTGTCAGTGAATTGGATAGACACGCACAAGAGATTTCCACTGTGTTGCAAACCATTCAGGGCATCGCTGAGCAGACCAACTTACTTGCGTTGAACGCGGCGATTGAAGCGGCGCGTGCAGGTGAACAAGGTCGCGGGTTTGCCGTTGTTGCCGATGAAGTACGTGTGTTGTCTCAACGCACACACTCCTCGACTGAAGAGATCAAACACACCATCGATGTACTGCAAGGTACAACGAATAAAGCGGTTTCGATTATGAAGAGCAGCGCAGCGCTCGCCGCTCACTCGGTACAAGACGCGGATCGCGCTGCGAGTGCGTTGGAAGAAATCAAAACCGCGGGTGCACTCATCAGTGATATGGCGACGCAAATCGCCACAGCGGCAGAAGAGCAAACGCATGTGACGAGTGAGATTACGCAAAATATCACCTCCATCAAGAACGTGGCGGATCAGTTAGTGGCAGGTGCGGATACCAGCTCGAAAGAGGCGTATCAGGTGAAAGCCAATGCGGAAGCGCTCACCTCGAAAGTGGCCATGTTTAAGCTGAGCTAATCGGCTAACCAACTAAAAAGGGGCGTACACGCCCCTTTTCTGTTTCTCTATGTCTCTATGTCTCGCTATGCTCTAGTCGCAAGCTGCGCGAGAGCAGTATCGCGTTTGTCTTACGCGCGGAAGATCTGTTTTAGCTCGTTAGCGCAGAGATGGTACTGACGAGGACAGTTGCGCCAAGTGGTCAACATGCGGCGATATTTCTCTAGCATCGGCATCTGCGCATTAAAGTAGTGATCACCTTTATCAAACTGTGGGTAGAGACCTTCAGAGTCCGTTAGGAAACGCACATAGTTGACGAGCTGCGCTTCTGAAGCGATGTCAAAGCCTAGGAATGTAAGACGGCGTTGGTCGACATCTTTTTGCTCTTGCGTCTCTAGCATGCGGTAGGATTCCTGCATGGCATGGTACATTTCCATGATGTCGATAATCTCACGACAGTGTGCTTCGCTCAAACAGCCAAAGTTCTTGTTCAGCTCGTTCATTTGTAGCTCGTAGCCACGTTCAACGATCACCTGCAAACGCTGGTATTTCGCGGCGTTTTCTGGGTCCATTTGTGACATCAAGTAGTATTGGTTTGAAAGAATCAAACGTTGAGCGTTTGTCATTTCCATGCTGGCCTCACTTAAAGAATCTAATACATTTTTAATGTGCTTAGGTTATCCGTTCATTACAGGATGAAACATGATCTCAACACAGGTTTGTGATGAAAAATGATCAGATTTAAACAAAAACGGGGCTTTTTTACCGATTACTTTTTGTGGTAGTGGTTATAAATGTAGTCTCTATCGGAGAACACACGTAGCCACTCAGGTTTGAATACCGCGAACATTGCCGCGGCCATACCGTTTAATAGCCCTTCTGGAAAAGCGAGGAGAGGTAGGAAGACCAAATAGTGTTCGACGATGGTAGGCCAATCGTGAGGGCCAAGCCACCAATGATGTACGGCGTTGATGAGTAGGTGAGCGCTGCCTGTGACGGCGCCGTTTAGAAAGCCAGCAACGAAAATAAAGACAAAGATATTACGTGGCAAAAAGCGATAACTGACTAAAAACACCCCGTGGCTTATCACGATTGGACACAATACCGAGAAGAGCAAATAGCTAGGGAGCATCGTGAGGGGTAATTCGCCAAACAGAGTCACGGCAAGGGCGGCGAACAGGCCGATGGCGTAAGCACTTCGCCATCCGTAGAGTAGCGATAATGTGGTTAAGCCCAGAAAGTGAATGGAGAGACCTGCTTTAACGCCTGCTTGCGCAGACCACAGCAAGGCCAGCGCGGCGACCACCGCAAAGGTAAAGTGTTGGAAGCCTGATTCATTGCGCAGTTTGGGCAGCAGTACAGTGCGAACATCTCGCCATATCAGCCCGAAACTGGCGAGAGCGATAAACCAAAGATAGAGTTCACTGAGTGCCACATTATCCCCAAAAAAATACCAACCATGCCTGCGCTATGGTTGGTATTTTTTCTGAATTGGGAAACAAATAAAACTAATATTTTACATTTGAGTGATATTGCTCAAGGATGCCAACAATCTTATCCATGGTTTCCTTTGATGGCGGGTTGACGCCTTCAAGGGGGTAATCAAGACCGAGCGCTTCCCATTTGTGCGCGCCAAGTTTGTGGTATGGCAGTAGTTCGACCTTCTCGATGTTGTCCATATCCTTGATAAAGTCACCGAGCATGTGTGCGGCTTCTTCATCATCGGTATAACCCGGGACAATCACGTAACGAATCCAAGTTTTCTGGCCGATTTGGTGTAGGTAACGAGCAAAGTCGAGGGTACGCTTGTTGGAGACACCGATGAAATCATGGTGAATTTCATCTTTCATGTGTTTTAGATCGAGCATCACCAAATCGGTCGCTTCGAGCACCTCATCAACCACCTCAGTGTGCTTGCGGATGTAACCATTGGTATCCAGGCAGGTATGAATGCCTTCGGCTTGTGCGGCACGGAAGAAATCGCGCACAAACTCAGGCTGAAGCATGGCTTCACCACCTGAACAGGTGACGCCACCACCCGATGCATTCATAAAGTGACGATAACTTTTCGCTTCTTTGATGATCTCTTCAACGGTCACTTCTTTCCCATCATGGGTATCCCAAGTATCTCGGTTGTGGCAATACATGCAGCGCATTAGGCAGCCTTGCATAAACACAATGAAACGAATACCGGGACCATCAACAGTACCACATGATTCGAAAGAATGAATTCGACCAGTTGTAGACATGAGCTCATCTCTTATAAGTGATTTGTTCGTTATTTTATTACAAATGGTAGGGTTTATATAGTGAATTAGCCATTTAATAGAGAGTTTTTATAAATAGCGAAATTGTGCTTTTTTCGTCTAAAATGTATGTTATAAAAAAGTAAATAATGATAATAAAATCAAAATAAGTAGTGGAATTCAACAGGTCAGTGCTCTACACATTCACCTGATGTTAAAGGACTTTTTATGGACAGGCTTGCACTATCACAAAAACAGAAAGGGGTTCTCTTTCTTGCGGTGTTGACGATTGGATTTGTTGCACTGGCACTCTTTACTTCTTCCAGGTTGAGCGAAATGAGCCGCCAATACCACTCCAGTGGGGATATTGCGGTTGGCTCGCTTTCGATTTATCAAACTCAAGCAAAAATATTGACGCTGAGTAGCAACTTAGACAATTTGAGCGGTGCTCAAGTCGACAGCGTGAAAGGGGATATTCAGACCATCGTTCAGGATGTGGAGGCCAACATTGGCTTTCTTCAATCCCTCGGTTTTCGCCAAGAGAGCCAACAGCTTGAGCAGGACATTGCCGATTTTGAAGCGGCCGTCACGCCTTGGTTGACCATCAAACAAGAGCTGGGCTTCACTATTGATGAAGGCAAATTGGGTGAGCTTGGGCAATTGGCCACCATCATAGAACAAAAAATCGCCGAGACAGGTATGGTGACGCTCAACTCGGACTTTCAGGCGATGATCAAATCGCAGCAGAACTATTTGCTGCAACCCAATGAAGAGAACTTAAAGCTGTTCAATCGCGCGATGGGCAGCTTTGAAAGTATGTCGAACGTTTATGCGATGTTGGACTTGTATGAAAAAGAGATTGACCAATATAAAGAGACCTTTATTCGTGTCGCCGAGCTATCCCAGCAAGCCGGTGCAATTGAGCAGCAGTTGCTGACCACAAAAGAACGCCTCGCTGACTTGATTGCCGCCATTACCTCGCAACTTGGCGGAGTGAGTATGAGGTATCAAAGCAGCGCGGAAAAAACCTCTGACCAAACCCTGTGGTCGATTATGGCGGCGTGCGTGGTATTGGCGTTATTTACCATTCTTATCTTTGTCTTGCAGAGCTCGTCGCAATCTCGCTTGGTGAATACGACACAGAAGATTTTGCGCAAGCTTTCTAAAGGGGATTTGTCGAGTCGAATGGCACTCACGAATAACCCAAAAGATGAATTCAACCAACTGGCGAGCAGTATCAATGAAAGTTGTGAAAATCTCGGCTCGTTGGTGAAGGCAGTGCAAAGTAACAGCGATGCGTTATCCGGTAACGCTGCTGAGTTGAACCAGGGCTTGGATTTACTCGCTCACCACCAAAGCGAAGTATTGGGCCAGACGCAGCTGCTCGCCTCTGCGACGGAAGAAGTGAGCGTGACGACCCACGAAGTGTCCAATTCATTGGAGTTTGTCTCGGATTTAAGTCGTCAGTCCAATCAAGCGGCCGAAGAGGGGGCGCAGGTCATTCGAGCCGCGATTGGGTCCCTAGAGGAAGTCGGCGGCATTTTGACCTCGGCGGCCAGCCATATTAAACAACTTGAGGAAGCCTCCTCGAAAGTTGACTCTGTAATGGTGATCATTAACGGTATCGCGGAGCAAACTAACCTCTTGGCGCTTAATGCAGCGATAGAGGCGGCTCGAGCGGGCGAGCAAGGTCGCGGCTTTGCGGTGGTTGCCGATGAAGTACGGAGCTTAGCTGTGCGCACCGTGGACGCGGTGGGTGAGATCTCGGAAACCATCGATACGATGAAAAAAGAGAGCGCAGAGGTGATTCAATACATAGGGAAATCGGAAGTGACGATGCAGTCGGGCCAGCAGCGAGGTCATGAAGCGATGACAGCACTACGTACTATTACCGAAAAAGCCGACGAAGCATCGCATCAAACAGAGGTGATTTTCTCATCCATCAAAGAGTTGGCAACCACCAGTCAATCGATGGCCGACAGCATGACGCAAATCTCTTCGGCGATGAAAGAGTTAGAAGAAAATAACGCCCAGCTCAAATCCGTCAGTCAGGTGGTAGAAGAGCGCGCCAGCAGCCTAAACCAAGACTGCCAACGCTTTACCGTCTGACGCTAGAAAAACGCGTAGAGATTGATGCCCCCGGCGCCGTAGATGGAATCGGGGGCTTCTTTATAATCGGGGGTTTTGACGGTGGTCGCTAAGGTCGCGCCAAAGCTCTGATTATACCAGGCAACGCCAGCAACGGCGGTCGCTTGCACCTTGTCTAAGGTGACATCGTATACCGATGGATCGCTAACATCGGGATTATTACGGATGCCTGGTCTATCCCCTTCAATGGTGATGTCATTGAAGCGGTAGCGAGCTTCAATGCCGGCAAAAACAAACCAGCCCTGCTTTGACCCACCCAGCATACCAGCGCGAAATGGATTCTCATTGTCAATATTGGCAGCCCCTAAGCTGCCCGATAGATCTTGTCCCCAACGCAGCATGACACCGGTTGACACATCACTACGAAAATTACCGACGTTGGCTTCTGAAACGCTCGACACTTCCCACTCGGTATTCGCCAACATCGGCTCGCGCCATAGGTTGATGTGGGTTAGGTAACCGACACTCCCAGCAAACCCTTCATCCACTTGGTTTGCCCAACCATTAGGATCATCAGAGCCCGTGATGCTGTGGACGAATTTTTGTGCCTCTTCCGACAGTGAGTTTTCACCCACGGTGCCCAAGGTCAGGTTAAAGCGCTGAGCTTGCATTGGATGGAGACTGATGTAATTGAACTCAGTGTGAAGATAACCCGCATAAGGGCGATCGTTTTGCAGGGGCTCCACGGCTTCAATATCCGATGGCGTATACATTTTGTGAGCCAGGGTAACTTCCCATTTGTCCAAAGAGGCGGCGCCCCAAAAAGACAAACTTAGCGGCCCAACCCACGAAAGTGGGCGAATCCCTGCGGAGGTGTAAGTGAGGAAAATGCCATTGGTATAGTCTTGATCAACACCAAATACCCCGTCGTTGTCGAGTGAAAAGGCGAGGGTTGACTGCTCTGAAGCCAGAGCAGTGGTGGAGAGAAGAAGCAACGAAAAAGGGAGATAGGAAGAGCGAGCCATAGTGTTCTGTTTTGACGAATAGTGCGGATGATAGTACCGCAATTCGCTAAGGTCACTATAGGAATTCACGGATTGATGTGGCGAAATGTGCGCAAACTCTAAAGCTTACCGAGGAACGATAAGCACAAAAAATGCAGCCCCGCACTAGGCGGGGCTGCATCAATCATTCAACAGTGTCTCTTATAGAGATTCTGTAAATGTACGTGCGATTACGTCAGCTTGTTGCTCTGCAGTTAGAGAGTTAAAGCGTACTGCGTAACCAGAAACACGGATAGTTAGCTGAGGGTATTTCTCAGGGTGCTTAACCGCATCTTCTAGAGTTTCACGGTTAAGAACGTTCACGTTCAAGTGCTGACCACCCTCGATGCCCGCTTCATGGTGGAAGTAACCATCCATTAGGCCTGCAAGGTTAGCGCGCTGTGAACCTTCGTCTTTACCTAATGCGTTAGGCACGATAGAGAAGGTGTAAGAGATACCATCTTTCGCGTGAGCAAACGGCAGTTTACCTACAGATGTTAGAGATGCAACCGCACCTTTCTCATCACGACCGTGCATTGGGTTTGCACCTGGAGCAAACGGAGCACCTGCGCGACGACCATCTGGTGTGTTACCTGTCTTCTTACCGTACACAACGTTAGAAGTGATAGTAAGGATAGACTGAGTAGGAACGGCATCACGGTAAGTCTTAAGCTTACGGATCTTGTTCATGAATACTTCAACAAGCTCACAAGCGATGTCATCAACGCGTGAATCGTTGTTACCGAATTTAGGGTAGTCGCCTTCGATTTCGAAGTCGATCGCTACGCCATCTTCGTCACGGATTGGTTTCACTTTCGCGTACTTGATTGCAGATAGTGAGTCAGCCGCGATAGATAGACCCGCGATACCACAAGCCATAGTACGGTACACGTCACGATCGTGTAGAGCCATCAGTGCAGACTCGTAAGAGTACTTGTCGTGCATGAAGTGGATTGCGTTAAGTGCAGCTACGTACTGCTTAGCTAGCCAATCCATGAAGTGGTCTAGGCTGTTCCACACTTCGTCGAAGCTTAGGACTTCTGAAGTGATCTTAGGCATAACTGGGCCAACTTGCATTTTCAGCTTCTCATCAACACCACCGTTGATTGCGTAAAGCATGGTTTTTGCAAGGTTTGCACGAGCGCCGAAGAACTGCATTTGCTTACCAACAACCATTGGAGATACACAACATGCGATTGCGTAGTCATCTGATTCCATGTCTGGACGCATTAGGTCGTCGTTTTCGTACTGGATTGAAGACGTATCGATAGACACTTTCGCACAGAACTTCTTGAAGCCTTCAGGTAGCTGCTCAGACCAAAGAACCGTGATGTTTGGCTCTGGAGAAGGACCCATAGTGTATAGAGAGTTAAGGAAACGGAAGTTCGTACGTGTTACTAGCGTACGGCCGTCAAGACCCATACCACCCATAGATTCTGTTGCCCAGATTGGGTCGCCAGAGAATAGGTCATCGTACTCAGGAGTACGTAGGAAACGAACCATACGTAGTTTCATTACGAAGTGGTCGATCATTTCCTGAGCTTGTTCTTCAGTGATCTTACCTGCAGCAATATCACGCTCGATGAAGATGTCTAGGAACGTCGAAGTACGACCTAGAGACATCGCTGCGCCGTTTTGAGACTTAACTGCTGCTAGGTAGCCGAAGTAAGTCCACTGTACCGCTTCTTGTGCAGTTTCTGCTGGGCGAGAGATATCGTAACCGTACTTAGCAGCCATTTCTTTCATTTGGCCAAGTGCACGGTGTTGCTCTGCGATCTCTTCGCGAAGCTGCATTGTCATTTGAAGATCTTCGCCATTCTCGAACTTCTCTTGTAGAGAAGCAAATTGAGCTAGCTTGTCTTTCATTAGGAAGTCGATACCGTATAGCGCAACGCGGCGGTAGTCACCGATGATACGACCACGGCCGTATGCGTCTGGAAGACCAGTCAGAACACCTGATTTACGACATTTTAGGATGTCAGGCGTGTAGATATCGAAAACACCTGCGTTGTGTGTTTTACGGTATTCAGTGTAGATTTTTGAGATTGCTGGATCGAGTTCACGACCGTAAACTTTACAAGAACCTTCAACCATGCGGATACCACCGTTAGGGATGATAGCGCGCTTAAGAGGAGCGTCAGTTTGAAGACCAACGATAGTTTCAAGATCTTTTTCGATGTAGCCTGCGTCGTGAGCAGTGATGGTAGAGATAACGTCAGTATCGAAATCAACAGGAGCGTGCGTTGAGTTTTCGATCTTGATACCTTCCATTACTTTAGCCCAAAGCTTGTTTGTCGCTTCAGTACCTTCAGAAACTAGGAAAGATTCGTCGCCTTCGTATGGGGCATAGTTTTTCTGAATGAAATCACGAACGTTTACTTCGTTTTGCCAGTCACCCGCTGCAAAACCTTCCCAAGCTTTAGCAAATTGCTCTGCCATGACATACCTACCTTTTTAGTAGTAAAAACACGTACTGTGCTGAATTTATAGTCAACGTGTTGACCATTTAGCATCCTCATTACTGAGGCAGTACACTCTAATGAATAACAATAGGTATAGTCTTAAACCAAAGGAACGCAAAGGACAGGAAAAACTATATCTATTGTCACTAAAATTAATATGGTTATTTCTTACTGTAGTTTCAAGGTTAACTTAAAAAAATCTTACAAACCTTAAACTAAATCAATAAATGCTAAAAAAAGTTGATAAAAATGGGGTGGCTATTTAAGCCACCCACACAAATGTTGAATCTTTATAGCCAGGCTGGGATGCCGTACTGAGCTTCCAACATACCTACTGCTAGCATAGCAACAAGACAGATAACAAACACGCCTACTGGGATAATAATTTTGTCTGCGAACGACAAACGAGACGCGCGCTCTTTATCACCAATGAGACCGTTGTTATCTAGGAACATAGTCAGTGCCCATGCCAACACAGGGTTAGCGACAACAGAGGCAAAGATACAGATACCGGCTGCTTGTGAATCTTTAGTGTCCTTAACCATCTGCATGCCTGCTTCAAGAAGTGGCAAGAATACGCCCACTAATAGTGCAACACGCATCACCGGTGGCCACACCGCGACGTCCATTGGGAAACCAAGAATCGCAACGATGATACACAGTGAACCAAGCAAGATGGCACCCGCAGGGATAGGACGCTTAGCGATCGCTGCTGGGATCATGTAGGTACCCCAAGAAGAGGTAATGTTACCACCACCAACGGCAGTACCGACCATTTGGCGTACTGAACACATGGTCATGGTGTCGTCCACATCCATTAAGACTTTTTCTGTCTTGCGAGGGTAGTTCAGCTCTTGGAAGATACGGTGACCAAGGAAGTCAGGCGACCACATCGCGACAGCCAAAATCGCAAAAGGTAGAGACGCGATAAAGTGTTCAAGATTTGGTAGACCTAGCATCCAACCTTGCTCAGTGCTGCCCCACCAGTAAACAGGGTTAAGGTTTGGCAGACCCATCTCGGTTTCGAAGGTTAAGTCGAAGCCCGCACCCAGACCTAGGGCAATCAAAAGCCCGGTAAAGGCACACACGGGAATCGCCAACCAGCGCATGTTGATTTTTGCTAGGAAAGCGTAAATACCGATGGTGATACCCAATACAATCAGACCCACATAGCCCATGCTACCTGCCGCAACATCAGCAGATTGGAGCCCTGTTGCCCACGACTGAATGGAACCGATCTGGCTCATGGTACCGGTAAAGCCCAAGAAGATAAGCAAGCCGCCGGCGGTGCCTTCTGAAGTGAGGTTGACGAGCTTGGAGCCACCTTTAAAGTAGCTGAGTAGCAAGCCGAATACACCTAAAAGAATCGCAAGTGCAAGAGGGTGAGCACCGGCAAGGGCAATTGAGCCGATCAATGGAATCATCGGACCGTGGTTACCCGCAAGGTTTGCTCGTGGGTTTAAGAAACCGGATGAAATAATACAGAACAGCAGGGCTGGGATGAGCATTTCCACACGAGCCACTTCGATGGCGAACTCTTTACCGAGATTCACGTGCTCCCATGCGGCGGATAGGCCGTCTGCCCATGACATCATTACCGCTGAGTACATTGCGATAATGCCGATGGTACCTGCAAGTGCAGGGACTAAGTCCTCCAGCTCGAAACGGAAGTCGCGACCCGGAAGGTTAAGACCAAAACGACGAGGCTTCATAATTTGAAGCTCGTGGTCTAGATAATCTGAACGGGTTGCAAACTCAGAGGCAGGGCGGTGCAGCTCCTGGTAGCTCTTGTTTTCGATATCCGAATCAGAGTGCGGTTTGTTCACTGCGTCTGACATAGATTCCTCATATTTCAAAATGTTGATAATTCCAAAAGCTACTCGATAGTGATGATTGTCGATAGCTCATAATCTTGCAATTTGGCTTGCTGCGCTGCTCTTACCTTGTAGCTCGAACATTATGTGCCTAAGCATAGACAAAAGAAAAGGCAGTAAGTCAGTCAAATTAGGCTTTTATGGATGAGGCGAGTTTAACGTGCTAACCCTTTAGAGTGATTGATTTAGATCACTTTAAGAAAGAATGTGAAAGAAAACTACACAACGCCGCATATGCACGTAAGTTACTGTTCATACGCCTGAAAATTAATTTCACATTGCTATTTTTACTAGATATACAACCATTTGCGGCGTGTATGTTTCAGATAAAATTATCAATTACTTGAAGTGGATCTTCTTTTTATAAAATTGTTAAAGGGTCGGGTTGGATATAGCGATGGCGAGATATTTCATTTATGCGTATAAACAAGGTGAATAATCTAAAAGTTGAATAAAAAGTCATATTTTGTAACTTAATATCCCACAATGTCAGGTTAATAATTTGTTGCATGTTGTCCGGACTAGTGCTAGTTTGTAGCGAATGTGGGCCATAGCCCGAGCAGTCAACCGGATTGACGTGAACGTTTTCGTTTAGGGGGCACAGTTTTTGCTTTCACAGAGGCAAGTGTCGTTCTCAATTTCGTCGCTGAATGGTTTTTATCAACACAGATGAGCCATAGCTGCGCGAGCGCCGACTCGGAATCGTCATTCGGACAAGAAAAAGAATACAGGGAGTTTGCGCGCATGAAAGATGTACCCGCGCTGGATATTAAAGAACTGCACAAAACATTTGGACAAAATGAGGTCCTAAAAGGCATTTCGCTTGAGGCACACAAAGGGGATGTGATTTCCATCATTGGCTCTTCCGGTTCAGGAAAGAGTACCTTCCTACGTTGTATCAACCTGTTAGAAACGCCTACCGCTGGCGAGATATGGGTAAATGGTGAACTGATTCAGATGAAGCACAATCGTCAGGGGGAAGCCGTTCCCGCCAACGAAAAGCAAGTGCAACGTATTCGATCTCGTCTCGCCATGGTCTTCCAAGGGTTCAATCTGTGGTCTCATATGACGGTACTGGAAAACGTGATTGAAGCGCCAGTGCACGTCCTAGGCGTCCCTAAAGCGCAAGCGATTGAAAACGCAGAAATGCTGCTAAAGAAAGTGGGCCTTTACGAGCGAAAGGACTATTACCCAGGTCACTTGTCGGGTGGCCAGCAGCAACGTGCGGCGATTGCCCGTGCGTTGGCCGTTGACCCGGAAGTGATGCTATTTGACGAACCGACGTCAGCACTCGATCCTGAGCTTGTCGGTGAAGTTCTCGGGGTTATGAGAGATTTGGCAGAAGAAGGGCGCACCATGTTAGTTGTCACTCACGAAATGGCGTTTGCTCGCGATGTCTCAAATCATGTCATGTTTTTGCATCAAGGATTGGTGGAAGAACAAGGAGACCCAGCTAAACTGTTTACCAACCCAGACTCAAAACGTCTAAAGCAGTTTATCTCGTCTATCTATTAAGGCTTCTTTAATCAAAACAGTCTTTATTATAAGGACACAACAATAAACACAACATACAAAATCACAGGAGTATGGAAATGAAAAAGTGGTTAGTCGTTGCAGCATTGGCTGCGACAGCAGCAACTGGTGTGGCTCAGGCAAAAGAATGGAAAACCGTTCGTTTTGGTATTGAGGGTGCGTATCCTCCGTTTAGCTGGACAGAATCTGATGGTTCTCTCAAAGGCTTCGACGTTGATATGGCCAACGCGCTGTGTGAAGAGATGAAAGTTGAGTGTAAGATCGTACCGCAAGACTGGGACGGCATTATCCCATCTCTGCTAGCACGTAAATACGATGCGATCATCGCTGCGATGTCGATTACAGAAGAGCGTAAAAAGAAAGTGGACTTCACTGGCAAATACGCACAAATCCCAAACAAATTTATCGCTAAGAAAGGCGCAGGTCTTGATTTCGATAGCCTAAGCGGCGCTAAAATCGGTGTTCAGCGTGCAACAACGCACGACAAGTACCTGACAGACAACTACGGTGACCAAGTCGAAATCGTGCGTTATGGTTCATTTGATGAAGCGTACCTTGATCTTGCCAACGGCCGTATCGTTGCAGTACTAGGTGATGCTTCAGCATTGGAAGAAGGCGTTCTGAACAAAGCGGGTGGCGAAGGCTACGAATTCGTTGGTCCTTCTTTGACTGATCCAAAATGGTTTGGTGACGGCATGGGCATTGCCGTTCGTAAACAAGATAAAGATCTAACGCAAAAACTCGACGCAGCTATCCTGTCTCTACGTGAGAAAGGTGTGTACCAAGAGATTGCGGCTAAGTACTTTAACTACGACGTTTACGGTCAGTAATTCTCCTTCGACCGCTGGTGCTCGTTCCTTGATGTAGCCAGCGGTCGATCTCTTTCTATAGCCAGCTCAATGATTCTATTGATGTAGGAGATTGAGTTTAGGGATCAGGAACTCACCTATGCTGGATTTACAAGGATACGAAGCCTCTATATTGAAAGGGGCCGTGGTGACCATTGAGGTCGCCTTATTGTCACTGCTTCTTGCCATGATTTTAGGCATGCTGGGTGCTTTGGCGAAACTCGCCCCTTATCGCTGGGCAAGAGCTATCGCCACTCTCTATACAACGGTTATCCGTGGTATTCCCGATTTAGTCTTAATGATGCTGATTTTCTTCGGCGGACAGATTCTATTAAACAACAGTCTCTACTCGATCAATGAAACCTTGAATGGTTGGTTTGCAGCGAGTGATCCAAACCACGTGTGGACGTCTTACTTACCTGATTACATCGACGTGAGCCCGTTTATCGCTGGCGTGATGACCATAGGCTTCATCTTCGGTGCTTACATGGCGGAGACATTTCGTGGCGCCATCATGGCGGTAGATAAGGGCGAGATGGAAGCGGCAAAAGCATACGGCATGAGCTCGGTGCTCGCCTTTCGCCGGATCTTACTCCCTCAGATGATACGCCACGCTTTACCGGGCTTTGGTAACAACTGGCTGGTATTACTTAAAACCACAGCCTTGGTTTCTATTATCGGCTTGGAAGATATGGTGCGCGTGAGCTCACTCGCCGCAGGCTCAACCAAAATGCCGTTCACTTTTTATATGGCGGTCGCGGTGATTTTTCTCTTTTTCACCAGTGTGTCGACTGGGCTACTTAAAGTCGTCGAGCGAAAATTCAGTATTCATACGAGGTAGGGCATGGATTTTTCATTGATTATTGATAGCTTGCCTATCTACCTAGATGGTTTGTGGACGACAACGTGGTTGGTGGGACTCGCTCTCGTGATTGGTTTGTGTGTCGCTATCCCGCTGGGTATTGCGCGAAATAGCCAACATTATTGGTTGGTAGGGCCAAGTTGGGCGTTTATTTATTTCTTCCGTGGCACGCCGCTGTTGGTTCAGCTCTACCTAATTTATTACGGTATGGATCAGTTTTTCCCAGTGAAAGATACTCTATGGGAAAATGCTTGGTTTTGTGCGTTGGTTGCCTTTGTGCTCAATACTTCGGCGTACACCGCTGAAATCATTCGCGGTGCAATTAACGGGCTGCCGAAAGGCGAGGTGGAAGCGGCTAAAGCGTATGGTATGGGCACCTTTTTGACTTACCGTCGTATCATTCTGCCGAGCGCATTGCGCCGAGCTCTGCCAGCCTACAGTAACGAAGTGATCTTTATGCTGCATGGAAGCGCGGTGGCCGGTATTGTCACCATCTTAGATTTGACGGGCGCTGCGCGTCTGGTGAATTCTCGCTACTACGCGCCGTTTGAATCCTTCCTCACGGCTGGCCTGTTCTACATGGCGCTGACGTTCGTGATTCTCTGGGTTTTCAAAGGGGCAGAAAAACGTTTCTTAGCGTACCTGAGACCGCTGAGTTAACCTATCTTGTGAAAGAAAAAATGGCTTCCATCGGGAAGCCATTTTTCTATTCAACGCAAAATCGAACTCTGGGCACTAAGACAAAATGATGAGCACCGTACCGGCCAGCGTCATCAAGATATTGGCGATGGCGTAGGTACCTGCGTAGCCCAATGCAGGGATGGTTGATTTGGCGTAGTCATTCACGATGTCCATCGCTGGCGCACAGGTACGCGCGCCGATGATGGCGCCAAACAGCAGCGCACGGTTCATTTTCAAGATATAGGCGCCAACCAGATACGCCAGAGCCACTGGCACTACGCTGACTAAAAACGCCAAACCGAGCACTTGAGGACCCACTTGCGTGAGGTGATCAAACATTTTACTACCGGCACTGAGGCCAATCCCCACCATAAAGATCATCAGTCCCAAGTCTTTGACCATGTTGAGTGCGCCTTGCGGAACGTAGCCAAACGTTGGGTGGTTGGCACGCAAAAAGCCGAGAGTGATCCCCGAAAGCAGCAAGCCAACGGCATTACCCAAGCCGAACGACACTTGGCCAAAGGTCATGGTAACCAAACCAAACATAATGCCAAGAATGAAGAAGCTACAAAACGCGAGCAAATCCGCCATTTGGCTATGAATAGAGATAAAGCCGATTTTTTCCGCCAGCCCTTGGACGCGGCTGCGCTCACCACTGACTTGGATAATGTCACCTTTAGCAAGCACAATATCCAAATCCATCGGCATCTCAATTTGAGCGCGAACCACTCGGTTTAGGAAACAGCCATACTCAGAAAGATTGAGGTCGGAGAGACGTTTCCCCGCAATCGCATCGCTTTTGACTACGATCTCCTCTTCAACGATGCGCAGATCGAGCAAGTTACGATCAAACACTTCTTTACCGTGGCGGAAACTAGGATCAAGACGTGCGTGACTATCGGGAAAGCCAACCAGTGCAATCTCATCGCCCTCTTGCAAAATCGCATCCCCATCAGGGTGGGCAAGGATGCCATTGCGACGAATGCGCTCGATGTAACAACCCGTTTGGCGATAGATACCCAACTCACGCAAGTTTTTGCCATCGGTCCAATCAATCAGCTCCGGGCCGACTCGGTAGGCGCGAATAATCGGCAGGTAAACTTTTCGTTGCCCAGAACCGCCCAATCCGCGCTCTTGTGCGATTTGCTGGGCAGAGTCAGATAGGTTCTGTTTTTGCAGTTTCGGCAGGAGTTTGGCGAAGAAGATCATGCTGATAAGGCCAATCAAATAGGCCATCGCATAACCGACGGAGAGGTTTTCTAGCACCAAGGCGAAATCCATATTTTTGGGCAATTCCGCCAATCCTGAATTGAGCGCATCTTGCGCACCGACCAATACGGGTGTTGAGGTCAACGCACCTGCCATCATGCCGGCGGCCAAGCCATAGTTGAGGCCCATATAGTGGCTAGCAAAATAGGTAATACTGAGCGCGGCTGACAACACCACCATACTCAAGATGAAGTAGTGTTTGCCGTCGCGAAAGAATATGCCGAAGAAGTTGGGGCCTGCCTCAATACCGACACAGTAGATAAACAACATAAAGCCGATGGTCAGTGCGTCAGCATTAAACATGAAACCTAAATGACCCATGATCAAAGAGGTAATCAAAACGCCAATCGAGTTACCAAGGTGGAAGTTGCCAAATCGAATTTTACCAATCGCTAAACCGATCGCTAATACGACGAAAATCAATAAGATAGGGTTTTGTTCTAACAAGAGTACGACGTCAATGTTCACGGGCTATATCTGTGCGCTACCGAGGAGTAAGTTAAGTGTGCGAATTGTAGCGAAATATTTCAAAAAGATAAGTGAATTTTTTGAGAGTTTACTCATCGTTGACATTAGACAAAGTAATGTAAAACGCACGCACAAAAAAACCGCGATATTCGCGGTTTTCGTACAACAGTGTGAGTGGGTGACGTTTAAGCGTCAAACAAACCCAAGTGCTCTTTTGCGTATGCTTCGAAATCATCGCAACCACCGATGTGCTCTTGATCGATAAAGATCTGTGGCACAGTTTCCACTGGCTTGCCGACGGTTTTCTCTAGGTCAGCTTTGGAAATGCCTTCTGCGTGAATATCCACGTAGCGGTAGTTGAAGTCGTCACGCTTTGCTTTTAGCGTTTCTGCGTGTTCTTTTGCACGAACACAGTATGGGCAAGCTGGGCGACCAAAAATAACGACGAACATATCTTTCTCCTTTGATTTTAATAGTGCCACTATGCCCGAATCGTTATAGGAAATAAAGTGGCATTTACCTCTTGGGTTAATAGGGCAGACCTATTGATTGTGTTTTAAACATTTTACTTTTTTGCGACGTACAAGGTGTGGTCTTTATCGAGAAAACCATGGTTAATTTAAGGTTAAATAAGCAAGTTTGCACTAGCTCAACGTTATTTCTGGGGAGACGGTGCACTCTGTATCCAGTAATGGAATGAATCAAGGAGTCGGCCAATGTTTCAGTTTATGACTTCAACACGGATCGTGTTTGGTGAAGGGGCGTTTGAGTCGTCGCTTTCGCTTATCAACCAGTTTGGCTACAGCGTGCTTCTGGTCACCGGTAAAAACCTCAATCGGTGCGGGCCGCTACTGCATCACCTCAAAAGTCAAAAACTTCGCTACCAACACGTTGCTGTGAGCGGCGAACCCAACATCACCATGATTGAAGAAACCGCGACGGTCGGCCGCCGTTTTAAACCTGACTTGGTGGTGGCGATGGGCGGTGGCAGTGTGATTGATGTCGGCAAAGCGCTGGCGGCGGTGATTCCAAATCAAGGCGATGTGTATGATTATGTCGAGGTGGTGGGCCGAAACGTTCCGCTCAAAACCAAGCCTTTACCTTTTATTGCGATCCCAACCACAGCGAGTACCGGCTCTGAAGTGACGCGTAATGCCGTACTGCGCTCAGGTCAAGAACAAGTGAAGGTGAGTCTACGCAGCCCCGACATGCTGGCGGATGTCGCGATTGTCGATCCGACTTTAACCTATGGGATGGACCCTTACCGCTCTGGGCGAGGTGCAATGGATGCGTTCACGCATCTGATGGAAGCTTATGTTTGTGGCATGCCTAACCCGCTCACCGATATGATCTGTGAAGAGGGGTTAAGACGGTTGAGCCACTCTGTGCTGCCAGCGTGCTTGGAGGACGACCATAAAGCGCGGGCCGACATCTCGTTTGCCGCTATGCTCGGCGGTATGGCCAGTACCAATGCCAAGCTCGGTGCAGCGCACGGATTGGCGTCAGCGCTTGGAGGCAAACTGGATGCGCCACACAGCGTGATCACCGCGCGCTTGGCTCCTTATGTGATGGCGGAAAACATTCAAGCCGCGATGGAATCCCAGCGTACAGACGTACTCGAAAGGTTCACCAAAGTCGCGCAATTGCTGACGGGACGAGTGAATGCGCATCGAGAAGACGCGATCTTATGGGTCAATATGATGCTCGAAAAATTGAACATCCCAGAGTTGAGTCAATTTGGGGTTTGCTCGACAGCGTTTGATGTGGTTGCGGCGGATGCGCTGAAATCAACGTCAATCAAAGGCAATCCGCTACCACTGACCAAAGAGCGACTGATGGCGATTTTAGGCCAAGTGTGCCAATGCCAAGGCGAGTGTACCGAGCACAGTTCGGTGGGCGAGGACGCGCGGGCTTCTATCGTCTTTACCAGTCATGATATAGAACCATCGCGGCTACAAAAATCCTAATAATAACGGCGCTCATTGAGCGCCGTTATGGATTCTTGCCAGTGGAAGATCTCTAGAACTGAGAAAGCTTGTCGTAGCGAGAGTCTTTCAATACGTCTTTGACGCGACGTAGGTTTTCTCTAAATCCGGTACCGCGGCGCAGCGTAAAGCCAGTCGCAAGGACGTCAATCACAGTCATTTGAACCACGCGGCTAGCCATTGGCATGTACACGTCGGTGTCTTCAGGGATGTCGAGCGTGATAGAGAGTGAGCTGGCTTTATCAAGCGGGGAGTCTTTCGCGGTAATCGCGATGACCGTCGCACCGTTTTCGCGCGCTAGGTTGGCGATCTCTACCTGACTCTTTGTACGGCCAGTGTGTGAAATCAACACGATGACGTCGTTGTCTGTACAGTTGATGCAGCTCATGCGTTGCATCACGATATCTTCAAAGCAGGTGATCGGGATGTTGAAACGGATGAATTTGTTTTGAGCATCTTTCGCCACAGCAGAGGATGCCCCTAAACCAAAGAAAGAGATGCGCTTCGCTTGTGTCAGAAGGTCGACGGCACGATTGACCTGCATAGCGTCAAGGCTGTTTTTAGCGACATCCAAACAGGCCATCGTGGACTCAAAAATTTTGTGCGTGTAGGCATCTGGGCCGTCGTCTTCTTCGACGTTGCGATTGACATAAGGTGTACCGTTCGCAAGGCTCTGAGCCAAGTGCAGTTTAAAGTCGGGGAAACCTTTGGTGTCCAGGCGGCGGCAGAAGCGGTTGACGGTCGGCTCACTGACATCGGCCATTTTGGCCAACGTCGCGATGCTGGAATGAATCGCTGTCTGAGGGGAAGCCATGATGACTTCGGCGACTTTGCGTTCAGACTTGCTAAAATTTTCCAGGTTCTTCTGAATTTTTTCTAATGTGTTCATAGTGTTCACGAGGGTATGTAGAACATCTAACTGGATATACCTGATTTTTGTAGTGTAGAGAACAACTTGTTCGCTAAAGGTAATGACAATCCAGCGCCATAAGCTCAGTATAAACCTAAGCCGAACGTTTAAGGCAGTGTTTCCGTCATACAAATGATGAGAATATGACAAGCCTCAAACTAAATTTTGTTTAAACTACGGAAATACGCTTAAACCCCGACCAAAAATCGCATTTTCGGTCGAGTGTTGATAAATGAATTACAGCTTTTCAGAAAGAAAATTTCATTTGGTGAGAATGTTTTCGGCAAGGGCATCGATTTGCGCCATTAAGTTTGGCGCTTGTGTTGCGATATGACGCTGCTCTTCCAACACGGATTTCAGAATATCACAATGCGTGAGCGGGTTCGCCAGAACAACACGAAATACGATGGTGTGCTCACGATTCCAACGCTCAGGATTGAGTCGTGTTCGTGAAACGAAGGATTTGCCGGTTTCACGCTGGCGCTTTTGGATAAACTTAGTGAGCTCGTTAAGCAAATTATTCAGCTCATGGGTTTGAGCGTCATTGGCTTGTTCTAGCGCCGCGCGCACCTTCTCAGGTAGATAACGGTAGGTGAGTAAGCATAGCTCAGGTTCAGAGACTAATTCGAAATCACGTTGCTGCTGAATTAAATCCGCAAAGAATTTCGCTTTTTCGATGCTTTGATCGATCAGCAGTTCATAACCGGGACGGCTGATAATATGCATAGCCGCATAAACGAGCATGGCCATACCTGAGCGTGAACCCTCTAATGTATGGCTACCGAGATCTTTGGATCCCTTACGCAATATGTACTGTGCGTGGTGCTCGATGGATTTCATCGCATCTGGCTGCTTAAACAGCACCATGCCCGCGCCCATTGGAATGTAGAGCTGTTTATGCGCATCTATGGTGACTGAGTCGGCCAACTCAATACCATCGAGTAGGTGACGATGGTTGTTCGACATTAATGTCGCACCGCCCCAAGCGGCATCGACATGGAAATGACAGCCTTCTTCTTGGCAGATCAGCGCCACTTCACGTAGAGGATCGATATTGCCCGTTTCTGTGGTGCCTGCAACGCCGACAACGGCAAATGGCTTGATGCGTTTAGCTTTGAGCTCAGCAATTTGATGTTTCAAATCTTGTGGGCAGATCTTGTTATCCGGCCCAGTCTTCACCGAGACCAAACCATCTTGACCAATCCCGAGGACATCCGCCGCTTTTTTCAACGAGTAGTGGCCTCGTTCAGAGACCAAAATTGCGAGCCCTTCATAGCCATAGTGCTTCATGGCTTTAAATAGGCCTTCTTTTTCGACGCCAGTGAAGGCACCGTCAGGGCGTAGCGCATTGTTTCTCGCCACCCACAGCGCGGTGATGTTCGCGACGGTGCCGCCCGAGCAAAACGCACCTAGAGAGTGGTTTGCGCTGTGCATCCAAGTCGAATAAAAGTCGTCACTGCGATGGTAAATCAGGCGATGGAGCATGCCGAGCACTTGCCTCTCAAGGGGCGTAAATGCTTTGGACGTCTCGATTTTGACCAAGTTCTGATTGAGCGCAATCATGATCTTGGAGAGTGGCATCAGGAAATAGGGCAGAGCAGAGGTCATATGACCAATAAAGCTCGGTGCTGATGTATGAACAGATTGAGAGACGAGCGTGTCGAGCAAATGCTGTGTGTGGTCTGAGACAAACTCAGGTTGCTCTGGGATAGAGGCGTTGGAGAAGTCTTTCTCTATGTCGAGTAGAGGTTTTTCTTCCGCAACGATGTGCTCTCGCAAAAACTTGTTCAAGTTTCGCGATAGTTCCTCTTCTATCTTGGTGAGTGTTGAGTCTGGCCCTTCAGGTACTGTAAAGATTCGAAGTAAGCTTTCGAAACTCACATCTGCCGTTTTGTGTTCCGATACCATACAGCTACATTGCTCTAATATTTTTTGTTGCAAGCGCGACAATCTAAACGAAAACGGGCACAAAGTCCCGTTTTAATTGATGGATCTCAGTTTGCATCACTCAGTCACAGGCGCCGGTAATAGCGTGAATGTTAACGAGTGAGTACAGACGAGATTCGGTTTACTGACAATCAATCGATTCAAGCGCTTGAATCGATTGATTGTAGCGCTTGAGCGCTGCATCAATTTTGGTTGGGTGGCTCAGTAAATCGGCAAACGCAGAGCGTAGCTCGTAGTTTTTCTCGTGCGGCTTGGCTTGGCGATCATTAAACGTCACGCTCGCTAATTGGCCTAGCTCGTCACTGCGCGAGGTCAGTACCTTGATGTCTTTTTGATCAAGCTGCAACCACGCTTCTACTGGCTGCGCAGTCGCCACTTTTGAGGCGTCATGCTCTAGATAGTATTTCACCGCAGCGCGATTAAGCTCAAAGTGATGCTGGCGCCCTTGTAGGAACCACTCACTGACTCCGGTCAACTCTGGGTATTGCTCTGAGGTAAGTTGAGACAAATCTTCATACCAATGCAAAGACGCATCGATATAAGCGTCGTATTTTTTTTCTAGGCAAGCATTATCCGCTGCCAGCGCGAAATGGGAGGTAGCAGCGAGTGCGAGGGCGACAATGGTGCGTTTCATAAGCATTCCTTTAAAGACGTATTCTTTGGGCCAACTTCTTTGATTGGCCTTTCATGTCGGCATCGTCATCATTAGGTGCCGAACGGATTTCCTTCACTCGGATGGACGAAGCAAAGGGACAATATAGTGGATTGTTTCTGGCATTCCTGCGATCTAACCTGCAAGTGAGACAAAGAACAGCATCATAACTGGGACCAATAGGCTAAGAATAAAGCCACTGACAATAGCTACAGGCACGCAGCGCACGCCGCCGGTGGTTTGGATGACTGGCAAGGTGAAGTCCATCGCCGTTGCACCCGCATAGCCGATTGCCGTACAAGGTTTAGTACGAATAAAGAGGGGGATCAGAACCAATGCAATCAATTCTCGTAGCAACTCAATCATAAAGGACGCGCCGCCGTAGATGGGGCCAAAGGCGTCGCCCATCAAGATGCCGGCTAAAGAGTACCAGCCAAAGCCGGACGCCATAGCGAGACCTCGATACCAATCAATCTCGAGAATCCAAGCGGCAATCAGACCGCCCACCATAGAGCTAGAGATGATGGCACAAGCGATCAACATGCCGTGTTTGTTCAACAGGATTTGGCGCAGGGTCAAGCCGCTATTGCGCAGTTGAATGCCAATGAAAAACAGCAGCAAAAAGAGGATCCACTCGCTTGCGGTATCCACCCAGCTGAGATCCATCGACACCACTAATCCAACTAATAGTCCCCCCCCAACGACAAGGATCAACTTTGCGGATTCGAGCGCCATTTGCAGCAGCGGCACCTTATGCGATGCGCTGTCTGTTTTTAGTGGCATCAGTTTATCGATCAATGGCAACACGCAAAGATTAGCGGCGCTCAGGCTACAAAAAAAGACCGCAGTGAATTTCAGGATAATTTGTAGATTGGTTCCCAAATTATCCAGCGCTGCTAAGCTCAGCCCCATCAGACTTAATATGACGTAAATCAGATTGGACGTAGTGGTATTAATGGTTTGCAGTCGAGCAGGATTAGAAATAGAAATGAAATACCCCACAACAAGTGGGGTAAAAATAAATAACATCCCTGAGAACATGGTACTTCCTGTGTTGAACTTTATAAGCCGCTGGCGTTCATCAATTCGCCTATTTGAGTATTGAACTCACTATCACTCATATTAGTCAACTTGTACAGTATATCTGCACCGGTAATATCAAATTCGACCACATGTTCATCTAGGTTTTCATCTTGCCTGCGGAACATTAATATATGATTGGCCATTCTCGCTACATCGAGATAACTCACGGCATGAGTCACTTGAGCGATTTTATGATTCGCTGAGACTTCGAGGAAGTCGTGGTCAAACCCCCAAGTCTCGAGCACCAATTTACTGGCATTCGCGCACTGGTTGTCGAAAATCTGAAATGCGATCTGCTCGTCAAGGTAGTTGCCTTGCTCAAGGTAGTGATGGTACTCATTCACGATGCAGAACAGGCCAATGTCTGCAAGCAAACCGGCCAGAAGCGCTTTGTCGCTCTCTAAGTGGGCGTAGTAGTTTTCGCCCGATTCCTGAAAGCCTTTGACGACCATGACCATAGTCGCGGCTAACTCACGGGAGTTGGCGGCACTATTGACCAACATGCGCTTGCAGTTTTTGCTGAGATTGACGTTGTGCTTGAGCTGCTCAATGGCTTGTGCTGTGACAATATCGCGAACGCGGAATATCCCTAAACGCGACACGGCGGTAACAATATCGGTGCACGTGATGTTACGCCGATTAAAGATCACTGAGTTCGCCACGCGGATAACTACAGCGGCAAGGCCTGGGTCTTCGAGTAGTGCATCGGCGATATTGAGTACCGTTGTGGTGTCTGACGTACAGAGCTTCTGAATTTTGAGCACAACGTCTGGGATCGGAGGCAGAGCAATTTTGCGCGATTTGATCGCTTTTTCGATCATCTCAGAAAACTCAGACTCAATCCCTTGAATGAGGAGCTCTTTATTTTCTGGAAGCCAATAGAAAGATAAGTGGTTCATACGTTGTCATTATTTTTGTTCGCTGGTCACAGTTTACCGTTGATGCGTCTGGATTAGCAATTACTGAACTGCGTTTTTCTATTGAACTGGGAGCGCGGTTTGTTTTCGCTGCGCAGTAATTTTGCACAAAAAGCGATGTTGCCCTCACTCTGAATAGTTTTTGACCACTCAAAAACTGCTTATGCGCCTAGTTACATTTAAAAAATGTGAACTGGGCACGGACTTATTTTGCGTCGTTAACTATCATTTGATTCAGTGTCGTGAGTCGAACAAATACAAATATAGCTCTAACGTTTGATTGACACTCCTTTTTTCGCTTTCTTCTGCTGCTATCTGGTGATCACTACTAATCGGGGTTTTTAGATTAAGGATCAATGGATATGACAGAGCAATTGTTCATTCAATATATCGCTAAGTTTGGCGACTACTATAAGCGTGCAATGTTTGGCGGCGTTGGGCTGTTTAAAGATGACGCCATGTTCGTGCTGATCAGCGATAACACCATCTATTTGCGTGGTGGTTCATCACTTGACCAACGTCTCATGTCATTGGGCTGTGAAAAATACGTTCATGTGAAAAAGCAAACCACCGCGACGGTCAATTATTACGACATCACTGGATTATTCGAGAGCGAGCACCCTCAGCTTGACCGATTAATTCATCGTTCACTCGACGGTGCGCTGGCGGCAAGAAAATTGAGATTGTCTCCCACCAATAAACGCTTGCGTGATTTGCCCAACATGCAATTGACGTTGGAGCGAATGGTGAAAAAAGCCGGCATCGATGATGTGGATACTTTCGTCAAGCTCGGCGCGCCGACGGTCTACGCCAAAGTGAAGAAAGCGTACGGCAGCGATGTGGATGTGAAACTGCTGTGGAAGTTTGCTGGCGCTATCGACGGCATTCATTGGAAACTCATTCAAGAGCCGCGCAAACAGCAACTGTTGGAGAGTTGCCGTTAGCGCATGACGCCTTGAAGAGCGGATAGCAGTCAGTTTTAGACATTAGCCAAACAAAACGCCCCTCCTAATTGGAGGGGCGTTCATGTCTCTGGTGTTCAAACGGCGTCTATACAGACACTCGGTCAGTTTTTCCAGTCATTGAGCTTGAATGTGAGCGTATGCGCAGCCCCTTTTAACTCCAGTTCTTGGTTGGTGAGAGTCATTTCACTCCAATCCGACAGTGTTTGTGAAAAGGCTTGCTCAACTTGCATGGCGTCATCACCACACATCTTCATTGTCATCCCCATTTTTTCAATGCGGAACTGGTTGTCTTTTAACTCACCTTGACCAAAGAAGTTGTTACATCCAGCATGGCCGTTCGCTGTCATTTTCTCACCGATTTCAAGACGCGGTGTAGATTCACCTTCTTCAAGGCTGATGGCTTGACCGTCGATAGCGAGCAGTTCCCAGTTGTGGTGCTGAAGATCTTGCGTTGTGATTGGGGTAGGGGCGTCTTGACTGCTTGCACACGCTGTCACGACGAAGGGCAGTGCGGTTGCGGCAAATAGCGTTTTTAGACTAAGCTTCATGATATCAACTCCAAAAATCAAACGTGTCGCAAAACGCGACGGTGCTTGGCGAAAGTATAATGCAAACCAAGCGGTTAATGTCAGAAGTGAGTCATAGTTTAGCGGCGGTTGTTCACTATCTTTGCGATCAACAAGCCAAGTTGCAGCGGACAGAGTGAAATAAGGCGTACCATGGAGCAGCTCGAGTTTTTTCAAGTCCCCAGTCCTTGCGTCGGTGTGTGCACCGTGGACGAACGTGGCTATTGTCAGGGGTGCATGAGAAAGCGTGAGGAACGTTTCAACTGGTTGTCGATGTCGCCGGCTCAGCAGTTGCATGTGATCAAGCTCTGCCGTCAGCGCTACCTGCGAAAAATCAAAAAACAGGGCTCAGACGCATCACCACCTGAGCCTCCTATCGATCCGCAACAACCGTTATTTTAATCCCCACTGGTCACTCACCCAACCACCTGCATGTTCGTCAAAATGACAGCCGATAAAGCGTCGATTTGTCTCAGGTGAGGCGTCGGCTCTGGGTTTTGCATCCAACATGTGCTGAATATGGTTCACCATGGGATCGCCGCTGTGTAAGCGTTCTTGCCGAGTTGCGACTTCTTTAATCAGTTGCAGACGGTATGAGTTACTAGCACGTTTCATTTGGGCGATCCTCCACGGTTATGACACTAATATGAAAAATTAGTTACTGGTTAAAAAAACGTCAATGCGCCGAAGGGATGAATCGAGGAAATTTCTCAAAAAAAATGTGTTTTAGAGTGGGTCAAAAGAGAGACATCATGAGGTAACCATCGGGAATAGTTAGCCTTCTGTTTCTCGCTTGAGTCTCCGTGATTGAAATAAAAAGTTCATAATTTATTTTGCTTAACGCAATCAACTTTTGGGTGAGGGGCAATCAAAAACGCCTTGCGATAAGCAAGGCGTTGGATAGGCGTTGTTGTTAGGATTGGCAACGTTGCGATGTAATCAATTCATCGATCATTAACTGACCGCGAGTATTACGAATCTTGATGCGATAACTCAGTCCGACTTCCATATTGGCTTTGGTGTCTGGGTTAGTGCAGTAGACATTGATACTTTGGTTGAGCAGTTGTGAAGCGGGTTTTGCGCCTCGAGCATCCGTATTGTAGACCATCATGATTTCAATCGTCGTCCCACTTGCGCTTGCTCGCAAGATGGAGAGTGGCCCCGCCTCAAGTGGCAGTTCGGCAGAAAGCACGCTCGCGCGGTTCTCTGCAAGCAATTCGAGGTTACGTTGCTTTTCCGCATTGGATGAACAGCCCGCGAGCGTCATTACCACTAGCCCGAGCAAAGCCGCCGAGCGGCGCAGGATCGCCATGACCACTAAAACACTTTCTTAAAGGGTTTAACGATAACGGACTGATAGACCCCAGCGGCAACGTAAGGGTCGGCATCCGCCCAGGATTGCGCTTGCTCTAAACTGTCAAATTCGGCGATGACGGTTGAACCTGTAAAGCCAGCTTCGCCTGGGTTCTCTGAATCGATGGCAGGCATAGGACCGGCGGTTAACAGTCGGCCTTCGTCTTGCAGCGCTTGCAAACGTTCTAAATGCGCAGGACGGACACTTAAGCGTTTTTCGAGTGAATCTTCAACGTCTTGAGAAAAAATGACGTACCACATAGTCAAAATCCTTATCGTGTGGAATAGGGAATTAATGTACCTTAAGTGTGGCGAAAACGACGCGCCGACACTAACAATTTGTGAAGCGAATCATCGCTCTATTGCACGAGGTCGCCCTTCGCTATCAATCGCTACATAGTTGAATGTGGCATCACAGACCATGTATCTGTCTTCAACGCCGTGCTCTTTGACGGGTTTGACCCACACTTGCAAATCAATGCTCATCGAACTGCGGCCAATCTTCTTACATTCGCCGTAGCAGCAGACCACGTCACCGACGCGGACGGGCTTTTTAAAGGTGATGCTAGAGACCGAGACAGTCACAATTCGGCCACTGGAAATCTCTTTTGCGAGGATCCCACCTGCAAGGTCGAGTTGAGACATGATCCAACCGCCAAAAATATCACCGTTGGCGTTGGTGTCGGCTGGCATAGCTAACGTTCTAAGGAGTAGTTGGCCCTTTGGGGCATTGTAGGTATTGTTCATATTTTGCGGACATCGACAAACAAAACAGCGACCGGGGAGGCCGCTGTTAAATTGGAAAGTCAACAGTTTAGCAAACTTTGCGCTGTGAAGTCAGCTTATGAGTTGCTGGTGTTTGACTCATCTTTAGGCATTTGTTTGTAGATGTAGACGCCTGTAAGCAGCGTAAAGCCAAAGGTAGCCGCCAAAAGGCCGAACACCTTGAAGTTAACCCAGACGTCAAGCGGCAGCTCATAGGCGACGTAGATATTGAGTGCGGCGCAGAAAGCAAAGAAGCCGACCCAAGCCCATGTGACTTTAGCCCACACGCTGTCGGGCAGAGTGATCTCTTTACCAAGCATGCCTTTGATCGCTGATTTGCCCATGGCGTGGCTCACCGCGAGTCCAATCGCGAAAACAGCGTAGACAATCGTCACCTTCCACTTAATAAAATTGTCATCGTGCAGGAAGATGGTCATGCCGCCGAATACTGCAACCATCACAAAGGTGATCAACTGCATTTTCTCGACTTTTTTGTAGACGAAATAAGTAATGGCAATCTGGATAGCGGTCGCGACAATCAAAGCGCCGGTGGCGGCGTAAATGTCGACCATTTTATACAGCGCAAAAAAGATAATCAGCGGAATGAAGTCGAGCAATTGTTTCATATCTAAATTCTATGATTGGATAAAATTGCCCTAAGTCTAACCAAATTCCAGCGTCGGACATAGGGCTTAGTGACAATCTGAAACAACTCAGTGGGGTAGCTGACGTTTGAAGTCCTCTAAATAGCCCTCTTCGCGCAGGCTCTCAACCGTAAACAGCAACTCCTCGTCACTCATGGCAAAGCAGCTCGATTTACCGGTCATTACATTAAGGTACTCGTGATATTCGAGTTCGCTGTAGTGGCCGAATCGGTCTTGAACTAGGGTCTTAATACCGTGGTGGATTAAGCGATAATAGGTGTGGCGATGATGTTCCATAACAGACCTCGTTTTTCACTGTGGTCGCAGTGTGGCCATGCCTCACTCAACCTTGTCTAGAACTAGTAGAGACGAAGCATAGAGAGTGCCAACTTGTCGATGAGGTCTATCTCTTTGAATTATAAGATGAGTGCCAGGGTGCATATGTCATAAAACTGGCACGTCTCAAATTGCGAACCAAATTGAGATTAAATTCGGTTATCGCCGGTGCTGAATGCGATGATCTGACTGATTTGTGTGAGGCTACGTCCGCTCTCTTGCTGCCATTGAGTGAATGCATCACTGGCGGCCTGTAACGAGCGCTTAGTGTCTTTGCCGCCTTCAATGATTTTGCATTGGCGCAAATAGGCTTCTACATCGCTGGAGAGAATGAAGGTGTCGACCCCCATTTGGCGCAGAGTGTAAGGTCCAGTGTTGCCGCCTAGACGCTGCCCATGAGTTTTTAAGTACCCCCAAAGCTCGGTGATACGCTCACTTGGCCACTGCGCGACCATCTGACCAAACGAGCCGTGTTGCAATGAAGCCTCGTAGATCATTTGTGCGTTGGCTTGTATCGATTTGACTTTCGCGTGATGGCGAATGATACGCGCATCCTCAGACTTGGCATCCCAATGTTCATCACTTAGCATCAATAGCCGTTCGATGTTGAACCCAAAGAAGACCTCTTCAAAGTTTGGCCACTTATTGCGCACGACTTTCCAACTGATGCCACTTTGAAACACCTTCATGCTAAAGGCGGAAAGCCAGCGATCGTTGGGTATCGCGGCGATTTCGTCACGAGAAAGCGGGTGAGAGAGCAGAGATTCCAACTGCGCGATGCCGCCTTTTCGCGCTGCTGCTCGCGCCTCAATCTGGGTAAATTTTTCAATCGTCATACCATGATTCCTTGTGTTTAGCGCTGAGCCAATGACGCTCGGCGATCACGATTTAATCAGCGTTAACCCGTGCGGCAGTGCGTCACCAAACACGCGTTTTGACTCCGTGTCTGACAGTTCGCTAACGTGCTCAACCAGGGTTATCCAAGCTTCAGGCAACTTGCTTTGTTTGAGTTTCGCGACGACCTCGGCGCGAAATTCGTCTGAGATATCGAGCTGGCGATCGCCGGTTTTACGGCACATCATTACGGCCGCAAAGGCCACCATTCGGTCTTGTTGCCAAGGCTGGTCAAGCAAGGTGGGCAGCCATTGCTGAATCTGCTCCCGAGCAATCACGTTGTGCGCACTGCCATAGAGCGGAGTGCGGGAAGCAAGGCGGCCTAGCGCCCACCAGTGGGCATCGTTGAACTGGTTTTGATTGAGCGCCTTGCTTAAAAACCAGTTGGCCAGCAGCGTCTTATCTTCCACCTCTAAATGTTCCAAAGAGGCGGCCAGTCTCACCATCGACTCATACCCCATCTCTTGCGCGGCTTTGGCCGATTGCGAATTTTTCATCGCACCGGGATGCAGGTACTTAGCAATATCGGCGAGCAGTTGCTCTTGCTGCTCTTGATTGAGTCCGCCAGCCACTCGGCGCCAGAACACCCACCAATCCGTCCAGCCTTGGTGATTTTTAAATTGAATCGCTTGCGAATAGAGCCCCCACACTTGCTCGATCCGCCAATCATCGGTGACATCGCCAAAGCCGGGGCGTAGCGTATAGCCAGCCAAACGTAACCACTGTTTCTCGTGTGCTTCGGAGCGGCGGCGACGCTTTCTTCCTTGAGCCAAAGTGTCAAACAGTTGCCGAAGCGTGGTGAAGTCCCACTCATCGCGTTTGCCCAGTTGACGTTCAAGGGATTTACTCAAGGTGCGAATGTCCGCCTCCTCCGCACTTTTTTTGTTCGCGCTGTAGAGTTTGCTGATCAGTGCTTGGCAGTGCGGTAAGTTCGGGTGCAGGCTGTGTGATTTCTGTTCTTCTTTTTGATGACGAACTTCAAATTCCACTGCCCACCGTTGCTGCTCGTCTGCGACGCTCACACACTCCATCTTCAATGTACCGACTTCGGTCAGTTGGCACGCCAATTGAACTTCGACCCGCTCTTTTTGATTGGCGTGCAACTGCGCCCCTTGACTGTCGAGTGTCACGACATAAGGAGGCAAAGGCGAAAGCTTGTCAGGGTCAACGTCAACCATCACACCATTTTGCAACGCTTGATCGTCGCGAATGCGATCATGGGTTGAGGTCAGAAGATTGAAGCGTACCGGCTCGCCGAGAGTGAGGGAAAAGCGACGTCCTGTGAGTCGGATTTCTTGGCCTTCCTCTGAGCCCTTGGCCAATAAACACAGTGCATGGCCCAAACGTTGTTTGTCTGGTAAATGGAGGAAATAGGAGCGTGCGACTCCGCCACCGATCTTGAGTTGTGCACCGCGGCGCGCTTTACCAAATGCCACGGCGCCCAGCGCCACTGCCCAATCGGGGTGTGGGTTGCCCAGCAGTCGGACAGGCTCGCCTCGCCATTGGCTAAGCAGCGTCTCTAATCGTTCGCTGATAAGTTCACTGTTAAAAACACCGCCATTGAGTAGCAAGCCAACCGGGACGGCCGGCGTGTTGTCTGGTGCTGTGCTTAATGTGTGTTTGAGTGCGTCAAGAGCGACACTTTGATGTTGCTGCAAGAAAGAGGCGATATGTTTACTCACTGCAGGATCGGAAACATAGGGCAGACCGAACTCGACGACAGCGCTGCGGCGTTTGTCTGGGCCCTCGTTGATGTCACTGAGTGGGAAAAAACCTTCCAGCGCAATTTGGTGTACTTCATCTTTGCCAAGCGCCACACTTTTAGTGCCGCCAAGCAGCTTAGAACCACTGCCTAGCATGGTGATTTTGACATCGTTGGGCGCTTGGCGACTCAGCAACTGCTCTTTGGCGCTGCGCGTCTGCTGAATTAATTTGGACAGGGACGCCGCATTGAGTTTTTTACCGCTGTTTAGACGCTGCTCCGCCAAATGGGCCAGGGCGAGATCGAGGTTATCTCCGCCGAGCATCAAGTGCTCGCCCACACCAATGCGGTTTAATGTCAGCGCATGGTCGTCACTGACTTGTGCGGAGATTAAACTCAAATCCGTGGTGCCACCACCGACATCACAGACGAGAATCAAAGGTACGTTCGATAGCGCATCGGCGGCGTTTTCTTGATGACGTGCATACCAGTCATAGCAGACCGCTTGCGGCTCTTCGAGGAGTACCACCTTGTCTAACCCTGCGAGTTCGGCGGCTTCGAGAGTCAATTTCCGCGCAGTTTCATCAAAGGAGGCCGGTACGGTGATCACCACATCTTGCGCTTCAAGCGGGTTACTCGGATGACGGTGATTCCAAGCTTGACGTATATGATTGAGGTAACTGGCGCTGGCAATTAAGGGTGACACTTTGGTGACGTCACTGGCGCCCGCCCAAGGCAATATGTCAGAGCGGCGGTCGACGCCTTGATGAGAGAGCCAGCTTTTAGCGCTGGCCACTTGGCGACCTTCCACTTTCGCGCCAAGCTCACGCGCCCATTCGCCAATAATGACCTGATCCATATCGCCAGAGACGGGCTGATGTTCCCATGGTAACGTCAAATCGCGCTCGCCAATCTGACCCTTCGCAGGATGATAGCGAAAAGAGGGCAGCAACGGTTTACGCACCACCTCACCGGGACCAATCAACTGGTCTATATCGAACAGCGCCACTGGGGAGGCGTTAAGATCCGCGGTGATCTCACAATATGCCACCACAGTATTGGTGGTGCCAAGATCGATACCCACTAAATAACGAGCCGTGGTCATGTTGAAAACCTTTTCAATGTGCAGATAGGTTGAAATCAGAGTAAAAACGGCATCCAAGGGATGCCGTTATGGGATTATTCTTCGCGTACGTCAAATTCAACGTGCCATTTTTGGCCGTTATCATTGGCAATGGCTTCAAGGTACAAAGTACCGAGCTCAGTGACGCGTGAAGAGAGGGTGACGGGCACCACTTCGCCTTCTCTACGACCTTCAGAGACGGGCAGCGTGACCTGAATCTCCGGCAGCTCTTCGAGCTCATCTGGTCCCCAATGGTCAAGGTGAGTACCGGCCAGATCGTCTCGACGCACGGTCGAACCGAAGAACTGGAAGTTGACCGGCTGGCCAATGATCAAACCAAAGGCTTGGCTAGGTACATCCACGCTTGAGCCTTCTTCCATACCAAAAGGTGCCACACACAGTGCTTCCATCGGCGGCGCCATCCCTGGTATAGCAGGCATGGCACTTTCGATACCGACATAAAAGCTTGAGGCGATACCACCGCGAATACGCACGCCTTGACCACGACGCACCGCGCCATAGTAGGCTGCGCCGCTGGCAACCGCCAGATCAAGGTCAACACCCGTTAATCGCTTGGCCTCAGGGGCATTGGCCTCAGTGAGCCAAGTATTGAGTGTGCTCTCAAGACGTTCAGCCAAAAGAGGCGATTTCAATACGCCACCGTTGAACAGCAGCGCCGTAGGTTTGATAAAGCTGAGCTGAGCAGGGGCCATACCCGGAATACCAGCAAATGGCATGGCACTCTCTGACTCATGTTGGCCACTTTGTGCGCCTGCTTGTTTGACGAGAAAAGCCGCAATGTGACGAGTGATACCCGCATCTTGGGCGTACGGCAGACCCATTTGGGTCAATGCGCCGCGCGCACGTTGAACCGGGTGTTCATCAATCCCTACTTGCGGGAAGAAGCCATCCACCAGTGTTTGTTGCACTTCTTGTTGAGTGAGTTCTGTTTTGAGTGTCGCGCCCAATAGTTTCGAGCCTCGGCTCGGCACGACAATCGGCACGCTCGCCAGATCCGCATCGTTGAGCAACGCTTCTTTCGCATCACGACAGGCGTGAGTCATGGCTTGAACTTGCCAAGGTTGCAGCTCTTTGCCTTCTTGGGCAAGTTTCATCTTTAATCGATAAGCTAGAGCCAGATCCATGTTGTCACCGCCCAGTAGGATATGCTCGCCCACCGCGATGCGGTTTAGCGCGAGGTTACCCTCTTCTTCGGTCACTTCAACCAGAGACAAATCCGTGGTACCGCCGCCAATATCGACCACCAGAACCACATCACCGACTTCAACTTCATCACGCCACGCGTCTTGGCTGTTGTCTATCCAGTTGTAGAGCGCCGCTTGAGGCTCCTCAAGCAGTGTGAGGTGCGTGAGGCCCACATGACGTGCCGCTTCCGCCGTTAAATCGCGCGCGGCAGGATCAAACGAGGCGGGCACCGTTAAGGTTACGTCTTGCTCTTCTAGCGGGTGCTGAGGATGACGATGATTCCACGCCGCTTTGAGGTGCTCAAGGTAGAGCTCAGTCGCACGCAAAGGCGAGACTTTCTCGACCTCTTCCGGGCTACCTGCGGGCAAAAACGCGTCGCGACGGTTTACACCGCCGTGACAAAGCCAAGATTTGGCACTGGCCACTAAGCGAATCGGGGTTTTGGCACCGAGATTACGAGCAATGGCG
Source organism: Vibrio sp. R12-SG2-ISO1 (assembly GCF_059834045.1). Lineage (NCBI taxonomy): Bacteria > Pseudomonadati > Pseudomonadota > Gammaproteobacteria > Vibrionales > Vibrionaceae > Vibrio > Vibrio sp. R12-SG2-ISO1. Next base: position 86,014 of record NZ_JCBDGO010000008.1, on the reverse strand, counting down.
CCAACCAAGGCTTTAGGCTCTGAAGACCAAGGAAGAACGCGCGCAGCAGGGTTCATCTCATGCTCATGGGGCTGATAGAGAAACGAACCCAGTTGAGTATGGGACTCTACCGTGCCCGGGGCAGTCAATTGTGGAATGGCCATCACCTCGACACGCGCGTCTTCGATGCGCGTATCAACAAACGACATGACACAGTGAGTCGTGCCTAAGTCAATACCGACACTGAAGGTTGGTGCGTTTGTTGTCTGTTCCATTACAGCTCCACCTCTGCTGGTGCAATGATCGACGCATCATAGTGATCCGCCAATTTAGGCAGCTTCATCGCGCTGGCTTTCCAGCCTTTGTGGACCAAAGTGCCATGGAACGGCGCTTGGCCGGTCACGTTGCCCGTTAGACGAACCTTTTGCGGATCAAAGCCGTCTTCCACAGTAATGCGGCTCTCTTCCTCTTCTTGACGAATCGGCTCAAGGGTCACGTACTCTGCGAGTACTTTTTGCCCGCCGCTGTGAATGACGCGCGCAGCAGCGCCCACTTCTTCATCAGAAAACGCACTGACGTCTTCTTTGAGGAAGTCAATTAAACGCGCTTCTTGTTGTAACAATGAAAGCAACTGCATCGCGGAATCGGTTGACGCCGTGGCCAGTTTTGACTCCACTTCCACCACTTTCTCAACGATCTTTTCAACTTCAACGACTTTTTCAACTTCGACGATTTTCTCGACCGGCTTTTCTACCTCGACAATTTTCTCAACGGGTTTTTCAACCACTTTCTCAATCACCTTAGATTTGCGCGAGACCGCAACAAGTAACAGTAGAACGCTTGAGGCGGTTAATCCGGCATGAAGCATGTCGAAGGTTTGAGGAATCATTTGTAAATCGAAAGTCATAATCATTCTCTTGGAAACTAAATTTTGCGCCGAGCTAAACACGGCTGCCTGTGTTGGCTGCCTTGGCAGCGGCACAATCATTTGACATGAAATTGGGGCAAATATAACACATTCAAGTGAAACCGCTTGTGTCAAAGCAAACTCGCACCAGATTTGGCGATGTATTTGCTCTCTTTTTAACCATGCCAACGTAATGAATGGTGAAAACGGGCGCAGAAACGGCAAATAAAATCGCGCCAAATCGGTTTAAGCGATGCAATGCTAGTCAGCGCGAGGTCGAGTTTTGCGCCTAGTTAGGGTAAAATTCGGCGCTTTGTTACTGTCACAATAGCGAACCTAAAGGCGAGTCATGAACCACAACCGAGTAGTCTGTTTCGATTTAGAAATGTGTTGCTGGAATGAGAATGGTGTCGGCACCACGGGCGAGATCATTGAAATTGGTCTGGCGGAAATCGATTTGGCCAAAGGCGAGGTGGTTAAGCGAGCGCAATACTATGTCAAACCCGAGCGTGATGAAGTTTCACTGTTTTGCGCGGAACTGACAGGCATTACACCGCGCAAAATTGATAAGCAAGGCCGTCCGTTAGCCGAGGTGATCAAGTCGATGATTAAAAACTTTGGCGGTAGTAATAAGATTTATGCCTCATGGGGGCGAGATGACCAGATCCTTGAGAAAGAGTGCGCAGAGAAAGGCATTGAGATGCCGTTCAGAGAGTTCATTAACCTTGCGACCCTGTATCGAATTCAGCATCGCCTGAAAGACAAACGTATTGGGCATCGCGCGGCGCAAGAAAGTCAAGGCATTGACTGGGAAGGGCGCCAGCACTCAGGCTATGTCGATGCCTACAACCTTGCCAAATTGGCGTTGACCATGCTCTAGATAGCGAGATTGAGCGTGTGTCGAGATTCAATTCGATAGAGAGAAACAAACAGGGAGCCGAGGCTCCCTGTTTGCGTTGATTACGCGTAGCCAATCAACTCCGGTAACCAAAGAACGATGCTCGGGAAGGCGATCAAGACCGCGATGGTAATGACATCGGCGACAAAAAATGGCGTACATCCGCGAAAGACATCTTGTACTGAGCACTCGGGGCGCACGCCAGCCACCACAAAGCAGTTCAAGCCAATCGGTGGAGTAATGAGACACAGCTCTGCCATTTTCACCACGATAATGCCAAACCAGATTGCGCAGCCAATGCCAGACACACCGAAGGCGGAGTCTGCTGCGGCGACATCCATTCCGCCGTTTAAGGCTATAATGGCAGGATAGACCACAGGTAACGTCAGCAAAAGCATGCCGATGGCGTCCATAAACATGCCAAGGACGGCGTAGGCGCAGAGGATAAGCAGCAGTGTCAGCATCGGGCTTTGTTCAAGGCTGACAATCCAGTCTGAGAAGGCGCTCGGTAAATCGGCAAAGCCAAGAAAACGCACGTAAATCAACACGCCCCAAATGATGGCGAAGATCATCGCCGACAGTTTGGCGGTCTCCATCATTGAGCTTTTCAGCTCTTGCCAGCGACTGCCGTGATAGAGTGCGACAAACAGAATGGCGGTCGCGCCAAGCGCGCCTGCTTCGGTGGGCGTTCCGACACCACCATAGATACAGATCATGATGATGGCGACGACAAAGAAGATCGGAGCAGCCGCAGGCAGTGACTCCATGCGCTGTTTCCAAGTGTAGCCGCGCACTGGTGGACCGAAGTTTTTGCGCGTCATCGCAAGGAAGATGACTAAGCCGCCATAGATGAGTGCCGAGACCAATCCGGGAATAAAGCCTGCCATCAGCAGCGCGCCGACATCTTGCTCAACAATGATGGCGTAAATCACCAAAATAGCCGAAGGGGGGATCAAGGAAGCGAGTGTGCCACCTGCAGCGACCACGCCTGCGGCAAAGCGCTTGTCGTAGCCGAGTTTGAGCATTTCAGGGACCGCGATACGCGCAAATACCGCAGAGGTGGCTACAGACGCTCCCGACACCGCGGCAAAACCTGCGGTAGAGAAAACCGTCGCCACCCCCATACCGCCGGGGAGCCACCCCACCCAGCGCTTCGCCGCCTCAAACAATGATTTGGTGAGTCCTGCGTGATACGCGAGAAAACCGATCAGAATAAAGGTTGGGATCAATGAGAGCGCCAGAGATGACACTTTAGAGTGAGGGATGGTGCCAGCCATTTTGATTGCAACCATAACACCGCGCTCAAAACCCAGTTTGGCACTGAAGATCCAAACCAGACCTAAAAACCCCGCAATCGCAGCGGCAAAGGCGACGCGCACACCGAGAAGAACAAACAGGAGCATGGCTCCGGACACCCACAGACCGATTTCGATACTGTCCATGTTGCCCATCGTAGTAAATAAATCAGACAAGATAAGGCTCCTAGTTGTCGTGACCGCTGACACTTTCAGCTTCTTTTGCCGCCACTTCCGCAGCGGACTCAATCAAAGGCACGGCTACTGGCGAGTCGCCGCCTTGCCTTAGTGCACGTGCATAACCCCAGAGTTGTAAACAGAGACGCAAGGCGAGAATCGACAGCGCCACAGTGACGACTAATTTGGCTGGCCACGTGGGGAGATTGATGTCGAGTGAGGAGTCGCCAATCGAGTAAGCACGCCAGAAATGCAGGTAAGAGCCGTAGATCAGTACGAAAGTCACCAACAGCATCAGCGCGGTCGTCAGCAGTTCAGTAAACCACAGCCATCGACCGCGAAACTGGCCGACAACAATGTCCATGCGAATGTGGCCACCCATTCGCTGAGTGTAGGCAATGCCAAGAAAGGCGATAAACGCCATCGCTTGTTCCACCCAATCCACATAACCGCTGATAGGGGCACTAAACAGCCAACGGCCCAAGATGTTCACGGTGGCAAGAAAAACCAATAAAAATATGGTGATGCCACCGAGTAAGTTCAGTAGCGATTCAAAACGGAAGAACCAGCGATCCACTCGACTAAGCAGAGAGTGATCTTCTCGTACGGACGCAGCAGCCGACATTTCGGCCTCCTTTTGTCTCAGACATTCATCGAATAGCGATTAACGTCATCAAAATAAAATCAAGGTGAAGCAGGAAACGTTGGGCTCAGATTGAGCCCAACGAGCTTAGTGTTCAGTTACTTTTGTGCGAATAACCCGGCGGTGAAATCAAGGACCGCTTGAGAGTCAAACTGATCTTTGTACTGCGCCACCCACTCTTGACGTACGGACTCAGAGAGCGTGTTCAACTGCTCGGTTTGTTCGGCATTGAACGTCACCATGGTCAAACCTTGCGCTTTAACCGCGGCTTCGTATTTTGCGGTGGTGTTCTGTTCGTAGTTTTGAACGTAGAAATCGAGCGCTTCATCCACAGAACCAAGCAGCGCTTCACGGTGACTGGGTTTGAGCATCTCTAGCGCTTCGGTGTTGACTACCACCGGACAGTTAGCAGAACCTAAGTTGAGGTTGGTGGTGCCCCACGTCGCCACTTTGTAGGAGTTGGTGGCGAGATGCGCGTGCGGCGCAAATGAAGCCGCATCGATAACATTGGAGTCCATGGACTGACGAACTTCGGCAAACGGAACACCGGTTTTGATCGCGCCCAGTTTACTCAACACACCCATAATACCGCCCGGGCCGCGGACACGCAGACCGTCAAAGTCTTCCAGTGACGTTAGCGGATCCCCTTTACTGACGATGTTGTATTGCGGCATTGGTGTAGGCATAAGGAGCGTGGCATTCCAGCGAGCGAGGTCCTTAACCACGGCCGGATGCTTGAACAGTTCCATGTAGATTTCGCTCACGCGGCCAAGCGATACATCTTGAGAGAAGGGGAGTTCTGCCACCGTGATGGTGGGGTTTTTGTCTGCGTGGTAGAAGGCACAAAACTGCGCCATTTCAAACGCGCCAAAAGAGATGCCATCGAGATTTTCTCTTGCTTTAGATAATCCACCGTAAGAAATATTAAGTTTGAACTCGCCATTGGTTTTCGCCTCGACCAGCTCAGCCAGCTTTTCGACGTTTTCGGTAAAAGCGCGGCGTTTGCCCCACAGAGAGACGTTCCACTCGGTAGCGGCTCTGACTTCCGTTGCGACAAACCCACTTAATGCGAGGGCGGTGATTAACGTGGCGTTGAGAGTTTTCATTCTTTCATCCTTGTTGTATTGATTTGACTGGTCACCAGTCGTGTAGGGTTAAGGTGGGCGCGACAGGTTTAGCCTGCTTAACATGGCGCTCCGTTTTTTGTTGTGACCCATTGGGTATAGCAAGGGGTTTGCCAACTTGTTGTGATAATGTTAACTGTTTGCGCCCCGCCCGGTGATGAAAGGGCTGAGCGAGCCGACTTGGCGTGATGAACGGCGCAATTTAGACGCAGCAACAAGAAAATCGGCCAAAATTGGCTCATCCTTGTGGGAGCTGAGTGATTGGATGCGCCAAATTTGGCCGATTCCAGCGAGTGCTATTTGTGTACCTATTAAGAGTCGCGCCGTCGCGCGTCCATCAGGCTTATTGCTAAGCGGCACAGGGCGCAGGCTGGCGCGTTTTTTGAATTGCTCAAGCTCAGTGAAAGGCACAATCGTCGTCGTACAACAGATAAGGGAAATCATGGTCAGTAAACCGGCGTGGTGGGCGCTGCACCTCGAGAGCAGTAGAAAAGTCACGGTCTGGATCGTGGTGATTGCAACGGTACTGGCTATTGTTATGGCTCGGTTATGGATCGAGAGTATCGAGACACGACATTTTGCGCAGCTTGATACCGTCGGTGAAGAGAGGCTGAATCTCTACGCCTCGACCGTTGAGGCTGAGTATCAACGCTTTCACTATCTTCCGTTTATTGCCGCGCAAGATGATGAAGTGCAGCAGCTACTGGCAACGCCAGAGAAAACGCGGCTGATTGACGAAGTGAACCAAAAACTGGCTCAGTGGCAAAGCGAATCGGGTGCGGATGCACTGTATCTAATGGACAAATCAGGGCAAGTCCTTGCCAGTAGCAACTGGAACCAAGAGGGCAGCTTTGTCGGCCATGATTACCACTTTCGCCCTTACTTTACCGAGGCGATGGCGGGCCGCAATGGTCGATTTTTTGCCATTGGCGTGACCACAGGTGAACCGGGTCTGTTTCTCTCTCGTCCTGTTCGCGTCGAAAACCAGATTGTTGGTGTCACTGTCCTCAAAGTGGACATGTCTCAATTAGAAGCGAGTTGGCACGCAGGTGGCGAAGGGGTTTGGGTCAGTGATGCTGACGGTGTGATCTTTTTGGCCAGTCAGCCGCATTGGCGATACCGCACCTTGGGCGCGATTTCTGACCAAATCCGAGAGGCATTACGCCAAGCACAAAAGTACGCCAATCACCCGATTGAACCGCTGAGCTATACGGCTTTGCCCAGCTCACCACAAGGAAAAACGGTGTTGGATCTTCGCGGCGAGGATGGCGTCGCGACACGCTACGTTCTCCATCAACGCGATATTCGTGCGCTCGGTTGGCGATTGGTCTACCTCAGTGATCTGCAAGACCTTACCCAAAGCAAATACAACGCGATGATCGTCTCCGCCTTGCTAACGACGGTGTTAGCGCTGGTGGCGCTCTATTTGATGAGCCGCTTTCGCCATCAGCAGCAGCTCGAATGGCGGGTGGCGCAGCGTACCAACGCCCTCAGGCAGAGTAACTCGCAACTCAAACGAGAGATCGAAGAGCGTATCCGTACGGAAAACATCTTGCGGCAAACCAACGAAGAGTTGATTCAGGCAGAAAAATTGGCCGCGTTGGGTCAACTGTCTGCGGAGTTGGTGCACGAAATCAGTCAGCCATTGCAAGCCACGTTGACCTATTTAGCCAGTACCCAATTATTGGTTGAGCGCGGTGGCTATGAGATGGCGCAAGAGAATCTCGACGAAATCGACCACCTTATACGTCGCGTGACGAAAATCATCTCACGCTTGAAGCACTTTGCCAGCAAGTCGGTCAGCGCGCTATCGCCCGTTGATCTCGCGCAGTCAGTGCGCAACGCGCTGGTGGTGGTTCAACCTAGGTTAGACAAACATCACATTGTACTCGATTGGCAGCCGCCGGAATCACCGCTGCTTGTGCGCGCGGAGGAGATCAAGTTAGAGCAAGTGTTAGTGAATCTGCTGCGCAATGCCGCCGATGCAATTGCTGAAGACGCCAACAACGCAAAAGAAGGCGACGCAAACGGGCATCGAGATCTCGGTAAGATTCAGATTTGCGCTTGGCAGCAGGGCAGCGAGGTGTTGCTCTCGGTGACCGACAATGGCGCCGGCATCGCGGCGGAACACTTGGCGAGTCTGTTTGAGCCATTTTTTACCACCAAACCGGAAGGGAAGGGGGTGGGTTTAGGGCTCTCCGTCTCACGCACGATTGTCGAAGAGTTTGGTGGGCAGTTGGAGGTGATTGCCGCTGATAAGGGCTGCGAATTTCAGTTGAAACTCCAGTGCGCCGAATCGCCTGAAGAAGAATTAAGGAGTTCCTCATGACACACCCTTTTCCCCCGTCAGACGAGTTGGCGGCGCTTGGTCACTCTTTGCCGCCCGAAGTCATCTTGGTTGATGATGAAAGTGCAATCCGCCGAGCGACCAAACAGTGGTTGCAGCTGGCCGGATTGAGCGTGCGAGATTTCGCCGATGCGCAGAGCGCCTTGGCCACCATTGATGCTCAAAGCCATTGTGTGGTGGTGTCTGACATCCGAATGCCAAAAATGGATGGCCTAGCGTTTGCCAAGGCAGTACAAACCATCGACAGTGATATTCCGGTGCTGCTGGTGACGGCGCATGGGGATGTCAAAATGGCGGTCGACGCGATGCGCGGTGGTGTGTATGACTTCATTGAAAAACCGGTAGAGCCAGATTTGTTGATTGACAGAATTCAGCGCGCAGGCGAGAAGCGGCGGCTTGTGTTGGAAAACCGGAACTTGCAGCGCTTACTCAGTCAGCGCCCCACGCTTGAAAGCAGAATGATTGGCGAGTCGCCAGTAATGAATGCCCTTCGTCAGCAGATCTTAATGCTCGGCCAAACTCCCGTGGATACAGTGATCAATGGCTCGACCGGGACCGGTAAAGAGCTGGTGGCGCGATGTTTACATGAGGTGAGCGCACGGCGTGATCATCCCTTTGTGGCGGTCAACTGCGGCGCCATACCGGACAATTTGTTTGAAAGTGAGCTGTTTGGCCATGAGAAGGGCGCGTTTACCGGCGCTCAGTCTAAGCGCATCGGGAAAATTGAGCACTCGAACAAAGGGACGCTGTTTCTTGATGAAATAGAGAGTATGCCGATCAGTTTTCAAATTAAGCTGCTGCGTGTGTTGCAAGAGAGGAAAGTGGAAAGAGTCGGTTCTAACCAAGAGATCGCATTGGATTTGTGGGTGATCGCGGCGACTAAAGTCGATCTCAAACAGGCGTCTGAACGGGGCGAGTTTCGTGAGGACCTCTATTACCGATTCAATGTCATGGAACTGCATTTGCCAGATTTGGCCGATCGCCGTGAAGACATTCCGCTCTTGTTCGAATTTTTTGCACGCAAAGCCGCGATGCAATACCAACGTGACTATCAGCCGCTCAGCGACCAGGAGAGTTTGCTACTGTGTGAACAAGAGTGGCCCGGCAATGTGCGCCAGTTGAAAAACAGTGCCGAGCGGTATGTATTGGGTATCGGCCAGGGCGTAAATTTGGCCAGCGTACTGGGGACGGAGCCGCTAACGCCGAGCCCGAGCTCAAACAACCTCGCGGATCGCGTGCACAGCTTTGAACGGCAGGTGATTGTTCAAGCGTTTAAACGCCATAAAGGTAACGTGCAAGCAGTGATGGACGAATTGGAACTGCCACGACGCACACTTAACAACAAAATGACGCAATACGATATCCAGCGCCGTGACTTTGTGGATTAAAAACGAGCCGCTAGGTTATTTGCCGTCATTGTCCTCGATGACCGATAATTTGGCGCGGATAAACTCGCTGTGATCCACATACAAGAGTTCAGCGGTTTTTCTGATCACGGCGTCTTCAAGTGGGTCGATGTTGCCATCGGCGTGTGCGACTTGCCACATGGCTTGAATCAACTCAAAACGCGTCTCTTGGGTGAGTGAACGAAGTTGGGAAGTAAAATCATACAGCGAGGCAGAGTGCTGAGTCGTCTCTTTTGCTCGGGCGAGGAGGTGGGTTGCTTGTTGGTGATCAACCCCGACTAGGCGCGACAGCAATTGCTGTTTGGCTTGGGCCTCTTCCTCGCTCACTTGGTGATCGGCACCGGCCACTTCGGACAGCAAACAGGCGATCGCCAGATGCGGATCTTGGCTTGATTGCTCTCCTAAGTCTTTGCCTTCCACCAATTGCTTAAAGAGTTTAGATAGCGCATTCATCATCGTTGTGACCTCAATACATTCGATATGATATATACATAGTGATGATTGACGGCGATCACAAGCCTCTTTACACAATCCTTACTTAACGCCACCTAAGAGCACCTAGTGGATGAAGTCGGGTCATTAGCGGGATGGCTTTATGGGTGGAAAAGCGATGCGCTTGCCTTCAGACGTCAAAATTTCGATCGATTTGGGGGCACCTTTTTCATCGAGGTGGAGCTCGCCAATCGCGCTGGCATTAATCAGTCTGCGCAGTCCCTGGCAATCAGGATCACGTTTACGAACCTTCAAACGCTTACGTTTGGTAAACCAGTTGAGTGGCGAGCGCGGTGAATAGAGCAGTCTGTCCGCGTGATCGCAGATCGCCAATAAGGGCTCTGGGAACTGGCTCTTAAAGCCACTGCAGGTGAACTGATAAAGGTGTGGGCTATTTTTACGAAAGCGCAACTCTATGTCATAAGCGAAAGAGTAGTGCACATCGCCAGAGAGAATAACAAAGTTGGTCGGCGTCTGGGTATGAGTGAAAATACTCAGTAAGGTGTTGGCACTGCCCGGGTGCGCCATCCAGTTTTCCGCATCCACCATCAAAGGTTTACCTAATAGGGTAACAATGCGTTGCAGCGTTTCGATAAATTTAACGCCAAACATAGGTGCAGGAGAAACGATGATCACTTTTTCTTGATGGAGCAAGGCTTGTTGCAGTTCCATCAACGCTTCCCAATCCATCAAACCTGATGGTTTGTTCATCCTAGATTCCGAGCGCCAGCGGCGGGTACGGGTATCGAGCACCACCACCTTAGGCGAGGTGTCAATGGTGTAATGCCACTGCTCAAAACTGAGCAAATGCGCGATAAAAGCATCGTGATGCTGGGGGACGGGGTCTTCAAAATAGCGCTGCGCTAGACTGATAAACTCGGCGTCAAAATGGTCGGGCTCATTGCCCCACCCCTGACACAACCAGTAGCCGATCAGCGCGTTGCCAATAATCCGTTTGGAAAAGGGGTGCTGATAGACCTGATATTCCCAGCCGACGGTTAAATTCCAATCATCGGTGACATCGTGGTCGTCGAAAATCATGTAAGTGGGAATATGAGCCAACAACCGTGCTACCTTGGGCAAGCCCTCCACAAACGCCTCCATGACGTGGGCTTCCTGCTCAAACGTGGTTTGCCATTGCTCGGGAATGGTCGGTAGATCCGTCTCAGTGTTAGGCTTGTTGAGGCGTTCTCGATCCACATGTCGCCATAAGACGGGCGACCACACCAATAGATACATCGCGATAAATTCCGCGCAGGCAATCAGGTGGTTCTCTGCGCCCGTGGCGCTGAAAACAGGCTGCTCAGAGGGCTTAAAAAAGGCGTGCCACCAGCGCTTGTCTGGGTGGTAGGTGGGCAAAATGTGCTCTCGGCCATAAAGGTGATGAGTGTGTCGGCGCAGCGCTTTGTCATTGTCAACACAGGCCCCTTCAAACATCTCTCCTCTCAGACCGAGCAGATCGATAACTTGATCAATGGCATCTAATGTCGGCCCTGCAACATGATCGGCGTAGATTTGGTCACCGGCCATCATCAGCAAATCTGGCCGCTCTTGAGGTGATTTGGCAGACACTTTCGCTTCCATTGCCACCAGTGCATCACCGCTGGGGTGATGTGGGTTGCGGCACGACCCATGCACAACGTAGTTTGCTTGGGTCGACAGGTGAAAGTGTAAGCGGGTCTCACCGGGATAGAGCAAATAAGGCGCCAGTTCAGCCAGGCCACCGTGAGGGGTGACAAAGTCGTAACTCAGTGTTTCGTTGGCTGGGAAATGGCCGCGAAAATGTGCCAAGGTCACGTACGCGTATTCGCCTATCTGAATCGATGAACACTGACTGAGTGAATCCTTCAATAGCGGTTGCCCTTGCTGGTAGAGCTCAAAAGAGCCGTGCAAAGGGGCAGAGGTGACCAACCAAAACACTAGATGTTCAGGCGTCGCTTTGCGCAGGATTGGGCCTGCAATGAGGTAGGGTAGTGTCGTTTCTTTACTCATCACTCTCTTTGGGGTTTGATGGCTCGGGTGCCAGCTCGGGGCCTTCGAGTCGCTCTATCACTTCTGAACTGGATTGCTCATGCGCCATCAAGACCAAAGCCAGCAGTGCATCGATTTTGCTTTCGCTATCGCTAGGCTCATTAAGCAACGAGCCTAAGCGTTGTCGAATGAGATCAATTTCGTGCTCGACAAAGCCTCGCCCTTCTTCCTCTCCGGAGGATTCATCAGGTGCAGTATCAAAATGCATAAACAGCAGATCACCGTCAACGTGAGTGTCGAGGAGTTGCTCGGGTAACCACTCATCGCCGGTGACGATGTCTGGGTCGTCACCTTGAGGTAACGCACTTAGAAGTTTCTTTAGTTCAGATGCTTTCACAATGGTTCGATTTAAGAGATCATATAGCTATTCTAGCGGCTAACCGCGCTCAAACATAAGTACTAAGCACACTGATTGGCGACAAATTGTGTGGTTCAATCAATATTGGATACAAAATGGCAACAATCTCATCTCTTCATTGGCGCTCGTTTTCCTGCACCGCAGCGCTCACTTTAGCCGGCGTCAGTACTGCTCACGCAGACGTCTCTCAACCGGCTACGCAAAGTGAGCAGCAGTGGGGCATTGCAGCCATGGTGCGTACTGCGTCCATCCCATTTGATACGACGACTGGCGATCAATCGGTCAACACCTTCATTCCTATGCTGTTTTTTAGCGGCGACACCTTTTACATCGATGGCACTGAAGGCGGGGCGCATCTTTGGCGTGACGACAGCGAACAATGGCAACTTAATGCGTTGATGCGCTTGCGATTTGTTGACGTCCCTGCCTCAAAGCAAAACCAGCTAATTACCGACACGCTAGACGCCGGATTACAAGCACAATATACGATCAATGATGAATGGCGAATGAATACCGAGTTAATGGCGGATTCCGATTTTCGCTTTCACGCCAACCTGACGTTTAAAGGGGAGTATCAGTCGGGGGATTGGCAATGGTCACCGTATGCCAAAGTGCGCTACAAAGACGCTGACTTCAACAGCTACTACTACGCGATGTCCGAGTTTAGTGGCGAGACGGTCGGGGCAGGCGTTGATGTGAATGTGGGAATGAGTGCCCGTTATCATGTGATCTCGAATCTCTATCTTTTGGGTGAGACCAGTGTAACGCGCCTTGATGACAATGCCTATCAGGCCAACATGGTCCAAGACCGCTATCAAGGCGAGCTGTTTCTCGGCTTTGGCTTTTTTAATGATCAAGCACGCGCGCCAAAGTCTGAGCTGAATAACCATCGTTATCTTCGCGTCGCACACGGCTGGGCGACACCATCGAATATCGGTGAAATTTTCCGATTTGATGCGGAAAAAGATCCTGATAACAACCAGTTGACGTCGCTGTTTTATGGCCATCCCTTAACGGATGAGTTGTTTGGCTTACCGCTGGATATTTATTTGACACCAGGGATCGTTCACCACTGGTCATCGGACGTACAATCAGCGTCAACCGAATACGTCGCGGCGATCAAAGCCTACTACACATTCAACTGGCCAACGCAATGGCGCTTTGGCGTCGCGGAGGGGATGTCGTACATTGACAGCATCACCCATATTGAGGGGACAGAAATGGAGCGTAAAGATAGAGAACCCAGCAAGCTTCTCAACTATCTTGATTTCTCATTTGATGTCAATGTGGGGTCGTTGCTCGGCAATACCGACCTGAAACGTCTCTGGTTTGGCTACTCACTGCATCATCGCAGCGCCATTTTCGAAAAAGCCTCTCAGTATGGTCGCATTAAAGGTGGCAGCAACTACAATACCGTGTATCTGCAATACGAGTTCTAATAAGTCGGCGTATTGGCGCCTCCTTTTCCCTATCACGCGCCCAGCATGTTTGCGACGGGCGCGTCGCCACACAGTTGTGATACAATCCGCGCAGTTTTATCGACAGTAACAAAATAGGACATGCTTTGACCTCGTCACAGCCAGATAAAAAGAGCGCGCCAGCCGCGCAAGTGAATTCACCCGCTCAATTACGTAAGGCGCTGGAGCAGTGTATGCTTCGCGATCGCTTTCGTTTCAGTAAACGCATCAGCGGGGCAAGTAAAATCAAAAAGGACGCGGCGCGTCATGCCGCGTTTGATGACATCGCACTCGATATGGCCAAGTCTATCATGCAGGCCGAGCTGCGAGGGCAACACACGCCGACTATCGACTACCCAGCGCAGCTGCCGGTCAGTCAAAAGAAAGACGACATCGCGAAGGCGATTGCTGAGCATCAGGTCGTGATTGTGGCCGGTGAAACCGGCTCAGGTAAAACGACTCAGTTGCCTAAAATTTGTGCCGAGCTTGGCCGTGGTCAGTATGGCTTGATTGGCCATACCCAGCCCCGTCGTCTTGCAGCGCGCTCAGTAGCGAACCGTATTGCTGAAGAGATGGGAACGCCGCTCGGCGAGTTTGTCGGCTACAAAGTGCGTTTTAACGATCAGATTTCTGACAACACCCAGATCAAGTTGATGACAGACGGTATTTTGCTGGCTGAAATTCAACACGATCGTTTTCTCAATCAATACGACACCATCATTATCGATGAAGCGCACGAGCGCAGTCTGAACATTGATTTCATCCTCGGCTATCTGAAAGAGCTGTTGCCAAAGCGCCCAGATCTGAAAATCATCATTACCTCGGCGACCATCGATCCAGAGCGTTTTTCAAAGCACTTCAACCAGGCTCCGATCATTGAAGTTTCTGGTAGAACCTACCCAGTGGAGACGCGCTATCGCCCACTGAGCGGTGAAGACGAAAGCGATCGTGATCAGCTTGAAGGTATTTTTGATGCGGTGGATGAGCTGTGCGATGAAGGGCTCGGCGACATTTTGATCTTCATGAACGGTGAGCGTGAAATTCGCGACACCGCGGACGCACTCGCTAAGCGCAACCTGAAAAGTACCGAAATTGTGCCTTTGTACGCGCGATTGTCTGCAGGTGAGCAGAACAAAATTTTCCAACCTCACGCAGGGCGTCGAATTGTGCTCGCGACCAACGTCGCGGAAACCTCGCTAACGGTACCGGGAATCAAATACGTGATTGATCCTGGTACGGCGCGCATCAGTCGTTATAGTTACCGCACCAAAGTTCAGCGCTTACCGATTGAGCCCATTTCACAAGCCAGCGCCAATCAGCGTAAGGGTCGTTGTGGACGTGTGGAAGAGGGGATCTGTATTCGCCTCTACTCAGAAGAGGATTTTAACTCTCGCCCGGAGTTTACCGATCCTGAGATCTTACGCACCAACTTAGCGTCGGTCATTTTGCAGATGACCGCTCTGGGCCTGGGTGACATCGAAGCTTTCCCATTTGTTGAAGCGCCTGATAAGCGCAACATCCAAGACGGTGTGCGTTTGCTCGAAGAGCTCGGGGCGATCAACGAAAAAGCCAAAGATCCGAAAAAACGTCTTACTCCGACTGGGCGTCAATTGGCCCGTTTGCCGATTGACCCACGTTTGGCGCGTATGGTGTTGGAAGCGCCGAAGTATGGCGCACTCAAAGAGGTGATGGTGATTGCCTCTGCGCTCTCCATTCAAGATCCGAGGGAGCGCCCAAGCGACAAACAGCAATCGTCCGATGATAAACATCGCCGCTTTTTCCATGAAGAGTCGGACTTTCTGACCTTCGTTAACCTATGGGATTACATCCAAAAGCAGCAGAAAAAATTGACGGGCAACCAGTTCCGTAAGCAGTGTAAAGAGGACTATCTCAACTACTTGCGAATTCGTGAGTGGCAAGATGTCTATTTCCAACTGCATCAGTCAATGCGAGAGATGGATGCCAAACTCAATGATGAGCCTGCGAGTTACCAAGGGGTGCACAGTGCACTGCTAGTGGGTTTATTGTCTCATATCGGTATGAAGGATCAGGAGAAGAATGAGTACCAAGGGGCACGTAATGCGCGTTTTCATATCTTCCCTGCCTCTGGCCTATTCAAAAAGCAACCTAAGTGGATTGTCTCTGCCGAGCTGGTGGAAACATCCAAACTTTGGGGCCGCATTATTGCCAAGATTCAGCCTGAGTGGGTGGAACCTCTAGCGAAGCACCTAATCAAACGAAGCCACAGTGAGCCTCATTGGTCGAAGAAACGCGCAGCGGTCATGGCGTATGAAAAAGTGATGCTGTATGGCATCCCTATTGTACCCAAGCGCTTAGTCAACTACGGAACGATTGATGCTGCGGTCAGCCGCGAAATCTTCATTCGCAGCGCATTGGTTGAGGGAGAGTGGGAAACCAAACACGCTTTCTTCAAGCAAAACCGTAAGCTACTCCAAGAAGTGGAAGAGCTCGAGCACAAGTCTCGTCGACGAGATATTTTGGTCGATGATGATGAGCTGTTTGATTTTTACGATCAGCGTGTGGGGACGGACGTCGTTTCTGGGCGCCATTTCGATACTTGGTGGAAAGCGGCGGCAAAAGAGAACTCTGAGCTGCTCAATTTCGAAAAAGAGATGCTGTTCAAAGGTGATGCGAGCCATGTGACTGAGCTCGATTACCCAAATTTCTGGTATCAAAATGGTCTCAAACTCAAATTGAGCTATCAGTTCGAGCCCGGTGAGAATAGTGACGGTGTCACTGTGCACATTCCACTGCCGATTTTGAACCAAGTGGAACCCGTGGGGTTTGACTGGCAAATTCCTGGCCTGCGCCATGAGTTGGTTGTCAGCCTGATTAAATCCTTGCCCAAAACGGTACGGAAAAACTTTGTCCCCGCGCCCAACTACGCGGATGCCTTTCTTGCCCGTGTCACGCCGATGGAGCTGCCACTGCTCGATGCATTGGAAAAGGAGCTACGTCGCATGACGGGTGTGGAAGTGTTACGTGAAGATTGGAATCTTGCTCAGCTCCCTGATCATTTGAAAGTGACGTTCCGCGCGGTTGATCATCGCAACCGTAAACTGAAAGAGAACAGCGATTTGCACGCGCTCAAAGAGAGCCTGAAAGAGCAGGTGCAAGAGACGTTATCGAAAGTGGCCGATGATGATATCGAACAGCAAGGTCTGCAAACGTGGAGTTTTGGTGAACTGCCAAAAGTCTACCAGCAGAAGCGGGGTGGGTATGATGTCAAAGCTTACCCTGCCATCATTGATGGCAAAGACAGCGTAGAAATCAAGCTATTTGAAACCGAGCAAGAGCAGATTCAAGCAATGCAAGCGGGTCAGCGCCGTTTGATATTGCTCAATGTGCCATCGCCGATTAAGTATCTGCACGCCAATCTGCCCAACAAATCGAAACTCGGTCTCTACTTTAACCCGTATGGTAAAGTGATGGATTTGATTGACGACTGCATCGCGTGTGGCGTCGATAAGCTCATTGAAGAGCAGGGCGGTTTGGTGTGGCAGCCCGAGAAGTTTGAGCAGCTGAAAGAGCATGTACGCGGCGAGCTTGGCGACACGGTCGTGGATATCGCCAAGCAAGTCGAAACAATATTAACGACCGCGTTTAGCATCAACAAAAAGCTCAAAGGCAAAATCGACTTTACGATGGCGTTCGCCTTATCAGACATCAAAGCGCAAATCGAGGGGTTGATCTTCAAAGGGTTTGCGACCGAATGCGGCTGGAAGCGATTACCAGACATCTTGCGTTACATGAAAGCGATTGAACGACGGATGGAAAAACTGCCCATCGACCCGAACAAAGATAGGCTGCATATGCTGAAAATTGAGTCAGTGACCAATGATTACAAGGAGCTGCTCAATAAGATCCCTAAAGGGATGGCTATTCCTGAGTCCGTTAAAGAGATCCGCTGGATGATAGAGGAGCTGCGTGTCAGTTACTTTGCTCAGCAATTGGGTACGCCTTACCCGGTGTCAGACAAACGGGTGAAGAATGCGATAGATGATATCTAAGGTTACTTACCGAGTACGATTAAGCAGTGAATAGGTAGGCATAATACTTGCTTAGATTTAATCACGGTACGGTATTTTGACGATTGACAGGTAATGGATTGCCGCTTGCTACTCTCCATTACCTTTTTAAACGAGAGAAGGTTAATTATGAAAAAAACACTACTAGCGCTCGCTTTGATTGGGGCATCAGCGACCGCGTCAGCAGACTCATGGATTTACGGCGGCGCTTCAGTCGGTAACTCGGATTTCTTAGGAGATAGTTCAACGGCGTACAATGTTCATGTCGGTACGGGTATTTTGCCTTTTATTGGCCTTGAGGCGGGCTATAACAATCTTGGTGAGTTTGAGACGGGTACTTCAAAGGTCAAACTAGACAACGTTTACTTTGCGGCAAAACCAAGCATCAATCTTGGTCCCCTTCAAGTGTATGGTAAAGCCGGCGTGCACTCTTGGGAGCAATCTTCAAGCAACGCAGCACTAGAAGATGATGGCTACGACATCATGCTTGGTGTGGGTGCAGACTACCAAATCTTTGGCCCGCTCACTGTCGGTGCCAAATATGAGAACTACAAAATGGATAAAGAAGACATGGGCGTGTTCTCTCTAACGGCGTCGTTGAACTTCCTATAATCTTTGTTTATCCAGTCTTTAATGACCCAATGATCGAGGCGGCCAAATTGGCCGCTTTTTTTTGTTGTTATACTTTCTGTTTTCTTTTGGACTTGTCGCACTCTTAAAACGGCATAACTTAAAACCATAGGTTTTGACGATTGAATATATAGGCGAAATAACCTCGTGAAATAGACAAATCTTTTCTATGCTTCCTGTGTCAATTCAAGCAATTCCTACACAACGTCAGGCTGTGTTTTTGATTTAGATCAAATAGGGTTTTTAGTGCCCCTGCCAACATAGATGTGGTTTAGGAACAAATACATAAAAGCAAGAAAGGGATAAGCAATGAAAGATCAAAGCACTCAAGGGGCTGGTCAATGTCCGGTCATGCACGGTAGCCATACCGATGCCAGTTCATCCAATGTCGCGTGGTGGCCAAAGGCGTTGAACCTAGACATCTTGCATCAACATGACAGCAAAACGAATCCTCTCGGCGCGGATTTCAACTATCGAGAAGAGCTCAAAAAACTCGACGTAGACGCGCTTAAACAAGATTTAAAAGCTTTGATGACCAACAGCCAAGAGTGGTGGCCTGCAGACTGGGGACACTATGGTGGCTTGATGATTCGTATGGCGTGGCACTCAGCAGGTAGCTACCGTACCGAGGACGGTCGCGGGGGCGGTTCGACCGGTAACCAGCGCTTTGCACCACTCAACTCTTGGCCAGATAACGCCAACCTAGACAAAGCACGTCGCTTACTTTGGCCAATCAAACGCAAATACGGCAACAAAATCAGCTGGGCGGATTTGATGATTCTTGCCGGTAATATGGCGTATGAATCAATGGGCTTTAAGACCTTTGGTTTTGCCTTTGGTCGTGAAGACATTTGGCACCCAGAAAAAGACATCTATTGGGGTAGCGAGCAAGAGTGGCTAGCGCCATCTGGCTCAGAGAATAGCCGTTACTCCGGTGAGCGTGATCTTGAAAACCCATTGGCTGCGGTAATGATGGGCCTTATTTACGTTAACCCAGAAGGGGTCGATGGCAACCCAGATCCACTGAAAACCGCTCAAGATATGCGCGTGACGTTTGCTCGTATGGCGATGAATGATGAAGAGACAGTGGCACTGACGGCAGGTGGACACACCGTCGGTAAAGCGCATGGTAACGGCGACGCTGGCGAGCTTGGTCCAGATCCAGAAGCAGCAGGTCTTGAAGAGCAAGGCATGGGCTGGATGAACCACAAGTCGCGGGGCATCGGTCGCAACACAGTGACCAGTGGTATCGAAGGCGCCTGGACAACCAACCCAACCCAATGGGACGACGGCTACTTTGATTTGCTGTTTAAGTACGAGTGGCAGCTCACCAAGAGCCCAGCTGGCGCGTGGCAGTGGGAGCCGGTGGATATCGCAGAAGAAGATAAGCCTGTCGATGTGGAAGACTCATCAAAACGTTACAATCCAATGATGACAGACGCTGATATGGCGCTGAAAGTGGATCCTGAGTACCGTAAGATTTCTGAGCGTTTCCACAAAGATCCTGCCTATTTCGATGAAGTATTTGCTAGAGCATGGTTCAAGTTAACCCACCGCGATCTTGGCCCGAAAGCACGTTACTTTGGCCCTGATGTTCCAGCGGAAGATTTAATTTGGCAAGACCCAATCCCAGCAGGGAAATCCGACTACGATGTTGCGGGTTTGAAAGCGGCGATCGAAGCAAGCAACCTGAGCGTCAGTGAATTGGTGACAACGGCTTGGGATAGCGCTCGTACTTTCCGTGGTTCGGATAACCGTGGCGGTGCAAACGGTGCGCGTATCCGCCTTGCTCCACAAAATAACTGGGAAGGCAACGAGCCTGAGCGTTTAGCCAAGGTACTGGCGGTGCTAGAACCGCTTGCTGCGCAGTTTGGCGCTAGTGTTGCGGATACCATCGTACTTGCCGGTAATGTCGGTGTAGAAAAAGCGATTAAAGCGGCTGGGTTCAATGTGCCTGTTCCGTTTGCACCGGGTCGAGGTGATGCGACTGATGCGATGACGGATGTGGAGTCTTTCGACGTGCTGGAGCCTTTGGCGGATGGTTTCCGTAACTGGCAGAAGAAACACTACGTGGTGAACCCAGAAGAAATGCTGCTCGACCGAGCTCAGTTGATGGGCCTAACCGCGCCAGAAATGACAGTACTGCTTGGCGGTCTGCGCGTTATTGGCACTAATCACGCTGGTACTGAGCATGGTGTGTTTACTGACCGTGTCGGAGCACTGACCAACGACTTCTTCGTTAATCTAACGGATATGGCCTACAGTTGGGAGCCGAAAGGTCGCAACCTGTACCACATCAATGACCGTAAGACAGGCGAAACTAAGTGGACAGCCACACGCGTTGACTTAGTCTTTGGTTCTAACTCTATCCTGCGCGCTTACGCTGAGGTGTACGCACAAGACGATAACCAAGAGAAATTGGTTAAGGATTTCGTCGCGGCGTGGACCAAAGTTATGAACGCGGATCGTTTTGATTTAGCGTAACTCTTGTTATCTAATCTAGGTTTCACAAACCGCTCTTCGGAGCGGTTTTTTTGTGGCGGATTTTTTGTGAGAGGTTGAGGGGTAGTGAAAAGTGTGATCAAAGAGGTTTCCAATCATGAGCAAAATGGGTCACAGTGGTGCCATGTGAGTGACTCGAACCGATAAGGAACAGGCATGACTAACCAACCACCGCTGATGTTGAACAAGGCGACCACGGGGTTGCTGATCATCGATGTGCAAGGTGAGTTAGCGCGTCTTGTACAAGAGAGTGATTCGCTGATAGCGCATTGTCTTGCGTTAGTGGAAGCGGCGAAAACGCTAGCGCTGCCTATTGTCTGGGTCGAGCAACACCCAGATAAATTGGGTAAGACCACGCCTGAGCTTCAAGCCGCCTTAACCCCGCATCAACCATTGGTAAAATGGACATTTGACGCCAATGCTGAGCCAGCGGTGGTGGAGGCTCTCAATCAAAGCGCTCGAACCCAGTGGTTAGTGTGTGGCATAGAGACGCACATTTGCGTCTATCAAACAGTGCTTGGGCTTAAGCGCTTGGGGTGGGAACCTCATCTTGTGGTGGACGCCACATCATCGCGAACGATGAGCAACAAGCAGTTGGCGGTAGAGAAGATAGCGCGAAGCGGTATAGCGCTGACTAGTGTGGAAATGGCGCTCTATGAACTGGTGAAAGATTGCCGAGATCCTGACTTTAAAGCGCTATTAAACCTGGTGAAATCGCTCTCCAACCGGCAATCTTCAAGATAACAAAACGGCCTCGTAATGAGGCCGTTGGACAATGAATAGCGAGTGGCTTGCGATTAAGCTTCTTGCTTTTGCAGCTCTTGCTGTTTCTCTTCTTCAACCAATGCATCAACGATAACCGCACACGCGGCATCACCTGTGATGTTAAGCGCAGTACGAATCATGTCAAAAATACGGTCTAAAGCGAACAGCAGTGGTAGACCTTCGATTGGAATACCCGCCGCAAGCAGAACAGCAACCACAAGGAATGATGGACCCGGTACGCCCGCTTGGCCCACTGCACCTAAGGTTGACGTGACGATGATCGCAATGTATGCACCCATCGATAGGTCAATATTGAACAGTTGTGCGAAGAAGATGGCCACCAAGCCGTAGTAAATGGCGTTACCAGACATGTTGATGGTCGCACCCAGCGGCAGTACGAATGATGCCGTTGAGTTTTTCACACCCAGCTCGTGCTCCACGGTGTCCATGGTGACGGGTAGTGTCGCCATTGAAGAGGCAGTTGACAGTGCTACCGCTTGTGGCTTCTTCATTGCAACTAGGAACTTCTTCGCAGATGTCTTCGTGAAGATGTGAACCATCAGCGGGTAGGCAATGAAACCGAAGATAAGAATCGCGGCAACGTAGACAACGAATAGCTTGAATACCACCATGAGCGCGCCAAATCCAAACGTACCGACCGCTTCAGCCATCAGACCAAATACACCAATAGGAGCGATGATCATCACTTTGTTGATCATCCAAACCATTGCATCAACAATGCAGTTTACGCCATTGATGATAGGTTCGCGGCGCTCTTTCGCTTGCTTCGAAATCGCAATACCAAAGAACAGACAGAACACAAGGATCTGAAGGATGTTCGCGTCATTGAGTGATTGGAAAACGTTGGTTGGGATCATACCAGTGACGGTTGCCCAGAAAGTTGGAAGTTCACCCTTTGAAGCGTACTCAGCTGAGAACATGCCTTCAACACCAGAGACATCAATGCCTAAACCCGGTTTGAAGACTTCACCCATTACCAAAGCAAGCGCAACGGCAGCGGCAGAGGTCAGGCCGAAGTAGGCCAGTGTGGTGATGCCCACTTTACCTGCATTTGAACTGTTGCCCAGACCCGCAGCCCCTGAGATCAATGCCACAGCGACCAATGGGATCACGAGCATCTTGATTAGGTTGATAAAGATGGCACCAAGAGGCGCAAATACTGTCGCACCATCACCCATCATGGCACCAACGGCAGTACCAACGATCATTGCAATCACGACTTGCACGCCGATGTTGCTTAGCAAACTCTTTTCTTTTAACACTTCCATAACCTCTGTGCTAATAAATTATAAAATCCTAGAATTACCCTCTAAGTGAAAACTTATCTTTGGATAATAATATCGTGAGGTTTTTTACACGTAATTTTTACAATTGGCAATAGTCGGAGGGAGTGATCGGAGGAATAAAATACAAATTTATTGATAAACGACAAGTTTTCACAACAAAGCAAACGTTTGCTTGTTTCGGTTTAATGGTAAATATAATGACTTGGCGAATAACTTGGTCTGGAATGATTGATTGGAGGGGTTGTTTGTTTTGTTAATGAAATGTTCGGTTTCTCACAAAAATGAGAAACCGACTTCATAGAAAGTAAAACGGAAAGGGGTTAGCGCTGTGTGGCCGCTTTCATCTCGCGAGTGAAAGTGGCGAGTTCCGTTAACATTTTTTCACAATCTTCGCGGTTTGTTTCGATGATTTTTACCACGGCCGACCCTGAGATCGCGCCTGCTGCACCGGCATCGAGCGCTTGTTTGACCTGACTAGGCTGCGAAATACCGAAACCGAGTAACGCCGGTGGCGCATCGAACTGGCGCAGTTTATCCAGCATATGATCAACGGGCATGTTCGCTTTGGTTTCTGCACCGGTGACCCCGGCACGTGAGAGCAAATAGGTATAACCACCCCCTAGGCTAGCCACCTGCTTCAACGTTTCGTCACTGGCGGTCGGCGGGGCGATGAAAATCGGGTGTACACCAAATTTCTCCGCGGCGGCGACAAACTCGGCACTTTCATTGGTGGGAACGTCGGCGATCAATACCGAATCAATGCCTACTTGGGCACAGCGTTGGTAAAAATGCTCAATACCGCGTGCGTAGACGAGGTTGGCATACATCAACAGACCGATCGGTAGCTCAGGGTATTGCGCGCGAATTTTGCCGATTTGCTCAAAACAGAGATCGGGTGTCGCACCGGCATCAAGGGCACGAATGTTGGCCCCTTGAATGGTCGGGCCATCGGCCAGCGGATCTGAAAACGGAAAGCCAAGCTCTAGCGCATCCGCACCTGATTCGACAAGGGTCTGCATAATGCGCAGGGATTGCTCAGGGTTTGGATCACAGACTGTGACGAAGGGGACAAATGCGCCTTGGTTACGTTCAGCGAGTCGCGCAAACATGTTTTGATAACGGCTCATTAGATCACTCCTTTTTCTTCTAATAGGGCGTGCACAGTGAAAATGTCTTTATCCCCACGACCGGATAGGTTGACGACCAACAACTGTTCTTTTTCTGGATTTTCTCGCGCCATTCGCAGCGCATGAGCGAGGGCATGCGAGGACTCGAGCGCAGGAATGATACCTTCATGGCGAGCGAGTTCTTGGAAAGCGTCAAGGGCTTCGTCGTCAGTGACGTTGTCGTACTCCGCTCGGCCAATCGCATTGAGGTGCGCGTGCTGAGGACCAACCGATGGGAAATCCAAGCCAGCCGATACTGAGTAGGACTCTTCGACTTGTCCGTGCTCGTCTTGCATCAGAGGCGCTTTCATGCCAAAGAAAATGCCGGTTTTACCGTGTTTGAGCGGTGCGCCGTGTTGGTCCGTATCGATGCCTTTGCCTGCAGGTTCCACACCGATAAGGCGAACGCTCTCTTCTTCAATAAAGTCTGCAAACATGCCGATAGCGTTTGAACCGCCGCCTACACAGGCAATCACGGCATCAGGCAAGCGCCCTTCGCGGGCAAGAATCTGGTTTTTGGTCTCTTCGCCGATCATGCGCTGGAATTCACGTACAATGGTCGGGAAGGGGTGCGGGCCTGCCGCCGTACCCAAGAGGTAATGCGCGGTTTCGTAGGAGCCAGACCAGTCACGCAGCGCTTCATTACACGCATCTTTCAGGGTCGATGAACCAGAATGGACGGGAATCACCTCTGCGCCCATCAATTTCATGCGAAACACGTTCGGGCTTTGACGTTCGACATCTTTGGCCCCCATGTAGACGCGACACTTAAGACCAAGTAGTGCGCAAGCTAACGCGGTGGCAACCCCATGTTGACCCGCGCCTGTTTCGGCGATGATCTCGTCCTTACCCATGCGTTTGGCGAGCAGAGCTTGACCCAACACTTGGTTGGTTTTATGCGCGCCGCCGTGAAGTAAATCTTCACGTTTCAGGTACAGCTTTGTCTTGGTACCTTTGGTGAGGTTGCGCGTTAAGGTGAGTGCGGTTGGGCGTCCTGCATACTCTTGCAGCAGAGACATAAACTCACTGCGAAAGTCATCATCCTGCTGCGCGTCAATAAAGGCTTGCTCAAGTTGTTCAAGTGCAGGGACTAGGATTTGAGGGACATATTGACCGCCATATTCACCAAAGTAGGCGTCGAGTTTTGCCATGATGTAATTCCTATCTATGTTGTCGCGATTGCTCGCGCAATCAGTAATGTCTAATGGCTGCAAACGCTTGTTGCAGCTTCTCTTGATCTTTTTTACCCGGCTCGCTTTCTACCCCTGAATTGAGATCCAATCCGAGGCAGCCCTGTGAGGCCGCTTTTTGGGCGTTAAATGGGGTGATTCCACCGGCGAGCATGATGCGCTCAGGGTTGTTAATCAGTGACCAGTTGAACACCAGACCGGTGCCGCCTGTCTGGCTGCCCACTTTGGTGTCCAACAGATGACGATCCACTCCCTGTGCGATAAGCGTCGGGAGCGAATCTTTAATGCCGTACGCTTTCCAAATCTCAACCCCTTCTGGCAGTGCGGCTTTCAGCTCGCTCACGTAGCCTTCATCTTCATCGCCGTGTAACTGCACCGCGCTTAAACCGAGTGATTGTACGCGCTCAGCAACGCTATCAAGCGGCTGGTTTTGAAACACGCCGACATAGCGTAAAGGCGCGCCGCTCATGGTTAAGCGTGCGGTTTCAAGGTCGACATAACGTGGAGACGTTTCGACAAAAATCAGCCCGCCAAACACGGCGCCAGCGTGGTACGCTTTAGCGGCATCATCTGGGTGAGTGAGGCCACACACCTTGTTTTCACCTAGGGTGACTTTGCGCACCGCCAGCTCAAGATCTTCTTCAGCCATTAAAGAACTGCCAATCAAAAAGCCATCGGCGTAGTGGGCCAGATCACGGACTTGCTGGTGGGTATAAATGCCTGATTCCGAGATGATAATGGCGTCTGGCGCAAGTTCGCGCAGCGTCGGCGCCAGTGCTTTCGTGCGACTAAGATCGGTGCTCAGGTCGCGCAAATTACGGTTGTTGATGCCAATGACGCGGGCACCCAAGTGAACGGCACGGCTCAACTCTTCTTCGTTGCTCACCTCGGTCAACACGCCCATGTTGAGGCTATGAGCCGCCGACTCCAAGGTTTTGTATTGCTCGTCATTAAGTACCGAGAGCATCAGAAGAACCGCATCTGCGCTGTAATGGCGAGCTAAGTAGACTTGGTAGCTGTCGACCATAAAGTCTTTACACAACACGGGTTGTCTCACTTGGCGGCGCACTTGAGGCAGAAAATCGAAGCTGCCTTGGAAGTATTTCTCATCGGTCAGTACCGAGATAGCATTGGCATGCTTGTCGTAGACAGAGGCGATGTAGTCCAGATTGAAATCATCGCGGATCAGCCCTTTCGATGGTGATGCCTTTTTGCATTCGGTAATGAACACCGTCTGTTCACTGCTTAACGCGTCATAAAAGCTACGGTCAGAAGGCTCGAGTGCTGACTGAAATGTGCTCAGAGGCTCGGCGACTTTGCGCTCTGCGACCCACTGGTACTTATCACGTACGATCTTAGCCAGCACTTCCGCCATTTGTGCTTCTTGCTGTGAGACGTGTTCGGAGAGTTGCTCCGTTGAAGGTGTGTTGACGTCAGTCATGGTCTCTATTCCTTAAGCATGGGCGGCAAGACGTTGAACAAGCTCAAACGCTTTACCGGAATTCATTGCCTCGATGGCTTGTTGAGTGTTGGCTTTGAGATCGTCGTGGCCAAATAAGCGCATCAACAACGCAACGTTTGCCGCGACCGCCCCGAGTTGCGCCTCTGTGCCTTTCCCGGTGAGCATATCGGTAATGATGGCTTGGTTTTCCTGTGGCGAGCCACCTTTAATCGCCTCTAGCGGGTGTTCACCTAAGCCAAAATCCGCAGGAGTAAGAGTGTATTCAATGATTTGCCCCTCTTTGATCTCAGCCACTGTTGTCGGGCCATGAATGGCCACTTCATCCAAGCCACTGCCGTGCACCACGGCCGCGCGCTTCATTCCCATTTGTAACATGGTTTCCGCAATAGGACGAACCAGTTCTTCACTGTACACGCCCATCAATTCGATGTTGGGGCGGGCTGGGTTAATCAGTGGGCCTAAAATATTAAAGATGGTGCGAGTTTTCATCGTTTGGCGCACCGGCATCGCATGACGCACGCCGCCGTGATATTGCGGCGCGAACAGGAAGGCGACGCCGAGTTCATCCACCGCTTTACGGGTCTCTTCTGCGCTCATCGCGAGATTAATACCAAACGAGTCGAGTAAATCTGATGAGCCAGATTTGCTCGATACGCTGCGGTTGCCGTGTTTGGCCACTTTTAGTCCACACGCAGCGGCGACGAATGCTGCGGTGGTCGAAATATTGATGGTGTCGTGACCGTCGCCACCGGTGCCGACAATGTCGGCAAAATCGTAGTCTGGACGTGGGAACGGATTGGCGTTCGCCAGCAGAGCTTTGGCCGCACCAGCAATCTCATCGGGTGTTTCCCCTTTGATTTTTAGCGCTGTTAGCGCTGCGGCCATTAAGATCGGATCCAGTTCGCCACGGATAATGACATCAAACAGTTGTTGGCTTTCAGCTTGCGTCAGTGAGATTTGGTCATACAGTTTGTTGATGATGGCTTCCATTGTGCTTCTCCCATTCTTATCCGTGTTGTTTCTCAAGTGCCCAGTCAATCGCGTTGGCGAGCAGTGTGGCGCCATAAGTCGTCATAATCGACTCTGGGTGGAACTGGAATCCACACACTTTATCCTCTTCTTGAACCACCGACATCACTAAGTCATCCACTTCTGCCGTGACCGTCAACGTCTCAGGCACCTTGGTGGCCACTAAAGAGTGGTAACGAGCGATGGCAAGCGGTGACGGTAAGTTTGCGTAGGTCGCGTGCTTTTGATGTGACATCATTGAGACCTTGCCATGAACGATGTCTCCCGCACCTTCCACAACGCCACCATAGGCTTCAACAATCGCTTGGTGGCCAAGGCAAATGCCGATCATCGGTACTTGGCCTTTTAGGCGTGTAATCAGTTCTGGCATTGAGCCAGCTTCGGACGGCGCCCCCGGACCTGGTGACAGCAACACCACTGGGTTGTCGAGTTGATGAACGGCTTGCTCAATCACCTCGGCCGCAATGTGGTTGCGATAAATTTTGACGGAGTGACCTAGTGAACGAAATTGGTCAACCAAGTTGTAGGTAAAGGAGTCGAAGTTATCAATAAATACGATGTTCGCCATGAGATTACTCCTTATGAGCCGCTTGAATAGCGGCAATTACCGCCTGTGCTTTGCCACGGGTTTCGTCGGCTTCAGCTTGTGGGTCAGAATCAAACACCACACCAGCCCCCGCTTGGACTTGTGCAATACCATTCTCAACGTAGGCCGAGCGAATAACGATACAGGTATCGAGCGTCCCTTCGCCAGTTAGGTAGCCGACGGCACCGCCATAGCTGCCGCGCCTGGCGCCTTCGACATCGCGAATCAATTGCATAGCGCGAATTTTAGGCGCGCCAGTGAGGGTGCCCATGTTCATGCACGCTTGGTAGGCATGCAGCGCATCAAGGTCGCTGCGCAGTTGGCCGACCACGCGTGACACGAGGTGCATCACGTGGCTGTAACGGTCCACTTTGAGGAGATCGGCGACGTGGCGTGTCCCCGCTGCACTGATGCGAGCGACATCGTTGCGCGCCAGATCCACCAACATCATGTGTTCGGCGTTCTCTTTTTTGTCTGTGCGCAGCTCCAGTTCAATTCGGCTATCGAGGTCAAAATCAATCTCGCCGCTTGCGCGTTTACCGCGACGGCGGGTGCCGGCAATAGGGTAAATCTCGACCTGGTTGGTGTGGGTTTCGTATTTCAATGCACTTTCAGGTGAGGCGCCAAACAAAGTGAAGAGTTCATCTTGCATGTAGAACATGTAAGGGCTTGGGTTGCTCTCTTTGAGTGCCTTGTACGCCGCCAGTGGAGAAGGGCAGGGTAAGGTAAATCGTCGCGACGGCACCACTTGAAACACATCACCCTTAACGACGTACTCTTTAAGATCGCGTACGGTCTGACAGAAATCATCATCGCTGACGCTTGGTACGGCATCGACTTGAGCCAATTTTTTTGCCTCAGGCAAAGGTTTTAGTGCTTGGCACTGGCTTTTGATCGCCTCGAGACGAGCGCGCAGCGTCGGCGCTTCACTCTCGTTGGCAAATAGGGTCGCTTGAAGTTCGCAGCTTTCGCGTTGGTGGTCGACAACCAACAGAGTTTCAGCCACATAGAAGACGTAGTCAGGACATTGGTTGGCTTGGGTTGCATCACCGAGTGGCTCAAAATTGGCGACCAAGTCATAGGCAAATAAACCGCCAAGAAACAGAGCGTGCTGATCGTGCGCTTTGAGATCGAAGCTATGTTGGATCAAACGTAACGCATCGAACGACGATGCTTCGCGCAGACGAGAGTCCTCATCGAGTGTGTCGCACGGCGCCTCAAAATGCAGCGTCAGCGTGGTTGGGGTCGCTTGGTGTTGAATCGTGTCACGAATATTGTGGCGAAGATGGTTAAGTAGGTGCTCGCCGTTGGCTGTGAGAGCAGTGAAGGTAACACTGTGGCCCATACAGACGATGCGCACTGCCGAGTCAACAATCAGCAAGCTTTTCAGGTTTTGCTTCGAGTCGATTTCTGCCGATTCAAGCAGCAGGCTATCTGTTTTGTTCTCACACAAGGTGTGGAAAAGCTGCGTCGGGTCTTTGGTATACGGCGCACTGTCTTGAATGATATCAAGTTGACCTAGCTTTTTAATTTCAATGGCCTTGTTCACAAGACCTCCTTATTCATTCTTATATCCTGGTGCCATAGTGGCATAAAGCATCGGTTTACCCAATCGAGATTTGGCAAAAAATGCCTACTCTTTAAACACTTAAACCAGAATTGTAAACAACAAAAAGCCCGCATTGGAGCGGGCTATGACACGATGAAGAATCGATTACTTACGTGCAACTGCCCACTTAGCCTGTAGCCAAGTGCGCCACCACACCATAACGTGCGTTGCAAACGTGGTTGGCAAACAAAAAATCGTATCCACCAGAACGCGAATCGCATCGGTAGCGATCATTTTCACATTCTGATTTAGGTTAATTTCTTGTAACATAGTGTGCCTTGACTAAAAAATAGTGCGCCTTAACGTTTTGCCGGTTAGCGAGCTAACTCAACGACTCTGAATTTGTGTACTAGTTAACTAGTGCAAAGATAAAAAGTCAACCAAAAAAATGAAAATATGAGAATTGATTTACACAGCCATACCACTGCCTCAGACGGTCGACTCAGCGTCACTGAACTGATCGACCGAGCGCTAGGCTTTAACATTGACGTATTGGCGATCACTGACCACGATACGGTTGAGGCGCTCGCACCTGCCCGCGCCTACATCAAAGAGCAAGCGCTGCCCATTGCCTTAATCAATGGAATCGAGATCTCTACCGTATGGCAGAACAAAGACATTCATATTGTCGGGTTGAATATTGATCCTGATGCCTCGTCACTAACCCAGTTGATTGAGCAGCAACAGCAACACCGCGTCGGTCGAGCTCAGCTCATTGCGCAGCGTTTAGAAAAAGCGACCCGCGAAGGCATATTTGAAGAGGTGAGTGCCATTGCGGGCGACGCGCCCATCACTCGCGCGCATTTTGCCAAGTGGTTAGTGGATAATGGTTTTGCGAAGACGATGCAACAGGTGTTTAAAAAATATCTAACACGCGGTAATCCCGGCTACGTGCCGCCCAGTTGGTGCTCAATGTCTGAGGCGGTAGAGGCCATTCACGCTGCGGGTGGTCAAGCGGTGCTCGCTCACCCCGGTCGCTATGACTTAACGGCCAAATGGCTAAAACGGTTGTTGTCGGCGTTTGTGGAAGCCAACGGCGATGCGATGGAAGTGGCTCAGCCACAACAAAGCCAACAAGAAAGACGCAATTTGGCCGATTATGCTATACAATACAAACTATTAGCTTCCCAAGGCAGCGACTTCCATTATCCTTCTCCTTGGATGGAACTGGGGCGCAATCTATGGCTGCCTTCTGGCGTCGAACCAGTATGGAAAGAGTGGGGTTTATCGCCCGCTGATGACCTTACAGGCCTTGACTAAACATGATGTGTTATAGAGTCGTGAGACTCGATATTGAGGATTATTATGAGCCAGTTTTTTTATGTTCACCCAGAAAACCCACAAGCGCGCTTGATTACCCAAGCGGTCGCCATTATTCGTAACGGCGGGGTTGTGGTTTACCCTACCGATTCTGGTTATGCGCTTGGCTGCCAACTTGAAAACAAACAGGCACTTGAACGTATTTGTCAAATTCGCCGTTTGGATGAGAAGCACAACTTTACACTACTGTGTCGAGATCTCTCTGAGTTGTCGCTTTATGCTCGAGTGGATAACACCGCCTTTCGCTTGTTGAAAAACAATACACCGGGTCCGTACACCTTTATCTTCAAAGGCACGAAAGAAGTCCCACGCCGTTTGATGAACGCTAAGCGAAAAACCATCGGTATTCGTGTTCCTGACAATCGCATTGCTCTGGATTTACTCGAAGCGTTAGGCGAGCCTTTGATGTCGACCTCGCTTATCTTGCCGGGTAACCAGCACACTGAGTCAGACCCGGAAGACATTCGTGATAAGTTAGAGCATGCAGTGGATGTGATCCTAAACGGTGGATACCTAGGCGAACAGCCGACCACAGTGGTCGATTTCAGTGATGGTGACCCAGTCATCGCGCGCATCGGCGCAGGGGATCCGGAGCCGTTTGAGTGATCAAAAAAACGTGATCTTTGGCAAGGATTTTGAGATAATACGCGGCCGCGATTTTTGGGTCGCACTTTTTTATTTCGACGTCTGTGAAGACGACACATAGGTAAATCAATGAACGAAAAATTACAGAAAGTTTTAGCACGAGCTGGTCATGGATCGCGACGCGAGTTAGAAGCTTTAATCAAAGCTGGCCGCGTGAGCGTCAATGGCGTTGTCGCTAGACTTGGTGAGCGACTAGAAGATGAGAACGCCATCGTTCGTATCGACGGCCACACTGTCAACGCTAAAGCGCAAGAAGAAGTGATTTGTCGCGTACTAGCGTACTACAAGCCGGAAGGCGAATTGTGTACTCGTCATGACCCTGAAGGTCGTCGCACTGTATTTGACCGTTTGCCTAAGATCCGTGGTTCACGTTGGATCTCGGTAGGGCGTCTGGATGCCAACACCTCGGGTCTGCTGTTGTTTACTACCGATGGAGAGCTTGCCAACCGTCTGATGCACCCAAGCCGTCAAGTGGAACGTGAGTACCTTGTACGAGTCTTCGGCGAAGTGAACGAAGACAAAGTGAAAAACTTGGTTCGTGGTGTTCAACTCGAAGACGGTTTAGCCCGTTTTGAGGATGTGGTTTACGCGGGTGGTGAAGGTATGAACCACACCTTCTATGTGGTGATCAACGAAGGTCGAAACCGCGAAGTTCGTCGTTTGTGGGAGTCTCAGGACTGTACCGTTAGCCGCCTGAAACGTGTGCGCTATGGTGATATCTTCCTCGACAAAAAACTGCCTCGTGGCGGTTGGATGGAACTGGATCTCAAAGAAGTGAACTACCTGCGTGAATTGGTAGAACTTCGCCCTGAGAAAGAAACCATGTTGGATGAGAACAAAGCCAACACTTCACGCAAACGTGAGCGCTCACGCAGCCAGAAGATTCGTCGTGCCGTGAAACGTCATGAAGAGCGTGTCAACAGCGGCGGTGGTCGTAGCAACAACCCTGCACGCCGTAAGCCACGCAAAGGCGCAACCGAGCAAGCGCCTCGTAAAAATACCCGTCAGCGTTGATACCACAGTTGTTAATGTGTAGGTATCACTGATACGTCTATTGATTGATGCCATTGTTCAATTTGTGAAAGCAGCCGAGTTAGGCTGCTTTTTTTTCATCAATTTATGACTAACCTTAACTTTAGAGTGAAAACTGATACTTATATCAATTGTGATAGGTGAAGAGAGACAGAGAATCGTATAGAGTGTTCGCTCTATTTTAGGTCGGTGAGCAGTGACGCTTTACACTATCCTTAAACAGAACAGAAATTAGAGTCGCAGGTTGTCAGGGATCTTAGACGTATGGCATTGATTAAAAAAAATATTTGGTTAGCGTTTTATTTTATTCTGGCTCTATGGTCAGTGATAAGCGCGATCGCTGCCTATATGTCTTACCAAGACTCCTATGAAGATATTACTCAATCGCAAGTTAATCTCACTCGTTTGACCGCGCACGCATTCAAGTCATCCCTCACCCAGTACCAAACCATCTTAGATATTGTCGGCAGTGAATTAGCACGATTGGATTTTGAGCACGATCTCGAGCATATCAATGCCGTGCTCGACGATACCACCGGGATTGAAAAAACCATTTTAGCGCTGGCGCTGTTTGATGTAGAGGGCTATCCGCTGACGAGTTCGCCGCGAATGGTGGATGGGCACACCAACTACCTGCGCGATAATCCTGAAACCAAATTGACTTTCGAGAAAACCCTCGCAAGTGACGAAGCGGTGATCGGGCGTACCTATTTTCATAAAGACATTGGCGAGCTTATTATCCCTTTTCGCAAAGCCATTCGTGACGAAAAGGGTGTGCCTAAGTTTGTCTTGTCCATTTCTATCTCACTCAAAGGTGGTTTTGAGTACTTCTTGACCAACAAAACTGAGATGGAAAGCCACAGCTTTGATACCTTCTTATTTCGTGAAAATGATCGCTACTTCCAGATTGCGCCAATGGAGCAGATTTATGATCCGCAAGCCTATCTTCATCAAGTGTCGCAAGAGGCGATCGATGACAGCGTGCGGCGTCTAGAAAAAACTACCGGGCTGAGTTATGAAGCAATAAAGCAAAGTAACCAAGTCCACATCAACGAATTGACCTACCCATCCCGTCAATCCTACGCCGCCAGTGCCTACATCAACAAATACGAATTGTGGATCACCACAGAAGTGAAAAAGAGCGTTATCTTGGCGCGCTTTTTCGAAAAACTGCCCAACATCATTGGCCTCTATTTGGTGGCCGTTGCTGTGATGTTTTTCCTGTTTCGCAATATTGCGCGCAGCGAGCTACACAAACAGCAGGAGCTTGCTCACCAAGCGAACCATGACTATTTAACCGGCATTGCCAATCGCTATAGTCTCGAGCGTTATTTATCGGGGTTGGATAAGCACGCTCGCTATAGCCTGCTGTGTATCAATGTCGACAGTTTTAAATTGGTTAATGACAACTTTGGTAACCCCGCAGGGGATGCGGTGCTGAAAAACATCGCCAATCGCTTAGTGGCTAGTGTCGGTGAAAAGCACGCGGTGTTTCGCTCTGGTAGTGACGAATTTGTTGTGGTGGCACATACGTTAGACAGAGAAGCGCTCGATGCCACGATTGATCTTTGCCGAAGCTGTTTTACCCAAGCGTTCCTCTATCGTGACTACGAGATTGTGTTAAGTTGCAGCATCAGCGTCGCCTCATCCGGTCAAGACGATGTCGATGCAGAAGCGGTCAAGCGCAACGCCGAACTGGCGATGTCACACGCTAAACAGACACGCAACGGGATTGTGTTTTACCAGCCGCGCTTTCTCACTGAGCACCTAGATAAGAGTAAAATTGAACTCGAACTCAAACGCGCGATTGAGCGCGATGAGATTTATATGATGTATCAGCCGCAATTTACCTCAAGTAAAACGCTTAAAGGGGTTGAGGCGTTAGTACGTTGGGAGCACCCTGAACTGGGTTTTGTACCACCGGATAAATTCATCCCTGTGGCTGAAAACTGTGGCTATATGAACGAGCTCGGTGAGTTTATCGTGCGCCGCACGTTAGCCGAGCTCTCTGAGCTATTTGAGGCTTTGCAGGTGGAGCTTGATGTCGCGATCAATGTTTCCGTTAAGCAGTTTCAAAGTATGCAATTTATTCCAATGTTGGAACAGGCGATTGAGGAGCGACGCTTTAACAAACACCGGTTGATTGTTGAGATCACGGAGAGCGTCTTAGCCGACGATTTTGAGCGCATTTGTGCCTTGCTCAATGCCCTAAAAGCCGAGCAGATACGTGTCTCATTGGATGATTTTGGTACCGGTTACTCTTCACTGAGTGTACTTAAACATTTCCCAATTGACGAAGTCAAAATCGATAAGAGTTTTGTCTCAGATATGTTGGTGAGCGAGTCCTCTTATTCTATGCTGGCTGGCGTGTTAGGCATGGTGCAAAAATTGGGGATGGAAACGGTCGCCGAGGGGATTGAATCAGAAGAGGAAGCGGGGGTGTTGAGGCGTCTCGGTTGTGATGTCTTCCAAGGTTATCACTTTGCCCGCCCGATGAAATTAGAGGCCCTTCGCCGTTTTATCCTCGACAACCGATAAGCTACTTCGCAGAACATCTAAAACACAACGGCAGCTTGTGCTGCCGTTGTGACTGATGGTTTAGAGCGTTTGAGTCAACTGATAATAACGACCTTGTTGTTCGAGCAATGAGGCGTGGCTTCCATATTCGACCACTTGACCTTGCTCGACCAGACAAATGGCGTCCATCTTATCTAAATGAACCAGTCTGTGGGTGATAAACAGGACGGTTTTGCCGACAAAGTGCTGCTCAAACAACGTCATGATCTGTTGTTCAGTTTGTTTGTCTAGCCCTTCCGTTGGTTCATCAAGCAGCAGAATCGGCGCATCATGCAGCAGCGCGCGGGCAATCCCGATACGACGCTTTTCGCCGCCGGAGAGTTGTCTGCCCCCGTCCCCAAGCCAAATATCTAATCCTTGAATGTCGAGCAGTGCAGCAAGGCCAACTTTATCCAGTGTCGCGCTGAGCTCGGCATCATCGGCCTCTGGCTTCGCCATCAATAAGTTATCACGCAGAGAGCCGTTCAGTATGTCGACCCGTTGGCTGACCACACTAATAGCAGCTCGCAGCTGTGATTCACTCCACGCCGCTATTGGGCGCCCAGCGAGGCGTATCTCACCTTGATTGACATCCCAGTAGCGGTTGAGTAACTGAATCAAGGTCGATTTACCACTGCCGGTTTGGCCGACAATGGCGACACGATGTTGAGAAGGTATGGCAAGGGTAACGTCTTTAAGCACCCTCTGATGGCTATCAGGATAAGAGAAGCAGACCTGCTCATACTCGATGGAAAACTCGCCGTCATGAGCCACCTCTTGGTCAGGAAAGACCACATCCGGCGTAGACAAAATAATGTCATTGAGACGTCTTGCTGAAGTGAGCGTTTGGCCTAAATGCTGGAAAGCCGCGGCAATTGGCATTAGAAGCTCAACACTGGCCATGGTGGCAAAGACCACCAACGCAATTTTAGGATCAGGCGACAAGCCGCCCACGCCATCCGCCGCCAACCACAGCATTAAGACTAACGTCCAGCCATTGACCAGCAGTAACAGCGCTTGCGCTAACCCGGAAACATGAGCGTTGAGGCGCTGATTGGCAAGCAGTTTGTATTGGGCGTTGAGGATCGCGTCTCGGTAGCGCCGATTGGCGCCAAATAACGTCAGTTCGCTGTAGCCTTGCAGCCAGTCGAGCGTAGTAATGCGAAGATCCGCTTTATGTTGTGTCAACTCGCGGCCATTGCGTTTGCCTAACTTATAGAACAAAACAGGCCAGGTGAACAAGACCACCAATAGAATGGCGCCCAGCGTTAAGCCTAACTGCTGATCAAACCAAGCGACCAGCGCAGTGAGACCAAGGATACCGAGGGTACCAACGATCATTGGGCTAACCAAACGTAGGTAAACGTGATCCATCGCATCAATATCAGACACTAGGCGGTTGAGCAGATCGGCATCGCGCAAGTTTGACACTCGGCCCGGAATGAGCGGTGCGAGTTTGCTGAAGAAGAAAATACGCAGATCAGTGAGCAGCTTAAAGGTGGCGTTGTGGCTGACCACGCGCTCACCCCAGCGTCCTGCGGTGCGTCCCATGGCAAATCCACGCACAAACGCCCCGGGTAACATGTAGTTGAAGGTTTCCCGTGCAATAGTCAATCCGGCCACGGCGGCGGCAGACAAAAACCAACCGGACAGTGTTAATAGGCCGATGGAGGCAAACAGAGTAAGCAGTGCCAGTAGCATACCGAGCGACAAGCCAAACCAATGCTTTTTATACAATTTGAGGTAGGGGGCTAATTCACGCATCCAGATTCCCCTTATCGGTGTTTGTCATAGACATACTGGCGTCCAACATCTGCGCAAAGCGTCCTGGTTGATGGGCTAAGCTGGCGAAGTCCCCACATTGAATCAACTGACCTTTGTCCATCACTAAAATCTGATCCACATTCTTTAAGGGCGTGAGTTGGTGAGTGACCATCAAACAGGTTTTGTCTTTGATTTTCGCATCCAGACCTTGCATAACAAGACGCTCGCTTCGTGCATCTAAGCTGGCGGTTGGCTCATCGAGGAGCCAAAATGCACCGTCTTGAATCATGGCTCGCGCGAGGGCTAAGCGCTGCGCTTGACCGACGGACAAGCCACCGCTTCGGTCTGTCACGACATACTCTAACCCGTGATGTTCGACAAATTCGCGGCTGAAAGATTCATCAAGCGCGCTATCCAGCGCTTGTTGACTCGGCTTGTTGACCCCAAGCGTGAGATTGTCATAAATGCTGCCGTGCAGTAGCAGTGGGTTTTGTCCTACCCAACTGATCTGATCGCGCCAGTGCGCCAAATCCAACTCACTGCGCTCAACGCCATTAATGGTTAAACTGCCTTGGTAAGGAAGGAAGCCGAGTAGGGCGTTAATCAGGCTTGTTTTCCCCGCACCGCTTGGGCCGACGAGTGCGCAGGTTTCCCCTGCTTTTAGTTCGAAACTGACAGGGCCGAGCAGCGCTGTACCTTGCGGAGAATAAACGCTTAACTCAGTGGCCTTAATGGTTATCTTGGCTGGTTCAGTCAGCTTGCGATCGCCTGATTTTACCGAAGTGACATCGGTATTAAGAAATGCCACGATGCTTTCTGCAGCGCCAACGGCTTGCTGTTTGCCATGATAAAAGGTCCCTAGGTCACGCAGCGGTTGGTAAAACTCCGGAGCGAGAATTAACACAAATAGGCCAGAAAATAGGGTGACGCCCGCGCCGTAGTCACCGAAATTGAGCTCACCAATAAACGCGAAGCCGAAATACACCGCAGTGAGGGCGATAGAGATAGAGGTGAAAAACTCCAATACAGCCGAGGATAGAAACGCAATTTTCAACACGTCCATCGTGCGGGTACGAAACACTTCAGATGCGCCGCGCAGCGTGTCGGTTTCTGCGCGCGTGCGGTCAAACAGTCGAATGGTGGTCATCGATTGTAAGCGGTCATAAAAATGGCCAGACAGACGTTGCAGCGCCTTGAAGTTTTTGCGGCTGGCATCCGCCGCTTTGATGCCCACTAAGGCCATAAACAGAGGCACAAGGGGGGCGGTGATCAGAAATATCAGCCCGGCTGCCCAGTTGACAGGGAAGACCACTACTAAGATAACAAGCGGTATCAACACGGAAAGGGCCATTTGCGGTAAGTAGCGGGCGAAAAAGTCGTGCATATCTTCGACTTGTTCCAGTAACAGCGTTGCCCACGCCCCAGCAGGCTTTCCTTTGATATACGCAGGGCCGAGTTCGTCGAGCTTGTCGAGAATCAATTGACGAATATAAACGCGAATCTGTTCTCCGCAGCGAAAGCCGGCGATCTCTCGTCCCCAAGCGCACAGCGCACGCACAACGACAGTGGCGGCGAGCCCTGCGAAATGGGGCATAAGTTCGGTTTTATCGACGTGTTCGATAATAAGAGCATGCAATATGTGAGCGAGGAGTGATGCACCAATCAGCAAAAATACGCTTGAGAGCACACCAAGGCCAACGGCAATCATCAACCAGCGCTTGGCTTGGCGACTTTGCTGCTTTAGCCATTGATTCAAGCTACGCTGTTTCTTTTTATCCATGGTAAAGGCTTAATGAGAATTATTATTTTGATTTAAGCCGCGCATTATACAAAAGAAAACCTCGCGGGAATACCGCGAGGTTTTAGGGATTTGAGATAAGCGCCAAAAAGCGCCACAAGCGATTGGCCGTTAGGCTGATTGCGTATCCGCGAGTCCATCCAGGTAGCGCTCTGCATCTAACGCTGCCATACAGCCCGTTCCCGCAGAGGTGATGGCTTGACGGTAATTGTGATCCATCACATCACCTGCTGCAAAAATGCCAGGGATGCTAGTTTGGGTTGCGTTCCCCTCTAGACCCGATTTCACCACGATGTAGCCATCTTTCATTTCAAGCTGATCAGCGAAAATGGCGGTATTGGGTTGGTGACCGATAGCGATAAATGCCCCCATTACGTCGATTTGCTCAACCGCATCGGATTGGGTGTCCTTGATACGTACGCCTGTTACGCCCATGTCATCGCCAACGACTTCGTCAAGAGTACGGTCGGTGTGCAGAACAATATGGCCGCTTGCCACTTTATCCATCAAGCGTTTGATGAGGATCTTTTCCGCTCGGAACGTATCGCGGCGGTGAATCAAATGCACTTCAGAGGCGATGTTGGATAGGTACAGCGCTTCTTCAACCGCGGTGTTACCACCGCCCACGACGGCGACTTTCTGGTTACGATAGAAGAAACCGTCACAGGTCGCACAGGCGGAAACACCGCGCCCTTTAAACGCTTCTTCTGACTCCAGACCAAGGTATTTTGCCGAAGCGCCAGTAGAGATAATAAGAGCATCACAGGTGTAGTGACGGCTGTCGCCTTTGAGCGTAAATGGGCGCTGACTGAAATCCACTTCATTGATGTGATCAAATACAATCTCGGTCTCAAAGCGTTCTGCGTGCTCTTTCATTCGCTCCATTAAACCGGGTCCGGTGAGACCTTCAGGATCGCCAGGCCAGTTTTCCACTTCCGTTGTGGTGGTCAACTGACCCCCTTGCTGCATGCCGGTAACCAGTACTGGGTTAAGGTTGGCTCGTGCGGCGTAAACCGCTGCCGTGTAGCCAGCAGGGCCAGAACCGAGAATGAGTAATTTACAGTGTTTTACGTCGCTCATTTGTGCTCCATCGCGGTGACGCTTATTGATTTTTAACTTCTCGATTATATGGGTCTAAGCACGGCGTTAACAAGGTCTGTCACTGGAATAAATGGTTATAGATTAGATCAACAAGGGTGGAGTGTGGGCGCAAAAACAGCCACTAACTCTTTGATTACAAGCATCCTCTTCAATTTGACTAGTGAACCGTGCTGGTTTTCTCATCTTCCTTTGTTATCAAATGGTTTACTTCACTAACTATTAATAATTAATTGGATAAACATTTTGTATTGTTAATATTGTTGGATGTAAATGCCAAATAAAGTTGATTTAACGGAATATGTGCGCAAATGATAAATGTAAAATATATGTTATAAAAATTGCAGTGTATCTTCATTAAGGAGTCGATGATGCTACATAATCATGAAACAACCCTACAATTAACTCAGCTTAGTGAGGAGGCGATTCAACAACTTGCGCCTTCCTTTTCCCATCTTCCGCACACTGAGCACGCCGATGGTCAGTATCGTCTGCGCCGCTACTCCGTGGTGGCTTTTCGTGATGGACAAGTGATCGATCTGGATAAGCATGAGTTTATGCAAACCAACGATATCAACCGTTTTCAAGGGGATGTAGTGCGTCAATTCGAACCCATTGAAGCCTCGACCTTGCAAAGTGACGGCATGAGAGAGATCTGTGAGGTGTTTGTCGAATCGAACGGTTTGGCCAATGGTCAGGAGATCGAAATTCATCAAATCCGTATTTCTGCGGTTTACGACGAAACCCAAGTGGCGCCAGAGGGCGTCCACCAAGATGGCTTCGATCATATTGCGATGGTCGGGATGGGCCGCCACAATATCGAAGGGGGCGACATCATGCTCTACAACAGCTTCAATGAAGCGCCGTTTTTTAGAAAAACCTTACAAAGCGGTGAAGTAGCTATGCTGGCTGACAACAAACTTTGGCACAATGCGACGCCGATTCGCACCGTGATAGAAGGAGAAGAAGGGCATATGGATGTGTTTGTGTTGACGGCAAAGGATGCGGTAAATGAACTTCACTCCTAATTTAGTCCGCTCACAATTTGGTGCCCTAAATCAGATCCACAACCAATTGCCAGTCATCTTTCTCGATGGTCCGGGCGGCTCACAAGTGCCATTTTCGGTGCTGGAAGCGATGCAGGGTTACCTTGGTCAATACAACGCCAATTTGGGTGGACACTATTTCTCCAGTCAGCACACGACCTCGTTGATGGCCAAAGCGAGGGAGGCCGCCGCTGCGCTACTCAACGCGCCTTCGGCTGACAATATTGTCTTTGGGCCTAACATGACCTCGCTCACTTTTCAGCTCAGCCGCGCCATCAGCCGTGACTGGCAAATCGGTGATGAAGTGATTGTGTCAGCGCTGGATCACTATTCGAACGTCTCTAGCTGGCAACAAGCGGCGCAAGACAAAGGCGCGGTGGTTCATCAAGCACGCGTCAATCAAGATGATTGCAGCTTAGATATTGACCATCTGCTCACGTTACTTTCACCGCAAACTAAACTGGTGGCGCTGACTTTGGCGTCGAACACCACCGGTTCTATTGTGGATGTCAAACGTGTCGTTGAGGCAGCGCAACAAGTAGGCGCAATGGTGTACGTTGACGCAGTGCATTACACGCCGCATCACTTGGTGGATGTGATGGCACTCGGTTGTGACTTTCTTGCCTGTTCCGCCTATAAGTTTTTTGGTCCTCATGTCGGCATAGCGTATGTGGCGCCAAAATGGTTGCAGGCACTCACGCCTTACAAGGTGGAGCCCGCAACAGACTTAGGCCCCGGCCGCTTTGAGACGGGTACGCAAAACTTTGAAGGCTTGGCTGGGCTGATTGCCGCGGTGCACTATCTTGCTCAGTGGGGTGAGCAAGGCGATTCGTTACGTGACAAATTGGTGGCTTCATTTCGTCAATACAATCAGCATGAAACGGCGATCAACGAGCGTTTTCTCTCTCGTTTGGATGAGCTACAAGGTGTCACCTTGTGGGGGCGGACTCATGAGAGCAGTGAGCTGCGCACGCCGACCTTTGCCTTAACCTTTGATGAGTTTACGCCAGAAGAGGTCGCGAAACGTTTAGGTGAGCGCAACATCTGTGTCTGGAGCGGCCATTTTTATGCGCTAGGTTTGGTGAGGCAATTAGGGCTTGAAGCTAGTGGTGGGGTATTGCGTGTCGGTTTTATGCACTACAACACGCTACAAGAAGTGGATCTGTTTTTTGACGAGCTAAAACGCATTCTCAATCCATAGCACATCGTCACACCATCCTTACGAAAAAAGCGCCAAAGGGCGCTTTTTGTACGTTGGGCACGATTCTTACGTTGGGAACAATGACTATGCGATCCACTCATCATTAAGTCTGCTGATGCGGTTGGGGCAGTGATTATGCACTCACTTCCACTTCGTATGAGGTGAATTTACGAATATTGATCACACCTGTGTCAAAAATCATGTATTGACCTTTGATGCCTTGTAGAACGCCACTCACGACAGGTTCTTTGTCAAAGTTGTGCGAGGTGATCTTAGTCGGGTGCTCTGTCACGGGGTAGTGAATCGGAGTTATCTGGCTCGGTAGCACCTCAATCGCATCATCACCAAATTGTTGTTTGATCTCGGCGATCTTCTCTTCAACCAGCGGCAGTAGCTCGGCAAACTTCTCTTCTAGCGCTATTGGGGCACCGTCTTCTTTAAGCAGGGTTCGCCAGTTGGTTTTATCGGCAATGTGTTTGGCCAATTCCACTTCAATCAAACCAGAAATATGGCGAGTTTTCACTTTAAAAATGGGCAAACCTTGCGTGGCCCCTTGATCAATCCAGCGGGTTGGGATCTGGGTGTGTCTGGTAATACCCACCTTGAGGCTAGAGGTATTGGAGAGATACACATAGTGATCGACCATGCAGTTCTCTTCGCCCCATTGTGGCTCACGGCAAGTGCCTTGATCATAATGGCAGGTCTCTGGCTTCATGATGCACATATCGCAACTGGCCAGTTTTTTCATACAGACAAAGCAGTGACCTTGTGAGTAACTTTTTTTGGTTTTCTTGCCACACGAACAGCAAAAGATGTTTCCAGTGTGCGTTAAGGTCAGCGTTTGACCGATGAGTGGGTTGAGTGCGACAGATGACTCACCGACAGGCAGTGAGTATTGGACTTGATCTCCCAGCGATACCGTCATTTTGCTGAGGGTGCCTTTTACGATTAGTGACATGACATTACTCTGTTTTATTTTTTATCCGCATGGCTTACGCCAAATACGTGTTCGGCCTGAGTGTAACAGAAAACAGGATGGGATTCTTGCCACCATTTTTCGCGACATTGGCCGAGATTCTCGGGCGAATGTGTGACATTGAGTCAAGGATAATGTCGTATTGTGGTAGAGTCTGTCTCATACTTTATTGACTCTTTTCGTTATAGCTATGGGTGTAGATTGAAAGCGATCCATAAAACGGTATTTGGCCTTGTGGTGCTGACCTTAGTGGTGGTGTTGCTGTATGGGAGATATGGTGACCGGCGAGTGTTAGCCGTGACGCCCGATGCGTATTCGTTTTATCCGACCAGTGATCAAGGCCAAGGCGGACGCTCTCAAGCATCGTTGGCGATAGAGTCTCAGCGCAGCGTACTCCAATGCAAAATTCGCCCCTCGGAGAAATACCGCTGGCCCTATTGCGGCGTCTCTATTCATATTGATAGCCAGCCTGATGTCGGGTTTGACCTGACCCATTATCACACCATCAAACTTGCTGTTTCACTCACAAATCAAGAGGGTGAAAGTGTGCCGATGCGCTTTTATTTGCGCAATTTTAATCCAGCCTATTCAACCATCGATGATGAGTATACTCACAAATACAACGGGCTTGAGTTTCTGCCACCTGCTTCAGCGCAAGAGATGACATTACCCAAAGCCAATTTACAAGTGATGACGTGGTGGCTGGCGGATTTGGATATTCCTATTGAACATGCCGCGCCTGAGTTTACCAATGTGAATCGAATTGAGTTTGCCACCGGGTCAGGCATGGATGAGGGCGACTACACTCTGGTGATTGAGCGTATTGAATTCATCGGGGAGTATGTCTCTGGCGAAACCTTGATGGCGCTATTGCTGGCCTGTTGGGTGGGGTTAGCGCTGTCTTACAGCATGTACGAAATTAAGCGAAGTCGCCTTGCCATTCAACGAGTCAAAGCGCGCCAACATCACTTACACGCGATGAACCAATCGTTGCGCGCCAAGAACATCGAATTTGCCGAGCTTGCTCATCGCGATCCCCTTACCGGCGCGATGAACCGCCACGCGATCCGAGATTGGCTCAATGAGTATTATGATGATCTGCCGTCAGGTGGCAAAGTGTTGTCGATTCTCTATTTGGAT
The DNA here is from genome assembly GCF_059834045.1 of Vibrio sp. R12-SG2-ISO1. Taxonomy (NCBI): domain Bacteria; kingdom Pseudomonadati; phylum Pseudomonadota; class Gammaproteobacteria; order Vibrionales; family Vibrionaceae; genus Vibrio; species Vibrio sp. R12-SG2-ISO1. Next base: position 42,029 of record NZ_JCBDGO010000008.1, on the reverse strand, counting down.
ATTGACCATTTTAAACAGGTCAATGATGAGTATGGCCATGCCATTGGCGATGACATTTTAAAAGAGTTTACTATGGTACTGCTGACGTCGCTTCAAGCAGAGCAGCGTTTGGTTCGTTGGGGCGGCGAAGAGTTTGTGGTGTTCTGTCCGGGGATGAATGTGCTCGATACCTACGAACTTGGCGAGCGGTTACGACGTAAAGTTGAGGCGCACATTTGGGTGCACGGTGACCCGCTTACCACCAGTATTGGTGTGGCAACACTGGGCGAAGAGCGCACCAATGAGATGTTGATTCGTGCGGATGAAGCGCTCTATAAAGCCAAGCGCAGTGGGCGGAATCGTGTTGAACTGAGCGAGTAGTGGCGTTATTGCGCTGATTCTGCGTCGCTGCCCGCTGCATCTAGATACTCGAACAGCGGTTCGTCGAAGTCGTCACTCTCTACCTGTTGTTCGACGGGCTCGGCGCTGGCCATAATTGGCTCTTTGGGGCCAAGAAATTTAGGCTTGGCGTTAGTGATGTAAAGGTCCAACACCGCTTTTGCCCGCGCAAACACTTCTCTTAAACGCACCTTAGATCCCGATTGATCCGATGGGCCTGCGACGGCATAACAGCGGGCGTTGATTTGGTGATAGTTGGCAATGAACAGCGCGCGTTCACAGTGAAATTTCTGGGTGATGATTAAGAAGTTATCGGTATCGAAAATCTCCTTGGCACGCACCACAGAGTCAAGGGTTCGAAAACCGGCGTAATCGAGAAAAATGTGGTTTTCTGGAACGTTAGCGCGCAAAAGATCGCGTTTCATTGTCCAGGGCTCGTTATACGAACGGTGGGCATTGTCACCGCTGAGCAAAAAGTTCGATACTTTACCTTGATCATAAAGAGCGATCGCGGCGTCAATACGGTTGATGTAGTATGTGTTGAGTATTTTGCCTAGGTATTTGCTCGTCCCGAGGACCACGGCCACATCAAATTGGTCAATCTGCTCCGCGCTAGTAAACAACTGCTCGCGAGTTTGCATCGAGACCCAACGATCAATCGCGACTAACGTGATGGCGAGCGTAAGCGTGGCCAATAGTAGCCATTTCACCAGTGATTTGATAATCCCCAGTGTGTGTTCGGCGGTTGAGCGGCGGTGAAACAGTTTACGCACTAAATTTGTCGATTCCTTTGGGCCCATAATCCTATGATGATGAAACAGAGTATCACGATGGAAAACATCATCCCAGGTTGAAGGTTTCTCAGTGTCATATTGAGGTAAGGCGTTGCTTTTACGATGATTAAGCCGTAACCAAACGCATTAATCAAGATAAACACTGCGGTGCGGATTAAGAAATGGTAAGGGCGTAACCAACGTCTCAAAAGCGCGTTAATATCACCCCCGCCCATGACGAGCAAACAGGCGATGAGTGCAGTGGATATTTCACTGAGGTAGGGCAAAAGCCCGCGACCCAATGGGTCAAGATAGTTAAATACAATCATCATAAATAAAAGCGCCCCTGCTGAGCAGAGGCGTTGAGACGGGTTAGAATGCAGTGCGCTTGTAGCGGCGGTACACCGGCTGCCAGAAACTGTTATCAATCGCTTCTTCTAGCGCTTCGTCAGTAATCTCAAGGGCGACCCCTTGTTCAATGGCTTTTTTGCCCACGGCGAAGGCAATCTTCTTCGATACAGAATGAATCGCTTCGAGCGGTGGCAGCAGCGCACCTTGACCATTAATCGCCAGCGGAGAGCAAGTCGCCAATGCGCGGCTTGATTCCATCAGCATTTCGTCTGTCACTCGCTTAGCTTGTACGGCAAGGACACCCAAGCCGATGCCTGGGAAGATATAGCTGTTGTTGCACTGTGCGATCGGGTAGGTTTTGCCGTCCAACACCACCGGCGCAAACGGGCTACCTGTTGCAACCAGTGCTTCACCATTTGTCCAGCGAAGGATGTCGTTTGGGGTTGCCTCAACGCGGCTTGTTGGGTTCGACAGTGGGAACACAATCGGGCGAGGGCAGTGCGCGTGCATCTCTTTGATCACTTCTTCACTGAACAGCCCTGGCGCGCCTGAAACGCCGACCAGCACAGTTGGTTTGGCGTTGCGCATCACATCAAGCAGCGAGAAGCCCGTCCCTTCAGATTGCCACGCTTTGGTGTTGCTGTGTTTTTGTACCAAACGCTGTTGGAAATCGAGTAGATTTGGCATGCCTTCTTGAAGTAGGCCCCAACGGTCGACCATGTAGACCTGAGAGCGCGCTTGCTCATCAGAAATCCCTTCAGAGACCATTTGCGCGATGATCGCTTCAGCAATGCCGCAGCCAGCCGAACCTGCGCCTAAGAAGGTGACGCGTTGCTCAGAGAGTTTGCTACCAGCTGCCTGACACGCGGCCAACAACGAGCCCACAGTGACGGCTGCAGTGCCTTGAATGTCATCGTTAAAGCAACACACGCGGTTTTTGTATCGTTCAAGCAGTGGCATTGCGTTCTTTTGCGCGAAATCTTCAAACTGAATCAACGCGTCAGGCCAGCGGCGGGCGACGGCTTGCATAAATTCTTCAACAAATGCGTCATACTCAGCACCAGTAATACGCGGATGACGCCAGCCCATATACATAGGGTCAGCGAGGCGTTGCGGGTTGTTTGTACCCACATCCAATACGATCGGAAGCGTGTAGGCAGGGCTGATGCCGCCACATGCGGTGTAGAGCGCCAATTTACCAATAGGAATGCCCATGCCGCCAATGCCTTGGTCGCCCAAGCCGAGGATACGTTCGCCATCGGTCACCACGATCACTTTGACGTTGTGGTTCGATGCATTGTTGAGGATATCATCAATGCGATCTCGATTGGCGTAAGAGACGAACAAGCCTCGTCCGCGACGGTAAATATTGGAAAAATTCTCACATGCTGCCCCAACGGTTGGGGTGTAGATGATCGGCATCATCTCTGAGACATGATTTTGCACCAAGCGGTAGAAGAGCGTTTCATTAGTGTCTTGAATGTTGCGCAAGTAAATGTGCTTATCCATGTCACTTTCGAAGCTTTTGTACTGCTGGTAAGCGCGTTCAACCTGTTCTTGAATGGTTTCCGTGGTTTCGGGAAGTAAACCTTCTAAGTTAAAAGAACTGCGTTCTTCTGCGGTGAACGCACTGCCTTTGTTGAGCAGAGGAGTGCTAAGAAGTGCTGGCCCTGCAAAAGGGATATAGAGTGGGCGTTTATCGTTATTCATCACATGCCTATAAGTAGGGTGTTGGCCAATGGACCTTTGGAACTAGGAACCTGAAAATGATAGGGATTCGCAAACCTAAAGTAAACCGAATATTAAACGCACGCACAGAGGGTGTGAGGTTGGGCTTTACCTCGATGCTCGTTATACTCACCCCTTTTACTATCAGCGCTCATCAACTATGTCATCGTTACCCATTGATCACTTAAAAACCGAGTTTCTCAAACGCATCCAGCACACGGATTTGGTGGTGGAAGCGCAAACTGGATCGGGAAAATCGACCCGTTTGCCTCTGTGGCTCAGTGAACTAGGTCGAGTGCTAGTTGTCGAGCCAAGGCGCATTGCCTGTACCTCGTTAGCGCAGTTTCTTTCAACCACTACCGAGAGTGAGCTTGGTAAAGAGATAGGCTATGCCATTAAGCTAGACAACCGCTACGACGACAAGACAAAAGTGGTGTTTGTCACTCCGGGCGTCGCACTGCGTTGGTACAGTGAGAACCAATTGGCCGATTTCGATTACATTGTGGTGGATGAATACCACGAGCGCCGCTGGGATACCGATTTACTGGTTGCCTTGCTTCGCCGTCCAAGAGCGCAAAAACTGGTGGTGACGTCAGCGACGCTGGATGGTGAAAAGCTTGCGCGTTACCTCAGCGCCGAACGTTTATCGGCAGAGGGTCGAGTGTATGAGGTCTCCCTTTGTCATCGTGCTACTCACTCGCAACAGTTGCCAGATGGACGTCGGTTAGACGAGCGAGTGTTCGAGGAGGTAGCTGCGATGCGCGATCTCGATGGTGACATTCTGGTGTTTCTACCCGGGCGTAAAGAGATTGCACAATGCGCCAGCCGACTTGCGCAATTAGAGCAGATTATCGTTGCGCCCTTGCATGCGTCTGTTACTGATCATCAACGAGATGTCGCCTTGACGGTACAAGCCAAGAAAAAGATCGTGCTGGCGACCAATGTGGCGGAAACGTCGTTGACCATTGATAACATCGGGCTCGTCATCGACAGCGGACTTGAGCGCAGAACCGAGCAACGCAATGGTAAAACGACCTTGAGTTTAAAAGCGATCTCAAAAGCGAGTGCCAAGCAGCGAGCGGGGCGAGCAGGGCGCGTGATGGAGGGCGTCTGTGTGCGTTTGTATGGTGAGCATGCAGCGCTGATTGAGCACACACCACCAGAAATGCAGCGTGAAGCCCTGACCGAAGCTATGTTAGCGGCGGCGGTGTGCGGCAAGCCTCTGTCACAGTTGGATTTTTTAGAGCCACTACCAGAACGTTCGCTGAATCAAGCGGCGTCACTTCTTCGTGCGATGCAAGCGTTGGATGAGAATGGCGTGGCGACGGAGTACGGTAAGCGACTCTATCCTTTGCCCATTGACGCGCTCTATGCCGACCTTGTCTCACGTATGTCGAAAAAAGCACTCAAAGAGGCGATGATTGATATGACCGCAGTGCTCGCCACGCCGGCTTCATTGTACAAACTGACTGCGGATGAGGAGCGTCTGAGCAAGTTGGATCAGCAAGAGCCGCTAGGCTGTGATGGCGCCTTGGCCATTGGGTTAGTGCGTGGCAAGCGATATACCGGAGTAGAAGTCGACGTCGCTGCTCTTGACGAAGCTCAGCGGTTATCCATGCAAATGCGTGAGCTGTTTGAATTACCTCAACTTGAGGTGGCTTCTCGCTATCAACACAGCGAGCTGATTGCGGAAATCGCTCGCTTGCACCCAGAGCTCGCGTTTGTGCGTCGCTTAAAACGGCCAGATGCATTCGCTAATGGTGAACTGGAGGTACAGCTGCCTCGCCAGCACCGCCTGAAAGCGCAGACGCAGGGGGCTCTGGTCTTAGATACGCGCAGCTTACCGGGTCGAGGCGTCAAACAAACGCTGAATCTGGCAACGTTTATTCTGCCGTTGCCGTTAGACACCTTTGCGACGTTAAATCTTGGTGAGTGGCGAGAGGGTGAAGTGGTGGAGGGTGATCAAACCCAAGTCACCCTTGAGCTGGTGTATGCAGGAAGAGTCGTGGCTACTCGCCTTGAAGAAGCGACAGGGGCACTGGCGATGACGCCGTTCATGGACGCGGTGTATTCGCAGCGTGTGTTGCCAGGATTTGCTCACAAGATGACCAAAGCGATAAAGCATTACGTACTCTACCAACAGTTGGCGGGTGAGGTGGCGCCAGCGGTGACATTTGACTCTTGGTTCCGAGAACAGCTGGCGTTACTTGAACTGTCGAGTGTCGAAGAGCTCGCCCTATTTAGTGAAGACGACTTCGCGTTCGAAGGTATTCCGTATTGGGAGTATGAAGAGTTTGCTCAGGCGTATCCGTTTGAATGTTACCTCGGTGATTTAAACCTGCGTGTCGAATACTACCCGACAAGAAAATGTGTTGAGGTGATTTATGACTCGGGATTGAGGAAAGGCGACCCAAAACGTTGGGAGTTGCCAAAGTGGCAAGGGTGGCGCGTTCAATATCGCAAAGCAAGTCGAGTCGTCGATATTCGCTAGGATAAATTTCGCTGCTGAAAATATTTCTAGCCAATATCCAGCTTGTCTCGCTCTTGTACAGCAATTGTTACCGTATTGCTTTTTATATAGCTGTTTTAAACGAAATAGAGCTATAAAAGACCAATCTTCTATATCCTATTGCTATATGCAACCGAATCATTGATATTGAGTGGAACGTGTTGCCATGTGTACGGGGGATGATATGGAACATCAAAATAGCGCAAGAGTAGAATTTGACTACACGTCGTTCTTAAGTGCCTCATGCAGTAAAAAGTGGACATTTCTCGAAGCGATGAGCACTTTTGCCCCGATCTTTAGCCTTGCATGGAAAGACACCATCAAAGAGACGGTATCGGTTGAGGATAGGCTGTGGGACAACGCGCTAAAATCACTCTCGGCAAATCGCAGTGATGAATCCAATATTGTTATCCTGTTGGAACTCGCCAAGCTTGAAGGGATATCTGAACTCAAGTTGGTGATGCCCTACGAATTGGAGCCGTCTCAGATCGAGCGAGTATGTCGCCAGTCGCATGCTAAAATCGAATCTAATCAACAAGATGAGCTGATTATTACTTTGTAGATCAGGCGCACGCAGCCATTATGAAATTTGCGCTATAGTGAAAATATTGAGTGAATACTTTCATGGAGCGTAAGTAGTAACAATGAAACGCCATCTCACATCTTCTCTTCTCGCTAGCCTTGTCGCTTTGCCGATGAGTGTATGGGCGGAATCTTCACCATCAGTGCCTTCTTCAAACTGGCACAACCACTATGATTACTTGGGTGCCTACCTCAGTGCTGGCTCAATGGATCAATCTGACGCCGATAGCAAAGTGACCGATCTCACCGTCGCTGGCCGCTGGGCTGTGGGGGAACACTGGTTCACTCAGCTCGATTACTCCGCGCGTTTTTTGCACCCAGACGACATCACCACTAACCTTTATACCCTTCTGCCAGGCGTCGGCTATCGTATTGCGGCCAGTGACAAACTTGATCTGTTTGCAATGGGTAAGTTTGGCTACCTCTGGGCTTCGCAAACCGATGATGCGACGGATGATAAATTTTACAGTGATCATGCAGGCGTGTGGGGCGCAAGTATCGGTGCTCAATATGCGCTATCGACACATTGGAAATTGGAAGGGCAGGCGCAGTTGACGAGCAGTAACATCGTTGACGAGCAGAGCTATTCCATTAGTGCGCATTATCGCGTTAGTCAACGTTTCGTTCTGGGCGGCTTTTACACTTATCGCGACAGTGATTATGATACTGCAAGCCAAGCCGGTAGCGCGCAAACTAACGAAGCGGGCGTGTCACTGCGATTTCTGCTCTAGCTTAGGCGACTGTCCCGCAAAATAAATCGCTTATCGAGACGCGAGCATTTGGCAAACTAGCTGACCGATAAACCCCACAAACAAAAATAGCCAGCGTGTCCGCTGGCTATTGTCTATCCGTTCATCACTGCCGAATTAAAGTACGGCAGCGATTCCCTGACAAAGTGGCAGCATGTTTGAACGTGTCATGCCTGCAACGCTGATGCGGCCAGAGCCGACGATGTAGATAGCAAACTCATCTTTTAGGCGCGCGACTTGCTCTTTACTTAGGCCAGAGAAAGAGAACATGCCGTTTTGACGTTCAATGAAGCTGAAGTCAGCATCGACGCCTTGCTCTTTCAAGGTCGCAACAAACAGTTCACGCATCGCTTGAATACGGTCGCGCATCTCTTTCACTTCCGCTTCCCACTCGGCACGAAGCTCGGCGTTGCCAAGAATGTGCGTGACGACAGCACTGCCGTGTGCAGGTGGGTTCGAGTAGATCGAACGGATGATGGCTTTGACTTGAGAAAACGCAGTTTCAGCGATTTGCTCAGTTTGTGCTACTAAGGTGAAAGCACCCACACGCTCGTTGTACAGACCAAAGTTCTTAGAGAACGAGCTCGCGACCAAAATTTCTTTGTTGTATTGAGCGAAAATACGTAGACCTTCCGCATCTTCTTCCACGCCTTTAGCAAAACCTTGGTAGGCAAAGTCAAACAGAGGGAGAAGTTGTTTTTCAGCAACCAGTTTTGCGAGGGTTTCCCACTCTTCCAACGTTGGATCGATACCAGTTGGGTTGTGGCAGCAGCCGTGCAGCAGGACAACATCACCCGCAGACGCGTTTTCAAGTTCGGCGAGCATTGCTGCGAAATCTTTGTCTTTAGTTTCGGCGTTGTAGTAGCTGTATTGCGCGGTTTCGATGCCTGCGGCGGTAAATACGCCGTTGTGGTTTGCCCAAGTAGGGTTACTGATCCAGATCTTCACATCGCCCAATTGACGCTTAATGAATTCGCCAGCTACACGTAGCGCGCCTGTACCACCAGGGGCTTGCGCTGTTTTAGCCAGTTTGTTCACGACAATGTCTGACTGCTCGCCAAACAGCAACTTTTGTACGGCAAGACCGTACTCTGCTGTGCCTTCAATCGTTAGGTATGACTTGGTTTTTTCAGTTTCGACCAGTGCAGCTTCCGCTTTTTTTACCGTGGCAAGAACAGGGGTTTCGCCTTGTTCATTTTTGTAGATACCGACGCCAAGGTTAATTTTTTCAGCGCGTGGATCTTTTTTAAACTCTTCAGTGAGTCCAAGAATAGGATCTGCCGGAGCAGCTACAACTTTTTCAAACATAATCGTCATCCATGTTAGTCGAAGGGAGGCGTTAATAAACTTGGTTATTTATACCTTTCTCCTAACAGCCATACAACCGACAATTCAGGGAAAAATGAAGAAAAGTTATATTTGGTCAATTTTTAACATCAACGCGCCTTTTTCTTGGGTTAAGTCCTCCCCTGAAGGGGAAAAGCGGGGCGCAATTTTTATGAGAAAGCGAAAAAAACCTCCGCGTGAGACGGAGGTTTTTGGTACTAAATCGAGAGGCCGAACGTTTAGAAGTTCGCCGAGCGTGGTGTACGTGGGAATGGGATTACGTCACGAACGTTGCCCATACCTGTTACGTAAGAGACGAGACGCTCGAAGCCTAGACCAAAGCCTGCATGTGGCACGGTGCCGTAACGACGTAGGTCGCGGTACCAGCTCATGTGCTCAGGATCGATGCCGACTTCGCGCATACGTGCATCTAGGATGTCTAGACGCTCCTCACGCTGAGAACCGCCGATGATTTCGCCGATGCCAGGTGCCAGTACGTCCATTGCCGCAACGGTTTTACCGTCATCGTTCGCGCGCATGTAGAATGCTTTGATGTCTTTCGGGTAGTTCTTCACAATAACCGGTGCTTTGAAGTGTTCTTCAGCAAGGAAGCGCTCGTGCTCAGAAGACATGTCGATACCCCATTCCACAGGGAACTCGAACTCACGACCAGAATCAAGCAGGATCTGGATCGCGTCTGTGTAGTCCACTTGTGCGAAGTCAGAAGAGACAAACTTCTCTAGACGAGTGATGGCCTCTTTGTCGATGCGCTGTGCGAAGAACTCAAGGTCATCACGACACTCTACAAGAACGGCGTTAAAGACGTACTTCAGCATGTCTTCCGCCAGTTTAGCAACGTCGTCTAGCTCGGCAAAGGCCACTTCAGGCTCAACCATCCAGAACTCCGCTAGGTGGCGGCTGGTGTTTGAGTTTTCCGCGCGGAAAGTCGGACCAAAGGTGTACACCTTGCTTAGTGCACAGGCGTATGCTTCCGCGTTAAGCTGGCCAGATACGGTTAGGAAGGTCTCTTTACCGAAGAAGTCTTCGTTATAGTCCACTTTACCTTCGTCAGTGCGAGGTAGGTTTTCCAAGTCTAGCGTAGATACGCGGAACATTTCACCAGCACCTTCTGCATCAGAAGCGGTGATCAGTGGCGCCGATACCCAGAAGTAGCCTTGCTCGTGGTAGAAACGGTGAATGGCTTGAGATAGACAGTTACGTACACGTGCTACCGCCCCAATTACGTTGGTGCGCGGACGTAGGTGCGCCACTTCACGCAAGTACTCGATAGAGTGGCGAGTTTTCGCCATAGGGTAGGTTTCTGCGTCTTCGACCCAGCCGACCACTTTAACGTTTGTAGCGGCAAGCTCAAAGTCTTGGCCTTTCGCAGGAGACTCAACAATCTTACCCGTTACTTCAACAGAGCAGCCTGTGGTTAGCTTAAGTACTTCGTCGTCGTAATTATTAAGATTATTAGGGACCACGGCCTGAATCGGGTCGAAACAAGAGCCGTCATAAATGGCAAGGAAAGAGATTCCAGCTTTGGAATCACGACGTGAACGGATCCAGCCTCGTACAGTGACTTCACTGTCTACCGCTAGCTGACCTTTCAAAACGTCTGATACAGGCGCGTAAGTCATGTTTTCAATATTCTCCATTGAGTAAAAATTCAACCCAATGTTTGCAAAACCGTCATTGGACAATGCGTGAGCAAAACATTGGGTTGGGTAGAATTCTAACTATTCAATGGCACATATTACCTTTCAATTAATATGCTTCAACCATTAATGTCGATAAGTTGGCGAAAAACCGTTCATATCCACTCATTTCGGTTGAGAAAGAGAAAACTGATTAAGAAGATCCTCTAGTTGCTCGGATAACTGTTCAAGATTCATACTAATGTCTCGTGTTTGTGCCGCAGAATCCGAGGTTGCCCGGGCGTGTTGAGTGATGACGTCGACTTTCTGCTGAACTTCTTGCGTCAAGTGGGAGGTATTGCTGCTCTGACTTTGAATGCTGGTGGCGTGGGAGAGGGCTTGCTGCATCTCTGACACCACTTCGGACATGGCGACGGACAGCTGCTCCACCTCACTTGATCGTTGATGGGCGGTGTCGCACACCGTATCGACGGATGCGAGCGACGTTTGGCTATCGCTTTGAAAATCCGCAATGATCTTTTCGATACTACCGGTCGCCTCTGCGGTGCGACTGGCCAGCTGCCTGACTTCATCCGCAACCACCGCAAAGCCACGTCCTTGTTCGCCAGCACGGGCCGCTTCAATGGCCGCATTCAGCGCCAATAAGTTGGTTTGCTCTGCGATGCCTTTGATAACTTCTAAAATCGATGAGACTTCGACGGTTTGCTGATTCAAATCGACCAAATTACCTTTGACTTTCTCAATGTCGGTCACAAGATGTTTGATTTCGTCACTGGCGTTGTGCGCCCTTGTAGCACTGTGCTCGGCAATCGTGGTGGTGTGCTTGATCAGTTCAGAGGCGTTCACTGTCGCTTGTTCGACATCGAGTTGCTGCGCTTGCATCTGCTCAATATTGGCTTGAACTTCGTCGGTCTCTTGCTGCTGGTTGCCAGCGGCATCGTCGGTAATTTGCGCCACGTGCGTTAACTGATTGGCTGAGTGAGCCACCTGATGGGAAGTCGCTTGAACTTGACTTAGGCTGCTGGTCACTGTGTCCATAAATGAGTTGATGGCTTTGGCCAGTTGGCCAATTTCATCACCTTGATTGGAGACGACGCGCTGAGTGAGGTTTTTGGAATCACTGACGCTTTGCATAAAGCGCGAGGTCTTTTGGATGGGCTGAACAATGGTTTTGCGGATGATGCCCATAGTGACGAGAAAACCGACGAACCCAAAGGCGGACATGATCGCTAAGGCGATCAGTGTACGCTGGCTGACCATTTGATTGACGTGTGACAGATTGTACTCAAGGCGGATAGCACCGAGCACTTCCCCTTCTGGCGCCATATGACAGGCCACGCAGTTCGTGCCGCGATAGTTCTCACTCGATTTCATTGGCATGGCGACCACAATCCCTGAGCCCCATTCTGCTTGAATGGGCTCAATCACCAATTCGCCGCTGAGCGCTCGTTGGTCAATGTCATCGACGGGGCTTTGATTGTCGTTGCCTGGGCCGTAGAGCTTGCTGACGAGATCCGAGCGCAACACACGTACTTGTTCAATGCCATCTTGAGCTAACGCCTTCTGACGCAAGGTTTCTTTTTGAGCCATTGTGCCTGTCAGCATCATCATATTGAGGCTATCAAAGTAGTTGCTGGCTTTATCATGGAGCTGCTCACTGAGTACCGAATTTAATAGCTCACGTTGCTGAAGGTATTGGTAGCTTGTCGAGGCAAGCAACACCAAACCAAAAACGGAGAGTAGGGTAATCAAGAGTTTTGTTGTTATGGTTAGACGCATGATCGTTTCTTGGTATGAGTTGGAACTGACATCACTATGATCTTGGATAGATACCTCTATAGAAAGTAGGTTTATTTGAGACTGTGATGCGACACATGTTAGTCGTGTGTAAATGTGATGTGTAACTGTTGTAATCAAAAACTTGACGCTGTGACGTTTTTCCGCCGTGCTACAGATAAGAGGTGTGGAAGGGAAAGCGTTTGCTTGGTCATTCAACGGATTTCGCGCTTGTCTCGACTATACTAATTCCTTAGTATTGCCACTCTTTAAAAACCCGAGAGTCAAAATGAAAACTGAACTATACAAAGAATTCATGTTCGAAGCCGCGCATCACTTGCCCCATGTGCCAGAAGGACACAAATGTGGTCGCCTTCATGGTCATTCTTTCTTAGTTCGCCTGTATGTCGAGGGCGAGGTGGATCCTCACACTGGTTGGGTTGTCGACTTTGCGGAAATCAAAGCGGCGTTTAAACCGATTTATGACCGCCTTGACCACTACTATCTTAATGACATCAAGGGATTGGAAAACCCAACCAGTGAAGTATTGGCGAAATGGATCTGGAACGAGCTCAAACCGTCACTGCCGTTATTAAGCAAGGTTGAAATTAAAGAGACCTGCACGGCCGGTTGTATTTACAAAGGCGAGTAATCGCCACAGCGTAGTGGCTGGTAAAGAATTCTGTGTAAAAAGCGAAGAATAGATGACTTCGCTTTTTTTGTGTGCTCGTCCATCGACGTTGGGTTCATCGTGTTGTGCACTGCGCTGACCAATAATTCATCACTCAACGTGGCAGGCGTTGCAATCACGAGGATGATGTTTAAGATGGGCTGAGCCCAAACTGGGCACGGCAGCAGAGGATAGGCTGTTTTTCTGGCACGGATTGCTGCATCGCCTTGGATAGTTCAATGATTGTTAAAATTACTACGCCTATTATCGAGCCGACTGAAGGGTCGCCACACTGTGCTGTCACGCCTGTTCACTCGCTCTATTCTCATTCTGCTTCTTTATCGTCACTTTTCTCCCTATATCACGACGTCAAACACCATTATTCCTATTGTTTCTGACCGTTAGCCACCGCGCTAGGAAGCGCACATTTACTCCACACGCACTAACACAGAAAACAACGTTATGAATACAAAACTCTTGGGAAGCTCCCTTATTATCTCGGGTACGGCACTGGGTGCCGGAATGCTCGCTATACCTATGGTATTGGCGCAATTTGGTCTTTGGTCTGGCACCTTACTGATGATCGTGATCTGCGCCGGTACCACCTACGCCGCCTTGTTACTGCTTGAAGCAACGTTAAAATCCGGTGGCGGACTTGGCCTGAACTCCATCGCGCGCAACACGTTAGGAAAAAGTGGTCAATGGATCACCAACGCGCTTTTATACGCGCTGCTCATCTGTTTATTGATGGCCTACATCTTAGGCGCAGCGGATTTGGTCAGTCAGTTGATGGCGGCAATGGGCTTGGCTATCACACCTACTCAAGGCCAGATTGGTTTTACTGTTCTCGCTGGTGGAGTGATCGCCGCCGGAACCGGCATGATTGATAAGCTTAACCGCGGCTTATTCTTGGTCATGATCGCGTGTCTCGCGACCACACTCGCGTTTTTGCTGCCAGATTTTCATTTTGATCACTTAAATCGAGTGCTCAATGACAATCATTGGCAACTGTTCAAAACCAGCGCCGTACTCTTTACCAGCTTTGGTTTTATGGTCGTGATCCCTTCTTTGGTTGCTTACAATTCGCAGGCGACGGACCGCGAATTGAGAAATATGGTCATCATCGGTTCGGTGATACCGCTTTTCTGCTATTTGTGTTGGCTGTTTGCCGTGGTCGGGAATCTGAACCCTACTCAGGTGGGCGAGTTGAAAGGGGTGGGCGATTTGATCGCTGCTTTCGAGCATCATTCCCGCTGGATCGGCACCTTGCTGTCACTCTTTACCGGGTTGGCATTGCTGACATCGTTTTTTGGTGTCGCTATGGCGCTGTATAACCAGAATCGCGATATGTTCCACCAAAACCGCGTCGTGACCTATGTGTTGACGTTCATCTTGCCACTTCTGGGATCGCTGTTTGCGGCGGATAAATTCTTAGCGGTGTTGGGCTATGCCGGAATTATCTTGGTGTTTTTAGCGGTGTTTGTACCGCTTGCCATGGTGTATGCGCTGCGACTGGCCGATACTCAACCACAGCGTTACACCGCAGAAGGTGGGCCGTTGATGCTGGTGCTGTCATTGCTGTTTGGTAGCGCACTGCTCGCTTCACAAGTGCTGTTGTGATGCGTATTTTCGAGTTGAATTAACCCAACGAAAAAGGGAGCGCTGATATTCAGCGCTCCCTTTTTATTCAAACCCGGCCGAGTGTAACCGACTCAAAGGTAAGTGAGTACATCACCGGATTAGCAGATCACTTTAACGGCCAAACCACCTTGCGAGGTTTCACGATATTTGGCGTTCATGTCTTTCCCCGTCTCCAGCATGGTTTCGATCACTTTATCCAGTGATACCGTTGGTGCTGACGAGCGGCGAAGCGCCATGCGAGTCGAGTTAATCGACTTCACTGCGGCAATGCCATTGCGCTCGATACAAGGGACTTGAACTTGACCTGCAACAGGGTCACAGGTGAGGCCAAGGTTGTGTTCCATCGCAATTTCCGCTGCCATACACACTTGCTCTGGGCTACCGCCCATCAGCTCTGCAAGGCCTGCCGCCGCCATCGAACAGGCGACACCGACTTCACCCTGACAACCCACTTCAGCACCAGAAATCGAGGCGTTACGCTTGTACAGACCACCAATGGCGCCAGATGCTGCAAAGTAGCGAATGTAATCTTTTTCTGTCACGGTTTGAATGAACTTGTCGTAGTAGGCGAGCACCGCAGGGATAATGCCACATGCACCATTGGTTGGCGCGGTTACGACACGACCACCTGCCGCGTTCTCTTCATTCACCGCAAAGGCGAACATGTTCACCCAATCGACCACAGACATAGGATCATTGGTCGTCTTTTCAGAGGTCAACAGTTGCTGACGCAACGCCGCCGCACGACGTGGTACACGCAGTGGCCCCGGAAGAATACCTTCGGTGTTCATACCGCGATCCATACACTCACGCATGGTTTTCCAAATGTTGGCAAAGTAGGTGCGAGACTCTTCATCAGAGTGCATCGCCGCTTGGTTTTTCATTACCAAGGTGCTGATGGATAGCCCGCTCTCTTTACATTGATTGACGAGTTCTTCCGCTGATGTGAACGGGTAAGGCACCTTGATTGGGTTGGCTTCTTCTTTACCAAAGTTTTCTTCGTCAACGATAAAACCGCCGCCGATAGAGTAATAGGTTTTAGAGTAGGCTTTCTCTTCACCAATCCAAGCATGAATCTGCATACCATTTTCATGCAAAGAGAGGTTACTACGGTGGAAGTTCATTCCTCCGTCTCTAGGAAACGAGACGGTATGACAGTGCATGCCAACAGGAAGGCGTTCTGTTTCTTCAACGCGAGCGATAAAGCCTGGAATCGCGTCGATATCGACTTTCTCTGGGGTGTTGCCAGCAAGACCCATGATGATGGCGATATCTGTGTGGTGACCTTTCCCTGTCAGTGAAAGTGATCCATAGACGTCAACGGTGATTTTAGTGATGTCGCGCAATTTTCCCATTGCACGTAAGTCATCAATAAACTCTTTACCCGCCTTCATTGGGCCGACTGTGTGAGAACTAGAAGGACCAACGCCGATCTTATAGATATCAAAAACACTAATCATATTGATTACCTCAAAGTAAGCCTCCCGAGCAAGAGGGAGGCTTAGTATTATTCTATTTGTTTGCTATCCGTCCTGATGAATCAGAGCCCGGTTTATAGCGCGCCGTAGATTACAGAACTAATGGCTGCAAGACCACAGATAGTTGTGAAAATCTGTACAGGTGCAGAAGTTTTGTACTTCGCCATCGCTGGGACTTTTTGCATAGCAAAAACAGGCATCAAGAATAGGATGGCAGCGATCATTGGCGCGCCCATGGTTTCAATCATGCCAAGGATGCTTGGGTTAACAATCGCCACAACCCAAGTGGTTAGAACGATGAATACCATTGAACCTTTTTCGATTTTGCTCACCGGCGTTTGTGAACGTGATTTGATAAGTCCAACTAAACCTTCATGTGCTCCCAAGAAGTGACCGAAGTAGCTTGAGGTAATCGCAGCAAACGCCACCAAAGGACCCATGTAAGAGATCAGTGGAGACTCATGCACGTTGGCAAGGTAAGAGAGTACAGAGATGTTTTGCTCTTTCGCCATCGCTAGTTGCTCAGGAGATAGAGAGAGCACTACAGAGAATACAAAGAACATCACGAAGCCCATCAGCATCATCGCTGCGCCGCCTGTGATGGCGTCGGTCTTCTTCACTGCGTTGTCACCGTGAACGCGACGTTGCTCTTTAGAGAACTGAGAGATCACAGGGCTGTGGTTGAAAGAGAACACGATGATAGGAATCGCGAGCCAAACGATAGACGGCATTGATGACCAGTCTGGTGCGACAGACATCATAGAGCCGTTCCAATCAGGGATAAGATAGAAAGAGAGCGCAAGCAAGATGAACACGAGAGGGTAGACCAGTGCGGACGTCGCTTTAAGCATCAGCTCTTTGCCGAACAAGACGCCCGCTGTCATCGCCGCGATCAACGCACCAGAGAGCAACCAGCGAGGAATCGACTCCATACCCATTTGGTTGACAAGGAAAGAGTCAACGGTATTGGTGATACCGACACCGTAAATAAGAACGATAGGGTAAATGGCGAAAAAGTAGGCAAAAGTGATGATGTTTGCGCCAGTCTTACCGAAGTGTTCTTCTACTGTATCTGTGATATCTGCGTCAGGGTTTTTCGCTGAGAGTACAAAGCGAGCCAGTGATTTGTGTGCAAACCATGTCATCGGCGCTGCGATTAGCGCTAAGATAACTAATGGCCAAAAGCCACCCGCACCGGCTTTGATCGGTAGAAATAGAACGCCAGCACCGACGGCGGTACCGAACAAAGAGAGACACCAAGTGAAGTCGGTGTAAGTAAACTTACTAGAAGATTGTGCGGTATTAACCGCAGTTGTTGTTGAATTCATGTTGTGATGCTCATTTTTGGGAACAGGAAATAAGTCGGGTGCAATAGTGCCTTATTTTGTTTCACGAAAAATAGATCTAAATCATGCTTTGTGTCTGGTCGCACCAGCCGGTTTTCAAAATTGGTTTTTCATCACGAAAATGACGTGCCACTGGTGATTTATGCTAATTTTAATCATTACAAAAACTAATGCTGACTAAAAGGTAGCTAATTTGAAGTTCGCGCAAACGATTGGCTGCGCGAGATAAATAAAGTTGATGTGAATAGATGAAAAAAGATCACTTATCGGCGAGGGAGTGATAAATGTTTTTGCAGCGCTTGAATGATCTGCGCCGTCATCCCCCAGATAAAATGGTGTTGGTAAGAGAGACCGAACACTCGATGTCGATTCTGGTTGACGAGAAAGTGCTGACTGACCAATTTGGACCGGTCCAACACTAAGTTCAGCGGCACTTCAAACACTTCTGCCACTTCATTGGTGTCAATGCGTGGGGTGTAGTCCGGCTCGATAAAGGCGAGAAAGGGCGTGACCGTAAATCGGCTGACGGTGACAAGTTCCGGCATCTGGCCAAAAATGGCGATGCGCTTAGGGTCGATACCGATTTCTTCTTGAGTCTCTCGCAGCGCTGTTTGGGCCAGTGTGCCATCACTCGTTTCATACTTTCCGCCCGGAAAGCTCACCTGACCCGGGTGATGCTTTAAGTGCGCGGCCCGTTTAGTAAACAGCACGTGCAGGCCATTGTCACGCTCAACAAAGCCTATCAGCACTGACGCTGGGCGCAGCGATTCCGCTTTGAAGTGCGAGACGCGTTTCAGTGCTTCCTGATGATAATCCACGGTTTGAAGAAACTGAAAACGTTGTATTAAGTGATTTTTATTTAGCACAGACAATATCTTAGCCCTTGGTCGTTATTTGAAAAACCGCCGCTTATGGATCATGCTTTATTGGGTAATGGTTATTGCAAGGATAGCGTATTTTATGAAGGGCATTATATTCACTGAGTTTCTCGCCTTGGTCGAGGAAAAATTTGGTCTTGAGCAGTTAGACGCCATCTTAGACGAAGCGCAAGACAGCGGGATATATACGTCGGTTGGCAGCTACGATCACAAAAATTTGGTCAAGTTGATTGTTATTTTGAGCAAACAAACCGGCATTTCGCCCGAAGATTTGCAGCGCGTCTTTGGTCAAAGCGTGTTTGATAATCTGTTCGCGACCTTGCCTGACGCTAACAGTTTGGGGGGCTGTAAAAACTCACTGCAATTTATCAAATTGGTAGAAGACTACATTCATATTGAGGTGAAAAAGCTTTACGCCGAAGCCAATCCTCCGAAGTTTGTGTTTATCTCAGAAAGTGAATCTGAAGTGGTGTTTGATTATCAAAGTGCCCGATGTATGTCGCATGTTTGCCTTGGCCTACTAGAAGGGTGCGCGCGCCATTTTGGTGAGACATTGGCGATTGAAATGAAAGACAAAACCGGCGCGGGGGATGACGTGCGTTTCCATGTGGTCCTTGAAGGCTAGCCTATGGATAGTCCATCGCCGCTAGAGCGCAAGTTAGCGCGAGAAATCGCTGCGCGTAAGCAAGCAGAAAAGCTGCTCGAAAATAAAAGTTTGGAGCTGTATGAGGCGAATCAGCAGCTTGAATTGGTCTTAGCGCAACTCAAAAAGCAAACCCATAAAGATTTACGCAAGCTCGACTTTGAGCAGCAGATCAACGAAGCGTTGATCCATTTTGGTCGGGCGTTTTTGAGTCGTACACTTGATGATGGCTTAATTGCCAATTTCCTAGAACGGATTCAATCCTCTTCCGTCATCTTACGTGCAGGGGTGTTTATTTCACCCAACTTATTGCCTACGGTGATCGCCGACCAATTTGGTCAAGGTAGCCAAACCACGCTCGAGAGTATCAAGCCTTATGCGGTTTGGGATGAGACGACACTCAGGCTGCCACTTGAAGTGGATTATGCGGTGATAGGCGAACTCTGTGTAGAGGTAGAACCGAGCGTGATAGAGGCCGATTTTATCGAGAGCCAAATCGCGCTGGTAGGGGAGCTGCTCTGTAATGCCATCAGTCGCCAGCTGATTATGACCAGTAACCAAGAAGCGCGCGCACGTGCTGAGGAGTCTGAGAAAGCGACCAAGGAATTTGTCGCGATGATCAACCATGAGTTGCGCACACCTCTTAACGGATTGCTCGGTAGTGCAGAGCTGCTGTCTGAAACGGAGCTCAATGAAGAGCAGCGAACCTTACTCACCAACTTAGCCCATTCGGGTGGCCTGCTGCGCCATATCATCAATGACATTCTTGATTTCAGTAAGATGAGCGCCGGGATGATGGAATTGATCCCCAAAACCTTCCTCTGGGCGGACATCCGAGCCATGTTGCTCGGTGTGTTTGAACCAAGAGCGAGAGAAAAAGGCATTGGTTTTATTATTGACGAGTGCACGGAATTGCCAGAAGCCTTTACCGGCGACTTTGAACGCATCAGTCAAATCTTAGTCAATTTAGTCGGCAACGCGGTTAAGTTTACCGAACAAGGTCAGGTGAGTGTCTCTGCGAAGTGGCAAGAGGGGCAGTTACACATTAAGGTGGTCGATACGGGAATAGGGATCGATTTTGATTCGTTAGATCAGCTGTTTACACCTTTTGTCCAAGCTGACCGCACGGCCAAACGTAACTATGAGGGCACTGGCCTTGGGCTCGCCATCTCGAAAAATCTCGTGGAGCTGATGGGTGGTGAGATCGCAGCAGACAGCGAGACGGGCAAAGGCAGTTGTTTCTCTTTTCATATCCCTTTGACCTTGGCTTCAATAGAAGAGTGGTCGTCGGGTCAAGTCGAGGCGAACAAACACCAAAAACCTTTAGACGATCTCACCATTTTGGTGGTGGATGATATCCGCATGAACCAAGTGATCATCAACCAGATGTTGAAAAAGCTCGCTATTGTGCCTGATATTGCCAACAACGGGCTGGAAGCTGTCGAGGCGGTCACACAGCGTCACTACGATTTGATTTTCATGGATTGTCGCATGCCCGAAATGGACGGGTTTGAGGCGACGCAATATTTACGCGATCAAAACTACACTTTACCCATTATCGCGTTGACTGCCGGTACCACGCTCGAAGAGCGCGAGCGCTGCATCGAGAGTGGGATGAACGACATTCTGACCAAACCCTACACTGCCAAAGACCTACATCTAATGCTTGAAAAGTGGGGTTAAGCACTCAACACGGGTAAAATGCGGCTGAGCTTATCGAGCGTCTCTTGATATTCGGCATCATTTTGACTGTCAGCCACCAAACCGCCTCCTGCCCAAACGTACATCTGGCCGCCTTCTGCCACTAGGGTACGAATAGTGATGCTGGTGTCCATTCGGCCGTGGCGACTGATGTAGCCAATGCTGCCACAGTAAGCATTGCGGCGATGCGGTTCCAACTCTTCGATGATCTCCATCGCGCGCACTTTGGGTGCGCCGGTAATGGACCCCCCCGGAAAACATGCACGTAGCAAATCACTGGCACGGTATGGCGAGTCCAACCTGGCGGTAATCGTGCTCACCAAATGGTGTACCGCTGGGAAGCTCTCAATATCAAACAATTTCGGAACGGCAACACTGCCTGGCGCGGCGACGCGGCCGACATCATTGCGCAACAGATCGACAATCATCAGGTTTTCCGCTTGATCTTTCTCCGCGTGCAATAAATCGTTAGCGGCGCGCTTATCGCGTTCTGGGTTGGTGTGGCGTGGTCGGGTGCCTTTAATCGGTTTGGTCTCGATCTGGCCGCCATTGAGTTGCAGAAAACGCTCGGGAGAGACACTTAAAATCGCGCCTTGCTCGGTGCGAATAAAGGCAGAAAAAGGGCCTTGATTGACAGCTTCGAGTTTTTGATACGCTTGCCACTCATCACCTAGATAAGGGGCTTGAAAACGCTGCGCCAAGTTGATTTGGTAACAGTCGCCCGAGCGCAGATATTGCTGCACTTGATCAAACTTGCGCGCGTAATCCGCTGGCGTCATATTCGATTGCCACGGCGCTTGCAGCGCAAACGTCGGCGAGGATACCTCTGATTGAGCAAACAACCATTGGTGCGCCGCCTCGATGTCTTCACCAACCAAAACCGCACTCTGTTGCGAGTGATCGACCACCAGTGCCCATCGATACAGGCCGACGGCCATATCTGGTGTGGTGAGATCGTGCATCGCATACACAGGTAACTGTTCCACGCGGCGGCCCAAATCGTAAGCAAAATAACCCAATGCACCGCCAACAAAGGGCAGTTCCCCATCGTAGTCTGTGTCACTTAACCAGCGCTGTTGCGTGTCGTCGAGCAGCTGAAAAGGGTCTAACTTGCTGTCCATTTCCCCCTCAGGCGTGACCACCGTACTGGTATCGCCACGCGTTGTGACGGTGGCAATAGGCTGGGCAACCAGAATATCGAAACGGCTGTCGAGATGATCTCGTGACGGTGAACGTAACAACATCGCCCACGGCATCGACGCAATCGGGGCAAATAGCGTCGTCGCTAAGTGCGGATCATAAGAAAGAGGTTTGATTTGTAAGCCATTTGGCGCATTGTTATTCATTTGTTTAATTTGTGACAAAGAGATCGTTCGTTGCATGGTATCAGAGGGAAAGCAAGAGTATCATAATGGCAACTCTGGTCGCTACATCGGCGTTTGACCCTATTACGGCGTTGGTCATACGACTCCTCTTAAGCAAACGCGTATCTATCGGCCTTATAATAAGGAAGCATAACGATAAAAGAGGCATGCAATGACGGTAATTCGCAAGCAGGATGTGATCAGCAGTGTTGCTGACGCACTTCAGTACATCTCTTACTACCACCCATTGGACTTTGTTCAAGCCCTAGAAAAAGCCTACCACAAGGAAGAGAGCCAAGCCGCGAAAGACGCGATTGCTCAGATTCTAATTAACTCGCGCATGTCCGCAGAAGGGCACCGACCTATCTGCCAAGACACCGGCATTGTGACCTGTTTTGTCAATATCGGCATGGCCGTGCAATGGGACTCTACCGACATGACGGTGCAGGAAATGGTCGATGAGGGTGTGCGCCAAGCCTATACCAACCCTGACAACCCACTGCGCGCCTCAGTACTGATGGACCCTGCCGGTAAACGCATTAATACCAAAGACAACACGCCAGCGGTGGTACACATCAATATGGTGCCGGGTGACAAAGTTGAAATTCAAATTGCGGCCAAAGGCGGCGGCAGTGAAAATAAAACCAAAATGGTGATGCTCAACCCATCCGATGATATTGCAGAGTGGGTAGAGAAAACCTTGCCAACTATGGGCGCAGGTTGGTGTCCACCGGGTATGCTGGGCATTGGTATCGGTGGCACTGCTGAAAAAGCGGCGGTATTGGCGAAAGAATCATTAATGGAGCACATTGATATTCAAGAGCTCATCGAACGCGGCCCGCAGAACGCAGAAGAGGAGCTTCGTTTAGACATCTTCAACCGTGTGAACCGTCTAGGTATCGGCGCGCAAGGTTTAGGCGGCTTAACGACGGTTGTTGACGTTAAAATCAAAACCGCGCCTACTCATGCAGCCTCCAAGCCTGTTTGTCTAATCCCGAACTGCGCCGCAACGCGCCACGTTCACTTTACGCTTGATGGCAGCGGCCCTGCTGATCTGACGCCGCCGAAACTCGAAGAGTGGCCAGACATTACCTGGGAAGCGGGCGAAAACACCCGCAGAGTGAATCTAGATACCGTGACGCAAGCAGACATTGAGCAATGGAAAACCGGTGAAACGGTGCTGTTGTCAGGTAAAATCCTGACCGGCCGAGATGCGGCGCACAAACGCATTCAAGGGATGCTAGAGAGCGGTGAAGGCTTGCCTGAAGGCGTGGACTTAAAAGGTAAGTTTATCTACTACGTGGGCCCCGTTGATGCGGTGGGCGATGAAGTCGTTGGGCCTGCAGGGCCAACCACCTCAACCCGAATGGATAAATTCACCGATATGATGCTCGAACAAACCGGCATCATGGGCATGATAGGCAAAGCCGAACGCGGCCCGGCAACGGTTGAATCTATCAAAAAACACAAAGCGGTCTATTTGATGGCCGTAGGCGGCGCGGCTTACCTAGTGGCGAAAGCAATCAAAAAAGCGCGTGTCGTCGCCTTTGAAGATTTGGGTATGGAAGCGATCTACGAATTCGAAGTGGAAGATATGCCCGTTTCTGTCGCCGTCGACTCTAATGGCGTGAACGCTCACCAGATTGGCCCAGACACTTGGAAAGTGAAAATCCAAGAGATGGAAAGCCAAGCTTAAGTGTGAGAAATCGCTGATTTCATTAGGAATCAGTTGACAAAGGTGCGAATGAGTCGCACCTTTTGTTTAACGTCTACTGGTATTAGGAGTGCACATGCCTCGTTTTGTACAAATCTTACAGCTGATCATCGCTGCGGTTGTTGGCGCCTTCATCGGCTACGACTTAATCCTGCACGGTATCAGTATCTTCAATGAGAAATACGTCACCATTACCTGTGTGCTGTTTGTGTTGGTTGAGATTAGCTTGTTTGTTATCTACAAATTGATTGAAGACGATTAAGCGACGCTCAAGCGCAATCACGATTTGCTAAGCCTCTGATTTTAATCAGGGGCTTTTTTGTTCATCTTTGATTAAGATTGAAGTCGGTACCTTTAGTACAAATGATCAAAAGAGGCCATTCATGTCCATTCCCACGCCGATAAAACAGCTCTCACAAGAGATGCAAGATTTGCTCAGTCGCAGTATGGATTCTCATGTGCGCATCGCGGTCACGGGGTTATCTCGTGCAGGGAAAACCGCGTTTATCAGCTCGCTCGTCAATCAACTGCTGCATGCCTCGACCCATGAGGTGTTACCCTTGCTGGAAGCCTCGCGTGAAAAGCGTATTATTGGTGCGCGACGTGAACCACAAACCAATCTCATGGTGCCGCGCTTTGCCTATGATGAGGCGATGCGCGCCTTGTATGCAGAGCAGCCAGATTGGCCGTTACCGACTCGTGACGTGAGTGAAATTCGCTTAGCGCTTAAATACAAACCGAAGAAGCGAAGCAAAAAGTTGCTAGGCAGTAGTGCAACGCTCAATATTGATATTATTGATTATCCAGGCGAGTGGCTGCTGGATTTGCCATTGTTGGAGATGGATTTTGAACAATGGTCTGAGCAGCAATTTGCCGCGTTGAAAGGCGAAAGAGCTCAACTGGCCGAGCCTTGGCTTAGTCAGTTAGCGCAATTTTCGCCCCAAGCGGACGCCGATGAAGACCAACTGGCCGCACTGTCAGCCGCCTACACCGACTATTTGCATGCCTGTAAAGCCGCGGGGCTGCACTGGGTACAGCCGGGGAGATTTGTTTTACCGGGCGATTTGACCGGGGCGCCTGTATTGCAATTTTTCCCTTATGTGGGGAAAGAACAAGGGAAACAAGTCAACAAAGACAGCCAGTTAGCGATGCTCAGAGCGCGTTATCACGAATACCAAACCAAGGTTGTCAAAGCATTTTATAAGCACCATTTCGCAACGTTTGATCGCCAAATTGTGTTGGTGGATTGTTTGCAGCCGCTCAACGCGGGCGCTGACGCCTTTCATGATATGCGCGGCGCGTTAGAGCAACTGATGGGCAGTTTTCGCTATGGGAAAAGCCACCTGTTGCGGCGTTTGTTCTCACCTACCATCGACAAGATTTTGTTTGCCGCCACCAAAGCCGATCATGTGACGCCCGATCAGCACCCACACTTGGTTTCACTGCTGGGCCAGATGGTTTACCCAGCATGGCAAGCCACCACGTTTGAGAATATCGAGATGCAGTGCCTCTCCATTGCTTCCGTGCAGGCAACCCAACCGGGCTTTGTGACCAAAGCGGGGACGTCTTACCCTGCACTAAGAGGTGTCGACCTTGGCGGTGAGCCGCAAACCATTTATCCCGGCGAAGTGCCGAGAAAACTGCCCGGTGCCAGCTATTGGCAGCAGCACGGTTTTGAGTTCACGGAATTTAGACCGCAAAAAGCGCAGATCGATGCGCCACTACCTCACATCCGAATGGACAAAGTTCTGCAGTTTTTGCTGGGAGATAAATTGAAATGAGTCAGCATGAAGAGCACCACAGTGAACCTCGCTTGAAGAAAAAGCAGGTCTTTGTGTCCACGCCCAATGAGGACACGCAGTGGCAAGGGGAGGCGCAGTCACAGGCGGACGACTTGACTCTCAAGCAGGCCTTCTCGTCCCAAGAGTCCTTCGCGCCAGTGAGCATTGATGATGAGGTGGAAGCGGATGAGGCCATTGAGAAGCTAGAAAACTTGCGACCGAAAAAACGCACCAGTCGTTGGGTAACCGTGCTGCTTACGGCCTTTGCTGGATTGGTGGGCTGGCAAGCGGTCGATTCACTCTACAGTGCAATTCAAGCGGGGGATTGGCTGACATTAGGCTGGACTGGATTTGTCGCCGCGTTGGCCGGCCTTGGTGTAACAGCGCTGGGGAAAGAGTTATGGAAACTGCGCCGCTTGCGTCACCATTTTTGCGTACAAGAACAAAGCCAAGCTCTGTTGAAGGCCAACAGTGTTGGCCAAGCGAAGGCGTTTTGTGAGCAGTTGGCCAAGCAAAGTGGTCTTGATGACAAGAGCCTTGATTTTCAGCGCTGGCAAGAGGCGGTGACCCAATCTCACAGCGACGCTGAGATTCTAGAACTGTTTGATGCGTTGGTCATCGCAGAGCAAGACCGACGCGCCAAAGCGATTGTCACTCAACATGCCACAGAGTCCGCGGCTTTAGTGGCGATCAGCCCATTGGCGATCGCAGATATGGCCTTGGTCGCGTGGCGAAATTTCAAGATGGTGGACAAGCTAGCGGCGGTCTACGGTGTGGAGCTGGGCTATTGGTCTCGGCTGACGCTGTTTAAAGCCACCTTAGTCAATATGGCCGCGGCGGGAGCGAGTGAATTAGCGGTCGATGCCAGTATCGACTTGATGTCGATGGACTTAGCAGGTCGCTTGTCTGCGCGTGCGGGGCAAGGACTTGGGGTTGGCATACTCACAGCAAGACTCGGTATCAAAGCGATGGGACTATTGAGACCGCTTCCTTGGCTGGCGGGAAAGCAGGTCCGATTGGGTGAGATTCGCAAGCAAATTGTAGAAAAACTCGTCGCTTTATCGGTCAAATAGCGCGAATGTGAGGCAGGCAAGCGCATGCGGCTTGACGAAAATCGGGGCTTAGGCGACACTTCTGTCAACTTTTCGTGACACCCAAATTAGGAACGGATCTGTGCGCTTAGAAGTACTATGTGAAGACAGGGTTGGTCTCACCCGCGAGCTACTCGATATCCTTGCCTCTAAGGATATCGACTTACGCGGCATCGAAATTGACATCTCGGGCATCATTTATCTCAACTGCCCAGACATCGACTTTGACACCTTCAGTGAACTGATGGCAGAAATACGCCGCATTTCAGGTGTCGACGACGTACGTAAAATTCAGTTCATGCCGATGGAGCGCCACAATACAGAGCTGATTTCGCTGTTGAACAATCTACCTGAGCCTGTATTGGCCATTGATCTCAAAGGCAATGTCGACATGGCTAACCATGCGGCGACGAGCTTGTTCAATCTTGAACCACAAGAGATGCTGGGTCACCCTGTGGCTTCGCTGCTGCCCAACTTTAACTTTTCAAAGTGGATAGATGGCAAGATCAATCGCCAACGGGAAAATATCGTGATTGGTGGGCTGGATTACTTGATGGAAGTCATGCCGGTTTACATTACCGATGAAACTAATGTCTCTGTACTCGCCAGTGCGATGGTGATGATTCGCTCAGCTCAAGAGAAGAGCTTGTTTGATGACTCGCTCCCACTGCACAACAACCTCGGCTTTGAGCATTTTGTCGGTATTTCCAATCGCCATAAAGCGCTGATCAGCCAAGCGAAGAAACTCTCTATGCTTGATCAACCCCTGCTGATTCAAGGCGAAACCGGCACCGGCAAAGAGATGCTCGCGCGTGCATGTCACAATCGCTCTCATCGTGCGGATCACCCATTTTTGGTATTGAGCTGTGCCTCGATGCCTGATGATGTGGCGGAAACCGAGTTGTTTGGTCACGCGCCGGGCTCATTCAACCATCAACAAGGCCACAAAGGGATCTTTGAACAAGCCAATGGCGGGACAGTGTTCCTCGACGAAATCGGTGAAATGAGTCCACATTTGCAGATCAAACTGCTGCGATTGCTTCAAGATGGCACCTTCCGCAGAGTGGGTGAAGAGCACGAAGTGCATGTCGATGTGCGTGTGATTGCCTCTACGCGTCACAACTTAGCCGATTTAGCGGAGTCAAAAGCGTTTCGTGAAGACCTGTTCTATCGCCTCAACGTCCTTACCCTCAATATTCCGCCGTTGCGTGAGCGCACTAACGATATCGCGGTATTGCTCGACCTGTTTGTCGCTAAATACATGAAGCAGCTGGGTGTAGACAAACCCACTCTCCAAGAAGGTTTGGTTGATCAACTGGTCAATTACCATTGGCCGGGGAATATGCGCCAGCTAGAGAACATGGTCCTTAGAGCGCTGACGGAACTGGAAAGCGACACGTTAACTGTCGATCTTTTCCATCTTCCGCAACTAGAAAACAGCCACGGCAGCAGCGCCAAGATCAATCTAGACGGTTCATTAGATGACATTATGAAAGACTATGAATCACAGGTGTTAGAGCGTTTGTATCAGTCGTTCCCATCGAGTCGTAAGTTGGCCAAACGCCTCAACGTCTCGCACACCTCTATTGCCAATAAACTGCGCGAGTATGGGATCAGAAAAAACTAGATGAAGCGAATCAGTACCCCCACCAGCGTATTTGAGGTCGATGGTGATGTCACACTGCGCACGGCAGAGCCGACCGATGGTCAGATGATCAGTGATTACTTTGTGGCGAACCGCGAACACCTAAAGCCTTGGGAGCCCGAGCGAGAAGCGCCGTTTTATACCTGCTCAGGCTGGACTCAACGCCTGATCAAGTTGCATGAACTGCACAAGATGGGCCTTGGCTATTATCTGCTCATTCTCGACACGGATTCTGGCGAGATGCTAGGCACGATTTCTTTTAGCAATATCTCGCGTTTTCCTGCTCACACGTGCACGGTGGGTTACTCCCTTGGTCAAAACGCGCGAGGACGAGGTGTGATGACCCGAGCACTGCGTTTAGCGGTGAACTACATGTTTGAGATTCAAAACCTCCACCGAATCAACGCCAGTTATATGCCAAGAAACACACGGAGCGAAGCGGTGTTGCAGAGAGTGGGGTTTGAAGCAGAAGGCTTCGCAAAAGCGTACTTATTGATCAATGGTCAGTGGGAAGATCACAAACTGACGTCGTTAATTAATCCACATTGGAAGGCGAATTGAATGACACGCTTAGAACAGCAGCTTAATCTTCTGATTGAGCTCGACCAATTGAAAAGCGTCTTGCGCCGCACACGAGTCAAGAGCGCGCAGGGCCGATTAGAAAACAGCGCAGAGCACAGTTGGCACGTCGCTTTGATGGCGGTGCTACTGCAAGAGCACGCCAATCAGCCCGTCGACATCGCACGAGTAGTGAAAATGCTGCTGCTGCACGATATTGTCGAAATTGATGCCGGTGACACCTTTGTTTATGATGCCAAAGCGAGCGCTGAACAAGAAGAAAAGGAACTGAAAGCCGCGCAGCGCCTGTTCGCAATGCTTCCTAGCGATCAGGGGGAGGCGCTGTTTCAGCTATGGTGTGAGTTTGAACAAGGCCAAAGTGACGATGCTAAGTTCGCCAAGGCGCTCGATAGGCTCATCCCTATGTTGCTCAACTACCACAATGAGGGGCAAAGTTGGCAGGAGCATGGCGTGCGCCGAGAGCAAGCGCTAACGGTGAATCGTAAAATTGAGTTGGGCTCCACCGCGTTGTGGGACAAAGCCAAACACCTGATTGAAGACGCGACCAAAAAAGGTTGGCTGAAAGCTGACTAACACGTAGAGGACTATTGATGTCGTACATACCTTTGGATGAATACCAAAGAAAATGGATTTTTACTCACCAGTCAATGCCATTGCCTGAAGAAGACTTGGTGCAACTGCAACCCATGACACAAGCTAGAGCTGCGCAGCTCTGGAAAGAGAACATCAGTGCACAAAGCCCCGATTCAGAGCGCTTTAGCTCATCCGATTGGCCGATGAAAGCCAGTAACTGGTCTGAGAGTGTTGACTGGATGGCCAACTGGGAAAGTGATGACGAGAGTTTACCACAAGCTGTCCTTGAGCATCTTAATTGGCAAGATGATGTCACTGTCTATTTTTGTTACGAGAAATACAACATCATCGAAACTAAGTGGGCTATTTTCAAAAAACACTGGAAGAACTTTTTGTTTTACGATGACGGCCCGATGTTGATCGCCCGCCGCCGTGATCAAGCCTTGTGGTTCAGTGATGACGGCCAAGTAAAATTGGGGCGTCGTAAATAATCAATACGCGGCGCCCAGCCGCTTTTGTCGGGGTGACTGCTTTATTTCCATAAGCGGGAAATGATTATTTTGAACCGCGAATAAAAGTGACTTCGCTCCCATTTACCTGACGTCATAATGCAAGATATGCGCAATTTGTTATCATGTTTGAGACTTATAGTGTGAATATGACGCTACCGTGCATTATCATCCACAGGTAAATATCATCGATAGGTAAGGTTAAGGAAAAGCAGTGGACGCGATCATCCGACAACTGAAAAAAGACTTTCACTCTAAGCTGAATGCGCTGCAATCCCCTGCGGCGAATAAAGAGTCCTCATTGGCGGTGCTTACCCAAGAGGAATTAAAAGAGTTGGAAGCTCGATGGATTGAGCTCAATATCTGGAAGAGCCAACAAAGCTAAGTCCACACGCTCTGCATTTAAACCACCAAAGACTGACAACCTCAATCTGAGTGAATCGATTGGGGTATTTTATTGCCTATCGTAATTGCTTAACAAGAAAATTGTTATATTATAACAAAAGTGATCTTATCGTTGAATTTTACAGTAAGAGTCCCCATAGTTAACGGCAAAGGCGCTATCAATGAACGCGTATAATGATAATAGAAAGTTGCAAGTGAGAACCCATATGGCGGAAGTAAGAGCCAGAGTGGATTTTAAAGTCGGAGCCCAAAGCAACATCGACGCAGAAATCCTTTCTTTTCATGGTCTTAAAACAGACAAAGAACACGTCGCGATCATCTTTAAGCAAGCAGACAAAACGCAGCAAGCACCTCTGGTTCGCATGCATTCAGAATGCCTGACCGGTGACGTTTTTCATTCCTCTCGTTGCGATTGCGGCGAACAGTTGGACGAAACCATCAACCGCATGGGTGAGCTCGGCGGTATTATTTTGTATTTGCGTCAAGAGGGGCGGGGAATCGGTCTTTACAACAAAATAGACGCCTATCGTTTACAAAGTGAAGGAATGAACACCTACGAAGCCAACAACCACCTCGGATTTGGCGATGACTTGCGCGACTTTACTGAAGCGGCTCAAATGCTCAAAGCGCTGGGTGTAGAGACTATCCGATTAGTCACCAACAACCCTAAGAAAATTCGAGAGTTGAAAGAGCACGGCATAGAGATTCAAGAAGTCGTCAATACCTCTGCTCACCTTAAAGAGGGGAATCAGGGTTACTTACAGGCGAAAGTGTCGCACGGTAAGCATAAGCTCAACCTGTAACACACTCATTTCCCACCAATTATTAAAACCTCACTTTTGTGAGGTTTTTTATATCCGCCCTGAATCCTTGCTTGCAAAAAAATTGTAAATTTGTATTATCGGCATCAGTAGTGCAAATGATAATGATTAGCGCTAGTAATATAAATAATAGTTAAGCTCAACAAGGATGCCCCTTTCATGAACGTAAAGTCTCTATTCGCTCAATCTGTTACTGCATCACTCGTATTGGCGAGTGGATCGTTGTACGCAGCCAACGTGACCCAAGCGCAAGTGGTCGAACACTATGCGGATGTTGCACACGCTGTCTTTGCCGACGCGCTGATCACGGCCAAAACACTCGACAACTCTATCGAGTCGTTTCTGGCTGATCCATCGGCGGCGAAACTTGAAGCCGTGAAACAAGCCTGGCTCGCGTCACGCGTTCCTTACCAGCAATCGGAAGTGTTCCGTTTTGGTAACACCGTTGTTGATGATTGGGAAGGGCAACTCAATGCCTGGCCTTTGGATGAAGGTTTGATTGACTACGTATCGAGCGACTATCAATACGAACTTGGTAATGAGGGCGCGGCGGCCAACATCGTTGCTAACACAGAGCTGAAGATCGGTGCGACGACCTTAGATGTGTCGACCATCACGCCTGAGCTGATTGCGGACTTGAATGAAGTGGGCGGATCAGAAGCGAACGTGGCATCGGGCTACCATGCGATTGAATTCTTGCTTTGGGGCCAAGATCTAAACGGTACCAATGCGGGTGCGGGTGCACGTGCTTACACAGATTTCGTAGTGGGGGAAGGTTGTACCAATGGTCACTGTGACCGCCGTGGTCAATACTTGCAAGCGGCGGCAGACTTGTTGGTCCAAGATCTTGAGTGGATGGAAAAGCAGTGGTCTGCCGATGAAAAAGGCAACTACCGTGAAGCCCTGCTGGCGGATTCTGCTGAGAACGGTTTGCGTAAAATGCTGTTTGGAATGGGGTCACTCTCTCTTGGTGAACTGGCGGGTGAGCGAATGAAAGTCGCGCTAGAAGCCAACTCAACAGAAGATGAGCACGACTGTTTTTCTGACAACACGCACAACTCTCACTACTACAACGAGCAAGGTATCTACAACGTTTATACCGGTCTTTACAAGCGTCAAGATGGCACACTATTGTCAGGCCCAAGTCTGCATGATCTAGTGACGCAGCAAGATGCGCAAGCGGCAGCAGAGATCCAAAAACAGTTTGATGTGACACGCGCCCAAGTGGGTGAGTTGGTCACATCGGCTGAACAAGGTCAGTATTTCGACCAATTGATCGCATCAGGGAATGCGCAAGGTAATGCCTTGGTCAATGAAGCGATCATGTCTCTGGTTGCACAGACCGCTTCTATCGAGCGCGCGGCGAAAATTGTGGGCATCACCAACCTAAACCCTGACACCGCTGACCACGAATTTTAATCGTGGTATCAAAACCAAGGGCTCTTTTTAGAGCCCTTTTGCTGTTTTTATTCCCTAGTAGTTTTTGATAGTAGTTCTTGTTTAGATTTAAGGAAAAGTCCCTTTCATCATGTTGTACTCAGCTCTTTCGTTATCCCGCAAAAGACCCTCGCGCTCATTGGCTCTATACATACTGGCTTTTGCCTTTCAGCCCATGGCGAATGCGTATGAAGTTAAGTCAGGCGGCGCCACCTCTGTAAACAAAGAGGGACCGAATGCGTATTCGCTCCCAGCGGCGAATTTACCCTTGAGTAAGCGTTTGGATTTCAGTGTCGGTAATAGCTTCTTTCGCAACCCTTGGGTACAAGCGCCTGCATCAACCGATGCCAGAGACGGGCTAGGGCCGCTGTTTAATACCAACGGTTGTCAAAACTGTCACATCAAAGATGGTCGTGGTCATCCACCAGAAGAGAACGACCAGCATGCCGTGTCAATGCTGATAAGACTCAGCATCCCAGCGATGACGGCGGAGCAAAAAGCGGTGTACATTCGTGATGGCGTGATCCCGGAACCGACTTACGGCGCACAGTTGCAAGATTTCGCTATTCAAGATCAGCAAGCGGAAGGGCAAATCAAGATCACCTACACCAACCATGTAGAAACCTTCAGTGATGGCACCACCATCACGTTGCGTAAACCTCATGTTGAGTTGACGGATCTCGGCTATGGGCCACTTCACCCGGACACTCAGATCTCAGCGCGTATTGCGCCACCGATGATAGGGCTAGGACTACTGGAAAGTATCGCCGATGACACACTTGTGCAGTGGGCCGATGAGCTCGATGAGAATCAAGATGGCATTTCAGGCAAATTTAATCGCGTGTGGGATATTGAAAAACAGACCCATGTCATTGGTCGTTTTGGCTGGAAAGCGGGGCAACCGACCTTGATGCAGCAAAACGCCGCCGCATTTAACGGCGATGTTGGCCTCACCAGCCGCTTATTCCCAGAAGAGAATTGCACGCAAGCGCAAAGCCTGTGCCGTGACTTGCCCAACGGCGGCTCACCGGAAGTCAGTGACAATATTTTGGACTTTGTCGAATTCTACTCTCAGCACTTAGCGGTGCCCATTCGCCGCAATATGAATGACCCCAAGGTGAAGCAGGGACAGGCTTTGTTTGCGCAAGCAGGCTGCGACAGTTGCCATAAAAAGGACGTTGTGACGGCCGAGCGAGAGGGCTTGCCTGCACTTTCTGGGCAACGCATTCACCCTTATACGGATTTGCTGCTGCATGATATGGGCGAAGGCCTTGCAGACCATCGGCCCGAATACTTGGCGACGGGCCGAGAGTGGCGTACCGCGCCGCTTTGGGGTATAGGCTATACCCAAGAAGTGAATGGGCATACCTACTTCCTCCACGATGGGAGAGCTCGAAACTTACTCGAAGCCGTATTGTGGCACGGGGGAGAAGCCCTCCCTGCCAAGCAGCATGTACTGACATTTAATCAACAAGAGCGTGAGGCGTTGGTCGCCTTTCTCAACTCATTATAAGGAACGTTATGAAGCCCTTTACTCTATCGACCGTTGTTTTAGCGGCGAGCTTGTCTGGCTGCCAAAGCGTCTCTCACTCGACGTCAGAGAGCGGCTATGAAGTCACGTCTCACGTTAGCCAAGGTGTCTATCAAGTGGAATACCTTGCTGCTGCGCGTTTGGCTGACTCAACCCAAGCCTTGCACCGTGAGATGGTGAACTATTGCCAAAATGGTCACCACAACCCAGCACTCAAAACCCAGTGGCAAGCCACGATGCAAGATTGGATGGCGCTCCAAGGTCAGGAACGCGGGCCGGTACAGGCCCTTGAACAGAGCTGGAACCTACAGTTCTGGCCAGATAAAAAGAACACCACGGGTCGCAAGATGAGCGCATTAACGACATCGACATGGACCGCAGCAGAGATCGCGCAGCAAAGTGTTACGGTGCAAGGATTGGGGGCAGTGGAATGGTTACTCTATGACGCCAGTTCGACACTGGAGAGCTCACAGACCACTTGCCAAACGGCGCAAGCGATCACCGAAACACTCGCCAACAATGCCAATACCATTCACCAAGCGTGGAAAACCAACCCTTGGCAAGCGCTGAACGATGAGCAATGGCTGGCGGATTACATAGCGTTGCTGTCCAATCAACTCGAATTCAGTATGAAAAAGATGACCTTGCCGCTGGCGGATTTTGGTCAGCCGCGTCGCTACTTTGCTGAATCTTGGCGCTCGCAAGTATCGATGGCCAATCTGTATGCGAACGTCGAGGCGATGCACGCTCTTTATCTGGCAGGCGGTAATGGCTTAGATGCACGTTTACGCCGCGAGGGACACAGTGAGCTTGCCGATCGCGTGCTCAACCAATTTGAGCTGATCAGTACCACATGGCCTAAGGACGACAGCTTGTTTACTTTGCTTGAGAGTAAAGAGGGTTACCGAGAGGCGTATGCTCAGTACAATAAGTTGGAGCAGCTGAAGTATCTCATTCACGATGAAGTGGCTGTCGAGTTAGGTGTGGTGATAGGATTTAATGCAACCGATGGTGACTGATTCAACACGCCGACAGCTATTGAAAGCCGCATTGCTCGGCGCCGCAGTGCCTTGGATGCCTATGGGGTGCGCATCGGCGAAAAAGAATACCGGGCAGCCCGATTTGATTGGTTGTGCGATGACGGGGCCGAATCGCTTTAGCGCGGTGGTGGCCGATTCCACTGGCATGCCGATACGTCAAGTCGCGCTCCCGTCTCGTGGGCATGGTGTCGCGACATCCGCAAGGCTTCACCACGCGGTCGCGTTTGCGCGTCGTCCGGGGCACTACTTTTTAGTGTTTGATTACGATACCGGTGACGTTGTCACTCTAAGCGCTGCAGCAGGTGATCGTCATTTCTACGGTCATGGCGTTTACTCCAATGATGGACAGTGGCTTTATGCCACCGAAGGGGAACGCGGATCTAGCCGTGGGATCATCGGTGTCTACGACGTGCTGGCGGGTTATAAGAAAGTGGCAGAGTTTACCGGGTTTGGTCTTGGGCCGCATGAAGTGATCGTGATGCCTGATGACCGCTTGGTGATTGGTGTCGGAGGGGTACACACTGATGGGCGGACACCTTTGAATCTCGCCACTATGCAGCCGAGCTTAAGTTATCTTGACGCCAACGGCTATGTGATGGAACAAGTCTCGCTACCTGATAGGCATTTGAGCATCCGACATCTCGCCCATGATGGCGATCAAACCGTGTTGTGCGGTCAGCAATACAGAGGCCAACCGGAGGCGACCCCGTCACTGCTGGCTATGCATAGCGCAGGTGAAGAGATGGTGTCGTTACGAGCAGCGCCGGAAGAGTGGGCGCGCTTTGACCACTACATTGCCAGTATTGCCGCTACACAAGAGTGGATTCTTGCTACCTCGCCAAGAGGAAACTGCTATGGCATTTGGAGTAAAGCGACCGGTCAGCTGGTGGAACTGTCGGCACTGGCCGATGCCTCTGGTGTGGTTGTTCATCAACAACGTTTTATGGTCAGCTCTGGTTCAGGGCAAGTGGTCTCGCAAGAGCAACCCAAGGTGAAAACTCGGCAACAGTCGGGTGTTCAATGGGACAACCATTGGTCGAGGATCACATAGTTCAATTAATTCGCGATAGAGTGTCATACACTTTTAATGGCCGTTCTCATAAACTGTGCACACGCGCCCATTATTTTTTGCCATACTGATCACATGGACGCTGAAAAGCAAACGGCGGAGAGAGCGTATGAAGAGATGGATGATCGGTGTTTGGGTAACCCTAGTAATGGCGTTCCCACTCAAAGCCATGGAGCATTTTCAGCAAATCGGTTGGATTGACAGTAGCAGTCAAGTGCATGAGATTGTTCAATATCCGCAACTGGTGGAGCAGGCTTATCGTCAGAACAGTGACCAGATGATTTGGTTCGATCTGCAACAAAGCACCAAACTTGAGTTCCAACTTGAGGTTATCCAGCAAGCGCAATTCAGCCCTCTGTTTTCACGTCAACTCAGTTATTTGGCCTTCTTTCGTAAGAGTAATCGCTGGCATGAGTATGACATCCTCGCCACTGACACACTGCTGCTTTATCTCAGTTACGCCGAGCACGCACGCTCACAAGGCGAAGATTGGTTTTTTGGCGCCTCACTCAATGCAGCGTTACCTCAGCTGAGCAGTGATGCTTGGCTCGCGTTTCAATCTGCGGTGATCAATCAGCAGCTCGCTGAGTTGATTGAAGCCTACACCCCCGACAGCGAAGGCTACCAAAAATTGGTCGATAGCTATCTGGATCTCCTTAAGTATCAAAAGATTGATGTGCCCAAATACACCCAACAAGGTCTAAAGCGGGTGGGGGATACGCTGACCGATCGTGATGTGTTGCTTGAACGTATGGCGATGGTCGGCGTTAACTTAGATGAGGTCAGACGCGATGTGAGTTGGTACGACGTGACACTGGAGCCGGCGATTAAACGCTTTCAAGCGCTACATGGTCTTACCCAAGATGGCATTATTGGCAGTGAGACCATCGGCTGGCTAAACCGACCGATCGAATCACGGATGACAACTCTCGCACTCAATGCAGAGCGGATGCGGATGTGGCCCGCTCAGCGCGACACGCTCATTTTGGTCAATGTGCCGAGCTTTGATATGCACTATTGGCATGCCGGTCAGACGGTTTTCGAATCCAAAGTGATTGTGGGTAAAACCAAACGACCTACGCCAGTAATGCAAACTCGTCTCGACTCTTTGATATTCAATCCTACTTGGAACATCCCATGGAAAATCATGGTCGAGGACATCATTCCTCAGGTGAAACGCGATCCTGAGTATCTGACTAAACACAATATCCAGATCATTCCTAAATGGGGATCAAGTGAGACAATTCCGGCCAGCGAGATAGACTGGCAGAACTTGAGACCTAAGTCCTTCCCTTATCGGATGCGGCAGATGTCGGGCAGTTACAATGCCTTGGGTCTGTATAAGTTTAATACCCCCAACGCGCGCGCGATTTATCTGCACGACACGCCAAGCAAAGGTCTATTTAGTCAAACGTCGCGAGCGTTCAGCTCCGGATGTATTCGCGTTGAACATGCGGACACCTTCGCCAACTTGCTTCTTGCTCAGCAAGGCATGAGTATCAATGATGTCGATCGTAGTGAATGGGTATCGAACAAGGCCGTAGCGCTGCGCACGCGTATTCCGGTTTACATCATTTATCAAACGGCATGGTATGAGGAAGGGATTGTCCACTATCGAGACGATATTTACCGCCTCGATAAATCCAGTTACACAAAAAGTTAAGCTGACCAAAAATTTACAATTCTATCAACGTACAAAAATAGCCTGACAGCTCAATTACTAAGCAAACGTGCCGCTCAAATTTTTGAGATTGTGCACGTTTTATGCATTTGCACTTATTATTAGACTCGGGTAGTGTCCTGACATCTTGATAACTACCCCATTTGATGAAGGTGCAAAGTTTTGGATTTATCACGCAGACATTTCATTCAGTTGGCAGGCAGTGGCATTGTTGTAGCAAGTTGTCTACCCGGGGTGGCATTCGCATCACGAGCCCAGCAGCCACGTGTCCTCGCTATGAGTAATCTCCATACTGGAGAAGCATTAGAAACCTGTTACTTTGACGGTGCTAAGTACGTTAAAAATGAGCTCAAACGTTTAAACCATTTATGTCGTGACTTTCGACGTAATGAGGTTCACCCAATGGATAAACGTTTGTTTGACCAAATTTCAAAAATACAAACTATGCTCGGTGTCGAAGCCGAAGTGCAGATTGTCTCCGGCTACCGCTCTCCAGCCACCAATGAAGCGCTGCGTGCGCAGTCAAGTGGTGTGGCGAAGAAGAGCTACCACATGCTTGGTCAAGCGATCGATTTTCGCCTCGATGGTGTGGATTTGAAGAAAGTACGGGATGCCGCTAGAGAGCTCAAAGCGGGCGGCGTTGGATTTTACCCAAGTAGCGACTTTGTTCATATCGACACTGGGCCGGTA
The DNA here is from genome assembly GCF_059834045.1 of Vibrio sp. R12-SG2-ISO1. Lineage (NCBI taxonomy): Bacteria > Pseudomonadati > Pseudomonadota > Gammaproteobacteria > Vibrionales > Vibrionaceae > Vibrio > Vibrio sp. R12-SG2-ISO1. The sequence goes on along the minus strand of NZ_JCBDGO010000008.1, from coordinate 3,912 downwards.
CGCTACTGGGCGTAACGGTTGTCAAATCAAACCGGTGGTGTCATAGTTCAGCCAGTTTAACTGTTACTCAAGGCTGAATTATGGCACTCAAATACCAAGTCGTCCCTGTTACTTCCTTCTCTCAAAACTGCTCCATCGTCTGGTGTGATGAAACCATGAAAGGCATCGTCATTGACCCAGGCGGTGACGTGAAGTCATTGGCAACGCTTATCCAAGAGTTGGGTGTCGACGTCGTCAAACTGGTATTGACTCATGGCCATCTCGATCATGTCGGCGGCACAGAGCCTCTTTCTGACGCGTTGGGTGGTGTTGAGATTGTCGGCCCACACAAAGACGATAACTTCTGGTTGCAAGGACTAGAAGGGCAGAGCCAGATGTTTGGCTTCCCGCTTACCAATGCATTTGAACCTCATGAGTGGCTAGAGGAGGGCGATACGGTCACGTTCGGTCATCAGAAGTTGGATGTCCTTCACACTCCGGGCCACACTCCCGGTCACGTGGTGTTGTTCAGTTCATCGGCGCAACTGGCGTTTGTCGGTGATGTGTTGTTTAACGGCTCCATCGGTCGAACGGACTTCCCGAAAGGCGACTTTGACACCTTGATTCATTCGATCAAATCAAAACTGTGGCCGCTAGGTAATGAGGTCCGCTTTGTTCCCGGTCACGGACCGGAATCTACTTTCGGCCATGAACGCCGCACTAACCCGTTTGTGGCGGATGAAATGCCGCTGTACTGATGAATCTTCCCCTAAAGGTCGCGAATGCGGCCTTTTTTGTGGTCGCTATTCGGGTTCTGCGGCGGCTAGGTAACGTCGCATTAGACCGACAAACTCATCGGCAGGGCGATCAAGGTCTTGGGTAGAGATGAAGATATCATAGTCATAGTAGGCGCGTTGATAGCGCATGCGGTTGGCGAGCATCGCTTGCAAACCAGTAAAGGCTTGCCCGTCTTCGTCGTGGTAATCGGCCGAGTCCAACACAATCTCCTCAAAACGCGTTCCTTGTTTGTGCTGTTTTGCGCCAAGGTAAAGTAGTGCACGTTGGCTGAGCAAAATTTCTGTCGCTATCCGAGGGCACACGCCAGTGAGGTAGGGCGAGTAGTGTTTGAGTTTGATGCCTATCCAAGGCAGTGGTTGCTGCCAACCGTCGCTATCGTAGTAACACAGACCAACGCGGCTGATGTTGTTCCATTTCACTACCCAGCCGCCTTTGAACAGATGCTGCTGAAAATGGGTCGACGTTAGGGTGTATTTGACGGTACTTTTTAAAATCAACCAATAGGCGACGAAGAGCGAAAATCCGAGCAAGAACAGCGCCAATAAGAAGGGTTTAAAGCCGGGGGCCCAGAACATTAACGCTGCAAACACCACCAACAATAGAGAAGCCAGTGACACTCGCCACAAGGGGGAAGCAAGGTTGATAGGCTGATTCACAAGGTGTTGCGTTTCCATGTCGCTCTCCGGTCACAATCTAATGACTTCTAATATTACGATGAGCAGAACCGATAAGTTTATACGTTGTTTAAATTGTAGTCTGATCTTGGTAGATAGCGCATTTTTGGCGCACAAAGCCGCCCTAACTCTGTAAATAGTGTGGAAATTTTGGTATAAAACGCGCTTCAAATTTCAACCGCTGCTCGATTCCTCGTGAATCTGCAGTGATACGGAGACAGATTCAATGAGATTAGCTCATAAGCGTAAAGTGCAGATGAAACTGCAAAAACGCATTAAAGCGACGGTAGCAAACATTCAAGCGGTAGCGAAAGCTGCGCCTGCACCTAAAGTAGCCGCTGAAAAACCGGCTGAGAAAGTCGTCGCAGCGAAATCAGTGGACGTGGCATTGACACCGAAACAGCAACAAGTGCTAGACATCGTGCTGGCCAACGGTGAAGGCATCAACCCGAAAGGTATCGGCATCGCAGCTGGTCAAGAAGAGGCGAAAGCGGCTTCATGGGCGACGGGTGCGCTTAAGAAACTGTTGGACGAAAATCTCGTCGTTAAAGAGCAGCTAGCAGGCAACAAGGTTATCTACAAAGCCATATAATCTGCACGCTCAGTATTGCCGTGCTCTGTGAGTGAGCACAAACACAAGAGCCTCGATGAATGTCGAGGCTCTTGTGTTTTTATTGGGCATAACAACCGGTTTTTAACATTTGTCACAATTATCACATCTTTCTACTGATTCATTTCACTCATCAATTACTACGTATAACTTGATCTTTTACTTATCTGTCTGGTTAATAACTAGCTGATAAATAGTTATTTATCTATTGTTGTATTAATTATCCTACGTATTACTACGTAATTCTTTGGTCTAAGGTTTGCGGGGATTGTTAATTTTTCTCCGTGTTCACGCTGATTTAATAATCAATAGCTTTCTACCAAGCTGTAAACGAAACAAAAGTAACTGGATAGTTGCTACAGCTAACAAAGGACGTGAACATGAGTCTAATTAAACAAACGTTGAAACGAGTACTGAAAGGGACCGCGATGGCTGCGGCGCTTGCGGTTGCGGCGACCTCAGCAAACGCAGCGGAAAAAGTCTATCGTCTGAAACTGGCCGAAACTTGGGGACCAAACTTCCCGATTTTTGGTGACGCGACGAAGAACATGGCGAAAATGGCGGAAGAAATGTCGAACGGCCGCCTGCAAATCCGTATTGATTCTGCCAACAAACACAAAGCGCCGCTTGGCGTGTTTGATATGGTGAAATCGGGCCAATACGACATGGGCCACTCCGCGTCGTATTACTGGAAAGGCAAAGTGCCAAACACCTTGTACTTCACCTCAATGCCATTCGGCATGCTGCCCACAGAGCAATACGCTTGGTTCTACTACGGCGGTGGTATGGAACTGATGGAAAAAGTGTATTCGCCACACAATTTGATGTCGTTCCCTGGCGGTAACACAGACGTACAGATGGGCGGCTGGTTCCAAAAAGAGATCAACTCAGTGGAAGACTTGCAAGGTCTTAAAATGCGTATCCCGGGCTTTGCAGGCGAAATCCTTGCGGAGCTAGGTGCGAAACCAACCAATATCGCACCGGGTGAACTCTATACCTCGCTAGAGCGCCGCACCATTGATGCGCTGGAGTGGGTAGGTCCATCTCTTGACCTACGTATGGGCTTCCACAAAATCGCGCCATACTACTACACAGGTTGGCACGAGCCAGCAACTGAGCTGCAGTTCCTTGTCAACAAGCGTACTTGGGAAAAATTGCCAGATGATCTGAAAGCGATCTTGCAAGTCGCGATGAAGACAGCTGCGTATGATATGTACACCCAATCTAAGCATGAAAGTGGCAAAAACTGGGTATCTATCAAAACTGAATACCCAAATGTTCAAGTTAAAGATTTCCCAGCGGAAGTGATGACGGCGCTACGCGAAGCGAACGATCGACTTCTTAAGCAACACGCGGATGAAGATGCGCTTGCGAAGGAAATTCAAGAGTCACAAGCGGCTTATATGCAGCAAGTGCGTTCTTGGACAGACATTTCTACCCGTGCCTACCTCAACAGCTCGGCACAATAACAGCAATAACCTAAGCGCCGAGCTTGTCTCGGCGCAAGCCCAAGAAACCTCACTCACTAGATTCTGAGCCTAAAACAGAGCGTATATCGAGTGTAATCAAAGTGTTGTAAGCCTAGCTTGCAACACGCTTTCAAAATTCCATGGAGTAGGGAATGAGAAGTCTTATCTATGTCGAGCGTATTTTTAATCGCTTTGGTGACTTTCTAGGCTGGCTATCCAGTATTCTTTTTATCTTATTGCTTGCCAACGTTGTCTATGACGTGGTGATGCGTTACGCATTTAATGATGTCTCCATCGCGTTCCAAGAAATGGAGTGGCATCTCTTTTCAGCCGTGTTTTTATTGGGTGTCCCTTATGCGCTGAAAGCGGGCGGGCATGTTCG
>NZ_JCBDGO010000007.1:0-18524 GCF_059834045.1 Vibrio sp. R12-SG2-ISO1 | reverse complement strand
GTACATGTTGAGGTTAATTAACGTCCGCTCGCTAGCTTGCCAATCAATCGACGGTGCAATCACGTAGCGCTCTTCCTCTGCATTATCGACTTGACTGTCTCGTTTACGAGCAAGGGCCACCAAGCGATAAGAGACATCACTCTCACCGATTTGCCCCGTCGTATCGAGCGAGGTTTCCATCAGGTTTCTGGTTCCTGTCGCGACACTCAAACGCGTTTGGCTCTGCTGCTGCGGCGATTTAGCAATCATATTCACCATCCCGCCCGGCGGCATGGAACCGTACAACACAGAGGTAGGGCCTTTGAAAATTTCCACCTGTTGCAGTGCAATAGGATCGATTTGTGGTTGCAAGTTCCATCCTGTTAGATAGGGAAGCTTAAGCCCATCATAATAGCTCTCACTGTTGGCAAAACCACGAATCGAGAAGGTGTCGTACATAGTGACCGACGCCCCTTTTTTCTCTGTCACGACGCCAGGCGCGTATCGGAGCGCCTGATTCAAGGATTTGACACCGCGTTGCTCCAACTGCTCTGATTCAATCGTGGTGATCCCTTGCGGGGTTTCCTCTGGTTCTAACGCAGTTTTAGTGGCCGTGTTACGATACGCTTCGCCCAGAACGGTGATGGTGTCCATCGTTGAAGCGTCTCCGCCTTCGGCAGCGTAAAGGGGCGAAGAAAAGGCTGAAATGAGCGCCAACGTCAATGTCGAGCGCTGAAAGTGAGTGATAGATTGCATATTGTCCTCAATTACCCATGCTTTATCTTAATAAGAATTAATATCATTTGCATTCTAAATTTTTTAAATTGGCAAAAGTTAACAATTTGGTGCAAAGTCACCGACTTTTGTTTAGCAGTGTTTTATTCGCTGCGAGCGCGTAATTCAGTAGGAGGAGGGAAAAGAGAAAAAGGAGTGGGAATCAGCGGACTGCGCCTTATCGCAACTCGATTGGCAACCAATACTCCATTTCTGCACTTGGCGATTCAGAGTGATAGTGAGCTGGATACACTTCCAGTTCAAAGCCATCAACGCCGCGGTAGTTTGAGCTAGGTAACCAATTGAGAATAAACCACTCTAGGGTGTCCGGTAGCCCACGAATTGGACCTTTATGTGTGACCACCGCATAAGTTTGAGCCGGAACTGACAGAGTACTCAACGTAGATGAGTGCGCCCTATCTGGAATTTGCCGCGCATCGCAAAGCTCAACCCCTGCCCAATACGTCAGTGGCGCGGCATCATATTGAGCGTGCTGAGTATCGACCACCCCTACCCTCTGCCATTGGTCAGTGGAGTCTGGCAGCGCCTGTTCAAGCTGCTGCCACAACAGTGGAACTTGCGTGGCGAAATTGGGCTGAGGTGAAAACAACCCATTGATGTGACCGTGACTGCCGCGAACATAAAATGGGGGCTTAGATTCGACTCGAATATGGACAAACGCAGCCTGATTACCAAGCCGATACACTGTATCTCTGTCCGAGGAAGACTGCAGAGGCTTTCTTAACCCTGTGCGTTGCCCTGCCTGCCGATACGCTCTTGGACTGACGCCAAACTTGTGTTTAAACGCACGGCTAAAGCTGACTTCCGAGCCAAAACCGAGCGCATAGCCGATATCAATGACCTTATCCTCACCATCTAGCAAACGTTCAGCCGCTTCACTGAGCTTTAGCTCTCGCACATAATTGGCCACTGTCGTGCCCGTTTCGTGTTGAAAAACGCGTTGCAACTGCCAACGTGACCAGCAACTCTGCTGAGCCAACTCATCCAGCGTCATCGGATCTTCGATGTGGTGGTGAATGTAATCCAACACCTTACTGATCCGTTGAAATACGGCTATCGATTTATCTTGCTTGCTGTCGCTGCTCATCGCTCATCTTTTCAATGCGTGGGTCGCGAAGTGTCTCACATTCTATGAGCGCTGCAAATATGTGCTCAAGCTAGCCCAAATGACCATAGTCAACCTGACTCTTAATCTCATCACCTCTTGGTCTGCTCTGTTTGGTTTTTGCGCAATCGTTTTCGAGCTCATAGCGAACGCCGCCTTACCGGTTACTGTTCTTTTTTCTGCTTATTCAATTATTTAATAAATTAGTCTGACAAATATTAATCGATTGCCTTCTCAATAGTTGATGTATGTCAAATTGTCGTAGACAATACCCTGCCGTTTCAAACGCCTAGAAAGTAAGTGGCACTCCCTATTGTGATGATAGGTAGCACCGATTTTCTATTTATTCGCTGCGCTGATAATTTGGCGCAACAGATTTAAGACCCTTGTTTCTAAAGGAAAGATGATGGTAATACCAGAAAACAGCAGCATCGTGATTTTTGGTGCTTCGGGAGATTTAACATACCGTAAGCTGATCCCCGCGTTATACCACCTGTATGCGAACAAGCAGCTTCCAGAGAACTTTGCCATTTTGGGTGTAAGTCGTACTGAATACAGTGATGAATCGTACCGTGATAAATTGAAGCGCTCTCTACAAGAGATGGAAAAGACGGTTCCTGAGACGCTCGATGCCTTCATCAACCATCTTCATTACCAAGCGATCAATACCTCAGACAGCACCGATTACAGCAAATTGGTCTCTCGTCTGGATGACCTTTCCAATCAGTACCAGTTCGAGCAACGCAATACGCTCTTCTACCTTGCGACACCGCCAAGTTTGTACAGTGTCATCCCAGCCAGCCTTGCTGAACATGGGTTGAACAATGAAGAAGACGGCTGGAAACGCTTGATCATCGAAAAGCCATTCGGCTATGACCTAGAGTCTGCGCAAAAGCTGGATAAAGAGATCCACGAGCATTTTCAAGAGCACCAGATTTACCGCATCGACCACTACCTAGGAAAAGAGACGGTACAAAACCTACTGGTGTTCCGCTTCTCTAATGCGATGTTTGAACCCTTGTGGAACCGCAACTTTATTGACTACGTCGAGATCACTGGCGCCGAGTTCCTCGGTGTTGAAGAACGTGGTGGCTATTACGATGGCTCTGGCGCTGTGCGTGATATGTTCCAAAACCACCTGCTGCAAGTGTTAGCGATGGTAGGAATGGAGCCGCCAGCACAAATCAACGCTGATTCCATGCGTGATGAAGTGGTGAAAGTTCTGCAGTGCCTCAAACCGTTAGACGAAGACGCGCTGCGCAATGATTTGGTGTTGGGTCAGTACACAGCATCTGAAGTCCGTGGCCAGCACCTATTGGGTTACCGCGAAGAAAATGGCGTTGCCGACGACTCGCGCACGGAAACCTACATTGGTCTAAAAGCTTACATCAATAACTGGCGCTGGAATGGTGTGCCTTTTTACGTACGTACGGGCAAACGTCTTCCTACTCGCGTGACTGAAGTGGTCATTCACTTTAAACAGACGCCGCATCCAGTATTTGGTCAAAATGCACCAGAAAACAAACTCATCATTCGAATTCAGCCTGACGAAGGCATTCAGATGAGCTTTGGTCTCAAAGAGCCAGGCGCAGGCTTTAAAGCGAAAGAAGTGAAAATGAACTTCCACTACGCCGACCTGCAAGAGACCCAAATGCTGACGGCTTATGAGCGCCTTCTGCTTGATGCCTTAAACGGAGATGCTACTCTATTTGCCCGTAGCGATGCGGTTGAAGCGTGTTGGAAGTACGTTCAACCGATTCTCGACTTCAAACAAGATCCACAAGCACTGTTTGGTTACGCTTGTGGTACTTGGGGGCCAAAAGAGTCTGATGACTTGTTAGCACGAAACAACCGTGCATGGCGCTTCCCATGTAAAAACCTGACAGATACGGACTACTGCGAACTATGATCAATCACAAGATCCACTCAACCGCGCAGCAGGTGGTAGAAAGCCTTGCCAACGATATGAAATCGTACAGCGAGCTTGGCCGACCTGTTCACATTTCACTTTCCGGCGGCAGCACCCCTAAGATGCTGTTTAACCTGTTGGCCAAGGCCCCATACGCGGATACCATCGCTTGGCAAAACCTCCACTTCTGGTGGGGAGACGAACGCTGCGTTGCACCGGATGACGCGGAAAGCAACTACGGCGAAGCAAACGCTTTGCTATTTAGCAAAGTGAACCTACCTGCTGAAAACATCCACCGTATTCGCGGCGAAAATGACGCCGAGCAGGAAGCGCTGCGCTTTGCCAACGAAATGGCAGAGGTTATCCCGTGTGAAAACGGTACACCCGTGTTTGATTGGATTCTATTGGGTGTTGGCGCCGACGGCCACACTGCCTCTTTATTCCCGGGTCAAACCAACTATGCGGATGAGAACTTGTCTGTTGTCGCTTCTCATCCTGAATCTGGCCAACTACGCGTGTCAAAAACCGCTAAAGTGCTAGAAGCAGCAAAACGAATCAGCTACCTCGTTCTTGGCTCAGGTAAAGTTGATATCGTGCACGAAATTCACACCACTCCAGCAAGCGAACTGCCTTACCCCGCGGCGAAAATTCAGTCGAAAGCGGGTGAGACGGAGTGGTACTTAGATTCTGACGCAGCGGCGAAAATCGCATAACGCGGTTGCTCGTCCAACGAGAACATATTGGAGAGAAATAATGAAAGGTGATATCGGTGTTATTGGCCTAGCGGTAATGGGTCAAAACCTTATCCTCAACATGAACGACCACGGATTTAAAGTGGTGGCTCACAACCGTACTGCTGCGAAAGTAGACGAGTTTCTAGAAGGCCCAGCGAAGGGTACCAACATTATTGGTGCTTACTCACTTGAAGAGTTGGTTGAGAAACTCGAAACGCCACGTAAAGTAATGCTGATGGTTCGTGCTGGTGACGTTGTTGACACTTTCATCGACAACCTAATCCCACTTCTAGATGAAGGTGACATCATCATCGATGGTGGTAACACTAACTACCCAGACACTAACCGCCGCGTAGCGCACTGCCGTGAGCAAGGCATTCACTTCATCGGTACAGGTGTATCTGGCGGTGAAGAAGGCGCGCGTTTCGGTCCTTCAATCATGCCTGGTGGCGCTGCGGAAGCCTGGGAAGCGGTTAAGCCTATCTTCCAAGGTATCTCAGCAAAAACTGACGCTGGTGAACCTTGCTGTGATTGGGTTGGTAACGACGGTGCTGGTCACTTCGTTAAGATGGTACACAACGGCATCGAATACGGCGACATGCAGCTTATCACTGAAGCTTACCAGTTCATGAAAGACGGTCTTGGTATGTCTGCTGACGAGATGCAAGCGGTATTTGCAGATTGGAACAAGACTGAGCTCGACAGCTACCTAGTTGAAATCACGGCTGACATTCTTGGCTACAAAGATGAAGACGGTGAGCCTCTCGTTGAAAAGATCCTAGACACAGCAGGCCAAAAAGGTACGGGTAAGTGGACAGGTATCAATGCCCTAGACCTAGGTATTCCACTGACACTTATCTCTGAGTCAGTATTCTCTCGCTGTCTATCTGCACTAAAAGACCAGCGTGTTGAAGCTGAGAAGCTATTCGGCAAGACAATCACTCCGGTTGAAGGTGATAAGCAAGAGTGGGTTGACGCACTTCGTCAAGCGCTACTAGCGTCTAAGATCATCTCTTACGCTCAAGGCTTCATGCTAATGCGCGAAGCATCAAACGAAAACGGCTGGGATCTTAACTACGGTAACGTAGCACTCATGTGGCGCGGTGGTTGTATCATCCGCTCGGCATTCCTAGGCAACATCCGAGATGCGTACGAAGCGAACCCAGACATTGCATTCCTAGGTTCTGACGAGTACTTCAAAAACATCCTACAAAGCAGCCTAACGGCATGGCGTAAAGTGGCAGCGAAATCTCTAGAGTCAGGCATCCCAATGCCATGTACGATTTCTGCGCTATCTTTCCTAGACGGTTACACAACGGCTCGTCTACCAGCGAACCTGCTGCAAGCTCAGCGTGATTACTTCGGTGCGCACACTTACGAGCGTATCGACCGTGAGCGTGGTGAATTCTTCCACACCAACTGGACAGGTACAGGCGGTGATACCGCATCGACCACTTACGATGTGTAACCTGTAGCGCAACCATTGAATTGGGCGCGAAAGCGCCCTTTTTTGTTGGCTCATCCCGTTGATAGATGAGGTTGGGTGATCTCATCCCCTCATCTACGCCTATAATTAAAAAAGTGTGGATGATGTCACACCTTGACCACTCACCTAAATTGGAGTGGCAATATTTACTTAGTAGGGCTCAATTATGACTATTAACAAACACTTTGTATTTGTTCCATCGGATGTTGAACAAGCAAATAACAAGGATAATAGAGTAATTTCTGATAAAGAGACTGAGCGTCAGGCACTAGTAAAACAAGCCCAACAACAAGGCGGGCTACAAGGCTAAAAAATAAGAGCGCCATTCGGCGCTCTTATTTTTTACTCTAACAATCCCAACAACTTCAGCTTACGATAAACGGTATTTCGACTCACACCTAAACTGCGCGCCACTTGGCTGATGTTACCTTTTGACGCTTGATAAGCATTGAGCAATGCGCTATTCACAGCAGTTTGCAAATCTTGTCTCTCGTCATCGCAACTCTTAGACTCAGACACCATTGCATGAGCTAAGTGGCTAGGCAGATGCTCAATACTCAGCCACTCTTCATCCGGATTAAGAAGCGCGGTCACCTTGAGTAGGTTGTCTAACTCTCGTAAATTTCCCGGCCACGAATAACCATCCAGTGTGTCAAGTAGCCTTGCGCTTAGCTGCTGGTTATCCCGTTGGGCATGCTTCTGGTGCAGCGTTTGAATTAACTCACGTCGGTCGTGTCGAGTTCGAAGTGGCGGTAAAGTGATGATTAACCCATTGAGTCGATAGTACAGATCCTGGCGAAACTGCCCTTGCTCAACGAGCTTGGCTAAATCTTGATGGGTAGCGGCGATAATTTGGACATCGACTTTGTGACTCTCTCCACTGCCAACAGGTGTAACCACCTTGTCTTGCAATACCGTTAACAGGCGGCTTTGAGCTTCATAAGGCATCTCGCCAATTTCATCTAAAAACAGACAGCCTTTGTCCGCTTGCCGAACCTTGCCGATGTAGCCCTTGCTGTTCGCCCCTGTAAAAGCGCCCGATGCGTGACCAAACAGCTCAGACTCGATGAGCTCCTTTGCGAGGGCACCGCAATTTACAGTGACCAAAGGTGCTGTACGCCGAACGCTGCTAACATGCAACGTTTTGACAAACTCCCCCTTACCCACGCCAGTCTCACCAAGCACTAGCAAACTGATGTCTTTGCCATATAATCGACTCGCTTGCTGCCAAGCCTGCTCAACCAAAGAGTCGCCATAATGAAGTAAATTGTCCGTGTTGAAGCGCTTCCTACGCCGAGTTTGGCGGCCAAGCGCCGTCTGTTGCACAATTAAGCCTTGCTGGCGTTGTGATTGCTCAAGTACTTGCTCAACCGACATGCCAATTAAACCAGAGTGACGTATTAGCTGTGAAGCCACTGGGTTGTGGGCCAAGACCTTACCTCGCTCATCAGCAATCACTATGCCTTGCCAGCCAGAACTGAGGAAGGAAGAGTCTGTGGCTAAGTTGAGTTGCACAGCGCCGTCAGGTACAGAGGCTAACAATCGGTTTTCCACCATCTGAACCATATTTTGCACCAGTAACTGCTCGGTGGCATCGTGGGTTTTCTGCTCACTAGTGACATCCAAGATACCAACCAAGGTACCTTGATGATTGAAGAGTGGGCTCGCCGAACAACTGATGAATCGGTGATGTTTGATGTAATGTTGCTCCCCAACGATGGTGAGCGCGCGACGTTCATGGATCGCAGTACCGATGGCGTTGGTTCCCTTAACATGCTCCAACCAACACGAACCTGTACCGAGTGAAATGGCCGCTAATTTATCGCGAAATTTATCTTGTCCCCAAGTCGCGAGAATCACGCCCTGTGGATCAGTAAAGATCAAGCGACTGTCTGTGCGAGCCATCACTTGATTGAACAGAGGAAGCGCACTGGTTTCCACCGCCTCAATGACCTCACGACATTGAAAGCGACGTTCATCCAATTTCGCTTTGCTTAACGTAATGTCTTCTGGCTTCCTCACTTCTCTTAGACCCGCATGGCTACTGCGTGTCCAAGAAGAAGCCAACCAGTCTTGCGTGTTCATCGATCGCAGCTGCATACCTGCTCCAATAGTCAACAATCAGATGTGTCAATTTGGAACAGCTGAACACTCCTGCCCGCTTTCCAAAGCGCAAAAAACTCGCACCCATAACACCGTTACATTATTGGAAACTCTAGCTCGACAACATATTTACAACAAGTTTTTAACACTTGGTCTGTGATTTGCCTAAGTATTTCTTGTCCATGTGTTTAAAACACCGTGCGATAGATTCGAAGATCAGTACCTTCGCCGATTTGATACACATGAACAATCTATCCAGAACAATAACGATAGCACCCAGCGTTACCAGTAATCTGAACGAGAAACAAAAGGACTTCACATGATCTATGCTCAACCCGGAACTCAAGGCTCACTTATGAACTTCAAGTCTCACTACGACAACTACATCGGAGGAGAATGGGTGAAACCAGTCAGCGGCGAATACTTTGACAACGTCTCTCCCGTCAATGGCAAAGTGTATTGCCAAGTCGCACGTTCATCAGCCGAAGATATCGAACTCGCACTCGACGCGGCGCACCACGTTCGCTCAGCATGGGCATCCACGAGCGTCACTGAACGCGCCAACATCCTGCTTAAAATCGCAGATCGCATCGAGGCCAACCTTGAAGAGCTGGCCGTGGCCGAGACTTGGGAGAACGGAAAACCGGTACGTGAAACGCTGGCCGCTGATCTACCGTTAGTTGTCGACCACTTCCGCTATTTCGCTGGCTGTATCCGAGCACAAGAAGGCAGCGCCGCCGAACTGGATGCCACAACCGCAAGCTATCACTTTCCTGAGCCGATTGGTGTTGTTGGTCAAATCATCCCATGGAACTTCCCCATGCTCATGGCGGCATGGAAACTTGCGCCAGCGCTTGCCGCGGGCTGCTGTGTGGTATTAAAGCCGGCCGAACAAACACCCACGTCCATCTTACTCTTGATGGAAAAAATTGGTGACTTAATCCCGGCGGGAGTCATTAATGTTGTCAACGGCTTCGGCAATGAAGCAGGTCAAGCACTTGCTACCAGTAACCGAATCGCCAAACTGGCCTTTACGGGCTCAACAGAAGTCGGTAACCACATCCTCAAATGCGCCGCGGATAACTTGATACCGTCCACCGTTGAGCTGGGCGGTAAATCGCCCAATATTTATTTCCCTGACATCTTTGAACACGAAGATGAGTACCTAAATAAATGTATAGAAGGCACGTTGCTCGCGTTCTTCAACCAGGGCGAAGTCTGTACTTGCCCTTCTCGTGTCTTGGTGCACGAAGCCGTGTATGAACAATTCATTGCCAAAGTCGCAGAGCGAGCGAAGAGCATTCAACAAGGCAACCCGCTTGATACGGACACACAAGTCGGAGCGCAGGCCTCTCAAGAGCAATTTGACAAGATTCTGAGCTATTTGGAAATTGGCCGCCAAGAGGGGGCAAATGTGGTGTTTGGCGGAGAAGTGGCCCCGCAAAGTGACGACATTGCCTCTGGCTACTATATCCAACCAACACTACTTGAAGGCAACAATAAAATGCGTGTCTTCCAAGAGGAAATTTTCGGTCCTGTCATTGCGATCACCAAGTTCAAGGATGAATCAGAAGCGCTCGCGATAGCCAACGATACGGACTACGGCTTGGGGGCTGGCGTGTGGACACGTGATGCCAACCTTGCCTATCGTATGGGGCGTCACATCGAAGCTGGCCGAGTGTGGATAAACTGCTACCATGCCTACCCTGCCCACGCAGCCTTTGGAGGCTACAAGAAATCAGGCATCGGGCGAGAGACACACAAAATGATGTTGGATCACTATCAAAACACCAAAAACTTACTCATCAGCTATGACGTGAATCCACTTGGGTTCTTCTAGGTAAGGCCATCCGACGTTACACTGGGCACATTCGCATGTGCCCATTTTCATCTGGCCACTTGAGCAATGCTAGAGTGATCTTTCTGAGGATTGACGCGCTTTCTTCACGTCATCCCAATACAGTACTCCACTAGCCACCAGCGCTAAAAGTGACACCGTAAACAGTGCCGGCATACTCAAAATCCATGCAAATACCGCTGCGAGAAAAGCCACAAAACAGATCATACGGCTGCTCGACATCACGCGACCTAGTTTTCTACTCATAACGCCTCCTATCACTGGAAAGAAATGGGGAAACTGGGTGATATCGGTGACAGATGCCCCGTCATGAGTACAGTTAGAGAGTGGCAGAAAGGGAGATAAATTAACCTAAAACAAGCTCAAAATAGCTTTAGATGTGATCATGGCAGTCAGAGTAACACAAAGCGCATCACCACTCGTCGATAGGCCAATATACATCAATAAAGAAGTACACCGTCATGACCAAGCTAGACAACGCGACGAAACGCTTCACTGTTTGCTGCGCTACTCGCCTAGACACACGTGCCGCCAAATACCCGCCGCTTAGTGTACCCATCATGACCGCTATACCACGAGGCCAGTCTATTGCCCCTTCAGCGACAAAAATAACGATCGCCACCAAAGAGACCGCCGAAGAAATCAGCAGTTTAAGACCGTTCATTTGATTAATATTTTGATAGCCTGCTAGCACAAGGTAGCTCAATACAATCACGCCAAGCCCTGCATTGAAGAAACCGCCATACGCCGCGACGAAAACCAAAAACAGCGTCAAAATGACGCTTTTAAGTCGAACTTCTCGAGTCGGATGTGTCGCCAACCGTGACGCCCATGCGCTAATGTGATGACCATAAATAAACAGCAAGGTAGCAAACAGCAGCAGCCACGGAATTGCACCAAGAAACTGCTGCTCTGAGACACTCAATAACAGCCAAGCACCTAACGCTCCGCCGAGTAAACTGCCCAGAACAATTCGAATAATTTGTTTTTTTTCAGAAGCGATGTCTTCACGAAATCCATAGGCGCCACTGAGGTAACCCGCGCAAGCGGCAAAGGTATTGGTGGCGTTTGCAACAATCGGCGGCACGCCAACAAACATCAGCGCAGGAAAAGTGATAAAACTGCCTCCCCCTGCAACGCTATTGAATATTCCCCCCAACACGCCAGCGACGAACAACACTGCCCAATCCATACCACTCCAACCTTCGCTGCAAAAGCCATAATCTAACCACTTTTCGAGGCGAGCCCAAGAAAATAGCAACGAAACTGTGCGTTGGCTAACTTAGACCAAGGTATTGATTTCTCGCTGTTAATGTTCATCGAATTGACAGTGCAATCTCCTTCCACTCCTGGATTTCTTGTCGATAGTGCACAGTCTGATCAGGGGTCATGCTGTTGATAATGGTCACCAGGTAACGTCTCGACAGTTGCTGGTTGTATTCAATTTTTTGCTCCAAATCGGCGCTATAGAGCTTGTCTGGAGTATCCATCAACGATTGTAGCTTGGGTTGGAAGAGTGAAGGCTCGACACGTACAGCAAGTAAGGCATTGAGCTCAACACGCATACGCGTCTGATGCGCGACCCAATCTTGGTTGGTCAGTGTCATGTCCGCAACCCATTGATCAACTATCAGTTGCTGTTCATCGGTTAAGTCACCGATCCAAGTTTCGATATTCTCTTCTATACGCGTTTTGTATCGTTGCCGAATCGCTTCTTCAGAAAGGTCTTGGTAACGTTTTTTGTACTGGGTGTGCTTTACTCGAATATTGTCCATAAGCTCTTCGACTTGCTCATCGGACAGTTGGCTGGCCAGTTCGTAGAGTTCTGGCGTCACCTTTGCGACCAGCCGAGTCGTGTGCGCCTCGAGCTTCTGCTGCTCAGAGATCAGATCATCGACAGTAAACGTGGCTGGCTCAATCGCCATCAACTCATCCAAATGCTCAATATAATGTGGGATCTCTTGCTCACGATGCCACTGGCTCAAGGTGGCAATCTTCTCGCTTGCGAGGGACTCTTGGTCATCATCCAGTTCAACGTAGTCTTGTAAGTAACGTACCAACAACCAATCCATATTGTTGTACACAAACTTAGTACTGCACCCTACTAAGCCGAGCGCGATCAAAAGCATCAGTCCAAATTTCTTCATTGCGGTTTCCTTTGCAACACACTGCTGATGTCCATTCTGTTTATCACGACTGCGCACTGGCAGTGGTGATAAACCAAGCAATATTAATACCAAACTTGAAAGTTGCTATTGGTCGGTCAAGGCCTTCACCTCTATTCAACACTCCATGACCTACTTCTGTAATACGACCACAAAAATCCATAGAAGTTTGACATTGTTAACGCTAGGTTGCGCCAACGTCAGCATCGTATCCAAACTCTTTACACAAGCTGTAATAAGAATTACTTACCTTGACAGACGCAAAATCGATCACTCGCTAGTATAGACATCAACGGTAACCAATAAGGAGTCTCCGTGATGAAAAAACTCATTCTACTTTCAACGTTAATCCTAAGTTCTTCTGTGTTGGCGTCAACGCAAACCACCCAATCACATCGCTCACTGACGACGGGTGATTATCAGAGTAAGCAGATGGCTTACGAGGCGGGCTTTAAACTGATGGAAGAAGTGCGCGCCATGGATGCATCGGAGTTAAAACGTACACTTCCTATCCATCAAAGTAACGTTCTACTACCTTCTATCAAAGTGGAAGATATGACGGTCACCGTCGAAGAGTTCGCTTCTGAACGCGGCCAAGTTGCCTATAAAGCGCTAGTGAACGTCGACTATGAATATCAGTACCGCGAAAGCAATAATAGCTAGTAGCGCCCTTTCTCTGAAACAACAAAACGCAGGTATTTGCCTGCGTTTTGTTTTGCCTTGTTCCAAAAGATCGCATCCGATAGACAGGCAATAAAAAAGGAGAGCCTAAGCTCTCCTTTTCCTAATCCTAACAGCGAACTCTAATTAAAGAGCTGCTTTCGCTTTTTCAACAAGTACTGCGAATGCAGATTTGTCGAATACCGCGATGTCAGCAAGGATCTTACGGTCGATCTCGATAGATGCTTTCTTAAGACCGTTGATGAAACGGCTGTAAGATAGACCATTTTGACGAGATGCAGCGTTGATACGAGCGATCCATAGTTGACGGAACTGACGCTTCTTAGCGCGACGGTCACGGTAAGCGTATTGACCAGCTTTAGTAACTGCTTGGAAAGCTACGCGGTAAACACGTGAACGTGCTCCGTAGTAACCTTTAGCTTGTTTTAGAACTTTCTTATGACGTGCACGAGCTTGTACACCACGTTTTACGCGAGGCATTATGCTTCTCCTAAACTAAACGATAAATAAACTAAAAAGAATTAAGCGTATGGCAACATACGGATAACAGCAGCCACTTCACAACGTGGAAGGATTGCGTTAGGACGTAGTTGACGCTTGTTCTTAGTAGTACGCTTAGTCAGGATGTGACGTTTTGTAGCGTGCTTGTACTTAATACCACCAGCAGTTTTCTTGAAACGCTTAGCAGCACCTTTGTTGGTTTTCATCTTAGGCATGATGAATAACTCCGCATTGTAGTAGTTTAATAAACACGTAATCAGGGCGAATAAAACCCCGCCATTTAACCGTAAGGTAAACGGCGGGGTTGAATTACTTGTAAGCCGTTAATTACTTCTTCTTAGGGGCAAGAACCATGATCATCTGACGCCCTTCAATTCTGCTTGGGAAAGATTCCACAACAGCAAATTCTACTGTGTCTTCTTTCAAGCGCTTGAGAACATCAACACCGATGTCTTGGTGTGCCATTTCTCGGCCACGGAAGCGAATTGTTACCTTCACTTTGTTGCCTTCTTCAAGGAAACGCGTCAGGTTGCGTAGTTTTACCTGATAGTCTCCAATATCAGTTCCAGGACGGAATTTTACTTCTTTAATCTGGACCTGTTTTTGCTTTTTCTTCTGCTCTTTAGCAGATTTGCTCTTCTCAAAGAGGAATTTACCGTAGTCCATTACACGACATACTGGTGGCTCAGCGTTTGGACTGATTTCAACCAAATCCATACCTGCTTCTTCAGCAGCTGCAACTGCTTCTTGGATAGAAACAACACCCACTGATTCGCCATCAGCACCCGTCAAACGAACTTCACGAACGCCACGAATTTCACCGTTTAAACGATGAGCATTTTGTTTGGCCGGTACTTGGCCGCGTCTTCCGCCTTTAATAGTTTATTCCTCCAGATTGAGCTTACGGGTAGAGATCTCGTCTTGGATGTATGCAATAAAGTCATCCACTTTAAATTTACCGAGGTCTTTACCTTTACGAGTACGTACTGCGATTTCGCCGGCTTCCATCTCTTGGTCACCACAAACCAGCATGTATGGTACACGCTTTAAAGTATGTTCGCGGATTTTAAAGCCAATCTTCTCATTTCTCAAGTCTGCTTTTGCTCTAATTCCAACTTTTTGTAGTTTTTGAGCCACTTCCTTCGCGTAATCAGACTGCTTATCAGTAATATTCATGACAACAGCTTGCTCAGGAGATAGCCAAGTTGGGAAGAAGCCAAAGTACTCTTCGATTAGAATACCGATAAAGCGCTCAAGCGAGCCCAAAATCGCACGGTGGATCATAACAGGAACTTGACGTTCGTTGTTCTCATCCACATAAGAGGCACCTAGACGGCCAGGTAGGTTGAAGTCTAGCTGCACCGTACCACATTGCCATGCACGATCAAGACAGTCATACAGAGTGAATTCGATCTTAGGGCCGTAAAATGCGCCTTCGCCCTCTTGAATTTCGTATGGAATGTCCATCGATTGCAAAGATTGCTTCAACGCTTCTTCCGACTGATCCCAGATCTCATCCGATCCGACTCGCTTTTCTGGACGAGTGGAGAGTTTAACGACGATGTTCTCGAAGCCAAACGTCTGGTATGTGTCGTAGACCATCTTAATACAGCCCGTCACTTCCTCTTGGATTTGACTCTCTGTACAGAAGATGTGCGCGTCATCTTGCGTAAAACCACGCACACGCATGATACCGTGCAGCGCACCTGACGGTTCATTACGGTGACAAGAACCAAACTCCGCCATACGCAGAGGCAAGTCACGGTAAGATTTCAGACCTTGGTTAAAGATCTGTACGTGACCTGGGCAGTTCATTGGTTTGATGGCGTATTCACGGTTTTCTGACGACGTGGTAAACATCGCATCAGCGTATTTATCCCAGTGACCTGAACGCTCCCAAAGCACGCGATCCATCATCAACGGACCTTTCACTTCTTGGTAGTCGTACTCTGTCAGTTTTTCACGAACAAACACTTCCAAATCACGGAAAATAGACCAACCATTATGGTGCCAGAACACCATACCCGGTGCTTCTTGCTGCATGTGGAACAGGTCCAACTGCTTACCGATTTTACGGTGGTCACGCTTGGCGGCTTCTTCTAAGCGTGTTAGATGCGCTTTCAGCGCTTTCTTGTCGTGGAAAGCCGTACCATAAATACGCTGCAACATTTTGTTGTCGCTGTTACCACGCCAGTAAGCACCCGCAACATTCAGTAGCGTAAAGTGCTGACAAAAACCCATATGTGGTACGTGAGGACCACGACACATATCGATGTATTCTTCGTGATGGTAAAGGCCTGGACGGTCATCGCGTGCGACGTTCTCATCCAAGATTTCCATCTTGTAGGTTTCACCACGTGATTCAAACGCATCACGTGCTTCCTGCCAGCTGACTTTCTTCTTAATGACTGGGTACTTGGTTTTCGCCAGTTCTTTCATGCGCTTTTCGATCTTTTCAAGATCTTCTTGCGTCAATGACTCTTCTAAGTCGATGTCGTAGTAGAAGCCACTATCGATGGTCGGACCGATCGCCATCTTCGCGTTCGGATAAAGCTGCTTAATCGCATGACCCAATAAGTGCGCACATGAGTGACGCACGATTTCAAGACCATCCACTTCATCTTTTACTGTGATGATTTCAAGGCTTGCATCCGCTTCGATGAGATCACAAGCATCGACACGTTGACCATCAACACGACCCGCAATAGTAGCTTTCGCCAGACCAGGGCCGATAGATTGCGCGACATCAAGAGTAGAAACAGGGTTGTCAAATTGACGCTGACTGCCGTCAGGAAGAGTAATAATAGGCATTTAACTGTCCTTTACAGTGGTGTTGCACACCAAGCAACACTTGCAATTCATACGTATCTTTCACGGCCGGGATAATGGCCGTCAAAGGCGAGAATTCAGCTCCTTTTATATGCAAATACGGATGCACAACTCAGGAGCGAACGAGCATTCTAACGTAACTGACTCAAATAACAATCAATGTCACAAAAAAGTGATGATTTGGCTTATTGATTGAGCTGGCAACGCACCTCAGCAATAAGATCACTGGCGAGCAAACCAATCTGCCCTTCGCGCCGTGCTAACTCATCCGCCGCAAGACTGTGAAGATAGACGCCAAGCTTTGCCGCGTTGCTGAGTGATAATCCTTGAGCCAATAACGCCGCGATAATTCCGGTCAATACGTCGCCCATACCACCACTCGCCATGCCCGGGTTGCCCGCAAGACACACAGAGGTTACCTCGCCATCATAAATGAGTGTCCCAGCTCCTTTGAGAACGACGGTGCCGCCGTATCGTTGTTGCAAAGCCTTGATTGCGGTAAAGCGATCCACTTCCACCTCTGCCACCGAGCAAGCCAGTAATCTAGCCGCTTCGCCGGGATGTGGGGTAATGACACGCCGTTCATCGTAGTTGGGTTGATTGGCAAGTCGATTTAAACCGTCGGCGTCGACGACTTTAACTTGTTCATATTGCGCGGCATGATCATACAATGCGTGAGACCAAGCGTCTTGACCCAAGCCAGGTCCAATAGCCAACACTTTTTGCCCTGCAAAACGGCGACTGATCATGGCTAAGTCTTCTCGCCATCCTTCACTCATTGCTTCAGGACACGCGACTTGAAGCGCGGTGACATTCTGTAGGTGGCACAGAACGCGAACAAGACCAGCACCGCTTCGCGCCGCAGCCTGGGCGCACAGACGAATCGCACCGCCATAGCCTTGGTTGCCGCCCACACATAGCAATCGCCCGTGATCGCCTTTATGTGCTAAAGCATGCCGCTTTGGCTTAAGTGCTTGCATCTCAGATTCTGACAACCGCTCCGTGTTACTGCGGACCAGGGACGAAAAGGACTCATCTACCTCCAAACCATCGAAGTGGAGTTGACCCACCACGGCCCTCGCCTCCCCTGTCACCAGTCCGCGCTTAATACCAATAAAGGTTAAGGTGTGGTCGGCCGCTATGCATGGTGACTTGCCCTTAATTCCTAGTCGAGTGCCAGAGTCAGCGCATAGCCCAGACGGCACATCGACACTGATGACAGGACAGGGAGTGTGAGAGAGAGTCTCAGAAACCGTGTCGAGAATGGCTTGCGTCGGCTGACGAACCGACCCTTTTAATCCGGTGCCAAGTAATGCATCGACAATCAGCGCTGAGCGCAAAAGATCCCGCTTGAGCGCTTCGGCGTGATGCTCAGTTTTAAAATAACGGATCTCGCCTCCCGAACGCACAAAGGCGAGCTTCGCGGTCTCAGCGTCTCCTTGTAGTTTAGATTCATCGCCACTGAGCCACAGAGTGACGTCATACCCCGCTTGACGAGCAAGACGAGCGACCACAAATCCATCACCGCCATTATTGCCCGTTCCACACAATATCGTGATCGACTTATCTTCAGGGTATAAGCGCTGAATAAGCGTCAAAATCGCGCGTCCTGCGCGCTCCATCAATTGATAAAGCGTGATATTGGCTCGCTTGGCAGCCAGCACTTCACCTTGTTTGACTTGATCGGCAGTGTAAAGCCACCGTGGTAGGGTTGTGGAATCCATAGGTCACTCACTGGCTAGAATCGTGCTCTCACTGTCGCACAATCCCAGCCTAGATCGCGACCTTATCGATCACTTTTTTGAGACAAGGGCTTCCGCCGTGGCGTCTTGAATCGAAAGAAACAGCGAGCGAATCTCACCGGTTGGCGTGCGCATTGGGTTTAGGGTGATATTCTGATACATGAAATCGGCTTGTTGCGTCACCGGACGCACGTTGCGACACTTAAATAAATAAGGACGTTGCTGCCACGTAATAAAGCTGCGACAGCCTAAGTCGTAGACCGGCTTGGTTTTGAGTTTAAACCAGTCTTGAGGGATCTCAGGGAACAGCTCAAACAAAGACTTGCCGATCGCATCATGAGATTGCACGCCGCTGTGATGGGTCATAAAGCCATTCCACACTTGGACCTTATGCTCACGGTCGATGACGATTAAACCCAAATCGACGTTTTGTACCATATCCACCATCCAGTGGAATTGCTCAAATTCAGCAGGAAGATTCAACATCAAAAGTCCTCCATCAAGTACGCCAGCTTATTGTCGAGTAGTGGCAGAGATTCATCGACAAACATAAACAGTAAATCACAACGAATCGATGTACCGTCGATGTTATAACTCACCTCAAAGGTCATGGTTTTGCTAAAAGAGCCCGTCGTTG